>JANXMZ010000008.1 GCA_025354385.1 Bacteroidota bacterium
TATGCTCGTGAGAGCGCCTTCGGCTTAGTTGGCTACCTTTTTTGGCACCACGGAGTAGCATTGATGCCATAAAAAGGAATTAAAATATCAATAATGAACTTCTCTCATGAAGCGCAGCGGAATAAAAAAAGGTAGAAATAAATTAAAACATTTAATCATATAAGTTAGGAATAAGAAATAGATTTAATCAAATGTTGGATAATGAGTTGATAAGGATTAACTAAATAGTAATGAAAAAAAGAAATTGTGAAAACGAATCTGCGAGCTGGGTCCACGCATGCATAAAAATTTCTTTTTGTCGGCCATGAAGTGTGAGCCTGTGCGAGAAGACCAATTGAAATTTTCAATGCGTGGTGGGTTTTTTTTTCGCTATGCTCATGAGAACGCCTTCGGCTAAGGTGCTACTTTTTTGCCCAAACAAAACCATGCAGTAGCAGCAAATCTATATTAGAAGAGAGAAAATAATTATTGATTACTTATAATTCAATTTGTTAGTTTGCTTATCCTGAAGTTAAGATTAGTTTAATTCATAGATATAGATAGTAATCTAATCCATTATTTTTTATTTAATTTTAGCTTACTATATCCACTCACCTACCATTTCTGTTTATTTACCTACTTTTCAATTCAAACCACCTAATAACATTTGTAACTTATTGAAATTCAACCTTAGTTTGCATCATTCAATCACAATTAAATAAAATAGTAATATGGATAATTTAAACAATCAGGAACCAATAAAGAGAAATGATAATGGAAAGCAACTGGCCGGATTTATTCTGGTACTGGTAGGCGCCACTTTCTTAAGTCGCCAAATGGGCGTGGTATTGCCACATTGGTTTTTTAGTTGGCCCATGTTTATGATTGCCATTGGTCTTTATATTGGCGCCAAAAGTCAGTTTCGTAAACCTGGATGGCTCATTGTATCATTAATTGGTGGTGTGTTTTTAGCCGATGAGTTTCTAGATAACATTAGCATTACGGAATACTTTTGGCCAGTCTTTATCATCGCTGCCGGCCTTTACATGATTTTTGGTCGCGATAAGAAATGGAGCCGCAACAGTCCCAATGATACGAATAACCATACTACTAACAGCAGTGTAAATGGATCCGAAACCAATAACGAAGATTTTTTTGATACCGTGGCAGTATTTGGTGGTATTCGCAAGAATATAATCTCTAAAGATTTTAAAGGTGGAGAAATAGTATGCATTTTCAGCGGTGCAGAAATTAATTTAACCCAAGCAGAATTTAACGGAACAATTGTGCTAGACATTACCAATATTTTTGGAGGTACTAAGTTAATTATTCCTGCCAATTGGAAAATACGTTCGGAAATAGTGGCTATACTGGGAGGTATTGATGATAAACGAATGCAACAAGCCACCATTAGCAATGACGATAACGTACTAGTAATAAAAGGAACAACTATTTTAGGAGGTATTGAAATTAAAAGTTTTTAATCATTGAATTATGCAATCATTTGTTGCCAAAATACTGTTCAAAATTGAGGTAGCCAATCATAAAATGGCCGAACAATTTGAAGAATTAACAGTTCTTATTGAAGCCGACAATAAACAGAATGCTTAACAAAAAGCAGTAGCGATTGGGCAGCAAAACGAAGATGAATTTCTGAACTGCAATAAGAACAAGGTACTCTGGAAACTGCAAGGCATTACACATCTTTTTAAACTCAATACATTAACCCATGGAAGTGTTCTATTTTCGGAATTAAAAGATGATTATTCCGATGAACAAAAAACCATAATGGGACAAAAAATTGACAAAATAATAGAAGAGTTTAAAACGACATTACAAACCTCATAAATGAATCAAAACAGCGCATCCTCAAAAAGCTTTTTTGCTGGCTACACCCTGCTATGGCTAATATGGATGGGCTTACACTTTTTAATTTTAACATACAATGGTTTTTCAATATTTACAGCTGCTACTGATAGTCTTATCAGCAATCTTTTATTATTTCTTATCTGTTTAATTATTACCAATATTTTAAGAATATATCAACCCGGTAAAAACAGCTCCAAATACTTGGTTTTTTGGTGCCTTATATTGGGCATAAAATGGTTTGTAATTGTAAAATATTTGATACCCTGTTGCCTTTCGGAAGATGGCCCCTTTCTAGAACTTTTTCATGCCACTTTACTGCTTCGTTTTACGCTTGCATTGTTCTTAATTGGTGGTAGTATATTAATGATGTGGGTATGGCAAAATGCAAAAAACCAAAAGGAAGAAAACGAAAGACATTTCCAATCCATCCAATTGGCTAAAGATGCAGAATTAGCAACCCTTAGGCAACAATTGCAACCCCATTTTTTATTTAATAGTTTAAATTCTATTAGCGCCTTGGCTGGCTCCAAACCACAGGAAGCGCGGCAAATGATACAACAATTATCCGATTTTTTAAGAGGTACTTTAAGAAAAGATGATGCCAACTTAACGCCCTTAAGCGAGGAGCTCAATCACCTTAAATTATACTTAGATATTGAGAAAGTGCGCTTCGGTTATCGATTAAAAACTACCTTTGAAATTGCCGAAAATTGCAACGCTTTGTTACTGCCTCCGCTGCTATTGCAGCCCATCGTAGAAAATGCCATTAAATTTGGTTTATACGATACCATTGGCGAAGTAACCATCACCATTAAAGCCAACGAATTAAACAATGATTTAATTATAGAGGTAATGAACCCCTATGATACAGATAGCAGCGGACCAAAAGGCGTTGGTTTTGGTTTAAGCTCGCTGCAACGCAGATTATACTTGATATACAATCGCCCCGATTTATTGAAAACCAGAACAGATAATACACTTTTTATCACCACCCTACTTATCCCACAAACTGTATGATAAAAGTAATATTAATAGACGATGAGCCTCTTGCCCGCAGCCTAGTAGCCGAGTATTTACTAACCCACCCAGATATCATAATTGTGCAGCAATGTAACGATGGGTTCGAAGGGGTAAAAGCCATACAAGTCCATCAACCTGACTTAATTTTCTTAGACATACAAATGCCCAAGCTAAATGGTTTCGAAATGCTTGAACTGCTTGAAAATGCTCCAAAGGTTATATTTACTACTGCTTTCGATGAGTATGCCCTAAAGGCATTTGAGACGAATGCAGTAGATTATCTTTTAAAACCCTTTAGCAAGGAGCGGTTCGATCAAGCTTTAAAAAAATGCTTACTGGAAAAAGAAAACCCCAACCAAGCCATGGCCCAAGTAGCCCTGCACAATACAAATGCCAAGCAACCTGAGGAAAGCAGCCGCATAGTGGTAAAAGTAAATGGTGTAATTAAAATTGTACCTGTGCACGAGGTTATGTATATGGAGGCTTATGATGATTATGTGAAAATTTACACCGAGCAAGCCTGCCATGTAAAAAAGAAAACCATGGCTTGGTACGAAAAATCCTTAGACCCCAAAAATTTTGTGCGCATACACCGCTCCTATATTATTAACCTAGCCTACCTTACCAAGCTAGAGCAAACCGATAAAGAAAGTTACAATGCCATACTTAAAAACGGCCATGCCCTAGCCTTAAGCCGCAGTGGGTATGGATTGCTGAAGGAGAGGTTAGGGATTTAAACCCGATTATCCGTTGAGGCTTCTTCCTGCTATCCGCTATGGGTTAGCATCTATCTGCATGTGTTTGCTTATTGTCTTGCAGGGGCTTCCTGCCGGTCGCCCTGCTCGCCAAGCATACACCATGCCGCTATTCGCTACCCTGCCGCTACTATCAGGCGCAGTGGCCAACCGCATAATTTCGTTTTTTTATCAATACCCTTTTCAAGTGTCCACTTTGCAAAACCCAGTTTTACGCTTTTTTTATTCCTCTTTAATACTTTGCTTTACAAACAATACTAAAAATAAATCGACACAAAATAGCGTCCATCCACCCAAAAAATGGTAGATAAATGCTATAAATAACGGTTATAAATAAGTTATGTACTATGTTATGGCGACGCAAGCAACACCCAAATAAACAATGATAAAAAAGGTATTCATATATTGTTTTGACAAATGGTGGCGACCAGTGTTGTTTTTTCTTTTTATCGCTGGACTTGTGATAATGAACAGCGAACTGAATATCCGCTTTCTTAAAAAACCATTAGACTTTCTTGCTAATGTTTCAATTGTTGTTCTTCTAATTTCATTCTGTTATCAATTGTACAAAGGACGGTATTTGAAGGGCTTCATTAATTTATTCATTCTATTCGTGACAGGCGTTGTTTCTATAATGGTGACAATGATTGACGGAGACCATTGGGCTGACGACTTAAAAATACCGACTGGCATCCAAATTGAAAACCCTGTAAATATGGACAGTTATACAAGATCTGACAGTATGCTAAAACTCAATAAAGTTCAGGCAGACCTCGTTCTTTATAACTCAGACCAACCAGGAATGTATGAGTATGACTTCTGGACGGGGGAAATTGAAAGCGGAACTATTTATTTAAAAGCATTTGAAATTACTCAAGAGGAAGACCTCTCACCGGACAATGTAAAAAAAAACAGTAAAATTTCAATTAGTAATTCATCTGACAGCATAACAAGATTTAGTTCGACAAGAAACTTTACAATTTATGAAGGCGATTGGGGTAAATTTTATGCTGCAAGGTTTGAAGTATGGTTCAAGCCAACCACTAGTGTACAAGAAAGAAAGATATTTCAGAAGAATTTTAAAATAGAAGGATGGATGCACTGACAAGAACCACAGCAACAGCAGATTTGCAATAGGCGGGGTTTAGCTTCGCTGACTTTCAGTTCGTGCTCCACAGACAGTTTTGTGATAGCCGAAAGTTTTGTGCTCCGCATCAAGCTCAAAGGTAAAATCCCCTCCATCGCAAACCCCGTAACGTCAGACTGTCCAAAAACCATCAAACATTGAATATATTTGCACCCGGTCTTTATAAAAACCCAATTATTCAATAGAAATAAAACGAATTTTAGCTTTTAATTACACTTGTAATAAGAAACCCAAAACAATACTAGCACGACAAATAAATAACATTAAACAAATATGACACAACAAACTTACAAAAATTGCCAAAGTTGCGGAATACCTTTAAACAAAGATCAACAAGGTGGCGGAACAGAAAAAGATGGAACTAAAAGCCTTAAATATTGTAGTTATTGTTACGCCAATGGCACATTTAAAAGTGGCAATGTAACACTGAAAGAATTTTCCGAATTATCAAGAAAAGAAATGGTTCAAGGTGGACATAATAAAATTTTTGCTTGGCTTTTTTCACGATCATTTATGCTTGGACATTTAGAACGTTGGACCAATAAAAAATAAATAAAAATAGACGATATTTTAAAAAGCAAAGCGCAAAAACCGAAATAAAAAGAGACCATTGATAAATGGACTTTTTACCTCTAATTGCCGATAAATGAACTTTGATACTGTACCGTTTCAATGGTATATTTAGGTGGGGTTCAAAACCACTTATTCAAAAATGCGTTATGCTACAATGTTCACAAAATTGCTGAGTAACCCACCTATCGACAGTACAAATTTCTTAAATGTCAAAAGAAAAATTATTGCTTGAAACTTAGTATTTTTGCCCAAATACAATATGAAAAAAATATTTGCCATCGCTCTTCTAATGTTTGTTTTTACTTTAATTAAAGCTGGAAACGCAGATACCATCCGCATTAATTCTATTGATCAAACAATAACCGTAGGTTCACTTATCATTAAAAAAGGGAGCACCATAGAGAGCTTAAAATCTTTGCTTGGAACCCCTACCAAAGTTACCTCTATTGGTGGCTTAGATCGTAGATATATTTACGATGACTTGGGCATTGCATTTGAAGCCAATGAAGATGGCAAAACTTTTTCAGCCATTACCGTAAATTATAATTGGGATGGTGATAAAAAAGTAGCCAGCGGCAAATTCAAAGGGGTACTATTGGTGGATGGTTTTGCAATTAACGAGAGCATGAAAGGCGAAGATATCAGCAAAAACACCAAGATAAAAGGTCTAACCTGCATGGGCACTTTAATGTGCATGACAGACCCAAAGGCCAAAGGCTTAATGGTATTAATAGGGTTTCAAAGTAATAAAATAACTCAAATAGGGTTTGGTGTTAAATAAGGTTAAAGAAAATTATACCGAAAGGTCTCCCAACCTACCTTGTTTATTCCCATTATCTAGACTCCTTATCCTCTTATTAGCTCCATTAAATTATCTGGCTTTGCAACCACATTAAATCCAAATTTTTGATAAAGATAATGCGCATCTGTAGTGGCAAGTCTCCATACCCTAATGTCTTTGAGTTTATTATGGTTCAAAATATAATTCATTAATTGTTTTGAGTAACCCTTGCCTCTATAACTTTCAGTAATAAACAAATCTAATATATACGCAAATAGCGCATAGTCGGTAACTACGCGGGCATAACCAATTTGCATATTTTGGAAATAAACTCCAAAATTTAATGAATTGTTTATGCAGGTTTGCATTGTCTCTTTTGTTCTGCCTTTTGCCCAATATGAATTTGAAATAAACCCGTTAATAAAGTCTAAATCCAACCTATTATTATCTACGGCTATCTCTATTTTATTCATATTTTTTTAAGAATCAGTGCTTTTCTATTTCATTTTCTTTAACATTCCCACTTCTTTATCATTTTTTTAAATTTGTTTGTTTCAGAAATGAGATTCTATTTGAAGTAATAATTTCAAACTACTCACTATCGCTGGGTTCCCAAAGCTGAATTTTGTTTCCTTCCATATCTATAATATGAACAAACTTGCCGTAATCGGAAGGCTCTATAGTATCTACAATGGTTACACCTTCTTTTTTTAATTCTTCTACCAATGCTTCCAAATTATCTACACGGTAATTAATCATAAAGTCTTTTGCAGAGGGTTCGAAGTATTTTGTACTTTCGGCAAAAGCGCTCCATTGTGTAGCACCTTTCTTAGTTGGGTCGGATTCTTCGCGCCATTCAAATGTGGCACCCCAATCGTTAGTATCTAATCCAAGATGGGTTTTGTACCATTCGTTCATTTTTTTGGGGTCTTTGCATTTAAAGAAAATACCGCCAATGCCTGTTACTTTTTTCATATTGTTATTGTAATTTGTAATTATTTTTTTAGTGCTGAACCCTTAAGAAAATTGCATTTAGATTACCAGCAAAGTACCTATTTATATCTAACCCACCACCTGTCCTGCATATTTTATATAAGTTACCAATGGCAATGGTTCCATACTGCCTTTTAGCTTGCTTATTATTTGCCCACGGTGATAAGATGAATGGTGAACAATATGAAACACTGCATCGACAACACTTAATAGGCGCTTGCTACCATCGAAAGGCAGTACAAATTCTATTGAACGTTTTAGGTCTTGATCGGTAGAGGTCTGCAAATAAGCCAACCACAGTTTGGTGTTCTCTTTGTTTAATTGTTCACACGCTGCTATCGTGCGCTCTTGGAATAAGGCGCAAGTGGGGGTTTCGTATTTTACGCGGCTCATCCACATACTGCCCGAAGAAAGCAGGTGCGAAAAAAGGTATAACGCTCTTTCATCTAAAGGATTTGCTTGACGCATGGCAGCCAACAATTCGGTATTCGCCCAGTTCTCAAAATTGATTTGATTGATTAATGTTTCTTTCATTTTTTATAGGTTAACAAAGTAATAAATTTGATGGTAAAATGGAAAAATAAAATACAATTTAATTATGGCCCCTTTACCAATCTTTTTCTCAACATAAAACCAAACAAACACATGCCACAGGGTTGTTTGAGTACTGTGTGGCCCAATTGCCAATAATAAACTCCTAAGCCTTGGGTACTGCCTTTTTTTTTAGGTGCCGTGTATTTGCCCAATTCCATAAAATCCTTAAACTCGTAATTAAATACTTGTATGGAGCGCCACTCATTCAACTCAGTTTTGCTCACAATAATGTATTTATCATCTTGCTTTACCACCATAAAATAATCTTCTGGCGGTGCCCAACTCACCCCTGCGATATAATATACAATGCTGGTATCGCCATCCTTCATTTTATATATAATAGAAGCAGTGTCGGTATATGCTTTATAATACCTTTCTGCATTTAATTCAACCACAGTAGTATTCTTTTTAATGATTTGTTTTTTAATGCTGCCATTCAAAACAGATTTTAATTGAATGGTATAATCACCATCGGGCACATTCACCAGATTATGACCGTTCATATTTCTTTTGATGCGAATGCAAGTATCCTTGCTACTAATGATTAAACTATCCCACAGGCTGCTATATGCCTTGTTCAACTTAACTTTAATAGTTAAAGGTGCATAAACAACACAGCTCTCCGCAAATACAGCCGTAAGTTTGAAAATTAATAGTAAGAAAAGCACAAAGGATTTCAAATAGGAAGACATGTTTTTTCTTTGGGTATTAAATGGATAATATCTTAACAAAAATAAGACATTTCTTGTATTGATTTTACTCGTATTTTTATTGTATAATTGTGGTTCAGGATAACGCCTAATTACTATTAAATAAACCCGCTATGCCCATTCATTTTACACCCGATTATTTAAAGTTCTTTATGGAATTGGCACCTAATAATAACAAAGAGTGGTTTGATAAAAACCGCGACCGCTATAAAAAATCCGTGAAAGAGCCTTTTGAGAATTTTGTAGAAAAGGTGGTGAAAGAATTGAAAAAAACTGAGGAAATAATGGATGCACGCCCTTCTGATTTTATTTTCAGAATTAATAAAGACATCCGCTTTAGTAAAGACAAATCACCCTATAAATTGCAAATGAGTGCAGCAGTTAGCAAAGGTGGTAAAAAAGACATGGTAAATGTGGGTTTATACTTTGAACTGGGGCCCGAACATGTGGGTGTATATACAGGACTATACATGCCCGATAAGGAACAAATTTATAAAATAAGACATTTGATTGCCCGCAACGATAAGAAGTTTACGGCCATTATCAATGAGAAAAATTTTAAAGCCACTTATGGCGAGGTAAAAGGCGAAAAAGCAAAATTGTTGCCACCCGATTTAAAAGCTGCAGCGGCCAATCAACCTGTTATTTTTAACAAGCAATTTTATTTGCAACATGTGGCCGATCCGGATATTATTGTAGAAAAAGATGTGCTAAAATATATTATTGAAAAATATAAACACGCCAAGGCTTTCAATGATTTTGTAAAAACTGTCCTATAATTCTTTTCTTAAACGGGCTACAGGAATATTCAATTGCTCTCTATATTTGGCCACTGTTCTGCGGGCAATTAGATAACCTTTTTCTTTTAGCAACTCCATCAAAGCCTCGTCAGTTAATGGTTTTTTCTTGCTTTCATTGCCTATGGCATCGCTTAAGATTTTCTTTACTTCCTTGTTACTTACTTCTTCTCCACTATCGTTGGTAATACCTTCGCTAAAAAAATACTTTAATGGAAAAATACCAAAATCCGTTTGAACATATTTGCTATTGGCTACCCTAGAGATAGTAGAAATATCCATGCCTATCTTATCGGCAATATCTTTCAAAATCATTGGTTTCAAAGATGTTTCATCTCCATCCAGAAAAAAATCTCTTTGCGCTGCTACAATGGCACGCATGGTAAGTTGCAAGGTTTGCTGCCTTTGTTTTACACTGTCAATAAACCATTTAGCGCCATCCAATTTTTGTTTAATGTATTGAACAGTATCTTTTAAATTCTTATCCTTACCAGCATCTTTTTCATACGCCTGCAAGGTTTCGCTGTAAGAGTGGCTTAACTTTAATTCAGGTGCATTTCTCGAATTTAAAATCACATTCAATTGCCCCTCGTCATTTAATACCGTAAAGTCGGGTATAATGTATTGCGATTTGCTGTTGGATTGTGATTGACCTGGCTTGGGATTCAATTTGGTAATCTCTGCTAAAGCCAATTTCAATTCATCATCGTTAATTTTTAAGGTATGCTTTATTTTATCATAATGCTTTTTCACAAAAGCCTCCATGTGTTCGGCTATTATTTTTTCTGCCAAATCAAGCGCCTTGTTTCCACCGTAATCTTTCTTATACAATTGTAGTAATAAGCATTCCTGCAAATCGCGGGCACCTATTCCCGGAGGATCGAAGTTTTGTATTTTGGTAAGTATTCTTTCCAAATAATCTTCCGTCGTGTTTATGTTTTCTGTAAAGGCCAAATCGTTGACGATAGCTGCCAAATCTCTTCTCAAATAACCATCTTCCTCTATATTGCCGACAATGTGTAGAGCAAGCTGTAAATCCTCACCCTCCTCAAAATTAGCCTGGGTTTGCTCCACCAAGAGATCGTAAAAACTCTGTTGATAAGCAATAGGGATTTCTTTTTGCTCCTCGTCACCATAATCATCCGTCATACGAAAACTAGCCCCTTGATCATCGCCAGTTAAAAATTCGGTTACATTAAACTCATCACTTTCATAGGAATCCGTACTGTTAAAATCATCGTTTAATGAATCTTCGTTGCTGAATTCATCGCGCTTGCTATCGCTTGTTACTGGCAAGGGACTCTCGTTTTCATCCTCCCCTTTTTCAAGAGCAGGATTGTCCAATAATTCCTGATCCACACGTTCTTCAAAATCTGCGGTCGTCATCTGCAAAAGTTTTATAAACTGTATTTGCTGAGGCGATAGTTTTTGCAGTAGCTTTTGACTAAGTGTTTGTTTTAACATAAAAATAGAAATTTTAGTCCGTTAATCAGTAATTATATGTGCAAAGTAAACTAATTTTGTGGTTTAAATTACAAACAATTTTAATAAATAAGAATGGTTTACATAAAGCAATTAGCGGAATATGAAGGAAAAGAAGTTACTCTGAAAGGATGGGTAGCCAATAGAAGAGATAGTAAAGGCTTGGTTTTTATAAATCTTCGCGATGGAAGTGGACTTTGTCAGTGTGTGGCAGACGAGAGCAAAATAATTGCAGATGAATTCGACCAGGCAGGCAAATTAAGCCTCGAAAGTGCTGTAGAAATTACTGGTAATGTGGTAAAAGACGAGCGTCAGATTGGAGGTTTCGAAATTCAGGTAACTGCTTTAAAAACAATTCATATTGCAGAAGAATTTCCAATTGCCAAAAAAGAACACGGTATTGAGTTTTTAATGGACCAACGCCATTTGTGGTTGCGCAGCCAAAGACAATGGGCTATTCTTAGAATTAGAAACACCATTATTTATAGTATTCATAACTTTTTTCAAAAAGAAGGATTTGTGCAAATGGATGCACCTATTTTTACAGGGAATGCTTGCGAGGGAACCTCTAACTTATTTGAAACAGATTTTTATGGCGACCCTGCCTACTTGAGCCAAAGCGGACAACTATACGGTGAAGCTATGGCCATGGCCTTTGGTAAAATATATACTTTCGGACCAACATTCAGAGCCGAAAAAAGTAAAACACGTAGACACTTATCTGAGTTTTGGATGATAGAACCAGAAATGGCTTTCTACGATATTCACCAAAATATGGATTTAATCGAAGGATTTCTGCAATTCGTAATAAAAGAAGTACTGGATAAATGCCAAGCAGAATTAAAATTAATTGATCGTGATACCAGTGTTCTTGAAACCAGTCTTAAAAAATTTCCTCGATTAACGTATGATGATGCCGTTGCAATTATTAAAGGTGAGAAAGATGTAAATGGACAGAACAGTATTAAAAGTTTGGAAAATGAATTGGCAGATGTAGAAGCGAAAATTGCTACCACCATTGCCGAAATTGCAGATAGAGAAGTGAAAATTGCAGTGCCGGGGATGAAAAAAGGTGAAATCAATTTCAACCAAACAAAAATTGCTGCTCTTAAAAATGAATTAAAAGATCTCGAAGAATCGCAGCGCAATATTCCTCAATGGATAGAAAGTGCTAAAAATTTCAGATATGGCAATGATTTAGGCGGTAGTGATGAAACTGTTATCACACGCCTATTTGATGTGCCTGTTATGGTATACGACTGGCCGCATGAAGTGAAGGCATTTTATTTGAAACGCAATCCTGATAACACAAGGTTTGCAAGAGGTGTAGATGTATTGGCACCAGAAGGTTATGGTGAAATTGTTGGTGGTGGCGAACGTGAAACCGATGAGAAGAAATTAAGAGAGAAAATTATTGAGCACGATTTACCAATGGCCGATTTCGAATGGTACCTAGATTTGCGCAAGTATGGAAGTGTTCCGCATGCAGGATTTGGTTTAGGTTTGGAACGTTTAGTAACCTGGCTATGCAAATTAAAACACGTGCGCGAAAGTATTCCTTTCCCTAGAATGTACGGCCGCTTACTGCCATAAATTTAAAAACTATACCCAAGAATAAAATAGAATATATTTCGCAAATAAATACTCCATTTGAGTGATATTGCATTTCTATTTTTAACACTATTTTTGAAATATGCAATCTATTAAATTTACAGTTGCTATCTGTTTACTTGTGTTATTATCTGCATGCCCAAGTACCGATATCAGCCAATCCAAGTTTGTCAAGCAATCCGAAATTTGTCAAACCTACAACCTCACTGCAGATGAGGAAAACAATAGATTATCTGCAACTGTTTTTTTCAGATTTGGCGGTTCAAAGGGCACCACATTAATTTTAAACGACAGTGTTGGTAGCTACATCAAAATGGAAAATGAGATTTTAGAACTAACTCAAAATAATGCAGGTGCTTACTATCATATCTTACAAGATTTTACACCAAATATTAAACACTTTATTTTTAAGGATGGTGACGGAAAATTATATCAAAATGAATTGAATTGCGAAGCATTTAAGGTGTATAATGTGCCAAGCTATATTGATAGAAATGAAGTTTTAGAACTCAATTATGAAGGAGGTAAACTAGGTTCAACGGAACAATTAATATGCGAATACAAAGACACAGCAATGGCTTTTAGTTCAGACTTTATAATTACTGAACATAAAACGAACAAAATATATATTCCCACAACAGTACTTCAAAAAATGAAGAATGGTCCTATTACTATGAGGTTTAGCAGAAGTACTTCTGTGCCCACACAGGCGCATGGCAGTATTCCCGGCTATATGAATTATGAATATAAAGGAGTTCTATTTAAATGTACTTTAAAAGGTAAAGACAATGTTATAGCAAAAAATGAAGATTGAATAAAAAAAATTTCATAAGTTTGAAACATGAGCCACATAAATCCGCCTTTCAATCTTCCAAAATGGATAGAAGAAAATAGACATTTATTAAAACCACCTGTTGGCAATAAGAATTTAACAGTTGGTGCGGGTGATTTTATTGTAATGATTGTTGCTGGGCCAAATGCCCGCAAAGATTATCACTATAACGAAACCGAAGAGTTTTTTTACCAATTGGAAGGAGAAATAAATGTGCGAATTCAGGTAGATGGCAAAGCTGTGGATACACCTTTAAAAGCAGGTGATATGTTTATGTTGCCAGCAAAGGTGCCACACTCTCCAGCTAGACAAGCCGGTTCTTTAGGATTAGTGGTAGAAAGAGTAAGAGCTGGTAAAGGTTTTACGGATGGTTTACTATGGTTCTGTGAACAATGCAATCATCCGCTTCATTCAACCTATTTTGAATTACAGGATATTGAAAAAGATTTCTTGCCAAGATTCAAAGATTTCTACAGCAACGAAGATTTGCGAACCTGCAAAAATTGTGGTCATATAATGGAAACTGATCCTAAGTTTACTTAATATTCTACTCTATAAAGTTCAAGATATTCGTGCTTTTCAAGTAAATCCAATTTTTTAAAATAAGGATTTATTCTGGCTGTAAAATTAGAATCGTTGCTTATTAAATATTGAGGATTTATCTCATTCACAGCCTCTAGAATTTGTTCATCATTAAAATCTTTATTGATTCTTCTACCACTTAAATCTAAAAGATAAAGAACATTGTTGGGAGCCCCATCGTACCCCACAAGAACGCAATTCTTTCTGCCTATGCCCCTTTTATTGATGAGGATTTTAAATTCCGAATAATCCTTTGTTACTTGCTGCGATTGTTCCCAATAGTTACCAGGAGTGTATCTAGCCTCCAAATTTAACTTACCATACAATAATTGAATTTTTACTGCCATTAAAAGCATTATAAATAAGCCAATTTTAACCCACCAATAAGGCGACTTTATTTTTTGAATGGCATTGCCAATTGCAATCCAGTTTAACAAAAAACAAGGTAATAAGCACAAAATATAATAATCATGGTACATGAACTGTTGAATCATGATAGCCATAAATAAAAAACTTCCTATGGTATTAAGCATGGTTAAATACCACAAATGATTATCAGTATATTTTTTAAGAAAGAAAGGCAGTATTAAGAAGAATAAAATAAAATATTGCAATGGGGCACTAAATGTTTCTGCAGGCCAATTAGCAATATAAACATGCCATGCTGTTTGGTATTCTTGCCAAGTATTCATTACAGGTATGTGCATCATAAAAAACTCACTGTTGTGCAATTTGCCCAAGTGTCTGGCCCACAATTGCCAAGCCACAGGAATTATGAGTGGAAAAAAAAGGCTTAATAGCATCCTTTTTTTATTCACCAATTCAATTTTAAGAAATTTTATATAAGACAGTAAACACAATAATGTCATGCTGATCCATTGAATCAAACTCGTAGTTTTACTGGCAATAGCGAAACTAAGGGCAAATACAAATAAGACATAATATATTCTCTTTTGATAATTGGGCTGATAAGGATGCTTTATAAACAGTTTAAAAAACAAAAACCATGACACAAGCACAAGACCTAGAGAACTGGCATCAGGAATAAAATTAGATGAGTAAAAGAGAAGAATTGGAGACCCATTTAATAGGAATAATAATAAGTAAGCTGTAATAGTTTTAAAATACAATTTTAGCATCAGCCAAAATGCAAACATACCAATGGAAACAAATAGGAAAGTGAGCAAGCGAAAATATTTTTCATTAAATCCAAAAGCTTTGTAAAGCAATGCACTTAAATAATTTGAAAGTGGTAATTCGCAAGATACTACACCATCATTACATCTATTTTCATGAACCTCTGGATACAAAAATTGAAGGCCATCTGCATAGTAATTAAATGCAAGAGATGCTCTGTCACATTGTGCACCTTGGTGAACACCTCTTGGCCTCTCATTTAAATGATTAAACCCACCTATCCACCAATTAAAAATGCACCATACAATGCTAAATTTTAAAACAGATATGAGTGATGGACGAATCAATTATTTTTTAATAGGCACTCTAGTTTCACTAATTTTCTTAATACCGCCATACACATTTTTTACAAGTCGACACCCATTACTTTGCAATATACTACTCGCTATCATACTGCTATAACCACCACCGCAGTATAGGTATACAGTTTTTGATTTATCAATTTTATCTAAATTTTGTTCTAATTCACTTACTGGAATATTAATGGCATCTATCACGTGGCCTTCTGCAAATTTTTCTGGAGTTCTTACATCAATTACAACTTCTTCTCTAAAGTTTAAGTCGAGTTCAAATTCCTCAGGAGTAATGCTAATAACCAAATCTATTGGAAGGTTCTTGTTTTTATAGCTTTCAAATCCCTCTTCTAAAAATAACAAGTTTTGATATCCCATTTTTTCAATTCTCTCTTTTGCTTCAGAATTTTTATCAGAAACGATGATTAGCGTTTCTTCCTTGTTGGTATTAATTTGCTGAAAACGCTCTTCAAACGGACCATTTAATCCAATATTAATGGCACTCGGAATATAACCGCGTTCAAAAATATCTGGCACTCTTACGTCAATTATCTTATGCTTTGATAAATCAGAATACTCAATGAAATTCATAATGCAAATATAAAAGGTTCAGAAGCGACTTTTGGAAGAAAATTTGTAATGAATATTTGAATAAATCAATGGTGAGCTAAATAGTCTAGGATTTAGCAGCAGTTATATTGGCTTTTTTCAAATAAAAGGGTTCGTAATATGCCAAATCTACGAAATTATTTTGAAGATAGGCTTCTATTGCAAGTTGGCATATACTTTCCGCATTAGCTATAACCTCCGCGTCTTTAAGATTCAAAACAGAAACGGCCTTGGAGGCGCCATCTCCACACAATATTGTTTTCTCATTTATCATGCTTGGTCGAAAATCAGTTTCTGTAATAACACCACTAACAGATGGTGTAATCTGCTCAAGATTTTGATTAAAAACAGCATGATAAACTTCCATTCTTCGTGCATCTGTCATAGCCCAATAATAGGTCTCATTGGAATACTTTTTCTTAGCTGAACTGGCAATAATTTTTAATGTATTTATTGCTATTAAAGGTATGCCAAGAGAATAACAAATGCCTTTTGCTGTGCTACAACCTATTCTCAATCCTGTGTAAGAACCTGGTCCACCACTTATGGCAATGGCATTTAAGTTAAACGTTTCAATGTTTGCTTGCATTAAGCATCGTTGAATTAAAGTCATTAAAACTTCGGCATGTGACATAATGTTTAAATCCTCTTCATAAAATATCTCATCGCCTTTTACTAGTGCAACTGAACAAAGTCCTGCAGACGTTTCAATACATAAAATATTCATAAAAATAAAACTAAATGTAAATTATAGGTTGCCAACCTTTTTAAAATAATCTCTTACCCTATCTTTATAATATGGAGAAAGTTCTGCTGGCAAACTTCTCATCAATTCCATCTCCTTTGCCTTTTGTTCTAAATAAGCTTTTATTGCTGGAGGAATAGATGTTGTATTATTTTTAACCTGCTCAGCCTCGCGCTGATTATCCTGATTTTGCTCGAGTTCAGATTTTTCATGCTCTAGCATACGGGTTTCTATTTCTTGCGAACGTTTCATGGTTTCAGAGGTAATTTGTTTATTCACCAAATCTTTTTCCTGTTTTTCCATCAATTCTTTTGTTTTATCCAAATCACCCAAAGCACCTTCTTTTCCCTCTTCCTTTAACATTTTTTGTAAGCGGTCTATTTCTCTTCTTAAAGCCTCTTGCTGGGCTGCAATTCGCGCATACTGTTCACTAGTTGGATTCTTACCTTGCTCCTTTCCATTTTTCATTTCCTGCAATTGTTTAGCAATGCCTTCTTGCATCTTTTTTAAACCGTCACCACCCATCTTAGGTTTACCATTGCCGGTTTTACCATTTCCGGGTTTTGGCTTTTTACCTCCCGGGTTATTGCATTGTCCTTCTCCAGGCTTTTTATCCTTTTGCTCGTTCATTTGCTCTTGCATTTTCTTAAGCGATTCACTTAGCATTACAGATAAATTATTTAAACCTGTCATCACATATTGTTGTTGAACCAGTCCACTGTTAATTTCTATTTTACTAAAGCTTGTTATGGCCTTGTCCATATTATTATTAATGTTGGAAATTTCCTTGTTAACAAAACTTTTTATTTGAATTTGTCTTTTGCTTAGGGCCAATAATGAATCTTCTACCATTTGAGCATCCCCTTTCAATTTTCTTTGTTTTGCACTAAGTTCAACAAATTTTGGATTATAACTTCTGGTTTCTTTCATATCTGCCATTAGTCCCTCTTGCTGGTAACTCAATTCAATTAAATTCTCCAATATTTGTCTCAAAGTATAATAATCTTCTGCTTGTTTTTCCTCTTCTTGTTCCTCTTTGTTTTTCTTTATTTTTTCGGCAAGGTCCTTCATTTTAGCCGCTGCATTTTTCTGACTTTCAGAAGCCTTTTTGTTTTGCTTTTTATCTAGTCCTTGTTTGCTCTCTTCAATACTTTTGTCAATCTCTTCTTGTTCTTTTTGGGTGTCTTCTAGTTTCATAGGAGACTCTAATTCCTCATTCTTTTTTTCAATATTTTCAATTTCCTTTTTTACTTCTTCAAATTTTTTGTCAATCTCTTCTTGTTCTTTTTTTAAGGTTTCTTGGTTTTCGGATTTATTTTTCGTTTTTTCAGATAACTCCTCTTGCTTTTGTGACAAATCATTTAATTCTTTAACCTGCTCATCCATCTTTTTTTCTAACTCAAGTTCTTTGAATTGTTCAAGCGTTCTATCCAACTGCTTTTGCATATCCTCGTTATTCATCTTCATTTTCTCCATCTGTTCTTGCAACCCCTCTTTGTTTTGTTGCTTCAAAATTTCCTCCAATTTTTTGAGCATTTCCTTCATCTCTGGAGTCATTAAGTCATTAAATAATTTATCGAGTTCCTTTTGCTTGTTGAGCAATTCCTCTTCCTTTGGATTCAGTTGATTTTCCTTTTCATTTTTAGTTTTGTTCTCACTTTTTAACTGTTCAAGTTTAGCCTCTAATTTTTTCTGATCCTTAATATATTCTTTTATCTTTTCCTGTTGGCGCCAATCCAATGTGTTATTCTCCATTAAATCCTTATTCAAATCTTGAGTTCTTTTTTGCAGACTAATGCTTTCCTGCATGGCTTCTTTCATTTTTTGCTTAATAGAATTGCTGCTACTTTCGGCTTCAGCTTTCAATTGCTCTTTGCTTGGAGATACTGTTTTAAACACCATCGACCTTGACGATTTTTTGCCATTGACACCATCATTATCCCATACCTCAAAATAATATTCCAAAACATCGCCATCATTCTTTATCAAAGTACTTAAATCAACCATGTAATAAAATATCTCATCTGTTGAGGAGCCAATCTGAACAGGAAAATATTTTGCTGCCTCATTGGTAGTGGTATTTTTATAAATAAAATGCAACTTACTTAAACCATAATCATCATCGGCCTTACCATAGAAATAATAAATAAATGGATTAATAGAATCTTGCTTTTGCTCTGCAATGATGCCTGGATATCTATCTTCAATAGATTGGATAGTATAACGAATGGTATCCTTAGAAGTAATGTACTGATTCGATAGCTGCAAATAATAACTTGTATTGCTCTTAACAATTTGTTTAACAGTAAAAATGTGATCCTTTTCTTCAGGTTGAATCTTAATTTGATTCATAATAAAATCCATTTTTTCTGCATCTTTTGTATTGAATACCCATTCGATAGAAGTTCCTTGAGGCACTTTCAAATCGCCAATATTATTAACTGTTTCTGATTTCTTACCCGTGTATTTTGGATAGTTTAAATTTACTTTAAAATTTAATAGTGCTGGGTTAGGTAAAACATTCAGAATATATTCATCTGAATTGTACTCACCATCGGTAAAAAAGAAAGCATGATTAGATGTTAAATTTTGCAACTGATAGGTGAACTCATTCTTTCCTTCTGTCTCCATTTTTATCAAATGATTATCGAGACTAATAAAAACTGTAGCAGGTAAATTTTTACCACTTGTTTTGAGCTTGATAACCAAATCAGAATTTCTAAAAACATTTAAATCCTTATTGATAAGTTCAAAAGTGAATGGCGCTTCTATTGCAAATTGTTTGTTATAGCCTAATATTCTTTCTGTAGATTTAGTGATAACATTGCTTTGAAACAATAA
Source organism: Bacteroidota bacterium (assembly GCA_025354385.1). Taxonomy (GTDB): domain Bacteria; phylum Bacteroidota; class Bacteroidia; order NS11-12g; family UBA955; genus JABMMZ01. Next base: position 19,411 of record JANXMZ010000008.1, read on the forward strand.
AATTACACCTAATAAAAACATCGGAACTAAAGCATATCTACTATATTTCTGAACAGATGATTTAATGTCAACGGCCGAACTGAATTGGAAAGGATGAAGGTTTTTTATTCTTTGCTCAATACTCGCAAGTAATAATTCATTTTCAGAATGGTTTGATTGTTCCTGCAACTGCAGTGTATTTAATAATTTATCCTTAATTTCGGGAAAATGATTTCCAATAAGTGTTGAGGCCCTTTCATAACTGATTGTTTTGCCTACGTGAAACCATTTTAAAAGCGGAATTGCGATGTAATTGCCGATAACAAACAATGCAAATATCAAATACCCATAGAATAAAAATGCACGTGCAATGCTGCTAAGATGTCCGAAATACTCTATTACAGCAGCCACTGTAAAGAAGGCTATCAAACCACCCAAGGTTAATAAAAATCCTTGCAGTAATCTGTTCAGATAAAATTTTCGAATAAACTCATCTAACTTTTGTTTTAACGATTCAAATTGAACAGGCATTATTACGATTTAATACAATTAACAAAGTTAAAGTAAATAAATTGTGTTTTTTAATAAAATTTGACGAAATTCTGATCCTTATCAGTCAATAGGAATTATCCATATTTAAACGTCATTTTTAATGTTACTTTTGCAGCCGATATTTTATAGTGAATAATTCTAATAAAAAATTAAGAGACGTCGTCATTAAATTTGCCGGTGACAGTGGAGATGGTATACAATTAACAGGTAATCAATTTGCAGAAAACACAGCGCTTTTTGGAAATGATATTGCAACATTTCCCGATTTTCCTGCAGAAATACGCGCTCCAATAGGAACAGTGCCAGGTGTTTCTGGTTTTCAACTACATTTTGGCGACCAACATATTTTTACCCCTGGAGATGAATACGATGTTTTAGTTGCATTGAATGCCGCTGCTTTAAAAACAAATTTGAAGTTATTAAAGCCAAATGGTATTATCATAGCCAATATCAATGGATTTGATAATAAAAATTTAAGACTAGCCAATATTCCTGAAGATCAAAATCCATTGGAAAATGATAGTTTAAATAGTTTTCAGCTCCATAAAATTGATGTTACGAAGCTAACCAAATTAGCTGTAGCAGAATTTAATTTAGGCAACAAAGAATCTGAGCGTTGCAAAAATATGTTTGTGCTTGGTTTGGTTTATTGGCTTTACCACCGCTCAATGGATAATACAATTGCCTTTATTGAGAGTCGATTTAAAAAAGAAGCATTAATTGCTCAGGCCAATATCAAGGCGCTTAAAGCAGGTTATCATTTTGGAGAAACTACCGAATCATTTACCTATCAATATGAAATTGCTAAAGCTCAAACATCGTCTGGTATTTATAGAAGTATCAATGGCAATCAGGCCATGTCTTTAGGATTTTTAGCAGCCTCTATCAATTCAGATTTACCGCTATTTTTAGGAACCTACCCCATTACTCCGGCTTCAGATATTTTGCATGAATTATCAAAACACAAAGGATTTGATGTATATACTTTTCAAGCAGAAGATGAAATAGCGGGTGTTTGCGCAGCCATTGGTGCCTCTTACGGCGGCTCAATTGGTATTACTTCAAGTTCAGGGCCTGGAATCGCATTGAAAATGGAAGCCATCGGATTGGCTACCATGCTAGAATTACCTTTGGTAATTTGTAATGTTCAACGAGGAGGACCTTCAACCGGATTGCCTACTAAAACCGAACAAGCAGATTTAATGCAGGCATTATACGGAAGAAACGGAGAGTGTCCGCTTGTTGTAATTGCCCCTGCAACTCATTCTGATTGCTATGAAATGGCCTATAATGCAGTTAAGATTGCATTGGAATATACAGTACCCGTTATGATTTTAAGTGATGGATTTATCGCAAATGGTGCTGAACCTTGGCGCATCCATGAGATAGAATCATTGCCTCCAATTAATTCTAATTTTATACCTAAGAATAGGGCAACCGAAAGCGAACATTCGCCGTACTTAAGGAATGCAAATCTTTCGCGAAACATTGCAGTTCCTGGTACTCCAAGAATGGAGCACAGAATTGGCGGACTTGAAAAAGAAAATATTTCAGGCAATATAAGTTACGACCCTATTAACCACGAATTAATGGTGAAGTTAAGATCTGAAAAAGTTGAAAAAGTTACAGAAATCATACCATTACAATCATTTCAAAATGGTAATAAAAACTCTAAGCTGCTTATTATCGGCTGGGGTAGTACTTTTGGTTCCATTAGTGCTGCTGTAAATGAATTAATTTTAGAAGGTTATGACATAGCACAAATCCACATTAAATACCTCAATCCTTTGCCATCTAATCTTGGCGAATTAGTTAAGCATTTTGATAAATTAATGGTTGCTGAATTAAATAATGGTCAATTTATAAAAATTATCCGCGATCGTTTTCTAAAAAATGCCATTGGAATCAACAAAATTCAAGGTCAACCATTCATGGTAAAAGAAATAAAAGAAGCTATCATAAAATACTATTTGTTAAATGCATAATACAAACGAAATAGAAATATTTACAGCCAAAGATCTCGAAACCAATCAGGAGGTAAGATGGTGCCCTGGTTGTGGCGATTATGCCATACTAAACAGTGTGAAAAAAGTATTACCAGAACTTGGACAGCCAAAGCATGAATTTGTTTTTATTTCGGGAATTGGGTGTTCTTCTAGATTTCCATATTATATGAACACCTATGGTATGCATTCTATTCATGGAAGAGCTACTGCAGTTGCAACAGGATTAAAAATTACCCGACCAGAGCTAAGTGTATGGGTTATCACAGGGGATGGGGATGCCTTGAGTATCGGTGGCAATCACTTAATTCATACCCTAAGAAGGAATCCGGATTTGAATATTTTGTTGTTCAATAATCAGATTTATGGTTTAACAAAAGGTCAATTTTCTCCAACAAGTGAGCTAGGTAAGGTAACAAAATCTTCTCCAATGGGTACCGTTGAATCACCTTTTAATCCGCTCGCTTTATGCTTAGGAGCAAATGCCACTTTCATAGCCCGCACTTTAGATAAGGATGCTAAACACCAGCAAGAAATCTATAAAAGAGCCTATCACCACAAAGGAGCATCTTTAGTAGAAATTTATCAAAACTGCAATGTGTTCAATGATGAGGCGTTCGATGTATTTACCGATAAGGAAAGTAAATTTATCAATGGCATTTATCTCGAACATCAGAAGCCTTTGATTTTCAACAATGGCACGAAAGGCATTCGCCTAAATGGTTTAATACCAGAGGTATTTGATATTAATGAAAGTTCTGTAAATGAATGCATGGTTCACGATGAAAATGACAAAACAAAGGCTTACATTCTTACTCAGTTTTTTGATGATCCAAGCATGCCTCGCCCTTTTGGTATTTTGTATTGCAATCCAAATAAGCCCACCCTAGAAAACGGATTTAATGATCAGTTAAAACACTATGAGATTGAAGATAAAAAACTAGCATTCAATAGGTTACTAAAAACAAAAACCTCTTGGGAAGTGAAGTAGATCAACGATTGGCATGATTTATGTAAAATATATATTATGCTAAAATCAATTACACTTGCCATGCTTGTAATTACCTCCACTATAACCTATGCAGGTAATAGCGATAAGATAGCCATGGCGCTTCAAAATGGAAATACAACCGAATTGGCTGCTATGTTTAATACAAGTATTGAATTGGTTTTGCCGTCTACTTCTAATGTATATGCCAAAGAGCAAGCCAAAATTGTGTTGGATAATTTCTTCAAAACGAATACCCCATCTAAGGCAACATTGAGCCACGAAACAAATGGTAGCCAATCTGCCATGCTAATTTTTGATCTGGTTACCAAGAATGGAAATTTTCGGGTAACAATAGTAGCAAATACTAGCAATTCAGTGTTTGTAATAAATGAATTTAAAATTCAATAACTGCTAGCCCTATCTCTTCGCATTAAAAACCATAACTTATCCTAAATTTGCATCTCAAATTATGGTGCAAAATATTAAGGATATAAGCAATTACCCAGAGGTTATTTCAATAATTGAACAGGCGCTCAAAGAAGATGTGGGAAGTGGAGACCATTCATCACTTTCTTCCATAGACAAAAATAGGACTGCCACAGCAAAGCTTATTTTTAAAGATAAGGGTATTGTTGCGGGCTTATCAATTGCCTATACTATTTTAAAAATAAATGATAACGACTGCATTATTAAAACATTTAAAAATGACGGCGATCAGGTTATTTACGGTGATATTGGCTTTGAAGTAAGCGGAAATGCACATGCGCTCCTAAAAAGTGAAAGATTGCTTCTCAATATCATGCAACGTTTAAGCGGTATAGCAAGCATTGCACATATCGCTTCAAATAAAATCAGTGCTTATTCTACAAAAGTTTTGGACACTCGTAAAACAACACCTAATCTTAGAATATTAGAAAAATGGGCAGTTACAGTTGGTGGGGGTTACAATCATAGAATTGGTTTGTACGATATGATAATGCTAAAAGACAACCATGTAGATGTTGCAGGTGGTGTTATTCCTGCTATTCAAAAAGCAAAATCTTATTTGTTGCAAAATAACCTGACACTCGGAATTGAGGTTGAAACAAGAAATTTAGAAGAAGTAAAACAAGCGCTCACTCAATTACCAATACAAAGAATTATGCTCGATAATTTTAATCCAGAATTAGTGAAGGAAGCTGTTTTATTAGTCAATCATCAATGCGAAACAGAAGCTTCAGGTGGAATTACTCTTGATAATATTCAAGATTATGCCAGAGCGGGCGTAGATTTTATTTCGCTAGGTATGCTCACCCATTCTGTTAAGAGTTTAGACATTAGCTTCAAAATTAAACTCTGATCATTTTTTTGCATTTTGGTAAATATTTTAATTAACTTTGTGTTATGTTTAAAAATATTACTCTATCTGTACTCTGTGTTTTGTGCTTTGGTTTTAGTGCAAAATCACAGGCAACCTATGACGAAGACACGCTAATCGCTACCGGTTACGTGGCTCCTACAAGCAGCGATTATGCTGAACTTATTGCAAATACCAAAATTCGCAACAATACCAATACTCCTGATACCATTGTTTGGCAAAGAATTGTAGAAAACTTACCAAGCATGAATTGGACTTCTGCTGTTTGTGATATTACACAATGTTATGGTGTTACAACTAATACTGCTCAATTTATTTTGGGTGCAAATGTTGTTAAAGAGCTATCCTTCCATTTTTACCCTAAAACCGACAAAGGAAAGGGTTATATGGTAGTTCGTTTTTCAAAGAAATCTAACCCAAGTATCTATACAGATATTTACATCAATGCTCAAGGTTATGGAGCAAATATTAATACTTTAAGCAAGGTTGCATTCAGTTTATTCCCAAATCCTACTAATACTTCTTTAATCATTAATTCTTATATTGCAAACAATGGTCAATTCAGTATCGTAAATCTATTTGGTGAAACTGTTTTGAATGGAAGTTTCCAAAATGGAAGCCCAATTGATATTTCCCCCTTAAGTAAGGGTATTTATTGTGTCAATGTCATTGGCAATAATTCTGTTACAAGCAGTAAACTAGTTGTAGAATAAGTTCTATTAATTTAAAAATATTTTAAGAAGAAATTACAAAGTAATTTCTTCTTTTTTTTGACTAATCAATATTAAATCCTGCAGTAATAACGACGTTTGTAGTTCTAACACTGTTGGTTGCCACTGGTGCTTTCCCATTATTTAAAGTGTATGGAGTATAGTAATCTGTATAACCACTGTTAACATAAGCCAAATCAAAAGAATAATTGTCTGTTTTAATGCCAAAACCTAATGTGTAAACGTTATTTACCAATGTCTTTAAATCTGGGAACAGATTGCTTTTATATGGACTTGGGTATCTAGCATAACCTGCTCTAATTCTGTATTGATCTTGTATCAATTCCCCTCCTATTCTTAAATTCATAACGCTAATATAATTTTTACTAATATTAGTATTCTCTGGAATAAATTTGTAATCCTTTGCGTATAAACTAGCGCCAGCATAATTTACAAATTCCATGTCAATAGAAACAAAACCAATTTCTTTATTCATCATTGCAACACTGAAAACCTGACGGGCAGGAGTCGTAATTTTATATTTATAAACAGTAGGGAAGGTAGTTGCTATTGTATTAATTCTGCTATCACCCAATACATCCTTAGCACCATAATCAAATACAGTATTAATTGTGTATGTATAAGAATCTGTAAGGTTATATACAGTTGGCGAATGGTAAGAATAGCCAAAACGGAAAAACTCGCTTGGTGATACAATAAAGCCAATTTTTGCGTTTAAACCTCTCCCAGAAGTTCTTAGGGATTGGTCTAATGAGAGAGTTCTGATATCCTTAATATTTCCTGTCTTTAAATCAGTTTCTATAAAACTATTGGTTTCTAAATATCTAACACTTTTAAAACCTAATGAAATACCCCCTTGTATTAAATGTCTATAATTGGCAGCAAAGGAAACATTGTAATCATTCATTGCGCCACGGCTTTGATTTGCTGCAGATTGGTTCACTTTTATAGGTGTATTTCCATACGCAGATTTATAGGCCGGAACCGAGGAAGCTGTATCAGGATCTATTGCATAAGACTTCCAAGCTAAATAATCCAAACTATATGCCGACAAATCGTTTGGTGCATAGCCTTGTTTTGTAGCACTTTCAGCCCAGCCTTGAGTAATGCTATTAAGGGTGTTTACGCCATCTGTCATGGTCTTTTTGTGGAAATTATTTAGTCTATTTACATTGAATCCTACAACAAAATTTACAAATCCTTTTGGTTTTTTAGCAGTATAATCTTCTCCTGAAATATTAACAATAAGTCCAATATTTGGTAAATTAAAATTGAATTTATTTGCTGTTAGCGTATTTCCTAAATAGGTGGTGCTGTTTTTAGCATTGAAGAAAGCGGTGCTTATGTATAATTTACTGCTTCTGTATTTTGCAAGTCCTGCAGGGTTAATTGCAGCGCAACTAGGATCTGCCCCAACCGCACCAAAAGCCCCTGCAACGGCAAAAGAACGGGCAGTGCTACCAATATTTTCCTGAGAATACCTAATGGCATCGACTTCATTTTGTGAAAAAACAGGAAAGATCAATAAAACTAAAAATATTAATAACAGATTTTTCATGAAAGTAAGAAAATTATTACAAATCTATCTTCTGCGAGTACCACCTGTTGTGCTGCCGGAAGTTGACCGTCCGCCACCACTATTGCTACCTCCACCTGTTGAAGATGAGCCTGAAGAACCCGAAGAGGTGTTCCACCAACCACCAGAGTTTGAGCCCGAAGATGAGCTTGACGTATTTCTATTGGTAGAACCAGAATTATTCCACCAATTGTTACCACTATTGTTTGTGGTTGTAGTTTGGGTAGTATTGCTTTGAGATGAAGGGCTGTAACCACCAGTTCTCCTTGAATAATTTACATTACTATTGTTATTTTGGTTATATTGATTGTTATAGTAATATGGGTTATAACCGTAGTTATTGCCGTAATAACCGTAACCGTATGGACTATAACTAAACATGTATGGGTTATAAGAATAGCAAGGATAATAGTTCATCCAACTACCACCCCATCCATAAGAATTAAACGGGTCATTATAGGGCATATTGTAACCGTAATATGGAGAGAATGGACTGTAATATCGGTTGCCATAACCAAATGAAGAATAACCGTTCCGAAATCCGAAACTCCACCCTGAATAAGAATTGTAAGTAAGCGATGGTATCAAAACTGGCTGATAGTTATTATAACAAAACCTATTGCTACTTCCAAAATTACTCAAACGATTAGAATAACTACTGGTATAATTACCTACATTGCTTGACTGATTTTGGTTACTATAATTCTGATTATTTGTATTGGTATTTGAGGTCGATTCAACTTTTATTCTGGTATCTGAAGGTGTAAAGTAAACATCATCTGAACGACCTATAGTCGTAGATTTTTGCCTCTGCGTAAGACAAGAAGACAAAAAGATTAAAACAAAAGATAAAAATAATATTTGTTTCATTTTATTAATTGGTTGAGTGCATTTGGCATTAAGTAAATACCTTTGCACTTGTAAAGGTACAAAAAATATTCCAAAAGTAAATATATGGCATTTGAAAAAGTAAAAAGAAGTGAAAATTATAGTGAGTGGTATAATAATTTAGTTAAAGACGCAGATTTGGCAGAGCATGCTGCCGTTAAAGGTTGCATGATAATTAAACCCTATGGTTATGCAATATGGGAAAAAATGCAACAACAGTTGGACAAAATGTTCAAAGAAACAGGACACTCCAACGCCTATTTTCCTCTTTTAATTCCGAAATCATTTTTCGAAAAAGAAGAAAAGAATGCAGAAGGTTTTGCAAAAGAATGCGCAGTTGTTACTCACTACAGACTAAAAGTTGATGAAAACAGAAAAATTATTGTAGACCCTGAAGCAAAATTAGAAGAAGAATTAATTATAAGACCAACCAGTGAAGCCATTATTTGGAACACTTATAAAAGTTGGATTCAAAGCTACAGGGATTTACCAATATTGCTTAATCAGTGGGCCAACGTTATGCGGTGGGAGATGAGAACCCGTTTGTTTTTGCGTACATCAGAATTTCTTTGGCAAGAGGGGCATACCGCTCACGCGAATGCTGAAGAGGCTTTAGTCGAAACAAAGCAAATGCTCGATATATATGCAGAATTTGCGGAAACATTCTTAGGTGTTCCCGTTATTAAAGGTGTAAAAACACCTAATGAAACTTTTGCTGGTGCTGTTGAAACCTATTGTATTGAAGGTCTAATGCAAGATGGAAAAGCCCTTCAAATGGGTACCTCACACTTTTTGGGTCAGAATTTTGCAAAAGCTTTTGATGTCAAATTTCAGTCTAAAGAGGGTAAACTAGAATATGTTTGGGCGACAAGTTGGGGTGTTTCAACAAGGTTAATGGGAGCATTAATAATGGCGCATAGTGATGATGAAGGCTTGGTATTGCCACCAAACCTAGCACCTCACCAAATAGTAATTGTTCCAATTTACAGAACAGATGAGGAAAGAGAAAATGTAGAAGCTGCAGCAAAAGATATTAAACAAAAGTTAGAAGTAAATAATATTTCTGTAAAATTTGATAATAGAGATACACATAAACCTGGGTATAAATTTGCGGAATGGGAATTAAAAGGTGTGCCCTTGAGAATTGGTATTGGACCAAGAGATATTCTAAATGGAACTGTTGAATTGGCGCGCAGAGATACCAAAGAAAAATCTGTAACCAGTATCGAAGGAATAGAAAATACCGTAAAATTATTGTTGAGCGAGATTCAAACCACTATTTTCAACCGTGCCAAAATATTTAGAGATAGTAGCATTCACGAGGTGAATACCTGGGAAGAATTCCAAATAATATTAGAGGAGAAAGCTGGTTTTATATCAGCACATTGGGATGGAAATAGCGAAACAGAGGATAAAATAAAACAACTTACAAAAGCAACTATACGTTGTATTCCATTGAATAATCTTTTGGAAGATGGAAAATGCATCTTAACAGGAAATCCTTCAAAACAAAGAGTGCTGTTTGCTAAGGCTTACTAAAATTTTAAATAAATTGTTCTAGAAACCTAGAATCATTCTCAAACATTTGTCTAATATCTTTGATACCATATTTGAGCATTGTAATTCGATCAATACCCATACCAAATGCGTAACCAGTAAATTTTTCAGGATCAATTTTACAATTAATTAAGACATTTGGGTCTACCATACCACATCCTAAAATTTCCAACCAACCAGTTCCTTTAGTGAGTCGGTAATCTTGTTCTGTTGAGGTTCCTAAGTATATATCCATTTCTGCACTAGGTTCCGTAAATGGGAAGTATGAAGGGCGAAATCTTATCTCCCGCTCTCCAAAGAATTGCGAGACAAAATAATAAAGGGTTTGTTTTAAGTCTGAGAAGCTAACAGCCTCATCAATATACAAACCTTCTATTTGGTGAAAGAAACAATTAGAACGGGCTGAAACAGCTTCATTTCTAAATACCCTACCAGGCATTAAGGATCTAATAGGCGGTATGCTATTTTCCATTAATCTTACTTGAACACTACTAGTATGTGTTCGAAGGGCATATTTTTCTGAACTATCACTATCAATAAAAAAAGTATCTTGCATATCTCTTGCAGGATGATTTTCTGGAAAATTAAGGGCCGAAAAATTATGCCAATCATCTTCTATTTCAGGACCTTTTGCTACATTAAAACCTATAGATTCAAAAATTTTGATAATTTCATTTTTTACATTGGTAATAGGATGAGAACTTCCTAATTCAAATGCTGAAACTGGGAGTGATAGATCTGTAACTGGATGAGAACTTTTCTTAAATGATGAAAACTTTTCTTTTGCTTCATTAAACTTGGTTTCTATTTCAATTCTTACAGAATTTAATTGTTGCCCAATGTATTTTTTTTCCGCGCCAGTAATTAATTTAAAAGAATCAAATAATTCTGTTAATTCACCTTTTTTGGAAAGAAATTTTAAGCGGTAGTTTTCTAATGTTTCCGAATTTGAAATATCAAATGCTTTCATTTTTTCTTTCAAATGATTTATCCTTTCAATCATGGTACAAAAGTATTTTAAATTTCAGTAATTCAATCATCTGGTTTTCGGCTCCCATAATTGTATTATAACTTATTAAATAAATATATAGTATTAATACAAGGTTGTTGATATCGTGATAAGTCGATAGAAATAACTTAAAAATGTATTTAAAAATAATTTACTATCATGTTGTTTACTAATAAATGATTTATTGAAACCTTTGTACTACTAAGTTTAGGATAGTATATTAACATGTACACATTTATGTTAACTCTAATTTAGTTTAATATTGAGAATGATTATAATGTTGATATTAGTATAATTTTATCCATAAATTTAATAAGTTATTAGACCTATTTATACTTATTTTTAGAATAGGTTATTTATCATAAATTTACATTCATGTGTGTTGTTAACTTTGTTAATTTCTTTATTAAAAAAATAGCTGTAAAACCTCGTCCCAATTAGGTTTTAACAATATTTCTCTTTTTATTATAGGGGTATTAATTCTTTTTAATTTTAAATAATCAAAGGAAAGATTTCTATAGAAATTCGTGTTATAAATTTGAACTTGGTATTTACCTGGATTTAGATAGAAAATACAATCATTTTGGATATTTATGTTTTTAACTATAAAAAGTTTTTCTTCCTTATAAATATAAATAATTAAGTCTTTATATTTTTCATTTTTACTAATTTTTAGTGAACTCATTTTATTTGATTCGGCATAGGAATCTATTTTTATTTTTAAATAAAATGAGTCATTTAATACTTTTACTTGAAGTAAGACTGAATCTATTTTTAACTTGGAAGTAATGTAAAAGTAATTTTGATCTTCTTTGTAGTTACTTACGTTCAACAAACTAAGATTTCTTATTCCACATTTATCTATTATCAAATTATAATCTTTATCAGTCTTAATTGTTTTTATCACTGAGTGTAATTTTAATTCTAATTCACCTTTTAGATTAAGTTTTGGGAGCGTATCACTATTTAAGTTATAAAAGAGTGCTGAGTCCTTATCAATATATATTACATTTTTAAGGCCGTATGTTAATTCATCGTCTATTGGTTTAAAAATTTTTGTGTAGGTGCTGTAATTTTTAGTACGTTTATTTTTACTATCTGACCAATTATTTAAAGATATATTTTTAGTTGAATTGATTTCTATTGTATCATAGTAGATGGGGGCATACTGATCGGGAATATTATCATTATTAATATCGGTAAATATCCATGTTTTAAAAAGGTTGCTCCCCAAGCCTTTTAATACAACGCTGGAATTATTCAAAGGGTAGATATAATCAAATAACAAATCTTTAAGTGAATCTTTGCTTAAGTTCGTTAATCCAATTTTAATTGATTTTAGACTAGAAAAATTATCAATGTTATAAACCGCAAAGTTGGTATCTATATTTTCACCAGTTGAAAAAATATAGGATAATGAGTATAGATTCTCCTCATTAACATCTTTAATTCCCTTGTCAATATTTAACAAATAAGTGGTATTTTCTTTAAGTAAACTGTCGAATCCTATATTTAAAAATTTTCCGTTTAATGTAATATCTAATGGAGAGTTCTTGGGTTGAACTGTTATATTAACAGATGGATTGTTTAGCGCTATGTATTCGCTAAATTGAAGCCTAATAGAATGGTCTTTAAAGTTTGTTAATTGTAAATTAGATTTTATTAATTGTGGTATTTTATCATCCTTCTTTCCTCCATTGGGTGTTACCATATTGGCGCATGAGTAAAAGAAGGAAATACCAAGGAAGTAAAGGATTTTTTTCATCTGCCTAAGTGTACAAGTAAAATTGAAATATCTGCTGGAGAAACACCGCTTATTCGCGATGCTTGGCCAATACTTTCTGGTTTTTGTTTGCTTAATTTTTCGCGACTCTCCTTTGAAAGAGATGTAATGGAGTGATAGTTAAAGTTAGAATCAATTTTCATTCTGTCTAATCTTATCAATTTTTCTGCCAATAATTTTTCCTTAGCAATATAACCTTCATATTTAATTAGAATTTCTACTTCTTCTAAAATTTCTTTTTCATAATTATTCAATTCTGGAATAACCAACGTCAAATCATTGATATTAATTTGTGGTCTGTTAAGAATCTTATCACTCTTAATTTTTTGAGGTATAGTGCTTGTACCGTGTTTTGCGAGGGTTGTGTTTATTAAATTTGGCTCAATAGAATAACTTTCAAGAAAAGCTTTTAGAGCAGAAACTTTTTTCTCCTTTTGTTCTAGCTCTTTAACCCTGTCAATACTCGCAAGTCCTATACTATAACCGAGTCTTGTTAATCTGCTATCTGCATTATCTTGTCTCAGAAGTATTCTAAATTCGGCTCTTGAGGTAAACATGCGATATGGCTCATCTGTACCCTTATTAATCAAATCGTCTATTAAAACTCCTATATAGGCCTCCGAGCGTGAGAGTATAAAGGCATCTTTCTCATTAATTTTAAGATGTGCGTTAATACCTGCCATTAATCCCTGGCAGGCGGCTTCTTCATATCCAGTTGTTCCATTTATTTGGCCTGCAAAATAAAGGTGCTCTATTAATTTTGTTTCAAGACTTTGTTTAAGTTGGGTTGGTGGGAAGTAGTCATACTCAATTGCATACCCTGGTCGAAATATTTTAGCATTTTCAAAACCTTTAATTTGTCTAATTGCCTTAAACTGAATATCTTCTGGTAAGGATGTCGAAAAACCATTGATGTACATTTCAATTGTATTCCAACCTTCTGGTTCTACAAAAATTTGATGTCTATCTCTTTCTGCAAAGCGATTAATTTTATCTTCAATAGATGGGCAATATCTTGGCCCAAGCCCTTTTATACTTCCATTGAACATCGGTGACCTATCAAATCCCTCTCTTAAAATATCATGGACAATTTCATTCGTATAGGTAATATAGCAAGGTAGCTGCTTGTCTAGTGGTTTTGTTTGAGATGAAAATGAAAATTTGTTGCCATCTGTGTCGCCATCTTGTCTCTCCATTTTCTTATAATCAAGGCTTCTTCCATCTACCCTTGGGGGAGTTCCAGTTTTCATTCTTCCAGATTCAAAACCTACAAGCTTTAGACACTCCGTAATCCCTGTACTATTTTTTTCAGCCATTCTTCCTCCTCCAAAGTTTTTATTTCCGATATGTATAAGGCCATTTAGAAAAGTACCACTCGTTAATATTACGGCTTTAGCTGTTATTTGATACCCAAGCCCAGTTGTAACACCTGTTGCATGCCCATTATTAAAATTAACTGAAATAACATTGTCTTGTAAAAAGTCAATGTTAATATTTTGCTCGAGCGTTAGCCTCCATTCTTCAGAAAATCTCATTCTATCAGATTGTGCCCTTGGACTCCACATCGCAGCTCCTTTTGATCTATTTAGCATTCGAAATTGCAACATGGTCTTATCTGTTATGATTCCAGACATTCCACCAAGTGCATCAATTTCTCTTATTATCTGCCCTTTGGCAACCCCCCCCATGGCAGGATTGCAGCTCATTTTAGCTATGGTTTCCATATTCATTGTGATTAATAGAACCCTTGAGCCCATCTTTGCAGCTGTATAACTTGCTTCACAGCCGGCATGCCCAGCACCAACTACTATAATATCATATTTATCTAAGTACATATTTTTGTTCCACGGGGAACATCTATTTATCTTTATTATAAAGGTTGATATATTTTTCTTCCATACTTCTCATTTTTTGTATCTCATTTTTTGTTTTATCCTTATATCCACACAAATGCAAAGTGCCATGGCAAATTACACGAATTAACTCGTCTGATTTTTTTACGCGGTATGCTTTAGCATTTTCATTGGTTCTGTCAACACTTATATATATATCCCCAGTTATTATATTCTGTTCTCTGTAGTCAAAAGTTATGATGTCTGTATAATAATCATGATTAAGACTTTGTTTGTTTATCTCGAGTAATTGAGAGTCATTAATTAGGTTTATTTCAAGGCTATTTAATATACGTTTATGGTCGGATAGAATTTTCCGAATTAGTTTTTCAATTGTTTTAATGCGACCTCTAAGGTTACGCTTATCTCCGTAGAAAAAAATCTTATTTAAGCACGGTAACTGTTCCATCAAATACCATTTGTTTTCCATTAATTCCAATAATTATAGCCTTGTAGGCGTATATGTCCTCTTCAACAAATTCCGAATTATTTATTTTACCATCCCAGCCTTTTCTAATGTCCTTTGTTTCATATAAAAGTTGCCCCCATCTGTTAAATATCTGAAATGTGCTTTTTTCATAATCAATAAATATGCCTTGGGGAAAAAATGTAGTATTGAATCCATTTATTTGGATTGCATTCGGAAAGTACACGATTGGGTCAGCTGTAGCGCATTCAATATTAGAGTAGCTAGTATCTTGTCTCCTGTAGAATTGATTAATTGGGTTCTCAATGGCCCTTATGCAGTAGCACAGTTGCTGCATGTTTATATTAAAATTACTATTATCTGTAGTAGTAATTGCATTGACAGGTAAAGTTGAAACAATGTTCCACGGGGAACTTTTATTTGAAGTTGGGTTGTTTATTAATAATAGCTCTTGAAGTTGGGTGTTTTTCTTGAATAAGAAGTAATTGTTCCAGTCTAGTGTTTGATTGCCGGGTGCAATCATGTTTAATTTTAGTAATATTGTCTTGCAAATTTGAGAGGTGTCGAATATTAAGTTACATTTTCCCTCAGTAATAAAATAGTATCTATAGTTCCTAGTATGGACTTTGACTTGATTGTCAATTAAGTCCAATACGCCTCCTGAAAAATTAACGCTTTGCCAGAGGCTAAAAGGTGCATTATCCTCAGATTTGTATATATTGATTTTGTTTAGTGATGTTGCAATCTCTGTAACAAGGGTTAATTCAACACTTTCATTTTGAATGGATATTTTTGCGATGTAAGATTTTTTGGTAGGAATAATGGAATTTGTATTTAAGCAGGTTGCATTAGAGCTTGAAGTTGTGCTAAATCCAAGCTTTTTTGCTCTTACATAAAAACAATATTTATCTCCAAAAGTTGAAAAATTATAAGTAAACTTGGGTGTAATATTTCCATTTATAGTAACTATTGGAGTGTAAGGTGTATTGTTTAAACTCATATAGACAGTGTAACTTTCGATATTATTTGCACCCCAACCAATATATGGAGTCCAACTTAAATCAATAGTTTTTGCACATTCGTCATATTTACTGCTTAAGAGTATGGTTGAATGAGAGGGGCTAATCAGTGAAATATTGCCACAGCTATCATAAGCAGCTATGCTATAATTATAGTGATTTTTAGTCGGATCCCTTAATGGATCATTATCTACTACGCTTGTAGCAACTGTATTATTTATGGTGACAAATGTATTGGTAAATTGATATACTACATATCCCTTAACATCAATGCTTGGATTTTTTTCCCATCCTATATTGGTTTTTTGACTATTTAAATCTACTGATAATGAGTCAATTTCACTATTTAACGGTGCTGTATTATCAATGCTAATTGTGTCACTATAAATACTGTCTAATCCATTACAAGATTTTGAATAAACAATGTAAAAATCCCAGTTTTTTAAATTAGGTATCTTAAACTGAATAGTATTGAGTGAGAAATTGGAATAGGATTTTATGTGTTTATATAAACTCATGGCATCTTCGCGTCCGTATAGCCTAAAATTTGTAAACGTATTACAATTGTCGGTAGGAGTAAACCATAATAAAGTTATTGTGGAATCTGCATTGTTTAGACAGGCTCTGCGCATTTTGGGTCTGCCTTCAACTCCAAATAGAGAAAGCTGTGTATAGAATATTATTCCGAACAGTACAATATGTTTAATTTTATTGAGCACCGACTATGCAATATACTAACGATTTTTCTTGTAAATAATTGTTTGCAATTTTCATTAAATCCTCACTACTAATGTCATTTATTGCCTTAAAGTAATCATCATAATAGTTATTACTGAGGTTGGAATCAATAAATTGTTTGAATTTTTCTGAAATTGGAAAAGCACCATCAAAACTTCTTAGCATCGCCCCCAACAAATAGTTCTTTGCCGTAATCAACTCATCTTCAGAAACAAGCTCATTTTGTAGCCTAATTATCTCATTACTAATTTCCTGACGAAGTTTGTCAGTAAACTGAGAATTATACTCGCAAGAAATTTTGAATAAACTAAAATCGTTGTAGGGTGTAAGGGAACTATGAATACCGTAGGTTAATCCTTTATCTTCTCTTATATTTTTCATTAACCTTGAACCAAAATAACCACCAAATATTAAATTCAGTAAAGATAATTTAAAATAATCTTCATGGCCTCTTTCTGGCCAAATCATCCCATATCTGATAGAGTTTTGATTAGATTCTCTTGCAATAATTTCACTTTTTAAGTCGCCTTCCATTGGCAACATATCTTTATGAGAAAAGTAGTTAAATGGATGTATCCCAAAATTATTTATTTTTAGAATAGATTCAATAGGAGAACTTTCAGAACCTGTAAAAATAAAATAAGGGTTAGTAAAATACTGACTTTTAAAGTCTATAATATCTTGTCTTTCAGTACTTTGAATTATATCCTCAGTGGTTTCAAAACTAATATCATGCCCTGTCCCTAGCAATAACCTATTAATGGCTTTAGAGGCAATATAAGCCGTTTTTTGCAAATTAATTTTAAGTTCACTTAGTCTATTGCGTTTGTAAACAATAATCTCTTCCTCTGGAAATGTTACTGAATCAATTGCATCTTTAACGATTTTTAAACTGGAAGCTAAATGTTCATTTAATCCATAAATGGTAATACTTGTGTTATAAAAATCTGAAGATTTAAATACAAATCCACCTAAGCCATCAATTTCATTCGAAATATCTGAAGCAGACTTACGGTCATTTCCACTAAGAATTAAGTTTGTAGTCATAGCTACTAAAAACTTATTTGGATGATTTACCTGACCGGCATTAGGATATATAATATCTAATTTAAAAACGCCTTCCTCGCTTTTAATAAGGAAAAGGTTATTCGAACTCACTGGGAAATGAGTGTTTATTTCAACAATTGGTTTTATGGAAGGTGCAAGTGTTCTGTTCATTTTAATGTAGGTTGATATTTAAGAACACTATGATTGTTATGTAATAAAAAATCTTTACAAATATTTTTAATATCATCTGTGGAAATCGATTTTAACATATCCCCCTCTGTATTAATTAAATCAACATTTCCAATATTATAGCCGTAACAAAGAGACATCGCCTTATTTAAGACCGATGTTTTTCCAAATAGGTTGCTTGTAAGTGCTTTATTTTTGACTTTGGTTAATTCGAAATCATCCAAATCTTGTTCGGCAATATTTCTGATTACAGCCAATATTTCATTTTCAGCATCATCAAAGCTTACCGTTGCAGTTAGTTTACCTTCAATTACAAATAAACCCTCATCCATATCTCCTGTAACATATGCCTCAAGTTGATTAAATAATCCTTTTTCTTTTATTAAAATCTTTGTAAATCTTGATGACTCCGATCTAGAGAGTATATCACTCAATAAATCAAATGCATAATATTTTGGATGTGCTCTATTCACAATATTGAATGCAAGGTAGATTGCCTTTTGAGGAACATCCGCTGTAATGGTTTTTTCTTTTCTCAGTTTTTTAAGGGCTTCTTTAGGATATATATTCGGATTTTTTTTACCTGATGGAATATTTCCAAACCATTTTTCAGAAAGATTTATTGCTTTTTCAAAGTCGATTTGCCCTGAAATGCATAACACAGCATTAGAAGGGTTGTAATAAGTCTCAAAAAAGTGAATTACATCCGATAATTGCGCATTTTCAACATGGCTAATATCTTTACCTATTGTTGCCCATTGGTAAGGGTGTGTTTCATAGGCCAAAGGTCTCAAATGCAGCCAAGCATCCCCATAAGGTTGATTTAGATACCGCTGCTTAAACTCTTCAATAACAACTCCTTTTTGAATAGATAGAGATTTCTCAGAAAAATCTAATCTCAACATTCTATCACTCTCAAGCCATAACGCAGTTTCGATGTTCTCTGCTGGTAAAGTGATATAATAATTCGTAATATCATTGTTGGTAAATGCATTGTTCTCTCCGCTCGCCTTCTGAAGAGGTGTATCAAAAGAAGGAATATTAATGGAGCCACCAAACATCAAATGTTCAAATAGGTGCGCAAATCCAGTCTTATCTGGATTTTCATCTCTAGCCCCAACATTGTAAAGTATATTGGTGACACATAAATCAGTGTTAGCGTCAAAGTGATGAATAAGTGTCAATCCGTTGGAAAGCTTATGGATATTGTAGTTAATCACAACTGCAAAGATAACGTTTTTCTTTCGGCTAATATTTCGATACAATTCCATTTATATATACATCAAAGTAAAGACATGCTAAGTAATAAATTTGATTACTTTTGCAATTCATGAAAATCGATTGTCATGCTCATATTATGCCAGCTAATTGGCCGGATTTGAAATATAAATTTGGTTACGGTGGTTTCATTTATTTGGACCATGATTCCAAAACGAATACAGCAAAGATGATGAGAGATGATGGTAAATTTTTTAGAACTGTGGAACAAAATTGCTTTAATCCTGAAGCTATTTTATGGGATATGACAGCCCATAATGTAGATAAAATGGTGCTATGCACTGTTCCTGTGTTATTTAATTATTGGGCTAAACCTAAAGACACTGCCTGGTGGGCCACGTTTTTAAACGAACATATTGCAAAAGTTCAAAGTGATTATCCTGATAAATTTATTGCTTTGGCAACTTTACCGATGCAGGATGTAAACCTATCAATTAAAGAATTACAAAGATTAAAAAGTTTGGGTATTTTAGGTGTTCAAATCGGGTCAAATATTAATAAAATGAATCTTGATGATGAATCATTAATGCCATTTTATGAGGCTGCAGAAAGTCTTGACATTGCAATTTTTGTTCACCCTTGGGAAATGATGGGGGAAGAATATACACAAAAATTTTGGCTGCCATGGCTGGTTGGTATGCCCGCAGAAACAAGCAGAGCGATATGCAGTATGATCTTTGGGGGAGTATTTGATAAATTTCCTAAATTAAGAGTTATGTTTGCTCATGCAGGTGGTTCATTTCCTTTTACCTTGGGTAGAATTGCCCATGGATGGGCTGTGAGACCAGATTTGGTTAATCTGAATGATGTTAGAAATCCTAAAGATTATATTGGTAAATTCTGGGTAGACGGTATTACCCATGATGTTAAAACATTCGAATATTTATTAGACCTTTTTGGTGCAGATAAAATATGTTATGGAACGGATTATCCCTTTCCACTTGGTGACCTAGAGCATGGCAAGTTTATTGAAGATAATATGAATATTTCCAATCAAGATAAAGTTAAAATATTTGCAGATTCCGTGAAATCATTTTTAAAACTAAAATAATAAAGGACCTTATTGAAATATCGAGTAGTTCAAATCTTAAATTCAAACTTCTTCAAAGTTTAGATAAGGCTAAAACAAGAAAAGCCCTTGGTTTGACAGCTATAGAAGGAGAGAAGGAGATAGAAATGGCCATTGCTTCTGGTATTCAATTGACAACCGTTTTTTTCCAGAGAGAAATAGTTAATCAAAGAATTTTAGACATTTTAGAAAAGAAATACCATTCTATTGAATTTATTGCCTTGAGCAAGGAACTTTTTTCTAAGATAACCTACAGAGAAAGTACTGGAGGTATTATCGGGGTTGCCGAAACAAAATTAAAAAAGCTGTATGATATAATATTGCCTAATAACCCATTGATTATCGTCATTGAAGGAGTAGAAAAACCGGGTAATTTAGGTGCAATTTTGAGGACGGCTGATGCTGCAAAAGTTGATGCGGTAATTTGCTGTGAATTAGCTACAGACTTATATAATCCGAATATAATTCGATCTAGTTTGGGTACTGTTTTTACAGTTCCAGTAGCCATTGCAAGTAACAATGAAACGATGGAATGGATTTTAAATAATAAGATAAAATCATTTTGTACAAATCTTCATAATGCTAAGGATTATTTTAACCAAGATTTTCGACAAGGATCTGCAATCATTGTTGGTACAGAGGCCACTGGAGTGTCAGAAGAATGGATTAAATTTTCGGATGCAAATATAAAAATTCCAATGCTGGGAGAAATTGATAGCATGAATGTTTCGGTTGCAACTGCTATTTTGGTTTATGAGGCGGTGCGACAAAGAATGAGCATTTAAAACCCATTTTTTTAAATCATAATTGATTAAGTTTATTGTGGTATAATTCTATATAAGATTTAACCATGGCAGATTGACCAAATTTTTCAATGGAATACTTAGAAAGTATAGCTTTGTCCATTTTATTGTCTTTGAAATGGGTTAACCCATTTGCAAAGCTTTCGGTATCAAATGGTTTTATCAACTGACCATTAAAAGGGATAATTATCTCACCAATGCCACCAACATTAAAACCAATTAAGGATACTCCACAACAACAGGCCTCCATTAAAATTGTCGGAAAAGTTTCTAAAGTAGAGGTTATTGCCAAAGCATCCATTCTGTTATATTGTTCTGACATTGCTTTTGGACTATTGATGTCAGAAATAATCTCAAACTCACAAGGAATAGTAAATTTAAAAGTTTCTTTTTGATTGCCAATTAGTAATAGTTTGAATAAATGCTTATCATTTAATTTATTTAAAGCCTCAATAAGCCTATGAAAAGCTTTATTTTCATCGTTTAGATTGGCAGCTACAAAACCTATTACAAATTTATTATTTTCTTTTCTATTATTTAGTTTAAAGATAGCGGTATCGATTCCGTTCTTTATACATAGGCGGGGTAGAGATGAACCAATTTTACTCTCACTTAAGTTTCGGTTCATCCATTGGCTAGGACTAACCAAAGTTAGGTTTGTGCTTTTGTAAATTTTTTCTTTGATAAGAATTGATTTCCATGAAATATCATTATGAGCTGGGCTTTTAAGCATGGGACAATAGCCGCAGCCAATCTTATAATTTTCGCAACCATTCGTTAGATGACAGCCACCAGTAACTGCCCAAATATCATGACAAGTCCAAATGATGGGTTTTCTAAAATATTTTAAATCATTAATATTTATAAATCCTTTATTGATCCAATGGATATGAATGATATCTGCAGATTTGAGGTGTTTTTTTAAAATAAAATAAGGAATGCCAGGTTTTCCCAATGAAAATTTAAATCTAACAGTGCTGTTTTTTTCAAAGAAAAATAAAATAAACTTTTCAAAAGCATGAAGACTAAATTTCAAAAATCGGTCTATAAAACTAATATTACTCAACCGAAATGTTTGCCTTTCTCCACTGAAAACAAGATGTTTAGCACTGATACCGCTGTTTTGCAAATTATCAACCAGATTTTGAGCTACAACGAAGGCACCACCCTTATCACTCGCACTTAAATGAACTACCTTTATTGGTTTTTGCATATTTGCAAATTAAATTAAATTTTAATCAAATGCTTTAGTAAAAAATATCTTTTTCTTTTATGTTTGTGCTAATATTCCCCTTAAAATGAACTTCAATAAATTCTTTCAAGACACTAAGCCACATCTTTTTGTAATCATAGCATTTTTTTTGATAGGCTATGTCTATTTTATAAAAACCTTTAATGGTTATACACATCATGAATCGGATGTTACTCAGGGCAATTTGAAGACGACAGAAATTGTAAAATATAAGAATATTGATGGAGAGGTACCGGGTTGGACAAATAGTGTATTTTCAGGCATGCCTACAACTTTACTTTATGGCAAAGAAAGTTCAAACAACGTTGCACAATACAGTTATCTAACTCCATTTGGCTTTACAGCTTATCCGTTTAAAATTTTATTTCTTTCTTTCATAGGTTTCTACCTGTTGATGTGTGCTTTTAAGGTAAAGCCAACCCTTGCAGCATGTGCAGCTTTGGCATATGGTTTTGCAACATATAGCATTAGCAGTATTGAGGCTGCCCACTACACAAAAGTGATGGCAATGGCTTTAATGCCTGCTTTGATAGCTTCAGTTCATTGGCTTTTCAACGGAAGATATTTAATGGGAGGGGCGCTTTTAGCTTTTAATTTTGCTCTTCAAATTTATTATTTTCACTATCAAATTACATTTTATTCCATTATTTGTCTTTTGGTAATGGGTGTTTATTATTTAATTGATGGTTTTAGAAATGGAAGAATAAAGCCTGTTCTTTTGGCAACAGCTATTTCTGTTTTAGCCATTGGGGCAGGGGTTTTAAGTAATACAAGTAAAATAAAAGCTACTTCAAAATTTGCTGACAATACCATGCGTGGTGGCAATGATATGGCCAAAGCAGATAATGCCACGAAGCAAAAAGAAACTGGTAAAACTGGTTTAAATCGCGATTATGCATTCTCCTACAGTTATGGAATTGGAGAGTCATTTACATTATTGATTCCTGGATTTTATGGCGGTAGTCAGGCAGAAAAAGTATCAACCTCCTCTGCTTTTTATAAACAAACACAAAATGACGAAGCAATAGAACAGGGTTTGCCATTGTACCACGGTGAATTAGATATTATTTCTGGACCAATTTACATTGGTGCAATTATTATTTTTCTGTTTGTATTGGGCTTAATCATTATTAAGGAATCAATTAAATGGCCAATTCTTATATTAACCCTTATTTCATTTATGCTTGGATGGGGTGGCCATTTTGGAATCCTCAATGACTTTTTATTTGATCACTTACCATATTTCAATAAATTTAGAACACCTATGATGGCATTTTGCATTGCTCAGGTAACCATGCCCTTAATGGGCTTCTTAGCAATTAAGGAATTATATGATCATTGGAGTAAAAAGGTAGCAAAGAAAATCTCTTCTAAGACAGTTGATTCTGATGAAGTCCCTGCATCCAAAACGATTGTTACTTCTGCCAAAAATGATGAGCATATATGGAAAAAGGTACAGTTGGCTTTTTATATTGTTGGCGGTTTTTGTTTGCTAATGGCTTTTATAGGACCTTCATTAATTGATATGGGGGGCGCGATAGATAAAGAATTAAATGGCGATTTAGTAAAGATTCTGAAAGAAGATAGGGCTAGTTTACTGAGAGCTGATTCGTTTAGGTCTTTTGTCTTTATTGCCATCGCATTTGGATTTTTATGGGCTTGGTATACCAATAAAATTCAAAAGAAAATTGCCGTTATTTTCATTGGAATATTTGCAACAATTGATTTAATAGGTGTAGATTGGAGATATTTAAGTTGGGATGATTTTAAGTTTGAAAAGGGCGAAGTATCCGAAAGAACTGAAGATGCTGCTGACAAGCAAATATTAGCTGATAAAGATCTTGATTATCGGGTATTCGATTTGTCTTCTGGCAATCCTTTCACTAGTAATGATGGTGCTGCCTTTCATAAGCTTGTTGGTGGTTACGATCCAGCAAAATTAAGCAGATACCAAGATGTAATTGCAGAATTATTATCTAAAAATGAATATCAAAATCTTGCCTTAGATATGCTAAATTGTAAGTATTTAATTGTGGCAGATTCAAACAATAGAATAGCGGTACCAAGACCAACTGCCAATGGCAATGCTTGGTTCATAAATCAGCTAATTGGCACGTCAGATGCTAAAAAGGAAATGGATAAGTTGAAAACAATTAATGTAAAGACTGAAGCTACTTTTAATGGAGATTTCAAAGTGAATAAGGAATTAAAAGGATCTAGTTTTGAAATTGACACTCTTGCTATTGCTAAATTAGTTCGATACCACCCAGATACTATGAGTTATGTAGTGAAAAATTCAAAAGATGGATTTTTAGTATTTTCTGAAATATATTATGATGATTGGAAGGTAACAATTGATGGGCAGGAAACAAAACTCAATAAAGTAGATTATACGCTAAGAGGTCTCAAAGTGCCGGCAGGACAACACAAAATTGTTTGTTATTTTAATAAAATTGACTCAACAACAGATCAAATTGATTTTATTGCCTCTCTTATTATTTTAATTGTACTTGGTCTTAATATTATTCTATGGCTTAAAACCTATTTTGTTAAATCGTAATGAAAAAGTTATCTGTTATTAGTATTACCTTTAATAATTTTAAAGGTTTAACTAAAACTTTAGCTCTGTTTGATAAGAATGATATTCTTGATAAAATAGAATTTGTTATTGTTGATGGAGGATCTACAGATGAAACATCTGCCTTTTTAAATAAACAATCCTATACTAATAATTGGGTTTCTGAACCAGATAAGGGCATTTATGATGCTATGAATAAGGGCTTAGAAATGGCAACAGGTGAATATGTGTGGTTTTTAAACGCAGGCGATTATCCTTATAGCAATGAGAGCATAATAGCTGTTTTGGAGGCTTTGAAAGATGTTCCTGATTGTATCTATGGTGAAACCATGCTAGTTGATGCAAATGGCCTTGAAATTGGCACTCGTTCGGACAAAACTACCAGGGTAATGCCTTCTAAATTAACTTGGCGCTCATTTATGAGAGGTATGACCGTTGGTCACCAGGCTTTCATAATTCGAAAAAATTTAGCAGTAAAATATGATATTGGTCTCAAACATGTAGCTGATATAGATTGGATGATTAAATGCCTAAAGCGCTGTAAAACCATAGTGAATATCAATAAAATTATTGTTTGTTTTACTATCGATGGTCACTCCACAACTCATAGAAAAGCAAGTAACAAAGAAAGATTTAAAGTCTTGAAAGCACACTATGGACCCATGTCTAATTTATGGAGCCACTTCGTTATTTTGTTGCGAAGTATTAAAAATAAAACCATGGTTTAATTATTTAGACCATTTGGTCTAAATAATATATTTTTGCCAAAGTGAAAACGAGAGATTTAATATTAAAAACCAGTCTTGAGAACTTTAATAAAAATGGCATAAATTCTGTCTCTTTGCGCGATATTGCAAAAAATATGGGTATTAGTTATGGCAATTTAACCTATCACTTTGCAAATAAGGAGAATATTATTACTTGGCAATGTGTAAGATTAATCGAGGAGTTAGATGGTTTACATTCAACATTAAATTCTGATGAAGATGTTTTTGAAGTATTTAATAGAACTACTGCAGCAACCTACGATATTTTTTATAAATACTTATTTCTATTCCAGGATTATGTAGAGATAAATCGTCATTTTCCAAGTATAGCAGCCATGTTAAAGCAAATAATTGGTTCAGGTAAGTCAGACCTTTTAAATATTTTAACAGAATTAAGAAATCAGGATTTTCTCAGACAGGATATTGGGGAGATAGAACTAAATCATTTATTAGATATACAAGCAGATTTGAAGAATATGTTTTTCATTAATCTCTCAGACATAGAAAAATTTAAATCAGATAAGAAACATCTTAAAGCAGAATATGTGGAATACGTCAACAAATTAATTTTTCCATACTTAACAATTAAAGGTATAAAATTATTTTATAAATCTGTTTAAAATATGATTTTTAAATAGCAACTGGTGCTTTAATAGCAGGCCATGGGTCGTAATTTTCAAGAGTAAAATCCTCAAATTTAAAATCAAAAATAGAATTAATATTTTCAGATATTTTCATGTTTGGATATGGTTTAGGCTCACGTGATAATAACAAATTAACTTGGTCAAAATGATTTGAATAGATGTGGGCATCACCAAAAGTATGAATAAAGTCCCCATAATCGAGATCGCAAACTTTCGCTAACATCATGGTTAATAATGCATATGAGGCAATATTAAACGGTACGCCTAAAAAAATATCAGCACTTCTTTGATAAAGTTGGCAACTTAATGTTGCTCTTGTTTCACCTTTTAATAAATCAGGAGGCGCCACATAAAATTGAAATAAACAGTGACAGGGAGCAAGTGCCATATGAGGGATATCGGATGGGTTCCAAGCAGAGATAATAATTCTTCTGCTATCTGGATTTTTTTTAATTGTGTCTACTGCATCAGAAATTTGATCGATTACTTTTCCATCTTTTGCCTCCCAACTTCTCCATTGTTTTCCATAAACAGGGCCTAAATTTCCATTAGAATCTGCCCATTCATCCCAAATACTTACTCCATTTTCTTTTAAATATTGAATATTCGTATCACCTCTCAAAAACCAAAGTAATTCATGAATAATAGATCTTAAATGTACTTTCTTTGTTGAAATTAAAGGAAAACCTTCTTTTAAATTAAATCGCATCTGATAACCAAAAACACTTTTCGTGCCAGTGCCGGTCCTATCGCTTTTGTATACACCATGTTCCAGAACATGTCTCAAAAAAGTTTCATACTGATTGTGCATGAGTTCAAAATTAAGCAAAATTATCAGACAGAAATGCACATTTTTTAACTTAAAGTGTAACAAATGCTGATTAATAAAATCCTCTTTCAGATGTAAAACAATATTTTGCACAATTATTGCGTTTCATTTAATATGAAAAAGCTAAGATTAGTTGCACTGATGGCCATACTTACAATTTTGGTATTAAGTTCATGTGGCGGACCAAAAAAATGTGGTGGAGGAAGAGGAACAAGGGTTGAAATGGGAACCATGTAAACAAAACATGTCTACAAAAATTAAAGTTCTTTTTGTTTGTCTCAGAAATATTTGCAGAAGTCCTGCAGCCGAAATTCTGTTTTTTAAAAATCTTAAGAAGTTAAAAAAAGAAACCTATTTTGAGCTAGATTCATGCGGTATAGGTGGTTGGCATGAAGGAGAAATGGCTGATATAAGAATAAGAAAAACGGCCTTGTTATGTGGTTTGGATATTAAGCACATAGCAAGAAAAATAAGATCTGAGGATTTTAAAAATTATGATTATTTATTGGCAATGGATTACCAGAATATTGTTGATTTAAAATCAATAAGAGGTTGTATAGAACGTAAAATTTTTCTACTATCTGATTTATCTATAGATTATAAATCGCAAATAATACCAGATCCTTATTTTGGTGATATGAAAGGATTCGAAAATGTATTTAATTTGCTGGATAAAGTAACAGAGCAAGTTGCAAATACAATCCTTCTTAAACATTAAGCAAAATACAAAAGCTAATTTCTATTTTGGTCTCGGAGCCGTTAATTTTTTAGCGCTCGGTTTTCTATTTGGTTTTTTAAAACCAGGTGACATTGATACAGATGGAGGCATATTTGCTGCAGTGGCCTTAAAGGATATTAGCGGAGGAACGCTATACTTGAATGCTTGGGAGAATAAACCCCCAGGAATTATTTATCTAATAGAAATTTTAATAAAAATAATACCAAATAGAATTTATGCAATGTATGCAATGCCGATTATTGGTATTTTGGGTATAGTTAATGGTTTATATTTAATTGTTAATGGTATGACCAAGTCGTTTATTACCAGTATACTTGTTCTTGCTTTATTTATATTGTTCACAATTAATAACAGAACTATTGGTGATGCTTTGTATACGGAGTTATATGGATGTATTTTTATTATATGGAGTCTTTGCTTTTATCATATTTTCAATGAAAACAAAAACATAAAGACGGCTTATTTATCTGCCTTTTTGTTAGGATTTTCATTTTGGTTTAAGGAACCTTTTATAATATTATCGGCTCCAATTTTACTCCAATTATTTTTTAAAATGAAAGCATTTAAAAATATTATTTTAACGATTTTTTTCTTTTCTGTACCATCAATTCTTTTTATTATCTTACTCTTTTTTAATGGTTCATTGAACGGATTTATTGAAATGATAATCTACAATTTTTCTTTTTCCGGCGCGAAAGGATCTGTGACAAGGATGGAACAATTAAATACCATTTGGTACAATATTGTGGAGCCACTTTTGTTGCCGTTTTTAATTTTTTTAATGCTTGGATACAAGGGGTTTAAAGATAAAAAAATGCGTGAAGATGTAGTATTTAATTTTCTCTTATTCCTTTCAGGAATGGCGTTTATTTTCATTTCACCCCATAGTTTTAATCATTATTATATTCCATTAATTATTATATTTTTCTATTGTTTATCTACTTTTCTAAAAATGGGAAAGCTTTTGTACCCTGGAGCAATAATTATTTTCAATATCGTTTTAGTATATTCAATATACAAACAAGAGCAAAGACATGATTTTGATTTTAAATTAAAAATTGACAGTTATAAGGAAGACAATATTGTTAAAATATTAAAAAGCAAAAAAGGTAAAACCTTATTCGTCGATCTAGTGGATGCCAGTGGTTATTATATTAAAGGTGATATATTGTACCCGACATTTTTACCAGTGCCTATTGCAGCTCATTTTTCTGATAGTAAATCAGGGATTGTTAACCGTGTTAGAATATACAAAGAACTGAGTCAGAACAAACCTGATTATTTGATAACGGAACAAACGTCTTCTTATATGTATTGGCAAATACCAGATCAATCTTTGTATTACAGTAACTATATAAAAGTAGACAGTTTAATAGCCAGTTATGGAAAAAATGTAATTCTTTGGAAGCTTAAGCAACACTAGTTACCTTTGCCAAATGCATTTTGAAAATTCTTTGTCTTTTGCGCAATCTTGCGATAATAAAGATAATTTGATAAAATTTAGAGAGTTATTTTACATACCTCAGCACAATGGTAAATCAAGTATTTATTTCACTGGAAACTCTTTAGGTCTTCAACCAAAGGCAGCATCTGAAGCGTTGAATCAAGAATTAGAAGACTGGAAAAATTTAGGTGTTGAAGGACATTTTCAAGGTAAAAACCCTTGGTTTAGTTACCATCACTTTCTTACAGAAAATTCCGCAAAAATAGTTGGTGCCAAATCTCATGAAGTTGTCGTAATGAACCAACTGACTACAAATTTACATCTTCTTTTTATTAGTTTTTACAGACCTACCGCTCTTAAATATAAAATAATTATGGAAACGGGGGCTTTTCCAAGTGATATGTATGTTGTAGAATCGCAAGTTAAATTGCACGGATTTGATCCTAAGGAGGCAATTATTGAGATAAAGCCCAGAGAAAATGAATATCATTTGAGACAAGAGGACATTGATATTATTTTGGAATTACATAGGGACTCTGTAGCACTGGTTTTTTTTAGCGGGGTTCAATATTATACTGGTCAAGTGTTTGATATTAAGAAAATAACTGAGAAGGCACATTCAATTGGCGCATTGGCCGGTTTTGATTTGGCACATGCTGCAGGAAATATTGAATTAAAGTTAAATGAATGGCATGTAGATTTTGCAGCATGGTGTAGTTATAAATATTTAAACTCTGGTCCTGGCAGTGTAGGTGGTGTTTACATTAATGAAAAATTCGCAAATGATAATACTTTACCGCGTCTTGCTGGATGGTGGGGGCATAATGAAAAGGAAAGATTTAAAATGTTAAAGGGGTTTCAACCAGAATTTGGCGCTGCTGGCTGGCAATTAAGCAACGCACCAGTTTTTAGCATGGCCATTCATAAAGTTTCGCTTGAAATTTTTGCAACAGCAGGCATCAATAATCTAGTAAGAAAAGCAAAGGAATTGAATGCATATCTGGAATTTATTATAAAAGATTCTATTCAATCTAATCCAAAATTATCATTGAATATTATAACACCATCCGCGCCTGAAAGAGGTTGTCAAATAAGTTTATTAACGGATGACAATGGTAAAAAATTGTTTGATCACCTAACACTCAATGGTGTTATTGCCGATTGGAGAAATCCAAATGTAATTAGAATAGCACCTGTTCCACTATACAATACTTTTGAGGATATATATGAATTCGGTACTATTTTAAAATTATTCTAAACATGCAATTAATAAATTATTATGAATTAAGTCTAATAGCATGTGAGCCTATAGATGAAAATGTGGAAATTATCTCTGCCTATCTAGGAGAGTTTGGATTTGAAGGTTCTGCAGAAGATGAATCAATTAAAGCCTACAGGGCAGAAAATGAAATAACAGTTGCAGATATAGAAATTCTAGTAAATGAATTAATTGCTAAAAACCTTTGTTATGATGACTATAAGATTGAAATTATAAAACCCAAAAATTGGAATGAAGAATGGGAAAAAAATTATTTTCAACCAATTTTGATTGGTGATCAATGTCTTATTAAAAGCAGCTTTCACAAAACGGATTTAAAAGCTAAATATGAAATAATTATTGATCCAAAAATGAGTTTTGGCACAGGGCACCATGAAACAACAAGTATGATGGTTGAATACCTACTTTCTTTGGATTTAAAAGATAAATCTGTAATTGATATGGGCACTGGAACAGGCATTTTAGGTATTCTTTGCTCGATGCTAGGAGCCAAAAACATAATTGGAATTGATAATGATAGTTGGTGTTATGAAAATGCTCAAGAAAATTTAGTTTTAAATAATATTAATAACTTTGAAATGAGATTGGGAGATGCAGGATTATTAAAATCTTATCCATTTCAATTCGATGTATTTATCGCAAATATCAATCGTCATATTCTTTTAGCTGATATAAAATACTATGTAAAATGTCTAAAACCAGAAGGAATATTGTTGCTAAGTGGGTTTTATTTGGAGGATTTAGAGGAAATTAAAATTGAATGTCAAAAATATAATTTGATTTTTGAAACTAAAAAAACAAAGAAAAATTGGATTGGGGCAATGTTTAGAAAATTACCATAAATGAATGAAATTCTAAGCAATTTTATTGAATTATTTTACCCGAGAATTTGCTCTGGTTGCGGAATTCCATTATTAAAAGGTGAACAGGTTATTTGCCTGGGATGTCATATTAAATTGCCCAGAACAGAATTTGGATTTCAAAAAGAAAATGCAATTGAACAATTATTTTGGGGTCGATTAAAGGTGAGTCATGCTACTTCATTCTTATATTATCGAAAATCAGGATTGGCACAAAAGTTAATTCATGAGTTAAAGTACAAAAACAGACCTGAGGTTGGCTATCATCTTGGATATTTATTTGGGCAAGAAAACAAGGAAAGTTTTTTAATGACTTTACCGGATATTTTAACTACCGTTCCACTTCATCCAGATAAACTGAAAGCGCGGGGATATAATCAAAGTGATGAAATTGCCAAGGGTTTTTCTGAAGCTACAGGTATAAGATTTATTCCTTCAGTTATTTCTAGAAAGGAGTTTACTGAAACCCAAACCAAGAAAAAAAGGTATAACCGTTGGGAGAATATGTCAGATAAATTTGAGTTAAATAATGACATTATTATTTCTGGCAAACATATTTTCTTGTTAGATGATGTAATAACTACCGGGGCTACAATGGAAGCATGCGGCAAAGTATTATTGAGTTCAGATAATACAAAATTAAGTATTTTAAGTACTTGTTTTGCAATTAATTAAAAAACTATAAAAAGTGTAATTTTTATAAGATAAAATTGTATAAATTTGTATTTTACAATAATTATCAGATTTCAATAATGAAAAAATCAATCTTCCTGTTTATTTCTTTTCTGGCTTTTGCTTGCATATTAAGAGCTCAAAAGCCGATTTCAAGCTCTTCCTTTAGTGGTCTCAAGGTTCCAGCTTATTGCGCTTCTGGAGATACCAATAGAACACCAATAGTATTTCAAGCAAAATTATCAGGATTCACAGCCAGTGCTAAATACAAGTATTATGTTTCCTATATTGCAATAAAGGATACAAGTAATTCTGCAATTACAGGCGTAGGAAATGACTTACTTTTTAAAGCTAATGGAAATATTGCCTATATTAAATCTCCAGATTTCACCTCCGGCAATCACGATACGCTTACAGTATCTGCAGGTGGCGTATTTACTGGTTGGTTTGGATCACTAAATACTAATGATGCAAGATTTACACCTGGTAAATATGTTTATCCAATGATTGTTATGCAAGAAGTTAAATCAGGATCTCCCCCAATTCAGAAATTTTATTTAAAAGATTCAATAAAAGTTTTGGGATATGCTGCAATTGCTGGTGGAAATAATGGCTCCGCTATTTATGGCAATTCTTTTGCAACGGATAAAAATATTGTAATCTTATATGATGACACCACTGGGACAACAAACAGGCCAGTTGCAATATCGTTATTAGAAAATGATGGTAATTCAATCACTGATATGTCATATTTCTACAGAGCTAAAGTGAGTGGTAACAGCGGTGCATGGGGAAATATAATACCAAATGCTTTTCCCAATGGCGTAAAAAGAATTGAAGCCAGAAGCGCTTCAACAGGCAATGTTTCTTATTATCATAAAGAACAAGATGCTACTTGGGGAGGTGATAGTACCATAAATCAAAGATTTGGGCATCGACCAATTTATATAAAGTCTGATTATGCTCCATTAATTGCCCCCGAAATTCAATTTTCAAGAATACTTACCAACGTAAATGAAGCCTCCACAGTCGTAAAAGTTGTTGTGAGCAGAAAGTATGGTAATGCTGATACCTCAAGAGCTTCAATTTCACTATTAAGTTCAAGTGCTATTCGTGGGTTAGACTTCAACATCGATACAACCAAAAAATTAAAGTTTAAGCCTTATGGAATTATAACTGATACTGTTTATGTGTCGATATTGAGTGATAATGTGGTAGAATCAACTGAATCCATTAATATTAAACTTGTTAAACCAG
Source organism: Bacteroidota bacterium (assembly GCA_025354385.1). GTDB lineage: Bacteria > Bacteroidota > Bacteroidia > NS11-12g > UBA955 > JABMMZ01. The sequence continues at coordinate 52,620 of JANXMZ010000008.1, forward strand.
TTAATGGTAATATTGGTTCTAATAATACACATACCGTTCAAATTTATGATCCTTCCAAACCTATTAACAATATTTTCTTTAGTGGAATAAAAATCCCAACTGTTTGCGCATCTGGTGATACAACCCGAACACCTTTCTTTTTTCAAGCTAAAATAAATGGATTTATGCCACTCTCAAAGTATAAATACTACATCACTTATATTTCAATTTCGGATACTAGCAGTAATTCATATTTCGGAGCAGGTAGTGATTTATTAATGAAGGCCAATGGAAATGTTGCATACATCAGTACACCTTCTTTCGCCCCGGGAAACCATGATACACTGACTATTGATATTGGTGGAGAATATATAGGTTGGTTTGGCGCATTGACTACAAATGATAGCAGATTTACAGCAGGTAAATATGTCTACCCGATGCTTGTAATGCAAGAGTTAGATTCAGTTTTAAAGCCTACTCTTAAGTATTATTTAACAGATTCCATTAAAGTTCTAACCTATAATAAGACTGCAGGAAGCAATAATGGCACTGCTATCTATGGTAATTCATTTGCAACTAATAAAAATATTGTTGCCTTATATGATGATGTAATTGGCAGCACTAGAAGACCCATTTCAATTACATATCTTGAAAATGATGGAAATACAATTGCAAAAATGCCTAATTTTTATTCAACCAAGGTAAATGCTGTTTCAAGTGCTTGGGGAACAATCATCCCGAATACATTAACCAACGGTATAAAAAGAATTGAAGTTAAGGACCCTAAGGCAACTTTTGGCTTTGTATATGCAAATATCGAAAATGATGCTACGTGGGGTTCTGATAGTACTGTAAATCCGCATGGAGGGTCAAAACCAATCTATATTAAATCAGACTACGCACCACTTGTTCAGCCTGATATACAATTTACTACCAATGTTACTAATGTTACAGAAGCTAATACAACCATAAGACTATCTGTTAAAAGAAGATTTGGTAATAAGGATACAACTAAAGTTTCATTTTATGTGGTATCTGGTAATGCAACTCCAGGCTCAGATTATACTATAAATACATCTAAAACATTAGTATTCAAACCTTATGGAGATTTAACAGATACTTCTACAATAACATTGAATATATTAGATGATAATGTTAGTGAACTAGCTGAAAATGTCGCTATTAAATTATTAACACCTATCAACGGCAGTATTGGAGCACAATCTACGAACACTGTTAATATAATTGACAATGATATTCCAACCATTTTCTTTGATAAACCAGGGATTACAATTAGCGAGGCGGCTGGCAGTGTTAAATTCAAGGTAAAAATGAACACAGGAGCTTCAAATGCAACTAATGTAACATTACATGTGAAATATAAGAGTGATAGCACACTAGTTCCTCAAGAGTTTAAATTAGGAAGTAATAATAAGGATACCATTTTTACATTTTCTGGAGGTAAATTAAAGGATAGTATCGATTTGAAGTTAAATGTTATAAATGATAATTTAGCGGAAGATAGAAACGACACCATAATTTTTGTTCTAAGAAATCCGACTTCACCAGCCACAATTGCAAAAGATTCTCTTTATACACTTGTAATAACTGACGATGATGCGCCACCTGTTTATTCATTTTCGAAAAAAGCAATATCTGTAAAAGAGAATGGTGGAAGTGTAAAATTGAGAATAAATCTATCTGGCAGAAATAAAAATCAAAGTGATATCGCCCTTAAATTCATTGCTGCATCATCATCCGCAACAGAAAGTAAAGATTTAACCTTTAATCCAACAACTCAAATATTTAATATACAAACCACAGATCCGGATAGTATCATTGTTCCAATTACCATTCTTAATGATAATGTTCACGAGTTAACCGAAATAGGTGTTTTCATACTTACACCATTTGCAAATGCGAAAATTGGAAAACCAGATACAATAAGAATTACAATATTAGACGATGATGCTGTTGAATATACAATTAAGAAAGTTACTACTTCTAAGCTTTCATCTGGCGTAGCGGATAGTTTGAATGTAAAATGTAAATTAAGAGGGGTTGTTTATGGTGTAAATCTGCAGCCTAGTGGCACTCCAAATGGTTTCTTATTTACACTTATTGATGCGACTGGGGGTATTCAAGTTATTAATTCTACTGGAAACAAAGGCTATACAGTTACGGAGGGGGACAGTATATATGTAATTGGAACGATTGGCCAATCTGCAGGTATGATACAATTACAAAATATTGATTCATTAATTAAGTTAGCAAGTGGTAGAACTTTGAAAAAACCTGTTGCGACAAGTGTTTTAGACGAAACTACAGAATCTAAATTGATAAGGTTAAATGTTCTAAAGTTGGCAAATATATCTCAGTGGCCAAGCTCACCAATGGCTGCAAATACAGTTGCAAAGGTAAAACTGGTAAACCAAACAGATTCATTCACGCTCTATATAGACAGTGAAACTGATATTGATGGAACTCCTGCTCCAACAGGTTTTATTAATGTTATAGGACTTGGCGGCCAAGCGGACAACACGAGTCCATTCACCTCTAGCTATCACATTGCTCCTAGAAAGTTAACGGATATTCTTGTGAATACCGTCGCTACTTTTAGATTTACTACTGCTGGTACCAGAACACCTGAGAATAGAGACAGTACAAATGGTTTTGTTGTAACAGGGTTAAATTTGAATGGTCCGGAACAAATAACCATTGAAATAATTGGTGGTACCGCAACCAGAAATGTAGATTATCAAATGAATTCAACTTCACGTACGTACAATCTAACACCAGCTCAACCAAGCGCAATTGTTAAAGTGAAATTGATTGATGACGCAATTACTGAACAACCTGAGACTATAATATGGGCTATCAGAGGTAATCAATACGGAACTATAATAGGAACTGATAGTATTCACACCGATACTTTAATTGATGATGAATCAGTTAGTATTAAAATGAATAAATTGGCAATGGAAACAAAAATTTTCCCTAATCCAACAAAGAATGTTTTAAACATAACAGCACCTGCTATGATAACAGCAATTACAATTGTTGATATAAATGGTAAAGTTATACTTTCTGTTAGTAATATAAATGCAATGGATACTTTGGTGAATACAGAAAATTTTGCCAAAGGAATTTATACTATTACCATTATGACAGATAAGGGAACGATTAGTAAATCTTTCAGTAAAATAGAATAAAATTATAAAGTTATTAAATTCAAAAGCACCCATATTAGTGGGTGCTTTTTTTATGGACTTACTACTCAGAAAACCTTACAATCTGTATTCCATTACAAAATCATTCATAAAATAATTGTTTCCAATATCAAAATTTGCAATTTCTTTAATCTTAAAACCAATCTTAAAGTAAAAATTAATAGCGGTATAGTTTTGTCTGTTTACCGTTAAATTAAAAATTAATGGTTTATTTTTTTGGAACATGGTTTTAATTAATTCAAATACCTGATATCCTTTTCCTCGGCCATGTAAAGTTGTATCAATGTAAAATTTATGAATAAATACAGTACCATTTTCCTTTTTACTAACTGAAATAAAGCCAATATTTAATATATCTTCTTTTATAAAATAAAAATGCTGCCCTTCAGCACTTTGTTGCTGTAAGGAAGCTTGCACATAAAACTTGTTTAGCATATAATTAACCTGCTCTTGTCCCACAATAGGAGGGTAATGTATATTCCATATTTTTTTTGCCAAGTCTGCTACTATAGGTAGTTCAGCATCTATGACTTTTACTAAAGTTATCAAATCAAATTTTAGGTTTGCGTTATTCCAAGTTTTTTGGCCAGTTCTTTTGGCAGAGCATTTTTATGAATAAAAATATTGAGTGTCTTATATCTGAAATAATTCATGGAGCAATATAAATACCCTCCACAGTCGTTGCCCGAACCCCAACTGTTCTTAATTTTAAAATACTTGTTGCCATTTTGGTCAGCAAGCAGTGCAACAGCATGCATGCCATGATCATCTGTAGTTTCATAATTATCAAATGCCGCTTGACGAATACTATCATTAATGTTCTTTTCAGTCATTGGTTTGTCAAATGCATTACCAGTGCGGGCAGCCCCTGCATCATTAAATGCTTTGTTATCTTTTCCAATTTGAGTAATTAATGAATCATGAATAGGTACAATAGCCACCCCATTTTTAAAAGAGAATCCTTTTTCGCTCACATCTGCACCCCATGCCCAGGTATAACCCTTTGATATGGCTTGTTCTGCCACATTTTGAAGTTCATCAAGTGTTATATTATAACTTTGCATCATAGCCCAATTGTCTGGCACCTCAATAGCAAATTGAGTATAATAAGGGTGATGTGTAAAAGAGGTAAGTGAAACGTAGTCATCCATATTTAGCCCTAAGGAATTGGAGAAGCTCATTGGAGTATAGTTTTTACCCTGGTAGTTAAAAGTAGTGGGTACAACGCCTAAATAAGCATCTATGGCGCCTGCAAATGCAGATTTCCATGAAGTTGTTAGTCGGCCTTGCGGATTGGCTTTCACGGCGTCTACAATTCCTTTTAAAACTGCATCCATTTCCGCATGGTTGTGTTTGGTTGTTCCATAATTTAAACCTTTGTAGACTTCTTCAGGCACAATTCCATATCTTCTAATAACCCATGGCAAATCTAGAAATGAACCACCAGGTCCAAAATTATGAAATCCATTCATTCTGACATAGGTTTCCGCTTTACCGATATAGGCATTTCTTACTACAAACATTTCACTCAAATTGTGAGTTCCTTTTTTCATTCTTATTAATTCACTTTCAAAAAAAGAGAGGCTAGAAAAACTCCAACAAGTACTAGTTCTGCTTTGGTCTTGAACACCGTTTACATCACAATTGGCAATGGTTTTAAAAAGATAACCTCCGTTTTTTTTATTTCTAATAGTATCCTGTGCTTTTGCTGCCAATACAACAGTAATTACTAACCCTAAAACAATTAATTTTTTCATTGATATTTAAACTTAATTTTGACTTTCAAAAGTGCTTTAAAAAAAGGAGATAATCAAAGTTTAATTATTAATATGAATTTAGTTTGCCAGATTGTTGTATTTGCTTCTATTCTTCAGATTCAAAGTATTGAATTGAGAAGAAAAATACTCAGAATTCCTTTAGGTCTTGATTTTAATAAACATGAACTTGAAGAGGAAAAGGAACAAATTCATGTTATTTGTTTGAAAGATAATAATTTAATTGGTGTTTTGTTATTGGCAAAACAGGCTAATGGAAAATTGAAAATGCGACAGGTAGCAGTTGAAAGTAAAAATCAAGGAATAGGTGTAGGTCATCAAATGGTTATGTTCGCAGAAAAATGGGCACTGAATAATAAATTTCGCACAATGGTTTTAAATGCTAGAAAAACAGCAGTACCCTTTTACCTTTCCATGGATTATTTAATTGAAGGAACTGAATTTGAGGAAGTTGGAATTCCTCACTTTAAAATGATAAAGGAGTTGATTTAGTGCATTTGCATTATATAATTAAGAATTAAAATACCCATATTTGAAATATGAAAAAATTTATAATTATAATATTTTTATGCAATTTTTTGATACTTAATGCACAGGAAAATGCCATTAATTTTATTATACCTAAAGTAAAATCTAAAACTATATTGTATTCGTGCGGTGAAAAAAACATTACAGGAGATATAGCTTCTGTAAATAAAAATATTTATTCTTATTCGGAAATAGATTATGTTCCCCGTATTGAAAACGATGGCAGTAGTACTTATAAGATTGTTTTTTATATTAATAATGTATTTAGTCAGATAGAAGACCACGCATATTTTGTGAATTTTAGTGGTAATAAAGCCAATTTTAAAGGTTACAGCAAATATTTAATAAACGATGAAAACATCTTCAAAGAAATTGAAAATGAATCATATAAATCCGTTGACATTCAGAGTTATTACCAAGTGCCAAGCGAAAGTTACCAAACAACTGAATGGACATATACCGATCCTAATAATCAAAAAATAATGAATGCCAAAGGCTATTATAAAACTATGTTTGTTAATGGTAAAGAAGAGAAAATATTCATTGTGGAACATACGTCTAAAAACACTTACTCAGATAAGGATGTAAGAACGGAATATTTCATGAAAAATTTCGGTTTAATAGCGATTCAAGCCAATAAAAATGAGAATTTTTATGTCGTAGATATGGGTCCTTTTAAATTATACAGCAAGAGCTATATTGACAATCTCAATGAAGCAGATGCTAGAAATAAGGGTTGGGATATGATTGAAGGGATAGAAAATATTCTTCATGAAAACGACTCCTTGACCAAGGAAGTTGAAGATAGAGCCTCAAGAAGTATGGACTCTCTTGTTGGATTATATCAACACATGATGATTAAATATCCTGAAAAAGAAAACCTGTACCGCTATATACTCAGTTTAATTTATGATTACTGGGCAGATGAATATTATTATAATGCCCAAAAAACCAAGAACTTTAAATCATTTACAGCTCATATAAATATTATGGAATATTTAAACGATTACTATTTGATGAGATTATCGCCAGGATATATTCCCAAGGGAAGCCTAACTGGATTTGTTACTATGGTGGAAGAGGATTATTACAAGACATATTGGTCCAATATGTACAATCTTTTTAAGACAATTGCAGATTATGGTGTTCAGAAAACATATTATGTTTATTTGCTTAAGAACGAAGTAGAACTTATTGAAAATAACGAATCTACAATTAACGGGAAATATCAATTTTTACTCCACTCTTACCTTGCTATTTATTATAACTACAAAAAAGATCCAATCAAGACTTATTATAATTTTGTACTAACCCTTGAAAATTACAAAGCTTTAACATCTGAAGAAAAGGATTTAAACATTGAATATATGAAGAGTTTAATGAAAAAAATGACCGAGGAAAAACCTTCAAATGAAACAGATTTGATAAGAGGAATAAAAGCAGCCTTAAATTTAAATGATAACGTTAATGCGCTTAAAATTGCAGATAATGGCTATGGTAATGGTGTTGGATTATCGCTTGATTTTTCAATGCTTTTTGCAAAGATTGCTTATGATAACAACTTAGATAAAAATTACTTGAGAAAGGCAATGCAATTAATGCAAAATAAAATTCCCGCAATGTCTTCCTCCCAAATAAAAGAATACCTTGTATACTGCAGGGCAATGAATCCTGAGTTTGATTGTAGTAAAGCAGAATCAGAAGTTAAAAAAATTGAAAAAAGAGAAAAAGCAGAGCAGGAAAAAAAGTTAAAGGAAAGCAAAAAAGCGAGCAAAAAAAATAACAACTATAGCAGTGAAAGAAAAGTAAACTTTGCTTTGGCAACTAATCCATTTGCAGGATTCAATGTGTCTGGCAAAGGCGGATTCTTTAAATTTTTACCAGTTTCAGCCGAACTGAGAACAGGCGGTATTATACATGAATTCAGAATAAATACCTTTATGGGTAATAATTTTAAAAATAGGTTCATAGGAGGTAAAATGGTAGAAAATGCTCCCACACAAAATAGCGGGTGGATTAATTTGAAGGGTGCTGATTATAGTTATGGCCTTTATTTTGTAAAAAATAAAATCAGTTCATATAAAAAGGAATGTGAAAGCGCAGGCGGTGGTATTCAGTTCCTCTATGGAAATTTTACTACCGATCCTGAAATGGTGCTGGTTAAGCAAAAAAATGCCAATACATTGGTTAAAATGAACCCACAAATAAGTAGGTATGAAGTTTTATTAAATTACAAAGGGGCAGTTTTCTCATGGAAATCGCATATTTTTATTACAGGGTTTTGGGGTATTGGTGCAGGCTCAAGAAGTATAAAATACAATCCTTCAACAGCAGGTTTTACAGAGGAAATGTTAAAAGATGAAACTAAGACAATATTTGAAGATAAACGATATAATCAAAAAAACTGGACTGGCTACTATTTAGCATTTAGACTGGGTTTCCGATTTGGAATTAATTTGTTTTGATATTGTGTTAACAAAGGATTGAAGGGAAAGTAAAATCCTATAACTTTGCTGTGTGTTCAAGAATTTTGAAGCTATAGACTCTCCCGAATTACTCAAACAAATTCCTATTCAATATCTTAAAGAATTTGCAGACTATTTACGTCATTTTTTAATCGAAAAAATTGCTGAACAAGGGGGGCATTTTGCAGCTAATTTAGGTGCTGTAGAACTTACGATTGCACTTCATTATGTCTTTGATTCACCTAAAGATAAACTTATTTGGGATGTTGGACACCAATCCTATGCCCATAAAATTTTAACAGGTCGTAAAGAAGCATTTATCAATATTAGAAAATTAAATGGTATAAGTGGTTTTCCTAAAATGAATGAAAATATTCATGATGCATTTGGAACAGGCCATTCTTCTACATCAATTTCAGCAGCCTTAGGTTATGCGGTTTCTGCTAAATTAATGCACATAAAGCGACAAAATATTGCCGTGATAGGAGATGGTGCCTTAAGTGCAGGGCAAGCATTTGAAGGCTTAAATAATGCTGGTATTTCAAATGCCAATATCACAATTATTATAAATGATAATCACATTGGTATTGACCCTAGTCAAGGAGCACTTGGCGAGTATCTGGAACAATTGGAATACAAGAATGATAATCTTTTTACTGATTTTGGATTTCAATATTTTGGTCCTATAGATGGCCACAATGTACTTGAATTAATAACAGTTTTTGAAAAATTAAAATCAATTGAAGGTCCGAAAGTAGTACATGTAAAAACTACCAAAGGCAAAGGCTATCAACCAGCAGAAGATGAGCAAACTAAGTGGCATAGTACTTCTAAGTTCGATAAACTTTCAGGTAAGAGTTTAATAATTAATAATGGTTTGCCAAAATATCAAGATGTTTTTGGAATGGCGTTACTAAGGCAAGCGGAGATAAATGATAAAGTTGTTGCTATTACTCCAGCAATGATCTCAGGGAGTTCACTGAATTATATGCAGACAATTTATCCGGAAAGGGTTTTTGATGTTGGGATAGCTGAACAACACGCTGTCACGTTTGCAGCTGGATTAGCTGCGGCTGGCATGCGTCCATTTTGTTGTATTTATTCAACATTCTTGCAGCGTGGATATGATCAATTAATACACGATGTGGCGCTTCAAAACCTACCAGTAATTTTTGCAATTGACAGGGCTGGCTTGGTTGGAGAAGATGGTCCAACACACCATGGTGTGTTTGATTTAGCTTTTTTGCAAACAATACCCAACCTTGTAATTGTTTCACCCAGAGATGAGAAAGAATTGGTGAGGGCCGTAAATACAGCTGTAAAACATCTTGATTCTCCATTTGTGATTAGATATCCGAGAGGTAAAGCAAATAATATTATTAGCGTAGTTGATATGGAATCAATGGAAATTGGAAAAGCTGATTGTATAATAGAAGGGGATGAATTATGCGTAATTAGTCATGGTTGTATTTTTTCTGAATGTAAGGATGCCGTTGAGAAACTTAAAAGTGAATATGACATAGCATTATATGATTTTAAATTTATTAAACCGCTTGATGCTGACTTAATTTTGGATTTATTTATAAAATATCAAAAAATCTTGGTTGTCGAGGAGGGACAAAAATTAGGAGGATTAGGAAGTACTTTAGCCATAATGGCTAGCGAAAATGGCTATAAGGGAGAGTTAAAATGCATGGGAATATCTGATCAGTTTACCCCCCATGGTTCTGCTGAAGAATTATTAGAATTTAATGGTATTAACTCGAAAGCAATAATCAAGAGCATTAAGGAGTTGTTTAGTTAGTTTATAAATTTCCAATCCTGTCCTAAACAATTTTGGTCAAGAACATAAGATTCAGATTTTCAGTAAACTTTCACCAAAATAATTCTGTTTTCAGAAAAGAACCCCCTGTATCTGTATTGGAGGTGGTCCGTTGTTGTCTTCAAAAGGCTTGTCTATCCATTGTTGTAGATTAATTTTAACGAAGATATTG
>JANXMZ010000053.1 GCA_025354385.1 Bacteroidota bacterium
AGAAAGGTTATAGATTAAAGAACTTAAACACTATTTTTGTAATGAAAACTAGTCATCAATTTTGAATCTGAAATGCAATCGAAAAATGAGGGGTCAGTTTACTCTGAAAATAGGGGGTTCCTTTGGGTGAATTTTGCAATACAAATAACAAATTAACAAGTAAAGACACTTTTTTTATAAATAGACAGGATGAACAGGCCAAATGGCAAGTTGATAGCATTTTTGGAGACCATACTGGGTACTTTAAAACATTTAGGTCTATGAGTGTTAATTTAAGAATAAATGCAGGAAAAGGATATGCCGGGTTTCCAATTAGTGAAGATAGGTCTGTTTTTTATGGACGTCCTGAAAAGGTGTATGATTTTCCACTTAAATCAGACCCTTACATTGATTCAGTCTATTTAAATTACTAACCAATAAAGCCGCAGAATTCATTCTGCGGCTTTATTTAACATTATATGAAAAATTTATTCTTAATATTTTTAATTTTTTTCTGTCTGTTTTCTACAAATGCTCAAACAGATAGCACTTCACATGTGAAAAAATGGTCTGTAACTATAATGCCAAGTGTGGGCCTGGGGTACTTAATGAGCAATAAAACAACCAAAAACACTGATTCTATGGGCTTTCATCGTCAAGCAATTGGAAGTTATGGGATTGGCCTGTCATTAAATTATAAATTTAAAAAGAGAATTACACTTAATATTGGTGTGCAATATTTGCTGAATGGTTATTTTAAGTTTACACCAGCTTTGGCTATTCTTTTACCTAGTCCAAACACCGGAAATGAACTTGACCATTACACCAGAATTAATCATCTTAATATTCCTATATCTGCAGATTTCGGACTTTCAAGAAATAATAAATTTAAATGTGGCTTGGGTGCATTCGTCGGTTTTACCCTTAGTACCAGAACTAAAATAGATTATTTTGATAACACACCATCATTAGATAAAAATAATTATGAAACATTCAATACAGATTTCGGTATCTCCAATTCAGTAAGTTACAGTTTTCGACTTTCCTCAGCGATTGAAATGCCTATTAAAGCAAATTATAACCTAGGGATTAAGAACATTAGTATTACTAATGAAAAGCTTAAAACGAGCAATTTTCAGTTAGGATTAGGATTGAGATTATTACTATAACAAAAAGTACTAGGAATTGTAATTAAGATGAAAAAGATATACTTATTTTATACGTTAAAAAATTGGTTTAAGTCCAGACAGGCGGCTAAAATGCAAAGAGAGATTGCCGCATTATCCAAAAAGGATAAAATGAAGGATATATAACAAATCGAAACTGGCAAATTCTCCCCTCTTACCGTTCTTTCCCATACACGATAGAGTAGTTGTAAATATCATTTACAATTTAATATCAAAAGTTATGGGACAACCTATTCAACAAAGCGACATCTACGCTTTAATCACCAATCAAATTATTCAACGTTTAGAAGAAGGCGTCATTCCATGGAGACAACCTTGGACAGATAGCGGTCTTCCTCAAAATTTTTCAACAAATCGGTACTACAAAGGAGTCAATTTTGGCTGCTGTGTTCCTTAGGTTTTAAAAGAAACTTATTTCTAACCTTTAAACAAATTCAGGGTCGGAGAAAGAGGGACTAGAACCCTCTGTAAGTTTTAAAATTGGAAAACTTTTCATTTGTTCTTAGAATACTCGCTAAACAGTGAACTTTCTCATGAGCAGTAAATATCACCAACAATAGCAAAGAGAGAACTCCGATGATGGTAAATAATAAGGGTCAAATGTAATCTTGACAATTAGTCATAGATTCTATTCATCGTTTTTTTTGGCAAACTCATTGCACTCACACTTCCTATAAATCATTTAAATTAATATCTTTGTACCTTTATGATCAACAGCATCCTTAAAAGCTTTACCAAATTACTTGGTGGCAGCAAGAGCGAGAAAGACGTTCAGCAAATGCGCCCAACCATTGCTTTAATCAACGAGTTTTACAATTCCTATAATGCCCTTAGTAACGATGAATTAAGAGCCAAAACTATTGAGTTTAAATCGCGCATTGCCGAGGATTTAAAAGAGGTAGAAGATAAAATAAATGCCATTAAGGCAGAAATAGCTGAATTACCAGCCGAAGACGTGGTTGAAAAAGACCAGCTTTATGCCGAAATAGATAAACTTGAAAAAGAATCAGACCAAGTCTTAGAGAAATCTTTGATGGCCATATTGCCAGAAGCCTTTGCTGTAGTGAAACAAACTGCCAAACGCCTAAGCGATAATGAACAATTGGAAGTGAGCGCCACTGAGATGGACCGCGAGCTGGCTAAGAAAAAAGATTTTGTTGCCATTAAAGGCGATAAAGCATATTACGCCAATCAGTGGGATGCCGCTGGTGGCTTGGTAAAATGGAACATGGTACACTACGATGTGCAATTAATTGGTGGTATGGTATTGCACCAAGGTAAAATTGCCGAGATGGGTACTGGTGAGGGTAAAACACTTGTATCTACCTTGCCTGCTTACCTCAATGCTTTGGCTGGTAAAGGGGTTCACATTGTAACTGTGAACGATTACTTGGCGCGAAGAGACTGCGAGTGGAATGGTCCTTTGTTCCAATTCCATGGTTTAACAGTGGATTGTATCGATTACCACCGCCCGAACAGCGATGAGCGCAGAAAGGCTTACGCTTCGGATATTATTTACGGTACTAACAACGAATTTGGTTTCGATTATCTAAGAGATAATATGAGTCACACGCCTGAAGAATTGGTGCAGCGCAAACACCATTTTGCCATGGTGGATGAGGTCGATTCGGTATTAATTGACGATGCTCGTACCCCATTAATCATCTCTGGTCCAGTGCCGCGGGGCGATGTGCAGGAGTATGTTAATTTAAAATCGAGAATTGAAAGATTGGTGGAAGCTCAAAAAAGAGCGGTCAATACATTTTTAAACGATGCCAAAAAATTAATTGAAGCTGGCAATACAGGCGATAAAGAAGGCATGGGTGGTTTAGCTTTGTTAAGAGCTTTTAGAGGCTTGCCGAAGAATAAAGCCATTATCAAATTTTTGAGTGAGCAGGGCATGAAAGCCATTTTGCAAAAAACGGAGAATTATTATTTGCAAGATCAACAAAGAGAAATGCCAAAGGCAGATGCGGAGTTGTTCTTTGTAATTGATGAGAAAACCAATCAAGTTGAACTCACAGATAAGGGCATCGAAATGATTACCCAATCAGGCGAAGAGAAAGATTTCTTTATTATACCAGATGTGGGAAGTGAAATTGCAGACATAGAAAAATCTACATTAACGCCTACTGAAAAAACGGAAAGGAAAGAAGAATTAATGCGTGAGTTCTCTATCAAATCAGAACGCATTCACTCCATCAATCAATTGTTGAAAGCTTATACTTTATTTGAGAAAGATGTAGAATATATATTGGCCGATGGCAAAGTAAAGATTGTAGATGAGCAAACTGGCCGTGTGTTAGAAGGCCGAAGATATAGCGATGGGTTGCACCAAGCCATAGAGGCCAAAGAAAATGTAAAGGTGGAGGCAGCTACGCAAACCTTTGCTACGATAACCTTGCAAAATTATTTTAGAATGTACCACAAGTTGGCGGGTATGACCGGTACTGCGGAAACAGAAGCCGGTGAATTCTGGGAAATTTATAAACTCGATGTAGTGGTTATTCCTACCAATCGCGACATTGCGCGTAAGGATATGGAAGATCAGATATACAAAACCAAACGCGAAAAATACAATGCGGTCATCGAAGAGGTTGTGAAATTAACGGCCGAAGGAAGGCCAGTGTTGGTGGGCACTACTTCAGTAGAGATTTCGGAATTGTTGTCGAGAATGTTGAAGTTGAGAAACATCAAACACAATGTATTGAATGCAAAGCAAAATCAACGCGAGGCCGAAGTAATTGCAGAAGCCGGTCAGTCTAGTGCGGTAACCATTGCAACCAACATGGCGGGTAGGGGTACCGATATTAAGATAGGAGATGCGGTAAAGCAAGCCGGTGGTTTGGCCATTGTAGGTACTGAGCGTCACGATTCAAGAAGGGTGGACAGGCAGTTAAGAGGTCGTGCGGGTAGGCAGGGAGATCCTGGATCATCCTTATTCTTTGTATCGTTAGAAGATGATTTGATGCGTAAATTTGGTAGCGATAGAGCTTCTAAATTGATGGACCGTTTTGGTTATAAGGAAGGTGAAGTGATTCAGCATTCTCTGATGAGTAAAACCATTGAGAGAAGTCAGAAAAAAGTTGAACAAAACAATTTTGGTATGCGTAAACGTTTGTTGGAATATGATGATGTAATGAATAAGCAAAGGACTGTGATATACAAACGCAGGAGAAATGCATTGTTTGGCGATCGTTTGGCTTTAGATTTACAAAACATGCTCTCCGACTGGTGTGATGAAAAAGTGAGTATAGCAAAAGGTAGCGATGATTATGAAGCCTTGTCTTTGGAATTGGCTTTGGAGTTTGCATTGGAAATACCTTTCAATGAAGAGGAATTCAAAAATTCAAAATCGGAGCCGTTGGCAGATAAATTGTACGAAAAATTGCAAGATGCATATAGCCATAGACAGCAGCAATTGCGCGAAACGGCGATGCCTGTATTGAGCAAAATATATGCACAAGAAGGTTCTAAAGTGGGTTATGTGATGGTGCCTTTCTCTGATGGTATTAAAAACTTTGGCATACCAATTGATTTAAAGAAAGCAGTAGAATCAAAAGGACAGCAATTGAATTTAGAATATGAAAAAAATATTTGCTTAGAGACTTTAGACGATGAGTGGAAAGACCATTTAAGAGAATTAGATGAATTGAAACAATCTGCTAATAATGCCACCTATGAGCAAAAAGATCCATTGTTGATTTATAAAATTGAATCCTTCAAATTGTATCAAAGCATGGTTTCAAGAATGAATGAAAAAATTCTTGCTATGTTATTTAAAGCCAAGATAGCAGTGGAAGATGATGGCAAAGTTAAACAAGCTGCTCAGCCACAAAGAACGGATATGAGTAAAATGAAATTGACCCGCAACGATGATAATGGAGCTCCTGCAGGCATGCCTGAAATGATGGGTGCTGGAGGTGATGAAGGTGCAAAAATGAGCAGAGCAGATAGAAGAAAAATGGAACGCGACACCAAAAAACAAAAATAAAAATAATGAAATCGATTGTATTGGTATTGGCAATAATGGCTTTTGCAGAAGTGAAAGCACAAGGAATAATAACCGTTGATAAACCTGCTGGTTTGGATGGTTTATTGTGGAGTCGTACTGCTGCGCGTAAACACCCGGATGCCCGCATAGACGGTTATCATATTTTAATTTACCGCGGAGATAATCGCAACAAAGCCGAGGCACAGAAAGCCAAGTATGATGCCATGTACAGACAATTTAGTGAGGTGGTGTGGGAAGAACCTAATTTTAAAGTGTATGTAGGTTTATTTAAAAATAGGATGGAGTGCATGGGTTTGTTCAATGAGTTGAAGGATCAGTTTCAGACGGCCATTATTGTGAAGGATAAAATTATGTATCCGCCTTTGAATTAAACTGATAAAGGGTGTGCTGCAAATGTTAAGGATTGGTACTCAATGTTCCCATACCAATATAAATCAAAGCTGATTTGTACTTCAATATCTAATACTAAACCGCTAACAAGATAAATAAAATGTTGTATATTTGCCTATGCGAATACTACAATTAAAACCACACCTAACAACCTCAGAACTTTCAGTTAAATTGTCTAACTGTTCTAATATCCACCATAGGAGTTACTGGCAAATTCTATTGTCGGTATCATTTAACCCAAATAAAAAGGCCGATGAATATGCCTCTTTTTTAGGGGTTACAACGAGCAAGATATACAAGGTTGTAGAACTATATAATAAGGAAGGTGCAGGATTTACGGAAAATATTAAATGGGGAGGGAGAAGATCTGAAACCTCACATATGAGTTTTGAGGAAGAAGAAAAAATGATGAACGATTTGAAATCCCAAGCAAATGATGGCAAAGTTATAGTTGCAAAACATATTCGTAAAGTAGTAGAAGCGAAAGTAGGCAAAGCAGTCTCAGATGACTATATCTGGGATTTATTTAAAAGGCATAACTGGAAAAAGAAGATGCCTCGTCCTGAACACCCAAAGAAAGATAAAGTAGCACAAGATGCCTTTAAAAAAAACTCCCCAAAGTCCTGGCAACCCTCCGAATAAAAGAAAATGACAGCAGACCTTTGATGGTGTTTTTTGAAGATGAAGCTGCTTTTGGCAGAATGAATCATGTTCGTAAATGTTGGGTGCATCGTCCGGATAGAGCCATTGTAAAGAAACAAGCAATCAGGGAATATTTATATGCCTTTACCTCTGTTTGTCCTCAAACGGGAGAAACATGTTCAATCATTTCCCCATTTTGCAACACAGAGGCAATGAATGCTCTTTTGGCAGAAACAAGTATGGCTTTTGCTCACTATAGAATAATTATGATCATGGACTCGGCTGGGTGGCATACTACAAACAAATTAAAACTTCCTGAAAATATAAACATAATGCCACTACCACCTTATTCACCAGAGTTAAATCCAACGGAACATATATGGGATTACATACGCGAACAAAAACAATTCAATAACAACACATTTGAATCTTTGGATGAGGTAGATAAGCAATTAGGTATCGCACTATGTGATTTACATGATGAAAAAAATATGGTTAGTTCAATGTGTAATTTTGATTGGATTATTTCAGCCTCTTGTTAGCGGTTTAGTAT
>JANXMZ010000016.1 GCA_025354385.1 Bacteroidota bacterium
CCTTTAACCCAGCCATTTTTTTTAGTAATTCTGGAACCACAGTAAAAGCACTTTTTTTATTCATAACCTTTGACAAGGCTCAAAGCTAATGACATTAAGGGATACAAATGATTTTAGCCTAAAATTTGTCTATTAAGCCAAAAACAATAAACTAATCAAAAAAGAACACAAAGAAAATGCATTCTACTTTTGTGACTTATGGCTCCAACTTTGGTGACTGTTGTGTTTAACGGTTTCCGTTTTTACGCAGTAAAAACCCTCATCTTATCCTTATTTGCTCCCGCCTAATTCACCCCCTTCACCGATTTAAGTGCAGGGTAAATACCCGTCAACAAGCCTAAACCTAAAGCAGTGCCACTTACCAACAATACATCGTTGAGTAATAATTTGACGGGATAATTTTCCACGATGGCGCCAGTTAATTTTACCAGCCCAAATTCCCCTTGGGCCCATACCAACCCTATCCCCAAAATTAGGCCTATAACACAACCTATAAGGGCTATTAAAACCCCATTACTAAAAAAGATGGTGCGTATGAAAGAATGATTGGCTCCCATGCCTGTTAAAGTTTTAATATCGCTTTGCTTTTCTATCACCAACATGGTTAAACTACCCAAAGCATTAAAAGCCGCTATTAACAATATAAAAGTAAGGATGGCATAGCTCGCCCATTTTTCGCTCTTAAACATTTTGTATAAAGAGGCTTGTTGCTGCATGCGATTTTGCACCTTGTATTTGGGACCTAAGGCTCCTTGAATTTTTTCTATCGTTGATTCAATTTCTTTAGGGTCTTTTAATTTCAATTCAATGGAGGTTAACATCTGCTCGCGCTCGAACAATTCTCTTGCAAACTGTAAAGGCACGTATACGTAGCGATTATTCACAGTTTCGTCCATCGTAATAACGCCCGATGGTTCTACCTCCATTTGATTAATCGCATCGGGGTCGCCAACACTGTAGTCGCCACGCTTGGGTGTAATGAAGGATAACAAACTAAATGGACCATTGATATTGGCATTCACTTTTTGACTGATGCCTGCACCCAAAATCACATAGTTAATATTGTTTTTTGAAATCAAGGCCTCGCCTTCGGTAATCTGCGACTTCATGCCGGTTTTAACAAAGTAGGCGGAGTCGACTCCCTTAATGGTGCACACCGTTTGGTAATCGCGGTTGCGTATCACAGCATTGTCTTCCAATACAGGTGAAATATATTGTATGCCTTGTATGTTTTTTAATTTGGCTTGTACCGCTTTTTCTTCGAACACTTTGCCTTCTACTAAAGCAATTTTTATTTCGGGGTTGAACTTATTATACATCGAAAAAATTAATTCTTCGAAGCCGTTCATAGTGCTTAAGATAATAATGAGAGCAGCAGTGCACACTGCAAAAGCCAACATGGCAATACCCGAAATAATATTGATGGCATTGCGTTTCTTTTTAGCAAACAGATACCTAAGTGCTATAAAGTATTGGGCTTTCATCAATAAAATTTAACAGTAAATATGTTGAAGAATTAAAGTGACTTAACTTTTCTTGTCTTTGTTTTCGCGACTTTCGCGCTCCTTGGCCAAGTTATCAAAAATCTTTTCAAATTTATTGACATTGTCCAAACTATTGTCCTCGAAAAAGGCAAGCTCAGGAATAATGCGCACAGAGTGTTTGATTTTACCCGCCAATTCTTTGCGGATATGCTTGTTGTAAAGGTTCACATTTTGCATAGTGGCCTCGCGGTTTTTGGTATTGTACAAACTGAGGTACACTTTAATATAACCTAGGTCGGGACTAGCAGTTACTTCTGTAACCGTGATGAAAGCACCTTCAAACCAATCGTGTGTGCGACTTTGAAAAATGACGCCCAATTCGCGCTGCATTTCTTTGTTAAACTTTTCTGTACGTGTACTCATAAAAATCCAATGCAAAGTTATAATTTGCGCACCGTGTTTTTTCATTTTTTATTAAAAATAAATAAAGTAAGTGGCTATGCACCTGTTTAATGTTGTATGGGAAGGTTTGCTGACAGGCATAGCGTTGAGTTTAATGCTTGGCACAGTATTTTTTGCATTATTAAGAAACAGCTTACAATACGGCCATCAATCCGGTTTATACATAGCAACTGGGGTTATTGTTTGCGATGTCATATTTATTTCCTTGGCCCTATTAAGCGAAGGTTTTGCTATTTTTTTAAAAACCTATCAAACTAGCATTTCGATAGTTGGTGGAATTGCGTTGGTTGCAATGGGAATACTTTTGGTAATGAAGGCAGCACCAAAGAAAACCGAAGGGCAATTAATGGGCAATGGCAAAAAAAGTGCTTGGTTATTTTTTATGAATGGGTTCCTATTAAATCTTCTCAACCCCGTTAACTTTTTCAGTTGGTTGGCCATTAGTACTATGTTAACCATTCGATTTAATTATACCATAAACGACAAAGCCTACTTTTTTTTAGCAAGTTTGTGCAGTATTTTTTTAGTAGAAATATTAGTAGCCTTTGGCGCTTCAAAAGTCAAACAGTGGATAACACCTTTCGTATTAAAGCGCATCAATCAAATTTCTGGACTGATATTTATAGGCATAGGCATAAAACTTACTTTGGTGTTTATATGGCCTTAATTTATTTCTTTTCGAGCTGCTTGTATATTGGGCATGATGGTATGTGTGCCCCAGGTAAATAACCGATACTCATTAAAAATTCATTGACAATTTCACCACCTGTAAACAAGAAAGTTTTCTTAAACAATTTTACCCACTCCTCTTTTGTTTTAGGATGATGCACTTCAATCCAATTTTTAAAAGAACCGTGTTCCTTTTGAATTTCCAATATTCTTTGGGCATTCACAATGGCTGCATTTACTTTTAATCGGTTGCGGATAATACCCGCATCGTTCAGCAATCGCTCCCTATCCTTTTCGGTATAAGTCGCCACTTTTTTAATATTGAAATTATGAAAAGCTTTCTTAAAATTTTGTTGTTTCTTCAATATAGTTGTCCAGCTGAGGCCCGCTTGATTAATTTCCAAAACCAATCGTTCGAACAATTCATTATCATCTTTGATTTCGAAACCATAAGCAGTGTCGTGATAAATTTTATGCAGATCATCTGCTTCCATTAAAGCTACTGCAGCACAGTAGGAGGTTGGTTTTTCCATATTCAATTACCAATTTTTAAATACTCTCTTAGCCACCTTGGTCCAAAAAGGCAATAGCACAAATACCATAGTGGGCACTAAAAACAGAGTAAGCACCAATGTTCTTAGCAATAAAGGCAGCCGAAGTAAATACTCTCCAAAAAATAAAAATACAAGTGTGATTAATGGATAAATACTGACCCAAACCAAAAAGGCCATTTTTAATTTGTGCTTATTCATTGATAAAAAATTTTTCAATTAACTTACTAGAGTTCCAACCTTTTCGCCTTCCATCAGGCGTTTCAGGTTTCCTTGTTTGTTCATATCAAATACTACAATAGGTAAATTATTTTCCTGACAGAGGGTAATTGCTGTAAGATCCATGATATTCAATCCTCTTTCATACACTTCGGAGAAACTCACCACATCGTATTTTTTAGCATCGCTGTGTTTTTCAGGATCGGCAGTGTAAACACCATCTACCCTTGTGCCTTTCAAAATAACATCAGCCTCTATTTCCACTGCTCTTAACGAGGCTGCCGTATCGGTTGTGAAATAGGGATTACCAGTACCTGCACCAAATATAACCACACGTCCTTTTTCTAAGTGACGCACTGCTCTTCTGCGAATGAATGGTTCACAAATCTGTTCCATTTTAATGGCGGATTGTAAACGGGTTTTAACTTCCAATTTTTCTAAAGCTCCTTGCAAAGCCATGGCATTAATAACTGTGGCTAACATGCCCATGTAATCGCCTTGAGCCCTATCTACCACACCACCTTGAACGCCTTGTACACCTCTAAAAATATTGCCGCCTCCAATTACAATAGCCACTTGGACCCCTAATGCTACTGTGGCTTTAATTTCGTTGGCATAAGCTTCTAAAACCCTTGCATCAATTCCAAATTCTTTCTCTCCCATCAATGCTTCGCCACTCAATTTCAGCAATATCCTTTTATACTTCATGGTTGCAAAATTATAATATTTAGCGCTAAATACTGCACTTTGTTTATATCATTCATTTACAAATTAAGTTTCGAAGGTTGAAAACACTAATTTTGTAACGATGAAATTAACAAGTAAAATTTTTCGATGGACGCTGCTAATATTGCTGGCCGTTGAAATTACACTGCATTTTTACAACCCTTTTATTAGAAAAAATACAGTGGATACCTACCTAATTGCACCAAACAGAAAAGTTGGAATGCGAAACATTGCGGCTTCCAATAATTTGGTTCAAGATATAACCGTGAGCACCAATAACCTTGGTTTTAGGGGAGAGCCTTTGAATGAACAAAAAACAAAACGCATTTTTTGCATTGGTGGCAGCACTACCGAATGTCCTTATTTGGGCGATGGTGAAGATTGGCCCAATCAACTTTCAAAATCTTTGAAAACCAAAGACTCAAATAT
This sequence comes from Bacteroidota bacterium, assembly GCA_025354385.1. Classification (GTDB taxonomy): domain Bacteria; phylum Bacteroidota; class Bacteroidia; order NS11-12g; family UBA955; genus JABMMZ01. The sequence goes on from JANXMZ010000016.1 coordinate 4,541, forward strand.
TTGGCTAAACAATGCGGGCTTGCAAGGATTAAATTCCGATGCCTACGTCAACCTTATCAAAAAACATATTTTGCCGCTTAAACCTAGCACTCTTATTATCATGTGTGGTTTAGAGGATATCAACGCGCATAATAATGATACGAAAAGTTCTGCAAACGAAAATTGGCTGTTGAGATTTTATCATTTCTTAGAGATTCCTAAAACAATTCAATCTCTGATTTCCAAACCTCAAGTTGAAGATAAAAATAGTGTTTTTCACAAGTACCTCGACTTACCTAAATCCGAACAAATGGTGATGAAGGATTCGCAGATATTATATTGTATTGCTAAGGAACAAATTGCTTTGGCGCACTATCAATCGAATTTGCAAAAGGTGATAGACCTTTGCAAAGAAGACCATATCCAACTCATCCTTATTTCTCAAGCCATTTTATTTGGCGATGAAAAAGACCTTGTAACCAATGTAGATTTAGGATTGGTAAAAACTGGTAATATTAACGGTAAGACCGAAGCATTGATTCTGAAACAATTCAATAAAGTAACTTACGAGTTGTCTCAAAAAAACGATGTTCCATTTATCAATTTATCTGCGCGTTTACCAAAAGATTCCCGTTTTTTTTACGATGGTTATCATTTTAGTAACGAAGGCTCTGCAATAGTATCCGATATTATATTTAACGAAATAAAAGATTTAGTCGCTCCATAAATTAAAACAACAAAAAGTGCAACTCATTCATTCCAAATTAAAAAAAGCCAAGGCATTTATTTTTGATGTCGATGGTGTAATGACCGATGGTTCGGTGATTGCAACGGAAGACGGACATTTTCTTCGCAATTTCAACATTAAAGATGGTTACGCCATTCAACATGCAGTAAAATTAAATTACCCAATTGCAATTATCTCTGGTGGCTCCAGCAATGGCGTTATAAAGCGATTTGAAATATTAGGCGTTAAAGATATTTATACTGGTCAAAAGCACAAAAAAACGGCCTTCGATGAATTTTTAAACCGCTACCAATTAAGGCCTGAAGATATTATTTATATGGGCGATGATATACCCGATTATCCATTGCTTAAGTTAGTAGGTGTTTCGTGTTGTCCTGCCGATGCAGCTATAGACATTCTCAGCATTTGTGATTATGTGTCGCCTTATGCAGGTGGTAAAGGTTGCGTGCGCGACATCATTGAAAAAACTTTGAAAGTGCAGGAGCGATGGTGGGTTGAAGAGAGTTTTATGTGGTGATTTCGGCTTCGGTTTGTGCACTTCGGTTGCGCTCAGTGCACGGGTTAACTTCGGCTGCGCTCAGTGCACAGTTTTGAAAATGCTCAGTGCACGAGGTGGCTGCACTCCGTGGGCTTCTATACCGTTGCAATTACTTTTAACTCAATTGCAATTGGCGTTGGGAGGCAATTGATTTCAATTGTTGTTCGACATGGTGGGTTTTCCGCAAAATACTCGGCCCAAATTTTATTATAAATAGGAAAATCGTCTTTCATGTTGGTTAAAAAAACCGTTACATCTACTATCTTATCCCAGCTACTACCACTGTCTTCGAGTATGTATTTGATATTTTGAAAAACACTGCGACACTGCACTGCAATATCGTAACTAATAATATTTCTATTTTCATCGAGTTCAACACCTGGAATCATTTTAGTGCCTTTTTCACGCGGTCCTACCCCGCTTAAAAACAATAAATTACCAACTCTTTTAGCATGCGGATAAAGCCCAACTGGCTCTGGTGCTTTGCTAGATTCAATACTTTGATTTATTTCACTCATTTATTTGTTTGCAGTAGCTGTTGTTTTTGTTTTGCCAGTGCCCGTAGCAGTTGTACTCGCTTTTACACCTTTTGGTTTAACAGGTTCAGCAACAGCGATAAAAACTCCGCTGTTGTATATTACTGCACCAAACTTATCAGATTCCAAATTGGTAGCAATGGCTATTTGTTTTGCATTAAAACTAAATGCTACATCGCGCACATTCTGACTTAATTCTTTAAAATCCGTAATTAATTTTCCAGTATTTACATTGAATAATTTGGTAGTGCCATCATTACATCCGCCAATGATGAATTGCCCGTCCAAGCTAAATTCCACGGAGGTCACTTTCCATTCAAACCCAATTAATTTTTTTAATTCTTTGCCTGTGGCAAGGTCCCATATAATAATGGTTTTATCGCTGCTACCACTGGCTAAGTACTTGCCATCTACAGTCAAATCAAGAGAATTAACCTCATCTTTATGACCTGTAAATTCTTCAACAGTTTTGGTAGAACCTGTTTCGATTTTAGCAATTGTACCCCCTTTTAAGGCGGCATAATAAAACTTATTATCGCGACTTACGGCCAAATCTAAAATAGGTTTGCCAACTCTTATAACCTTTGATTTTTTTTGATCGTAAATATTGGTAGTTCTAATGGTTCCATCCACACTGCAAGTGATCAAATTTTTACCAGCAAAATCTAAAAAGGCATTGGTAACAGGCTCTTGATGAATGGTAAAAGTTTTGGAAGAATCTGGAAATTCAATGTTCCATATTCGTGCTGAATAATCCTTACCACAACTAATGACAAATTTGTTATTTTTCGAAAAATTAAGTGAAGTAACCGCTCCTAAATGTCCGAAAAAAGTTTGTTTAAAATGTGGCAATCCGAGGGAATCAATTGTGTATAAGTTTACCGCGCCATCCCATCCGCTTGTAACGAGGTATTGCCCGTTAGTGGAGTAGGCGATGGATTCTACATTGGCGGTATGCTCGGTTAATTTAACCTTCAGACCTTGCGCAAACGATTGATTACTAGTAAGAACAATCGAAAAAACAACAACAAATAAACTTTTCATAACAACATTTAGTTTGATGATGCAATTTAATTAATTAATCTTAATTTTAATGCACAAGTTATTTAATCTTTTTTCTTAAACCCAAGACTCACAGAGTTAATGCAATAGCGCAATCCGGTAGGTGTTCCTAACCCATCTGTAAACACATGCCCAAGATGACCGCCACAATGTGCGCACAACACCTCTACCCTACGCATTCCAAAGCTATTGTCTACTACTTCAATAATTTTTGTAGTGTCTATGCCCTGATAAAAACTTGGCCAACCACAACCTGCATCGAATTTGGTTTCGCTTTTGAACAATTCAGTACCACAGGCTTTGCACACATAAGTGCCACTGTCCCAAAACTGATCGTATTCGCCAGTATGAGGTCTTTCGGTACCCTTTTGTCTTAACACTCTGTATTCTTCGGGTGTTAACTGCTTTTTCCATTCTTCTTCTGTTTTAATTACTTTCATGGTGTCTTTTTTGATGGTGTCTGATGTTGATTGAGTTAAATCAACATGCTGTTGAACATTGGTATTACTACATTGTGTAAACACCAGTATGGTGAAAATGGCAACTGCAATAATTGATTTTGATATGATGAATTTCATAACAATAGATACGAGTGTTTTGTTTAAAAAGATTGTAGATTTATTAAAAAATCCAGAATAATCGTATACATTTGTTCAATGCATAGAATTACTTTCAAATATACTGCGGTTTTGCTGATTATACTTTGTTCGTTTCGACTAAATGCAGCAGATACCCTATCACTTAACGATGCCATTTTAAAGAAAAAAATTAGCGCCGTTATCACTGGGATGGAGCCCACAAAAACTGGCGATGTATTGCATTTTGGAGAATGCATACGCATTAAAATGACCTGCCTTGGCGACCAACCTTTGGTAATTCTTTTTAAAACTGGCACCACTTTAAAATGCAAGGATGCCAGCATCTCCAACGCGGTTATTTCTAAAATGAAAACAATTGCTTTAGTTCCAAAAAAAGAAAACAATTCGAAGCTGTTTGCTATTTGTTCCGAATACACCAAATTGACGCCTAATAACGCCCATGCATTTACTGTTGGCGACCCCTGCAGCGATGCCTTAAAAAGAGTTTTGAAAGAAATTGAAATTCTGAATTTTCAAAATGCCATTGGACAATATGCCGTGTGGTGTGCTACCGATAAATTGGAACTATCCGGTTTGTTGGATTTGTGCAAAGACAAAGTAAAAACTTCCAATCTTGTAAAAGCCGTATGCAAAGCGCAATTGATTCCTGTACCAAAGGCCTATGCCAATGCGAAAATGAGCATGCGGGTCTATTTCACGTACACCCTTACAGATACTTCCAATGTTAAAATTATTTTATACAACAAGACAGGTGATGTGGTGCTTTATTTTTTAACTGCCAAAGAAAAACCAACGGGCGAATACAAAGAAAGTTATTGGATAACCGATGCCGACCTTGAACCAGGCGATTATCAGGCCTTGTTATATGTAAATGGTGTGCCTGTGCAAACAGAAGATATCAAATTTTAGCCCCCCCCTTTTTTATACCAAAATGAAGGCCATTAGCAAAACCGTTTGGATGCTCTCATTGGTGAGTTTATTTACAGATACGGCCAGCGAAATGTTGTATCCTGTAATGCCCGTTTATTTAAAATCCATTGGCTTTTCTATTGTATTGATTTGCATTTTAGAAGGATTTGCGGAAGCCATGGCAGGACTTAGTAAAGGATATTTTGGAAAACTTTCCGACAGCATGGGCAAACGACTCCCCTTTGTGCAAATGGGTTACAGTTTGAGTGCCATTTCAAAACCTTTGATGGCTTTATTTACCGCTCCAGTTTGGGTTTTCTTTTCGCGTACCATGGATAGGTTGGGCAAAGGCATACGCACCGGTGCTCGAGATGCCATGCTTTCTGGAGAAGCTACCAAAGCCACCAAAGGTGAAATATTTGGATTTCACAGATCCATGGATACATTAGGGGCTGCCATTGGACCATCGTTAGCCTTACTCTTTCTCTACTTTCATCCAGCAGATTATACGACGCTATTTTACATTGCTATAGTGCCAGGACTGCTTGCCATCATCGCCACTTTGCTCCTTAAAGAAAAAACTAATCCCAATATAGAACCAAAAACCAAACCTTCTTTTTTTTCGTTTTTGAATTATTGGAAAACCAGTCCAAAGGTTTACAAGAGAGTTGTAATAGGTTTATTATTATTTGCCTTATTCAATAGCTCGGATATTTTTTTATTATTACAATTAAAACAATGTGGATTAGACGATACCCAAGTTATAGGTATTTATATTTTTTACAATTTAGCATATGCTTTGTTTGCTTTTCCTGTTGGAAAACTTGCGGATAAGGTAGGTTTAAAAAATACTTTTGTTGCAGGCCTTATTTTATTTGCCATTGTATATTTCGGTTTTGCCTTTACTCATACCATTTATATATACTTGGCTTTGTTTCTTATTTATGGGTTATATGCGGCCGCTACCGAAGGTATTTCCAAAGCATGGATTAGCAATGTAACCGAAGACAAAGACACCGCCACAGCCATTGGTACTTATGCTGGTTTTCAAAGTATCGCTGCGCTTTTGGCTAGCAGTATAGCAGGCATTGTTTGGTATCAGTTTGGGGCCAATGCATTATTTGTAGTCGTTGGTATTTCGACACTCTTTTGCATTTTCTATTTTATTTTTTACACAGAAAAAAGTATTCATAAATTGCAAAAATGAAATTTATTTTAGGGGATTCATCGAATAAACAGGATATTTTTTTGCAGCTAATTTAACACTAAAGCGCATTATAAGCTTTGATAAACCTAGCGCCTAAATTTTTATAAGGCGGTATGTAATCTTTGAATTGCGGATTGTCTTTTAACTTGGTAGAAATTTGTTTCCATAAATCTATCCATACAATATCCTTTCCTAAACGTATGGTTTCTGTGGTTTCGTTAATCAATACCGAATTAACAACCAAGGTACCCACTTGCTTGGTGCTTACTATCTGCACATCCATAGCATTCTCCATGGCCTTGCTAATATTCTGATAGCCACCACAACTGCCCAATATGGCTATGCGATTGCTATTCGTCATATTGGCCAACGTGTTTTCAATATAGTAACTGTGCCCGCGGTGCACAATCATATCGGGAAAACGGTTGCGCTTTTCGAACAATTTGCGAAGCGCTTCTCTGCCGGCAAATTCATCTGCGGGCTTGTTGGCATATATCTCCATTTTTTTACCTTTAATGGTTTTCATAACTACATAACTGCCCATGTCTTCCTTTTTATAAATGGCGGCAGGGTATTGACCTAACCATGCACTAAAGGCAAATTCACCATCCTCATCATCAAAGAAAAAATGTTGCTGAATGTGCACACTGTCCGGAAATAAATCTGCATTGTTGACCCTATCTAAATTGGGAATGTTGAATTGATATGCACTGGTAAAATTCTCTGGTGTGCCTCCAATTAATTTGGAAAGCAAACCATAAATTTTTATACCATGATCATTTTTGCTCAGCAAAGTAGCTTTGTATTCACTTTGAATTACATTTCTAAAAAGTGTTTTTATTTTTTCGTTTTCCAAACTACCATAGGTATCTGCCACATCCACTGCTGGACCTAAATTTCCGCCGTAATTATATAGGCCGCTCGCAAACATGGTGATCAAGGCATTGGCCTGACTATCGTTCATTGTGCTAAAAAAATCATCCAGTTTATTATAACCCGCACATTGTTTGATAAAAATTCTGAACTTATTAAAATTAGTTCTCGCCAAAAAATAGTAACCTGATGGCTCTTTCCTTTTCTCCATCATGCGTTTATACATGCCTAAAAAAGATGAGGTAAAAATTTCTTCGGGACTGTATACAATGGCTGTGTATATTTCTATGGCATTGTCGTTATCTATGGGTTCAAAACGCACTGGCTCTTTATCTTCATGTCGCAAATTAATTTCTACCACACGCTCCATGCCCATTGTTTGCAATTCCTTGTCTACTGTATAATCTGCCAATATGTTTTTATTTTTCCTCAATTCAATGAGTGTTTTTAAAAATAATTTAGGATTCTTACTCAAGGTTTCCGCATCTTCTAAATCCATTTGCTTGTGGTAAATATAATGCAACAAGGCATAAGATTTAGATTGCATGCCATAGGTTTTATAAATGGTATTAATGAGTTGTACAACGGTATCTTTGGAGTTTTTGAGAGCACGGTCGACCAAATGATTGGTGCCAAAATATTGTTTCACCGCATTGGGATCTGCCTTGGCCACAGCATTCACCACCACATTGCCTATTGGTGTGTAAGCCAGATTCTTAAATTTATTCAACAAATCTGTAGGATAAAATTGAGACACATGGTTCCAATAATCTTTGGCGTATCCTTTGGTATTTATAAAATCTGAAATGAGTATTCCCGATTTCAAATCCGTTTTTAACAATTCTAATTCCTTTATATCATTTTTCAATACCATTATTTTATCTGCCAATTCAAGCGCATGCAAGTTGGCCGTTAAGTGGTAGACATTGTTGCGCTGTACCAATTTTAAAAATTCTATTAAAGCCTTGTAATTAGCATCTGTATTTTTAATATCGGATTGGGCAATGTGAGCCTGCAACTGATCGACTAATGCAATGTATATTTTGGAGGCTTGCTGGTTTTGACTGAAATTACCAATGCTGATGTACTTATCTGCTTTCATATCCAGCATATCAATTCGGTCTTGCTCGGCATCTACCAATTTACTAAAATCCAGTTTCTGCGCATTTATTTGAATGGTTAGAAAAATAAAAATACTGCCAATAAAAAATGTTTTCATTCTCATATGATTTTCCAAATATAATGCCATGGTTATAGATGTAACAATGAATGTTCAAATTTATGCGATTAAATCTTGATTTGAGTTTTGATTATAGCCCATTCTTGTTTAGATTTGTTAAATACAAACCATGAAAAAGCAAAATACCTATCACTTTTTAGTGAGCCTAATTATCATAGCACTTTTGAGTTCTTGCAAGGCACGGTTTTATACCCCCAATCGCAATCCGGTTCCATTGTTTAAAAACAAAGGGGATGTTTACCTGGATGCTTCTACAAACTTGGCCAACAAATACGATATTACAGCTGGTTATGCCGTTTCAAATAATATTGGGGCCTATGTTGGATATGGCGGTGCTAAAGAGAACTCCAGCACTCCGCATACAGATTCTAATGGCAATAATATTGGCAATACTTCTTATCAATACAGAGGGGATATGTTAAACATGGGGTTAGGTTATTTTTTAAATCAAGAGCAAAGTAGTGAGTTCCGTTTTGAGCTATTTGGTGATATTGCCTTGGGGTCTTATCGCAATACAGTAACGAATGGCGCAAGCAATGATTTTTTGAATGGACAGTATACAAGAATTGGCATAATGCCCAATATTGGATATACTAGCTTGGACAACAAAGTATGTTTCGCATACTCTGCTCGATTCAGCAATATTCGTTTTTCCGATGCCTCTTACAGCAATTACAATTATTGGTCGGGAGAGTTGAAACGATTGAATAGACAGACCAATTACAACATGTTAGAGCATTGTTTATTATTCAGGGCTGGCAGTGAAAATATAAAATTTCAGTTACAATTTGCGCTTTACCATGGCTTAAATTCCGACCCTAATAACACGAATGCCATACCTTGGTTTAACAGTTCCATTATGATGGGATTGGTTATAAATATGAATGCTTTAGATTTTCATTAATTTGAACTTATTACAATTTGGCATCTAAATAACCGACTTATTTTTTAGATTCTATAAATTCACATTTTGCAAAAAAACAATTGCAAATTACTGACTAATTATCCCTTACATTTATTTTATTTTTGAATTTTTGAAGACAAAATTGTTCTTTTAACCCTCATTTTGAAAAAAAAACGAAAAAAAGTCAACTTTTTTTCGAAAAATTTCATAAATGTCCGAATAATATCCCTTTAAATAATTTAAATGATTGATTGATTGAAATCTATGATAAATAATTTTAGGCTCAATTAGGTTATGGTGGTGTACTAATTAAAAATTAAAAGATGAATGGGTTTAAGTATTAACCACCAATTTCATTTTTCGATTGAGTTATAATACTTACTAAATCACAAGTCCCAAAATTCAAAAAAGTAAAGCTGGTGGTTATTTAACAAAAGTCCCAAAATTCAAAAAATGCAAATAATTAACATTTGTCAATTATTTAAAATAACCCTTGAGTAAATAGTACTAACTCTAATATCTACAAGGGTTTCAGGCTTGTATTCTAATTTTTTTGACTATAGTTTTGCCTCACTTAATTATACACAAATGAACCATTTTTACACAGCAAAAAAACAAAGACTAATAGCATTGAGCAAAATTATTGTAATCATTGCTATCTTTTCTTTAAATCCATTTTGTTTATCATCTCAAACGGCCTCATCGGTTAACATAAGTGGTACAACTACTGTTAATGCAATTTCGAATAATACAGCAACAGTTGTAGACGGAGGATTAATCCTAACTTCTAATGGCACACTAACCGGTTTTACAATTTCTATTACGGGAAGTTATACCAGTGGTGATGTATTGAATTACACTGGCACGCTCCCATCTGGAATTACCTCTACTGCTTTTAATACCACTACCCGAAGTTTGGTATTTACTGGTACAACAACGGCAGCCAATTGGCAGGCTTTATTGCGAACCGTTACACTTACAACCACATCTGCAGTTTGTAATCCTGAAAGCAGAATGGTGAGTTTTGTAGTGGGTTATAAATATTACAATATTCTGAATGGCCATTTTTATGAATACTATGCTACAGGATTAAGTTGGACAGGAGCAAAAACATATGCTTCCGGTCTATCATATTTTGGCAGAGAAGGTTATTTAGCCACCATTACTGTTGGTTCCGAAAATAGTTTTTCCTATGTATTGGTTGGTCAAAATTCATGGATAGGATGCTCGGATAATTATGTACAAATAAATGCGGCCTTGGGCTACTCTGCTTATGCTAACCAAGCTGCCTCTGATGGCAATTTTTATTGGATTACTGGTCCAGACAGGGGTTTAAAAATATCTGCACAAAATGCTTGGGGTTCTGGTGGCGTATTGCCAGTGGCAGGGGTTTATAACAATTGGTCATCTGGCGAACCTAATGATTATCCTGATCAAACCTCTGGCAGTCCTGGTGAAGAAGATTACGGCCACATGTATACTGGCATTGGCTTATGGAACGATTTTCCGAATAGCAGTTCCATTGGCAGTATTATAGAATATGGCAATATGCCGAATGACAATACCACTTCGCAAGTTGTATTCACGCGCAATATTAATATTAATGGTGCTCCTTCTGGCACTATTACAGGAGGTAATGTTTCGGTTTGCTCAGGAACCAATAGCACCACCCTTACCCTTACCGGTCTTTCTGGAACCGTTGTAAGATGGGAATCATCTTCGGATAATTTCTTTACAGCAGGCAACACTATTTCTAATACCACTACTACTTTAACCGTAACTAATATTAACGCAACTACCTATTACCGTGCTGTTGTGAATACCGTTAGTGGTTGCAGCAACTTGGCTACTTCATCTACTACTATAACTGTTAATACAACCATTTCTGGCAATATAGTAGCCGATAATAATACCATTTGTGCAGGTTCAAGTGTTAAATTTAATTTATTTGGGAATACAGGAAGTGTAATAAAATGGCAAACCTCTACAGGTAGTACATTTGCTTCTGCTGTTACTGATATTGCTAACACAACAACTGCTTTAACACATAGCATTGCCTCTACAGGCACTTATTATTACAGAGCGGTAGTTCAAAACAGCGGCTGTGGCAGTGCCGTTAACACGCCTATTTATACCATTACCGTTATTAGCGGAACAGCTCCAGTTGGTGGTGCAGTTAGCAATGCACAACATTGCAGTGGTAGTAATTCGGGTACACTTTCTCTGGTTGGTTCTACAGGTACCGTTGTTAAATGGCAATCATCCACAGATGGTGGAATTATTTGGACCGATATTGCTAATACTACCACCAGTTTATCATACTCGGGTATTACTTCCAATATTACTTACAGAGCGCAACTAACAAATGGATCATGCGGCACCACCTACAGCAGTGCTGGAACTGTAACTGTTTTTGGTTCCACTGTAAGTCGTTGGGATGGCGGCACCAGCAATGCATGGCAAACAGCCTCTAATTGGTGTGGCGGGATAGCCGACAATGGCATCGATGTAGTAATCAATAGTGCTGCTAGTAATCATTTGGTATTAGATCAAAACAGAAGCATTGGCAATTTAAATTTCAATGACGCCAATCGCACAATTTCAATTGGGGCATTTACATTAACTGTTTCAAGTTTCACAGGTGGCAACAGTCTTAATTATATTAAGACAACTGGGGCAGGTATGGTAAAAAACACCATTACCAATGGCACCAGCACCAGCTTACCTGTGGGCAATACCACTTACAATCCTTTAACCATTACCAATAATACAGGCATTTCGGATGCGCTTTCTGTAAGGGTTTTCGATCGCGTATACTACTCTGGCTATGCTGGCGATACCACCAAAGATGGCCACGTAAGACATACTTGGGATATTGCAAAAGCCAATGCCAATGCAGGTAGCGGCTTAAATTTTGTATTCAATTGGAATTCCGGTGAAGGCTTTAATCTTACCACACCTACTTTATACCACAACGATGGCGGTTATTGGGTAAAACAAACAGGCACTACTAGTTCCACCACCACTAGCTTAACATACACTGGCTACACTGGCACCTTCTCTCCATTCGCCATAGGCAATCCTTTAACATCCTTGCCTGTTACCATTATAAATTTGGAAGGCAAAGCCAATAATGAGAATCATACGACTTTATTAAAATGGCAAACTGCTTCCGAAAACAACAGCGATTATTTTGCAGTTCAACGCAGCCTTGATGGTCAACATTGGCAAACCATTGGCACTGTAAAAGCCAAAGGCAATAGCAATAGTTTACAATTTTATGAATACACCGATTTGAATGCAGCACAGGTTAATTTATACCGCTTGGTAGAAGTAGATTTGAATAAACAAACTGCCATGACAGATATTATTAGAATAGCTTTTGGAGCAAGTAGTACACAAAAAGTAAATGTCTATCCTAACCCATCTAAAGGGTTAGTAAACATTGAAACCGATGAACCTGCTACCTATACTGTAATGGATATTAATGGGCGCTTGGTAGCCGAGGGCAATGTATATGGACAAATACTATTAAACAATCTAGCACCAGGTTTATACATGATAAGGGTTACTATTAATGATACTGTGAAAAACATTAAATTGATGATGGAATAATTCGACTGCAACAATACCTTTAAAGGGCAGGATCCGAAAACTTTTAAACTCGGGTTCTGTCCTTTTTTTTGAAAATTTGGGGATGGTATTGATCATAAATGCAGTGGATATAATTTCACTAATATAGCAAGGTTACATACTTTAGCTTGGTAAAATTAATTTGCATGTTACATAACAAGTATTAAGTTTGTCTAAACCATTAACAATATGAAAGAAAAGCATTCCTTTTTCCTTTCCCTTGTTGTTCTTACCCCACTGCTCAATTCATGCAGTTCGTTATTCTACAGGCCCAATTCAACACCCATCCCGCTCTTTAAAAATGAAGGCGACATGTTTCTTGAAGCCTCAACAGACTTGAGGAATTCTTACGACATTAAATATGGGTTTGTTACACAAGGAAATGAGGTCAAGCCACCGGTGGCGGTGTATTTTGGCTTTGGAGGTTCAGAACTTAATTATTCGCAAACCGATACATTAAATGGCAATACCTTTACGCGCAACTGCAGTTCGGGGACAGAAACCTTTAATATGGGTTTTGGTGGTTTCATAGAGGAGACCTACAGTAAAAATTTTAGGTTGGAGGCTTTTATTGATATGGCCCTTGGAGGATTCAACAATAAGGTGAATGGGGACAGCCCTTTTTTAAAAGGGCATTTCTCTAGGCTGGGGGCCTTGATAAATTTGGGTTATACAACCACCGATAACAAATTGAGCTATGCGTATTCCGCCAGGTTCAGCAGGATACATTTTTACGACATCTCCGGTCAAGGCAACATTTGGAAAGAGGATATAAACAAGTTGTATCATACTGGCCATTACAATGTCCTTATGCACAGCATCATGTTCAGGTATGGTTTTAAGAATATTAAACTGGAAGCTCAAGGAAGCCTTTCACAAGGTTTGTACCCTGCCTCGGAAAAGAACGCCATACCAAGGTATAATATGAATTTTAGTTTAGGTGTGTTCATCAATTTCAATATTTTTGGAGCCTACAGGGATCAATAATTAGTCAACCCTTCATAAGTTTTTAGTAAATTTATTTTATTTATTCAACACGTTCTCTTTTTAAATGAAACATTTTTAATATCTCTCTTATTCAAATACCAAATTAAAATTGCCATTGGGGCAACACAAATAAAAATAAATATAATTAAGGTTACTCGCACTAAGTTCATCTCCATTTGTTCCAATTTTAATTCGCCTAAAGTCATTTCAAAAATTAAAACTTTATTATGGCTTGAAATCTAATAAAAATTTAATTCCGTAGCTATACAATCTTGAGTCTTTTAAAATCCATTCATTGCCATAAATTCTAAAGGTAGGTGCTATCGATAAATTATAGTGATAGTTGATTGGGAATGTATACCCTATGCTAATCGTTGGTACAGTATTCCACTGACTTTTATTTTCATAACTAATTATGTCGGAAGTACCATCTCCATAAAAAACCTGTCTTTTGGTGGTATGGCCTACTTGCCCTACCAAATCAGCACCAACAGCAATAAAGAAATCCTCTCCATTGAAATCATATTGAAATGCCAATGGTAATTGAAATTCGTGAAACTCACCTTTGGTTTCAATTTTAGATTCTGTGATATAACCTGTCATCGGATTTACATTGGAGCCTAAGCGCAATCCTACCTCCATATTTCGATAGCCTTTTAAACCATAGCCAGCACCTACTCTTAGAAAAAAACTATTATTCACTTTTAATTTCAATTGTACACCAACAGCAATTCCTGCTTTGGGCATCCATGCTTCTTGATGCTTAGGATCTGTGTAATTTAAAGACGTAAAATCTGGCATAACATAGATACTTCTAACAGTTTTAGATCTAACAATTGGCACTTGTGCATTTATTAGGAAAGGCAGTAAGCAAAAAACAAAAACGACTATTTTCATATTGATCTTTGAGTTAATTACCCTTCGTCAAAATTTTCATCTTCAAAAACATCAGCCATTAGCAATTGATCATCGCCATTCTCATGCATTTTTTTGAATGCCTTCTCCCATCCTTTTCTTGGCTCTGTCTTTGGTTTTAAAATGATGTACCCTTTTTCAAGAATGCGTTCAATCTTATCGCTAATATTATACTTTTCTAATATTGTCTTTGAAAGACGAATACCCTTTGAGTTGCCTATATTGATTACTGAAAGTTCCATTGGTATCTAATATGTTATTACAAAGTCATTACATTTTAATTGAATTTCAAAATTATTTTTACAATGATTTGTAAGATATGCTTCTAAAATATTTAGCATCGCTTTGTAAATTCACCCTTACTTCAACAGTTCCCACAATATTATTCCAGCGCATACTGATACATTGAAAGAGTGTTTGGTACCAAATTGGGGAATTTCTATGCAGGCATCGCACAAGGCCAGCACATCGTTGCTTACCCCATCTACCTCGTTACCAAAAATAAGCGCCCATTTTTCGTTGGCTCCCACACTAAAATCTTTTAAACTCATGCTGCCTTCCGCTTGCTCTATGGCCGCTAGTTTGTAACCCTCTGCTTTTAGTTTCTTACATACCTCTAATGTACTTTCTACATGCTCCCAAGTCATGCTATCTTCTGCCCCCAATGCAGTTTTGTGAATATCCCGGTGAGGCGGTGAACCTGTTATTCCACACAAATAAATTTTCTCAATTCCAAAACCATCCGAGGTGCGAAAAATACTGCCCACATTATTCAAACTGCGAACATTGTCGAGCACAATGGCAATTGGTTTTTTCTCGAGTTGTTGGTATTGATAAATTGTTAATCGGTTCAGTTGATGTGTAGCTAACTTGCGGAACATTTTGGCGGGTGGTATTTATTTGTATTTTTCCTTCTAAAAATGGTAAACTATGAGTGCAAAGATAACAGATAATCAAACACCGCTGATGAAGCAATATTTCGGATTTAAACAAAAATATCCGGGGGCCTTGTTATTGTTTAGAGTAGGCGATTTTTACGAAACCTTTGGCGAAGATGCCATCTGCGCTTCGCAAATTTTGGGCATTGTACTCACCAAACGCGGAGCGGGCAGTAGCAGCGAAATTGAATTAGCAGGCTTTCCGCACCACTCTTTGGATACCTATTTACCGAAGCTTGTGAGGGCCGGTCAGCGTGTGGCCATTTGCGACCAACTCGAAGATCCCAAAGCAGCCAAAGGCATAGTGAAAAGAGGCGTTACCGAATTGGTAACACCAGGCGTTGTTTTTAACGATAAGGTGTTAGATACACGCACCAATAATTATTTAGCGGCTATTTATTTTAATGGCAACATTGCGGGTTGTTCTTTTTTAGATATTTCTACTGGTGAATTTTTAGTAGCCGAAGGTCCCTTAGATTACATCGATAAATTATTGAATAGCCTGCGCCCTTCTGAAGTTATTTTAAGTAAAAATCAAGCCAAACAATTTAAAGAATTAACCGGCGAAAAATTTTATCAATTCACGATTGATGATTGGGTGTTTCAATTGGATTATACCCAAGAAAAATTATTGTCACACTTTGGCACTACTACCCTCAAAGGGTTTGGTATAAGCCATTTGCCGAATGCTATTATTGCAGCAGGTAGCTCCTTGTATTACCTCGAGCATAACCAACAAAGCAATATCAATCACATTAATACCATTAGCCGAATTGATGAAGATAATTATGTGTGGTTCGATCAATTTACCATTCGAAATTTAGAGATCCTCTACCCTACTTACCAAGGTGGCAAATGTTTGGTAGATGTGCTCGATAGAACGTTGACGCCTATGGGCAGTCGCATGCTGAAAAAATGGTTGGTATTGCCTTTAAAAGATTTACCAGAAATTAACAACCGCTTAAACACGGTTGAGACCTTCATTCAAAACACAACTGCTTTTACCGAGATAGCGGCTCAACTTAAACAATGTGGAGACATAGAAAGAATCATCTCTAAAATATCATTGCTAAGAGCCAATCCTCGTGAGGTATTGCAATTGGCAAGGGCTTTAGATTGTGTTAAAAACATCAAACAAATTACGAGTCATTTGCCGGGTTCTGAAATGCAAATTTTAAATGAGCAACTGAATCCTTGTCAGACTTTGATTGATAAAATTACTCGCGAAGTAAAAGTAGATTCTCCATTATTGGTGAACAAAGGCGGTGTGATTAATGATGGTGTAGATGCAGAATTAGATGAGTTAAGAGCCTTGGCTTACAGTGGTAAAGATTATTTGGTAGGCATACAAAAACGCGAGACAGAACGCACGGGTATTTCGTCTTTAAAAATTGCTTTCAACAGTGTGTTCGGTTATTATTTAGAAGTTACCAATACCCATAAAGACAAGGTGCCCGAAGATTGGATTCGCAAACAAACCCTCACCAATGCCGAGCGCTACATTACCCAAGAATTAAAAACCTACGAAGAAAAAATATTAACGGCCGAGAGTCGCATTTTTGAAATCGAAAACAGATTGTACAGCGAGCTATTGCATTTTATGAGCAGCTATATTACCGCAGTGCAATTGAACTCACAGCTACTAGCACGCATCGATTGCTTGGTAAGTTTTGCGCAAGTATCGCAACAACACAATTATGCGAAGCCAAGCATCAATGATGGCTTCGATTTGAATTTAATTAATTGCCGTCACCCCGTTATCGAACAACAATTAAAAATTGACGATACCTATATTCCCAATGATATTGCACTCGACAAAGAGAAGCAAAGAATTGTGATTCTTACCGGCCCCAACATGAGTGGTAAGAGTGCGGTATTGCGCCAAACGGCTTTGGCTGTATTGATGGGTCAGATAGGTTGCTTTGTTGCAGCAGAGCGCGCTGAATTCGGCATGGTGGATAGAATATATACCCGTGTAGGTGCTAGCGACAATATATCAAGTGGTGAGAGTACCTTTATGGTAGAGATGATAGAAACCGCAGGCATTTTGAACAATGTGAGTGAGCGCAGTTTAATTTTATTAGATGAAATAGGAAGAGGCACCAGCACTTTCGATGGGGTATCCTTAGCATGGGCCATAGCCGAGTATTTGGGCAAGCATCCGATGAGTCCTAAGACCATATTTGCCACCCACTATCACGAGTTGAACGAACTTGAAAAAAATGTAGAGGGCATTTGCAATTTTCATATCTCGATTAAAGAAACCAAAAACAAAATATTGTTCTTGCGCAAATTGGTAAAAGGCGGCAGCGAACACAGCTTTGGTATACACGTGGCCAAGATGGCGGGTGTGCCATTAACCGTGGTGCAAAGAGCCGAGCAGATACTTTCCGAACTCGAACAAGACCGCACACAAGTCAGCGGCCGCGAAACTTTGAAGACCATTAAAGTACCCCAATACCAACTCACCATGTTTGGTGTCAGCGATCCTAAAATAGAAGACCTTCACCGACAATTAAAAAATTTGGAGGTGAATGCATTGACACCTATTGATGCGTTGATGAAATTGCAGGAACTAAAAAAACTGGTTGAGTAGTTATATTATAGGCTATCGAAATGAGCGTACATTATCACATATTAGTTCCAGAGAAAGTGCCAGAGAAAGAGGCTAATAATGTGGCAACGCTAGTGATTAATTATTTGATTGAAAGAAAAATTATTCACTCAACTAAAACAGATTGTGCTTTCAGTGATGAATTAGGTTATCCCCCAGCAGAGAATTACGCAGATGTGGTGCACCATGCACAAGACAACTTTTATAGGATGAATCCAAATGGCGTTTCGGTAACATTAAAAAGATCGGTTTTTCACGCAAGCGATTTGGAAGCAATCCTTTGTCCAAAATGCGGTAACAACATTTTAGATTTAGAATGGAGTGATGCAGTAAGTAAATGGTATAACAATGAAAAAGACCATTGGATAGAATGTTCAAAATGTAAGGACATCAACCCTATTACTGACTATGAATTTCAACCTACTTGGGCCTTTGGATATCTTGGGTTTCAATTTCATGATTGGGGTATTGATTTTAAAGAAAGTTTTATAAATGAGTTAGAAATTCTAACGGGTTATGCTTTTAAAGTAATAGTTTGTCATTTATAGTATGTGCTATTCAATAATTTTAAACTGACAACAAACTAGAGTTACTATTAGCAAGCCTAAAACTGAAGAGCTAAACCGACACTTAAAAGCATAGAGGTGAATTCGCTCACTCCAATTGATGCGTTGATGAAGTTGCAGGAGTTGAAAAGATTGGTGGATTAAATTAATTTGGGAATTATATTCATTTAACAAATCTAAAGCAAAATATGACTAATATTAATTGCCTCCACTTTTGTCTTTAATATACATCTCCAAATTTTGCTTCAGTATCATGAATATTGAAGCCTCAACAGGCAAACTACCTCCTAAAATACTTAGATTTGCATCTTCCCAGCTATACGTTTCAAATTCTATGTTTCTATACTTTGTAATCAAGGTATTATATTCTATTTTTCCTAATTCAAGTTCAATGAGTATCTTCATTTTTGATGAGTTCTTATTTCTTAATTTAAAAACATCAATTTTTCCGAAATTTAAATACATATCGTTTGAGATTTTTGATTTAATCACATGTGGTACAATAATGATTGTATTAAAATAATTTTTATGACTTAGTTCATGCTTTAAAAGTGGAAAAATTTCAGCTATTATATCTTCATAACCATTTAAAACCGAATTCCAATAATTAAACAATAATCTCTTACCGGCAAGAGGAAATTTTCCGGTTTTTAATATTTTATCTGTCAATTTATTATAATCTACTTTTGAATACGACAACCGTTTTATCAATTCTTTCCCATCCATTCTAATGTTTTGTATATAATCTAAAGCCTTATAAAGATTATTCTCCATTGATGGATATTGCTTCATTAAAATTATTTGCGATTCTGGAATTATTTTCAAAAATTCCTCAATTTTAAATTTTAGAAGAATCAAATTAAGTTCACCAGTCTCTGAATCTGCAAGGTTTCTAAACTGTGAATCCCTTATAGAGAACAAAAATTCATATTGAACAAATTTACTTTTTGATTGAATCAACTTTCTTTCTAAAGTTAATTCAAGATATCTCCAAATGCGTTCATATGCATGTGCAATAGGATCCTTCAACAATGGATTAGAATTTGAAAACGATGTGTAACTAGGAAAATTTGCAACAAATTCAAATATATTTTTATTATCATAAAATCTGAATATTTGTTTGCTATTTTGATTCCAATCAATTGCAATCAAGGAATATGTTAAACAAGAATCAGTAATTGGGCCAAAAGTGACAATGCCAAATTTCCAAAAATCCCCTCTAAATAAAATTTTCACAACATTAAACTCATTTTTAAATAGTTCGTTTAATTTGTCTAAAAAAATATGAAATTGCACATAATATTCATTAATATCTTTGTCACTTTGTATAAACTGAGATTTAAGATTGATTAATTCAGTCTTTAATTCATCATGCTTTTGACCTAATTCAATAGACTCATTAAGCAATAATTTATGCTGTTCAACAATTCCATTCCATAATTCATACGTGAAATCATTTGATATTTCATTTTGTTCTTCGAATTTAACACTAATACTTTTTTGCTTTACATTTTTATTTAAGGCCTTGTTAATTAAGTCTGAAGCTAGATTACGTTTTAGTTCTATCCAGAATGCCTTTTTCCCATTTTGATCCACCGCTATTAATAGAAATGGTAGTTGACAATCCTTTGCATACGAGAGTGTTGAAAGGTCTATATTATATGACGGGTTGGTATAATTATTTTTTAATGTTTTTACCTGAACTTCTAATTTGCCTATTGGAAACTCATCTTTTATTAGCTCAATATAGCCATCGTAATTAGGTGTCTTATCTATTTTGAACAAATGTGGAAAAGCACGTTCTTTATCAAGTATTTGTTCCACTATCGATATACTATTAGCATCAGAGGAGGTATTTTTAGAGTATTTTTTTGGCCTTAATTTCAAACTTGAATTTTTAACTTCTTCCATTAATTTATAATTTTTAACACAATTGCTTTTTACCAGATATCAGGTCTTAACCACCTTGTTAAAGCAGAATCCTTAATATTCCTCTCAAATCCCATATTAATAATTTTATTTTTTATTGCTAAAAATTCCTCTTTCCTTAATAGGGGGTTAATCAAAATTTAATTTATTAGGTTCACCAATATAAAAACCAACTCCATCGCCTAACTCCTCGTTAACTCTTTTAACAATAAGCCGGTATTCATTCTCATATTTGAATGCTGCTTCTTTCCTAAAAGACGAATGAGCAATTTTACTCCTATTTAATGTATCTGATTTTACATTAATTAGATTTTTATAAACCACCTTACCATGTATAAACTGGGTTTTATAACAAAAACGGAAACTATTTTTAATAAAATAGTCATTCATATATTTCATTAATTTGTCCCTATTAAATCTAATGGCAATATTCTTGCGATTTTCTTTACTCTCAGAATAAGTATCCCAAAATGCTATGGACTCCTTATTTGCCAAATGCCAACAACTAATTAAAATTGTTCTCATTCTTCTTTCAATTTTTTCGTAATTGAAAGGAGTATCAGTAAGATCGTCAATTTGTACACACTCCATTTTATCCCCAAATTTATCTGCTCTTGAAAACCAAATTGCACCATTTTTGAGAAACTCTTCAACTCTATTTAGAGGAAGAAATTTAAATAAATATCTTTCTGTTATATTTCTTGTATTATATGTTTTCCAAGTCATTTATTTCAAAATTTAATTTTGGACTTATGAGTGTTTTTATTTACCTATTTATATACCAACATTATTTATTACCATCTGTTATTTCGATTTGATTTTCCAATTGTAAATGATTCACTTGCCAATGCTGTATTATCCGCTACCATAGTAAAATACTCACTTGGCACAAAAAACTGAGACGCATCCTTTACTATTATATTATTTTTAGGTGGATTTATTTTTTCAAAATACTCGTTAAACATATCTGTTGTTATATTTGGATTCTGAATTATGATTTTACATTTATGTGGCAATGTTCTTAGCATTGCAATATCTGCCTCACGATTAAATAAAGGAAAAGAATATCCTACTATAATCAAATAATCACTTTCCTGAATTACTAATTTTGCCATTTTCAATGCTTCATTATTTGCAATTTCAGAGTCCCAAGAAAATTTAATAAGAGTAGAGTCTTCAATTGTATTTACAGCACTATAATAATCGGAAATCTGCTTCATTTTTTCATAATATGGCTTAGTGTTATCGCAAGGAATTAATTCTATTTCCCCAGTCTTTTTCTTTAAGAAACCAGAGATTCCATTTAAATGAATAATTTTAGATAATGTACTCTGGGATGCGGGATATACTTTTATCTTATTGCATATATCGAGGAGCGTTTTGGATTTATCGAATAAATTAATAGCTTTCTCAAGCTGCGTATCATAATTCCATGTAATAAAATTAATGTTGTCAGGAATGGAAATTTCTCCTTCCTTTCTTATTATAGCACTAATCAAATTAATATACCTAGGGTCAATTTCATCCCATTGCAATACATCTTTTCCAGTATGATCCATTTGGGCCTGTGTTTGCCAGAATGTAAAAAATAAATTTATAAGATGTTTTATCTTATTATAATTATCTGCATTATGGTATTTATTGTACAGTGCATATGTATCAATTGTAGAATACTCCTTGGATTTCTTACCCAATATATATAATTCAGCAAACAATTTTGCTTCTACATTTAATCCTTCTGTTTCAAGTCTATTTTGATTAAGAAACGATTTAAACACATTTGCCGTATCCTCAAATAAAGGTAGGGCAGCCTCTGACCCAATATTTGTTGCAATTCTATTTAATTGTTGATGTAATTGAAAAGTAATTGGCACTGAATTATGACTAGCGCCAGCACCAAAAAAATAAGTTATTTTAGGAGGTCTAAGCATACTTTAAGATTTAAACAAATGTAAGAAACTTACAGAACAATTTATATAATACATGAAGACAACTACAAACAATTCAATTATTTTTCTTATTCCTCTTCTTCTCCATCGCCTTAATAATCCTATCCCTTTCCGCCTTGTCCCACCAAGCTTGTATGTCGAAGTTTATATTACAAAATTAATTTTATTGGTTATGATTGACATCAATCAAGGAATCAATATAAGTTAAGCACAAAAAACACAAGGAAGAAATTACGACTTGCCTTTGTTTCTTCCCAATTGTATAAAAACTCCAAACGAAATTTCGGGAGATGAAAAAAACGTTTTCTTGTATTTTTTATCTATTTCATAAGTCTTACTATAAGGTGCTTGAGGATCAGGACTATTCACCGTTTCTTCAATGTATTTATTACCAATATTAGCGGACATCAACCCATAATTAATTTCAGCACCTACGTTGATTCTATTTGTAAAATAATATTTGAGGCCCATAAAACTATTGACACCCCAAACAAAACCTCCTGTTGATGTAATCCTCTTTTCGGAATAACTATTTGTTGTAATATATTTATTGTTTGCCGTATAAACACCCACCTTTATGAAAGGGGTTTCAATCCCTGTCATTATTTCAAATTTATTAATTCTAGTGGAGTAACAAATTGAAGGATTTATATTAACGATGGATTGGCGGATATTAAAATCGCTATAGGTTGTAGAGACCGTTTGTGATTGAAAGTCTTTTCTAAGGATTTTGCCAAATTTCAAACGGGCAGAAATATGGTCGGTAATAAAATACCTTGCTGATGCGATATATTTGATACCTGCTACTTTAGTGTACGAATTATCGTAATAAACTTTAGTATTGTAATAAATATCCCTGTAAAAATCACTCAATGTATTTTCCAATTGACCATTGTTGCCAAACATGATACCGAGTTCCAATTTTTTACTTTGCCCAATAAGTATTGTTGGAACCAATAAGAGTGCAAAAATTATTTGTTTTAACATCACTAATCTAGATCTTTAAAATTACTGTTATCCATTATTTTTTAACTGGTTTGTTGCCTAGTTGAATAAATACACCAAATGAAACTTCGGGAGGCGAAAAGAAAGTAGTTTTTATTTTTTTATCTCTTTCATAATACTTGGTGAATTGGGCCGTATTGGGATCCAGTGATTCACCAATGAATTTATCCCCAAGCTTAGCAAACAAGAGTCCATAACTCATCTCTGTGCCCATGCAAAGCCAATTGGTCAAATGATATTTAACTCCAATAAAATTATTAATACCCCAAACAAATCCGCTAGAAGTTGTAAATTTAGTGGTATTTGAAGATAAAACATTTATGCTGTCAGGCATATATCTTACATTTATTTTCTCAGTAAAATTCGCCACCTGCATTAGAGGAATTTCTAGGCCAGTCATTAATTCAAATTTGCCAATCTTGGAAGCATAATAAATGGATGGACTTATACTCGAAACAGTTTGATAAAAACTACAGTTAAAATAAGTTTCAGGTTCAGTTTGAATAAAAGTGCCTGTTCTTATGGCTTTACCAAATTTTATACGCACAGATAAAGGCCCCTTGAAAAGATACCTTGCCGAGGCTGTATATTTAATATTTGAAAATTTAGTATAGTAACTATTGGGGATGGAGCGATTAATGAAATTAATGTTGTAAAAATCATTCAGTAAATTCTCTAATTGCCCATTATTCCCGATCATCAATCCCAGCTCTAGCTTTTTACTTTGTCCTAACATTACAGTTGGAATGATAAGAAGGATGATAATGATTTTTTTTGCCATGGAGTAATCGGATTGTTCTATTTCTTTAATGATTAAACTTTATTTAAAACGATTGATTCACAAACATACACTTAATTTCTCAATCGTTTTAGCTTTAATAAAATTGCTTATCAAAAAGAAGGAAAGAGGAACTACTTCCCCTTCCCTTCCTCTGATTTTACTTTTTTCTTTTTTTGACTCAATTTACTTTCCACTCTTTTTTCTTCGGCTTCGGCCATATTCATAAAACTAGCATTATAGCAATATTGCTTGGCTTGTTTCCAACTCTTTAATGCTTTTTTATATTGCATTTGATATTCGTGCAACAAAGCTTTTTTGCCATACATCACGGCCTTGTCTATTCCTTTAATGGTGAGGGCAAAGTCTATGGTTTTTTCGGCCTCTTCAAAATCATCGTTGTACAATAATACATCGGCATACAAAGGATACACTTTTAGATTATTGATATCGACTAATAAGGCGCGAACGAAATAATCTTTCGCCATATCGTATTGCGACAATTGCTCGCTGTACACCTGCCCCATTAAGCACAAGGCCAATGGATTTTCATCATCGTAGCTTAAAGCATAATTCAAAGATTCTATTACTTGTTGTAAATTGAATGGATAAGCATCGAGTGCTTCCATTAAGTATTTTTCTGACTGTGTCATTTTATTATTTTGTTTTTAATATGTCTCCCTTGAGAGAGAATTTTGTTTTTTTATAACCCGTTTCTTTTTTTTTTTGGGGGGGGGATGACTTAAAATCGCTGCCATTGAAAACACACACCAAATCGCCTCGTTCCAATGGTAAATATTGGGTCCAATTTGGTTGTTCAACAGCCTCTAGCAATTGTATGTCATGGACATTCCATTTTATTTGTCATTAAAATTTAAAATTCAAGACCTACTTTTGGATAGCGGGCGTATTTTGATTTTACCTTTTTAAAGACTGTTTCGCAAAGAAATTTTGATGCCTAAAAAAAAATTTAGACACAAAAAATCCGAAACTTTTTTCAGGCTTCGGAGTTACTTTACTTGACTTGTTTAATTACTAAATGGCAGAAAGTTTCCAAAGCATTGCACGCACAGACCATTGACCTGAAGGTGCAAATTGATAGGGCATTTGATTGATCATTGCTTTGACTATTTTTAAGGGTTAAGCGTTTCAGATTTGTTCCGAAACGGTTGCAAATATAAAATTAAATTTTGATAATTTAAACTAATTTTTGGTGAGGCATTTTGTCAATGTGTTTGTTCTAATAATTTTCACTTTGGCAAAATCTTTCTTACTATTTAACGTGAGTTCTTATTCCGTTGTCGTTTCTGCAAAAGCAGAGGATGTCTAACTTTTTTTATACTTAAGCGCTTGTTTCAATTCTTCATTTTTAACATCCAAGAACATAGAAAATCATACCTTAACCATAAGTCCTTGATATTCGGTGCATGATTCAAACCCAGATTCCCTTTGTGATGAAGGGTTTTTATGAAGGGTAGAGACCGAAATACAAAGCGGCATAAAAGTCCTAAAAATTTTGTTATTAAACAAACAATCCATCTATCCTAAAATTTTAAAATCTCCATTTCCTGTTTATCAACTATTTTATCAACTTCGTACATTTCTGTTGCTAATCTAAATAATTATCATTTGATTTGAAATGCAATTTAAAAATAATTGCGTTCTATGATGAAGCCTTTAAAATCTCAATTCTTTCAAACAAAGCTTCCATATTTTATCCTCTCCTTTGAATCTGAAAAAACTTTAACGCCCTTTTCTGATTCAACCCTTCCTTACTAAAAATTAACTTTTTAACTTAATAATATAACAACAAAATGGAAAATTTATTCAATTACTGGTGGATTATTCTCGCAGTGGTATGTTTGGTACTTTACAAATACATATTGCGCTTTTTATTTGGTATGGTCATAGTGCCCGAGGATAAAATAGGACTGGTTACCAAAAAATTTGTACTCTTTGGCGAACACAAAGAATTGCCCGATGGGCGCATTGTTGCAACCAAAGGCGAAGCAGGATTCCAAGCCAAAACCCTTGCCCCTGGTTTGTATTTTTGGAAATGGGTTTGGCAATACGAAGTATCCATGCAAAACTTTACCATAGTGCCCGAAGGTAAAGTAGGACTTGTAATGGCGAAGGATGGCACTGAAATTCCAACAGGCAATATCCTCGGTCAACGCGTAGATTCGGATAATTTTCAGGATGCCGAAAAATTTTTAACAAACCAAGGACAGCGCGGTAGACAAACGAGTTATATCACTGCAGGTTCCTATCGTATTAATACCCTTCTTTTTCAAATATCAATTACCGATATGATTCGTATTCAGGAGAGCATGGTAGGCATTGTTACCACTTTAGATGGAATGCCCATAGAACAAGGTCAGATTGCAGGTAAACTGATAGAGGGACATAATAATTTCCAAGACTTTGATGTTTTTATCAAGAATGGCGGTAATCGTGGTTTACAACCTCAAGTCATATTAGCGGGTTCTTATAATTTAAATCCTTGGGCCATACAGATGGAAGAAATTCCAATGACAGAAATTCCCATCGGTTTTGTAGGTGTCGTAATTTCTTATATTGGCCAGGAAGGCAGCGATTTAACCGGCATTGAATTTAAGCATGGCAACATCGTTCAAAAAGGATTTAAAGGTGTATGGAACGAGCCGCTAGGACCTGGCAAATACCCTATCAACAAATACATTATGAAAGTGGAACTGGTGCCCACCACCAACCTTGTATTGAATTGGGCCGCAGCGCGAAGCGAAGCTCACAATCTCGATAAAAATTTATCGACCATTACCGTGCGTTCTAAAGATGGGTTCCCTTTTAATTTAGATGTGGCGCAAATTATACATGTACCAACTACAGAGGCTCCAAAAGTTATTGCACGCTTCGGGAATATGGTCAACTTAGTTTCCCAAGTTTTAGAACCTACCATTGGTAATTACTTTCGTAACTCGGCCCAGGATAGCGATGTGATTGCCTTTTTAAGCACCCGTAAAGAAAGACAAGAATCGGCCAAAGAGCACATTAAAAAAGTATTGGATGAATACAATGTAAATGCCGTTGATACTTTGATTGGAGATATTGTACCACCAGAGTCTTTGATGAAAACCCTTACCGATCGTAAAATTGCAGAAGAGCAAAAAGTAACGTTTGACACCCAAATGAAAGCGCAAGAAACTAGACAGGGTATGGAGAAACAAACTGCTATTGCCGATATGCAAAAAGAGATTGTAAAAGCACAGCAAAGTGTAGAGATAGCAGAACGCACAGCAAATGCAACAGTTAAAAAATCGGAGGGCGATGCTACCAGTATTAAGTTAGCAGTAGGTGCCGAGGCAGAAGCCACCAAATTAAGAGCGCATGCAGAAGCAGAGGCCACTAAAGCAAGAGCAGAAGCTGAATCGCAAGCCATTAAATTAAAAGCATCTGCACAGGCAGAGCAAATAAGTATTACTGGTTCTGCAGAAGCTGGTAAAATTTTGGCCATTGGTAAATCCACTGCAGAAGCGTATGAATTGGCTGTAAAAGCTTTGGGTGGAGAAAACTTTACGCGTTACAAAATCACCGAAGAACTTTCCAAAGGACATATTAAATTGATACCAGATGTATTGATTGGCGGCGGCAATGGCGGTGGAAGTGCAGTAGATGGCCTATTGGGATTAAAACTAATGGAGATGATAGACCCTAAGAAAACCGAAAGTAACGACACACCTTCACTTTAATCATTCATTTAAAAGGATTCTGAAAAACCGTTTTTTCATATAGAAGGTCGACTTTCAGAATCCTTTTCCTTTATAATAATTGATAACAACATGCGACAAATAAAACCATTGATATTGAGTTTTCTAATTTGTGCATGATCTACCATTTTTCGTACAGTTGAAAGTCCCCAAATCGGATTCCGGTTTGTGTGATTTTGCCTTATTAAAACTCAAAACTGGTTTTGGCATTCGCAATTCGAAACTTATTGCCATTTTTGAAACCACTCATATCAA
Source organism: Bacteroidota bacterium (assembly GCA_025354385.1). GTDB lineage: Bacteria > Bacteroidota > Bacteroidia > NS11-12g > UBA955 > JABMMZ01. The sequence goes on from JANXMZ010000016.1 coordinate 32,451, forward strand.
ACTAGATTCCATTTTCGCAACTCATTTAAACCCTTTTTTATTGCCCCATTCAAATAGCAGTAAAACTTTTGCTACATTTGTTTTATGAAAAAAATCATCCTACTATCACTCATCACATTATTAAATCTTGGCGCATTGAATGCTGCTAAACCTAAACCTTGCGGCACCTACGAAGGGCATAATTTATACAAAGGTGATAAGGGCGGTTGCTATTATCTCAAATCTAAAAAGAAAATAAAAGTATACGTTGACAAGAAGCATTGTAATTGTTGATTTGTTGGAGCGTTTGGAAAATTAAATTAGGGATGAAGGGTGGTGTTGGTAATGATTTTGGGAGTCCCTAAAATACCGCAATAACGCTATTAAAATTTACGGTGAATATGATCAATTCTCCTTCAATTAATAATTTTCCATTCGCCCAACAATAAATGGCCCGATTTTGGTGTTTAATAGTTTAGTTCCCCTAAATATTTTTTACGCATATGAAAATCGAGGCCCAAAAATCTGCTCCTGCGGGCATACAAGCCAACCAAAATCGCAGCACTTTAAAATTAACAATTCTGGCCATTTTTCTATTAACCTGCTTGGCTATGTTCTCTGGTTGCTCCCCCAAACATTGCCCTATTATGCAACTGAATATTGGAACGTTGCACTTTTAAAATTTTTCTAGTCGAGTACTTTCAAAACTTTTTTCACCAATGATTTGCAAGTGGTAAATCCCCTTGGCAAAATTGAGTATTTCTATGGACAAACCAATTGCTAAACAAGCATAGTGCGTCTGCATTCGAAATACATCATGGCCCAATAAATCTGGTATTACAATTACTGCACTGTTTATGTTTGAGGTGTTCAATTGCAATATAAATTCGGAATTAAATGGATTAGGATATAGTAAGCCATAAAGGTGGTGTTATTTTTTTTTCTGCAAATAAATTGGTTAACAAAAAAGAATCCGACAAGGCAGAAGTTCAACATATATTATTGGTTTTAAACTGATAATAACAAGTGGCAAAAGTTTTGATGTTTCTACTAGAAGCAACTATTGAAGTTTTGTTGCGATAACAATATACAGACTATCTATGGAACTGCATTTTAAGCTATCGCCTGATATTTTTATAACTGTTGGTTTTGTTGGAAATAGATGAAGGGTAACTGTTACCCTATCTGATATGTATTGATAATTGGGCTTAATAGACAAATTTTAGGCTAAAATCATTTGTATCCCTTAATGTCATTAGCTTTGAGCCTTGTCAAAGGTTATGAATAAAAAAAGTGCTTTTACTGTGGTTCCAGAATTACTAAAAAAAATGGCTGGGTTAAAGGGG
>JANXMZ010000007.1 GCA_025354385.1 Bacteroidota bacterium
GATATCTCGTACCGATTGGCTTTTTGCAAACTGGCAAAACAGCATTGAAACCAAATGTGTCCAACTATCATATCCTTTCTCATGCTTATCGGTTTGATATTTATTTACAAGCTTCGAAAATTTATTGCGGTCTAATTTTGATATAATTTGAGAAAACAGATTTACATTTGTCATTGAAAGAAAGGGGGATGGTTTTTTGTAGGACCTCAAAGGTAACTCTGAGGATAAAAACTTCCCTTTCTTTTTTTTATCGTTTAGGACGCTATTGATATTTAACTAAAAAATAATTCCAAAATACTAGGTTTGTCAATCTGTTTATTTATTTTTGAATTTATACAGCCCTATCACACATGAAAGCAATTATCCCCGTAGCTGGAATTGGCACCCGTTTAAGACCCCATACACATACCCAACCCAAATCGTTAATACCTGTTGCAGGTAAGCCTATTTTGGCCCATATTATCGATCAATTGGTGGTTAATGGTATAAACGACTTTGTATTTATCATTGGTTATTTAGGCGATAAAATTGAAGAATATATTACGCGTAACTACACAGAAATAAATGCGGAGTTTGTGATTCAAACAACAGGTAAGGGTACTGGTCATGCTATATGGTTGGCCAAAGAAGCCATTGCCAATGAACCCGTATTAATTATTTTTGGAGATACCATTTGCGAGGTTGATTGGGATAAAATAATTCAATCACCAACTTCTATTTTAGGAGTGAAAAAGGTTGATGATCCTAGGCAATTTGGTGTTGCCGAAATGAATGCTGAAGGCAAAATAGTTAGATTGGTAGAAAAGCCAGCCATTCCTAAATCTAATTTGGCTTTGGTGGGTATTTATAAAATTATAGAAACAAAACTCATGATGGAATGCATTGTGAGCAATATTGAAAATAACCTCAAAACACAGAATGAATTCCACCTAACAGATGCGCTCATGTGCATGATAGATAAAGGAACTGATTTTGAAATTATCAATGTTGATTCTTGGTTCGATTGTGGAAAGAAAGACATTTTATTAAAGACCAATGAACTTTTGCTGAAGCGTGGAAATTTTCAAACAGTGAATCCCGATTTGGTTGAGAATAGCATCATAATACCACCTGTTTTTATTGGTATTGGCAGCAAGGTTAAGAATAGCATTGTTGGACCAAATGTGAGCATTGGAGAAAATGCATTGGTGGAATCTTCTATTATTAAAGAGTCTATCATTGGTCCTTTTGCCGAATTGTATAATTCGGTTTTAAGCAATTCTTTAATAGGCAATGATGCATTTTTACAAGGCACTGTTCATAGTTTGAATTTGGGGGATAGCGCAGAAATTAATTTTAATTAAAAGATATGACAAAATATACTGAAGCCGAAATTGCAAAAGCAGATGGGCCATTTATTGCACCCGAAGAATTTACGTCAGCATATTTACAAGCTGCCATTGATAGGATTGATCAATTTCCTATAGACCTAGTGCGTGTTGTAAATGCTATGAAACCTGAGTGGCAGGATTTGCCATACAGAACCGGTGGTTGGAAATTAAAGCAAGTCATTCATCACATTGCAGATAGCCACATGCAGGCTTTTAGCAGATTTAAGTTGAGTTTAACAGAGGATGCTCCAATCGTTAAACCGTACATTCAAAATGCTTGGGCCGTAACGGCTGATAGCGAATTGGCAGACATCCAATTGTCGGTAAATATTATACAACCACTTCACAAGCGCTTAGTTATTTTATTGAGAAACATGAAGGAATCTGATTTTGATAGAACCTATATTCATCCAGAATATCAAAAAACATATACTTTGTCGCATGTTGTAGGTTTATATGCTTGGCATGGACACCATCACTTACAACAAGTAGAGATGTTTATGGAGAATATGCAAACGGCACAGTCTGGTTAGTTTTATTGCACCACTTTATTGGCGCAATAGCTGCTGGCGAAAGCATCAGGTTTGGCTTTAAAAGTATATCCCATGCCAATAATATACCCCATGGCTTCTTTTAACGCATCATTGCTTTTAAATTGTGGGTCAGTATTAATGTCGGCATGTATTTCCATTTCTATATGATGGGCATCAAAAATGGGACAGAGGGCGTAAGCAGTTTCTATGGATTTACTAACTTCATGAATCATGCGCTCCTTTAAAGAGAAATGATTTTTAGTTATAAAACTATTAAAATACATAAAGCCGCCACTTTTTTCGCGAATAAAAACAATGGCGGTTGCAAATTCTACAATATTTTGTTTTACTTGACTATCAGTGCCAATACAAACCTTTAGTCGACTGCCTCTTAATTCTTCTCTCTCAATGGCATTTTCGACTTCATCCATAATAGGGATTAAAATTTCTGTTCCATCTAATTTTCTCCAAGACATAATTAATTGTTTATTTACAAATTTTAAGTTTGCGCGTGATTGAATTCTTACCTCTAGGTTATATTTAAGCACAACTTATCCCAAAATTACAACAATTTTAGCATAAAAGGAAAAGGAGCGCTAGGAATCGATTACTGGATAGTATACCTCAATTTCATACCAAAGGTGGTCAATGCAGTTGGGAAGGTATTGGATGCAAATGGTTTGGATGACCTTCTGTCGTAGAATAACTGGAGATTAATGTTATTATTAATCATATAAGTAATATTAGGACGAATCTGTACCACTCTCTGTCCACCTGTTGGAGTGTTGGTGTTTTGATCCACTCTGCGTACAATGTTCACGTTGTTTTGAATGCTTACATCCAAGGTCATTTGTAAATCATTGTTGAGATTTATACTCTTTCCATTTACTTTAATTGGAATTTTAAGTCCATTGGTTCTATAGCCAAGATTGAATACAAAATCTTTGATATTGTTTTCGGTAACAGTAGCATTTGGTACCATCAACATGATGTTTCGAGTGCGGTTGATTTTAAATCCACCTGTTAAGCCAGATTTGGTGGTAAAATCTACGCCAATCAAAGGGTTAAATGATTCGCGAATATTAATGGTTGTAATATTGTATTTGCTTACCAAATCTTTGCCAGCCACTGGTGTTGTATCTGGGTTATATTGTAAATTACTAGTAAATCCGCCAACGGTGTATATACCTTGATAGCGATGTTGTATGGTAATATTTGAGAATTTTTTCCCAATGGCTTTTATTTTTGTTAATCCATTGTAATTAATGTTCCAATTTGGCAAGGGCAATTTGGGGAAAGGGCTAAGACCAACTTTGGTTTGATTGGTTCCCGTGTAAGCTGCTAAAAATGAAGGAATTAATACGTTTTGAGACCTTGCGCCATAACCCATATGGTAAGCCTTGGTGGTATCGGTTTGGTCTAATCTGCCTTTGTCAGTAATTCTTGTATCCGCTAAGGCCTGTCTTTTGGAAATTTCGGTTCTTGAATTTTCGAAATTATTGTAGGTGGTGCTTTCCCAGTTGTTGCCCGAACCTTGTTTATCGAATGCGGTGCGGATAAATATTCCACTTTGAGTAAAGGTTCCGGTTTCCGTAATTTGTAAATCTCTCCAATCGCGTTTACTTGTGTCATATCTGAACAGTGCTTGCAAATTATTGGCTCTGTTTTGATTAAAATTTAATTGTATTTTAAAATCTTTAAAAGGCTCTATGGTTGCAGTACCTTGTAAACTTTTAACAGAATTTTGCATGAAATAATTGCTCAATCGTACATCATTTGTCAAAGCACCTTCTTTGGCTAAATTGTAACGGTTGTTTTTATCCTGACTACCTAAAATGAAAGGAAGACCAGGCGCATTGTGTGCAAAATTTTCTCCGAAATAATCTATTTGATAATTAAAGCCGGGTAAAATGGTTCCTTCTTTTTGATTGTAAGTAACACTCACATTTTTGAGCATCATCAGCATTTTGAAGAAGTTAGTTCCAAAGGCTTGTTTTTCTTTTTTCTTTTTAGCGGGCTTTTCCTCTTCGGTTTCAGTTTTGGCAACATCTCCTTTAGCATCTTTCTTTTCGGTGCCTTTTGCTTTAACTGTTGGTTTCTTTTTTCCACCTTGATTGATGCGTTTGAGAAAAGGAATTTTGTTGTACAAACTCATCATATTAAACTGAGAGTTAACGGCAATTTCGCGACTGTTTTGTATCGTATTTCCAAGTGTTGTGAATGACGGTGGTGCTTGTGTCCAGCCGTAGTTAGTACCGTATCTTACCGAAGTGGTAATCCAATTTAGAAAACCTACTTTATCAAATGGTAATGTATAGTTAAAATTGGCTGTTTGTGTGTAATTGGTCATTCTACCTAAGGCAAAGAACTGCTGTCTAACGGAGTCTTTTTTCTCTTGAGAATTGAGTTGTCCAAATGGTTCTTGAACCCTTGCATTTACAGTGGCAGAATAATCCAACTTCAATGATTTAGTGAAAGGGAAATTGACGTTGTAATTGCGCAATAAAGTAAAATTCTTGTCGTATAGGCGAGGGGTTACCTGCTTGAATACATCATTATTTCTATTTTGGGTTTCTGAATAATAGCGGTCGGCATCAAACCTTACCGTGATATTTTGAGGAACATAATTCAAATTAAAATCTCGGATGATATTGAATCTTTTACTCTTAATAAATTTGAATGGTTCCCAATATTTTATTTTTGGAGCAAAATTATAACCCAAACTGCCATGGTAGGTTCTGCTAAAATTGTCTTCAATTTGAATATTGCGTTTCTTTAGATAAATGTATGAATAAGTAGCATTGAAATTAGAAATATCCCATGGCATTGCTTTGCCTACGCCGGTCTTGTTTTTTCTAACATTGGTAAAGTTTAAACTATAGCGGGTATTGTAGTCTTCTGCCGCCCGCAGTGTGGCTTTTGCGTCTTCTGGACTTAATCTAGAAACAGCATCTTTCAATTCCACGTCGGGATTTAATGGATTAAATTTAGGGCGACTGATGGTGCCACTATAACCAACAAACATTGGAATATTGACTCCTAATTTTTGCGGGAAAAATTTACCTAATTCAAAACTGGATGATAAATCAAATTGATAAGTATTGTTAAGGTTTCTCTCATTCAATCGCTTATCAACCCCACCAAAACCAATGGTAGAAATATTGCCCGATGCAGAGAGGGTTGCGAAGTCGGCCATTTGAGCAACCACCCTACCTGTTGTAGCCCACCCACCTTTGTTAGAAATATCTGTTACGCGCAATTCATTGAACCATACCTCGCCACATTGGGATATATCGGTATTGTTTCGGATACCCAACATCACAACGCGAATATTGCTTAAATCGGGCAAGCCTAAAAGGGTAATTTTATGACCTTTTGAGTTGTTGTATGAGAAGGGTCTATTTTGAGGAACTTGAGCATTTGATCTGAAATCTTTTGTATTGAATAAATCAGAAAGGGGGAAATCAAATTCGTTTTCTACTTTCCATATTTGATCGGGTGCATAGGTGCCATCGGCCGTAATTCTTAATGGAATTTCGTATTCGTAATAATTGTTAATTAAGTCGGTGCCAATGCGGATGAATGCAGATAAATCACCATCCTTTAAAGTCTTACCTTCTGCATGCACAAACATTTTCATGTTTTTGTAATTTCTGATATCTGTATTCGTAGTTTTATAAGCTGCTCTTGAATCACCCGCTTTTAAATTACAAACTCTTAGTGATAACGACTGTTCATTTTGTTTTACCACATTTTGAGATGTTGGATCTTGAACACGATTGATGCCTGGAGGCATTACATATCGAATTGGCGAACGTTTGCCATTCTCTTCAATATTGACTGTAGAAACAACAAAAGTGGTATTATCTGTAGGGTCCAAAGGCACTACTGCTCCTGGAGTGTTTAATGATTGGGTGTATCTGCGCCAATCTGCTCTCACCAATTGCAATTGGGCAAATCTTAATATGGTGGTGCTGTCAAATCCTTTCATGAACATACGCATGAAACGGATGGATTTAAAATCGGAAATACTCCCAATAGATTTATTATATTGACGAATTGGAACTTTAATTTGAATCCATTTTATTTTCTCGGTTTTACCATTTTTAAGCAACTTATCTACCTCCGAAATATCTGTCACAAAACCTTTGCCTATTTCTAAATCTTGAGGGCTTAAATCAATTTTGTATTGAAAGTACTCCTCAGTTTGATTCATGGTAAAATCGCTATTGATATCTTCGTTATCGGGTACGTTAGAAGCCGATTTGGGAGAACCATCCGCAAATTTATTCAAGGTGGAATTACCTTGCAGGGCATTGTATTTTTTATAACGTTCAATAATATTGGCCAATTGTCCTTCGTAACTAGGGTCCCTGTTGTGAAGGTAATTATCATTAGAAGGGTCTTCGAATACCATCTGATAAATTTTTGAATTAACCCCATACATCTGCTTCAATGTATCAAGAAAATGTTTGAAATGAATGCGTTCATCATCATCATTCATACCATCTAATCCATTGTCCTGAAATTCTCTAGAGGCAGGTTCGTTGTCGAATGCATTATTAATTTGAGGAAGAATAGGTACTTTGCCAAATATGGATTCATCCTCATCTGTATGCAAACCTTTTGGATTAAAACCATTCTCAAAACATTTTCTATTGTCTGGCAAAATATCTTCACTCACATTTCCCAAATCAATGTAAAGTTGACCTTTGTTGGAGCCTGTGGTATTGTATCGGAAAGGGTCCATCATCCAAATTTCAATATAATCTATATTGGCAGCCTCAAAATCATTACTTTCGATTCTGCGCATAATACCACCCCAGGTTTGGCTTGGTTTTTTAAAGGTACCATCGGCATTAAATTGTAATGAATCATCATTGTAATTATACATGCCTCTTTCATTGGGGAACATGGCCATGTCCAAAGTAGGCAAAATAGATGGCGCTCCTTGTTGAATTTGTTTGTTAGGAAATACCTCTGTTACCAATACTTCGCGCATGTAATGATTGCTTTGCATTTGAACATCATTTTTTACATTGGCTGGTGTATATTGGTCGTTGCGGTAAAAGGTAGGATCTATGGTATACCAAGCTAATTTAGCTCTTTGAAAACCCCAAGCTCTTTTGTCTTGTCCACTTTTTAAATTAAATTCTGGGAATATATCGGGTTGGTATTGGGGTAAACTGGCCAATTTCCAGTTGGCACTTAATTTCAAATCGAAGGTTGTTTCAGCACCCTCAAAATCGTCTATATAACTGACACCTCGGGTTTTGTTTTGCCCCTTGGCTTTGCCTGGAAAAATGCGTGCATATTCTCCTTGAGCGGTTAACTTACTAACGACTTTGGTTTCTATAAAGGGCAGTTTATCTACCAATTTAGTTAGTAATTGAGAACTAGAAGCATAACTGGCATCTACTCCAATAATGGTATTTAATAAAGGCTCATCACCTATATTTGTTTTGGGTGTTAGTGGCCTTTCGTACATGTGCAAGATGGTGCCACCTAACAATAATTTTTTATTAGCATTGTAGTCAAATCGCGCACCCAATAAGGTTTTTTGTTGTATGTTAAACATACTGTTACTCTCTGCTGAAACTTTAATAATAGCACCAGAATTTAGAATACCTTGGTTAATAATAGTCACTTTTCCAGCATTGTAATCGACCGTATAATCCACATTTTCTGTTAATTTAGTACCATTGGCAGTGACAATTACAGAACCTGGTGGAACGTTCAAAGCATTCAAAGATATATCAGCGCTGCTAGAGCCTTTGTAACTACCTTTTAAAAAGAACTTATTATGCACCACATCTTGTTCTGCCAACCATTTTGTACTGTCGTATATGGCGTCAAAAACATATTTATTGGCAATGGGGTCTCCGATTGGGAATTTGCTCCTTAGGTGATCGCCAAATGGTTGAAGCACGGGAAAAATAACGCGACCTTGTTGCGCCTGAAAAGTAACACCTTCCAATACATCGAATACACCATCGGGTTTAGCTTCTTGCTGACGGTTAATACGGTCCATGTTCATGACACGAATCAAAGGAATACCGCCACTTAAGGCTGGAATATCTTTTACTGGCAAATAATTTAAATCTGCACCAGAAGGGTCATCGTTGTATATGATATCAAATTTTAAATCGGTAGGGTTGATGTTAAACGAACCCAAGGAATAAATATTTTTCATCATCAATTCCCACATGGGCAAGTGTGTTCGAATGATATTTCCTTTTAACATCTTTACCATTAGCACCTTGCTATTGGTTCTATCGCTGCTTATTTCTGAGGCAAATTCACCCACTTTAAATACTTGTCCATTCATGGTGTATTCGTAGGCAACAGCTAATATTTCATCGTTATTTAATGATGAGTTTAAGGAGATGTAACCCAAACGGGAATTCATGGAAAATTCGTTCTCATTAAGCTGTCTGGCATAAGTGAGCAGTTCGTAATCCAGGCCATGTCTGAGATTATTTGTATTGGTATTTGTACCCATTGCATCAATACAAGTTTTAGAATATCTGATTTTAGAATCAGCTAAAAGTGTTGAATATAAACTATTGGAACTGTTGTCCGCACTTGAAGAAGGAGCTTGTGTAATGCTTGCATTGTAAGGACTTTTTTCCCCCAAATCCATTAGTGCCAATAAATCTCTTGTATTGTCATAGCTCCCGCTTCTATTGGTTACCCAAACTTCTACACGGTTAATAGCAATATTAGTAGTTACCAAAGGGAGTGTAGACATTGCGTGGTCAAAATTATCCTTGAATTGTTGACATAAGAAATAGTGACGGTTTTGGTCGTAATTGTGAGCCTGTATGTTAAAATTGGTTACCTGTGCTCCACCATTTACGGTGGTCTCTGTGCGTTGTCCTTTATTTTGAGTGGCAATGGCGGTCATTTTTAAGCGGCCAAATTGCCAAGCAGTTTTAATGCCGAATAAAGACTGTCCAGCTTGAATAAGACTGCCATTTAAAGGTAAACTTACATTTCCTAATTCAATTTTTTTCAGCATTTGGTCTTCCTTGCCTACCCAATCTAATTTGGTTTGGTTGTCAAAATCGAAGGTGGCATCGGTATCGTATTTAATACCCAAATTTAAAGCATTCCCAATTTTACCAGTTACGTTAATTTGTATTTTTTGGTCAAAATTAAATTGACCAGTTTTTTGTTGGCGAGCGCTGAACATGGGGTTGCGCACCGTGTTAAAATTGCCGCCAAAGGTTAATTCTGCAGAACCGCTTGGACGAATATCTATTAAACCACCTCTGAAAATTTTATCAATTACCGGAGGGGTTTTTATTAAATCTATTTTTTTATTGTTGTTATAACTGCTTCCGCCTGCATTGCTTTTACCCCTTTGCTCAAAGTATTTTTTGCGTTCTTCGCGTGCGCTTTCTTCCATGTATTCTTCTTTGGTAAGCGAACGGGTAAGTGTTTTTTTGCCTGCTACCTGCCTGAATTCATCGTACATGCCTGTCTCAGAATTGTACTCCACAATGGTTTTAACAGATGGGTCGTTTAAGTCGATGTTGTTTTGGTAGTCACCGCCATTGCGACCAGTATTTTGTTTGATTGGATATTTTAGGTCGCCCGTATCTTTACCAGTTTTTTTACTTGAATCCTGAGGGGAAATAATTTGAAGTGGAAAGTTTAAAACCGTTTTTTTGGCACTTTTTTTCTCAAGTACTGAGGCTCCATTTTTTTTATTTGCGCTTAGAACATCTGATGCAAGATCTTCTTCTGTGGGGATATAACTTAAACTAACAGAGGTCTGAAAACTAGATATACTAAAAAGCGGCAGGGCAAGTGCAGAAACTAAAAGCACAATAACTCTTACACTCCAAAGCCATTGAATACGATGCATTGAATTCACTACAATTATTTTATTTGAAAACGACAATACTAAATTTTTTTGTGTAAACTCTCGATTCTATAGGCTATATTTATTAGGTGTAAAGTGCGAATATAACATAGTTTAGTATTATTTTATTGCTTTTGTCAAAAAAAAATGACAAAAATAAAACTATGGTTTTGAGGCTTAAAATTGAGGTAGAAAATAAGGTTTTAACATAAGTCAACTATAGACTTTGCTTTAAACTTCTAGAATTGGAAATAAATGAAAGGCTTCATTTCGCTGGACATGGTTTGGAAGATGAAAAATACGCAAAGCAAAATAATAAACACTTTTAAAACAACTGGTGATTTAATGAAGAACTTACGGTATTGCCACTTGATGTTCGAAGGCAACCAATGGACTATAAAACCGAAAGCCATTAAGGTAAATACCTCCCAAAAATTAGCAATTATTTTTGGAGCAACAGACCATTTTAAATCAGATGTAATTTTTGTAATCACCTCATTGGCTTGCGTCATGTCTTCGGCCCTAAAAAATATTCGGGTAAAGGTAATAAACATAAATGTGGTGAAGACTTTCCAAAAATGGACTGGTAGTGTCTTTAAATTTTGGTAAGGACTTATTTTTCTCCAGAATTTATAAATTACCAAACCCAATCCATTCAACCCACCCCACACTAAAAAGTTAACAGTAGGGTTGTGCCATAATCCGCCTAATAACATGGTGATCATTAAATTGATATTAGTATCCACATGGTGCTTAACTTTTGGAATGTAGTAAGATAGAATGCCTAAAACCAGGGCCAATATCCCAACTATCCACAATACGATGGTAGCATCCAGTAACAGGGCTAAAAATACAGTAAGCACCGTTATAATAATATAGGAAGCCATGCTACCTTTTCTGTTGCCACCTAAAGGAATGTATAAATTCTCTTGCAGCCAACTGGAGAGCGAAATATGCCAGCGCTTCCAAAATTCTGCAGTACTTTCTGCTTTATAAGGCGAATTAAAATTGCTATTCAATTTGAACCCCAGCAAAAGGGCAATACCGATAGCGATGTCTGTATAACCAGAAAAATCAAGATATACTTGCAAGGAATAGCCTATAACGGCGAAAAGGTTTTCTATCCCAGTAAATAAAAGTGGATTGCCAAAAATACGATCTATAAAATTAGTGGCGATATAATCGCCCACCACCATTTTTTTAAGAAGACCATTTAAAATCATGAACAAGGCTAAGCCAAATTGATATTTGCTCAACGCATAGGATTTGTACATTTGAGGTATAAAATCGCGCGCCTTTACAATTGGGCCAGATAAAATTTGAGGGAAAAAAGAAGCATAAAACCCAAAATCGAAAAAGTTATAAAGTGGTTTTAATTTACCTCTGTAAACATCCAAAGTATAGGTTAAAATTTGAAAGGTGTAAAATGAAATTCCTATAGGCAACAGAATCTTGTCTATCTCGAAGTGGGTGCCTGCAAAACTATTGCTCCATAAAGAAAAGTAATTCACTACATGATTGTTGGTGTGAAATACTTTGTTGAAAGATTCGGTGAAGAAATAGGCATATTTAAAATAAGATAAAAAACCAATATTGAGTATGACACTATATGTCACTAATATTTTTCTTTTTAACTGGTTTTGAGATTTATAAATAGCCTGTGCAACAAAAAATTCGTTTGATATGGTAAATAATAAGAGCAGAAAAAATAAACCACTGGTTTTGTAATAAAAGAAAATACTGACCAAGAATAGAAATAGATTTCTAAGACTGAATTTTTTCTGAACAATTGTAAATATGGCAAATACCGCAGTGAAAAAAATCCAAAACGAAATAGAGGTAAAAATGATAGGACTTGTTTCGGAGTATACGAAAAAGGAAGTGATGATATGTATTAAATTATCAATCATGTTTAATTTTTGAAACAGGCGATTTTAGATATTCTTCATATTTTCGGATGAATGCAACAAACATTAAGTCGCCCAGCAAACGATAGCCTCTGGCAGAGAGGTGCACCCTGTCTTTATTTGATGCCATGCCGTTGCGCGCCCAGAATTCTATACTGCCCAAACCGCCCATGATAGAAAACAAATCCCACACAGCACCATTGTATTTGGTTGCCAAATTTTGCATGGCAGATTTTACTTCTAAACCAGTAATGTTTTGATAAAATTTACCCCGTCTATTTTTCTTATAACTATCTGTGTTTGTTGTAAAAAGTATGGCTGCATTGGGGGCTACTTTTTTAATTCTTTTAATCAGTTCTTCGTAATTGTGCTCGAAACACGACTGACAAAAATCGGGTGCGAAAGCATCGTTGATACCTACTGAAAAAATAATTAAATCAGGTTTCAATTCTGCTATTTCTTTCTCAAGCAGATTGCATTTGAGATAAGTTGGAATGGATGCACCGTTGGCGCCTATGGCATTGTAATTAATGCCAGGTGCATCTAGGTCGCAGAAGAGGCCAAACAAAGTAAATATGTTTTGCAAAGAATCTGTTTTAATGCATTTAAATCCTACTTGTCTGATAGGTTCTTCAAATACAAATTCGCGATAGCCTGCCTCTTTATTGTCTATAATTTGCTTGGCTATAAATGGTGAATCTAATACTACCTGAAAACTTTGATGATGGTTGTCGTAAAAAACTTTGATGCGGTCGAATACATAATCTGTTTTGCCTTCTTGTTTCATGGTTACAGAGAAAGTGGCGCCCGAATCGTGGGTGGTGGTGGTAATGGCATTCATTCCAAAATTGCCTGTGCAGAATGAATTGACACCGCGACAACCATCCCATCTCCCTGTCCAATCAAAACTGTAATTGCTTGGATTGTTATTGCTTTTAAAACCCATTTTAAATGGATATACCCAACCCCTAGCACTTTGTTTCTGATTTAAAAATTCATTAAAATTTTCGCGCATTTTACCGGTCCACATATCTGCTTGAACATGTGATCCACCAAAGTGTACAATGTTTATTTTACCTTTTCCTGTAGTCACTAGTTTATCTAGTTTTCTAAAGAAACCATAAAAATCCAAGCTATCTTTAAAAAATTGAACCTTGTTAATATCATAATTTACGAATGGATAGCGGTCTAAATTAACGGCACCGTCTTGCCCGTTGCAAAGCATCAGGTTGCTAAGACAAATAAAAGAGAGGAGATATAATTTAAAATAACGCAATATGATTTTCCAGAGATTAACTTCCTATACTTTTTCTTAATTTAAACATTTCATATTCTTTCATTAAAGAGGTGTAAAAAATTTCTGAAATTTTAACAGCTCCTTTTTGAGTATAGTGTATGTAATCGGGTGAACCTAAACTAGGTTTTGCTTTTACCCACTGCACCATACTACCACTGCCACCCATGGCCTCATACATATCCCAGAAAACGCCTCCGGCCTGCAATGTGGCGCTTTTTAAGGCATCTCTCACATTGGTTAGTTGAGGGTGGGTTTGCATGTTGCCATCTACTTTTACACTCATATCGGCAGGACCAATTACAAAAATGATGAGATTAGGGTCTACCGCTCTTAAATATTTTAATTCTTCTAAAAACTTTTTGCCATAAGCATCTGCCGCGGCTTTTGATTTCATACCGGGTAAGGCATTGCCACCAAACTGTAGAATAACCATTTTAACACCCAACATGTCGTATGTTTTTCTCAATGTTTCTGCATTGATTCTTTTGAAGATGGTGCCTGAACAACCCCTCATAGGAACGTTGTCTACACTTATGCCATTATTGCCATCTAAAGCAATGCCTAAAATATCGGCATTGGCACCACTGAATTTTAATCCTATTTTGCCACTAGTGCTGTCAATTTTAAAAGTGACCAACTGTTCGGTGGTAGATGCTTGTAAGGTCTGAGAACCAATGGTTTTACCATTTGCAGCAGCACTTATTTCTAAAGGTTTTGCAATGGCGCCAACTAGAACTTTACAGGTTTGAAAATTTCTGTTTTTATAAGTGGTATTTTCTCTTGCCGTAATCACTACGCTTGCTACTTCACTTTGTTTTTGAGAGAAATAGGCCATAGGGCCATATTTGTTGTGTTTAGCTCTGCCATCTTCGGTACCAAAGGCCAATTTGCGAACCCAGGTGCCGCTTACTTCTTCGGCAACGGTGTATTTTGGAGTTACCTCAAGCGCAGGTAATAAGCCCATGCCGCTACCGCCATAAGTGCGCTGCAATTGCTCGCGTATGTGACTGGTAATGCGGTCCATCTCAATTTGAGAATCGCCATAGTGAATAATGCGGAAGGTAGTATTGTCTTTTTTTGTTGACTCCAGTGCTTCAAAGAATTGGTCCATTACTTTGCGGTCCTCGTTTGCAAAGTAGAAACGCGCTGGACTCTCAATTGCATCCACTTGCATAAGTACTAAGGTATCTGCAGAAGAGCGGTGTACTTTTTTGAGAATGGCTTCTTTTTTTTCTGTTAAACTTTTGTTGTCTTCTATTTTCTTTTGCTCGGCAATAATTGCAGTAGAGTCTATTTTAGGCGAAATAACATTTCTAAAATCTGGAAAAGTAAATTGTTTGCCATCTGCATAGGTAATGCCCGATTTTGGAAATAGCAGTGAAACAATCCCAAGACTGAGGAGGCAAATAACAAGAAATAGTAATACTTTAACGGGCTTCATTTTTTACTTTTATTTCGCAGTGGTTGTTTAATCTGCAAAAGTAACGAAATAAGGAAGGGTTTTATGATTGGAAGCTGGGATTTTTTGAACAATAATTAACAAAAAAGTGACATTGTTATTTTACCGTCCTCACCCAAGTACACAATGGTAAATCAAATCCTTTGGAACTTGGCACTATGCATTCGCCCCAAGTCGCGTCTTTTTTAAAATGTGCTTTAATTAAATTACAACCAATAGTGCCACTTAGTCCCATACTGTATAAATTTAATAATACAAATGAATTGTTTGGGTCGCTAATGGCGGCACAATATTGTATCAATTCATTTAAATTTTCTTCCAATATCCATTTTTCTCCTGTTGGCCCACGGCCATAGGCAGGAGGGTCTATGATAATACCTTGATAAATGGCACCTTTATTGGCTTGGCGTTTCACATATTTCAAAGCATCTTCCACCAACCAACGAATGTCTGGTGCCTGGGATAATTGCCTATTTTCATTGGCCCATGTTACTACATTGCGCACGGCATCCAAATGTGTAACATCTGCACCGGCATTGGCCGCTACAATACTAGAAGATCCTGTGTATGCAAATAGATTTAAAACTTTTGGAGTGTTTCCAATTCGTTTTACTTGATCATCTATAAAATGCCAGTTGCTAATTTGTTCTACAAACATACCTAAATGTCCAAAGGAGGTGCAACTCAATTTTAACTTCAAACCCAAAGGTTGATAGTCTATTTCCCATTGCTTAGGCATAGGTTTTATAAACTGCCAGCCTCCATTTTCGCTATTGGAATCTCTGTGACTTTTTTTGGTGTTGTCGCGCTCAAATTTAGCGTATGCAATTTTGAGCCATTCAGCCGCATCCAACTGTTTTGGCCATAACGCTTGCGGTTCTGGACGAATTAAAATATACTTTCCAAAACGTTCCAGTTTCTCAAAATTACCACTGTCTATCAGCTCATACTCGGGCCAATGATGGCGCTCTTCATTCATATTATTGATAAAAATGGTGCGTTATAAATCTTTTAAAACGGCCACTGCCTCCTGAATATAAATGTCTTTTTCAAATGCTTTGTTCCAATCGGTTTTCACCTTTATTTTCATGGCATCTCCACCCATTAAAGCATTGTCATCGCTAGTATTTACGTATTCCATTGTTTTAATAGCTTTCACATTCTCTTCATAAGCTTTGTTATCTAATTCAAGTTGCTTTTGCTCAGCTTTGAATTTATCTAAATTTAATGTAAAGTGGGTGCGTTTGCTTTGGGTTTTAATTTTTTGAGCCAAGCGCTCTATTTCATTAAATAATTTACTCTGTGCAATGCGTTTGTCGCTATTTTCTTTTGCCTTTGCAATTTGTTTGGTGTAATCATACTTTGTAGAATACATGGCCTTGGCAATTAAATCAACGCCTAGTGGATGTTCACTGTCTTTTTCGCCATATTCAATGTAACGGTATCTGTCAGGAATAATAATATCTGGAATAACACCTGCTAGTTGGGTAGTACCACCATTTACTCGGTAGAATTTTTGAATGGTTATTTTTAATGACCCTAATTTTTCATTGTCAGGGGTCATAAATGCGTCGTCTAATTCTATAAAACGTTGTACTGTGCCTTTGCCAAACGTGGTGGTACCAATAATAGCGGCCCTGTGGTAATCTTGCATAGCAGCGGCTAAAATTTCTGAGGCAGATGCACTGTTTTCATTCACCATGATGGTAAGTGGACCGCTGTATAATACCGATTTATCTTCATCTCCGTATACTTCAATTTTATTACCTCTGCTTTTTACCATTGTAATTGGACCATCTTCTATAAACAGACCGCCCATTTCTATCACATCGCCTAAAGAGCCACCGCCATTATTTCTAAGGTCAAGTATAATGCCTTTTACATTATCCTTCTTTAACTTTTGAATTTCTATGGCTATGTCTTTTGCACATGATCGGCCGTTTCTATCATTCATGTCTACATAAAAAGTAGGTAAGTTGATATAACCATATTTCTTGCCTTTATCCATAACAATAGCAGATTTTGCGAAACCATCTTCCAATACTACAACATCTCTTATGATAGGAATTACTTTCAAACTCTCATCCAATTTTTTTACAGTCAATCTTACTTCAGTGCCTTTTTTGCCTCGGATTAATTGAATAGCGTCATCAATTTTCATATTGGTAACATCTACGGGTTCGCCTTTGCCTTGGGCTACCTTTAAAATAATATCGCCGGCTTTTAATTCACCTTGCTTATAACTTGGGCTGCCGGGCACAATAGCAGCTACTTTTAAGAAACCATCTTTTTCTTGTAACTGCGCACCAATACCCTCTAGTTTACCACTCATGCGAATATCAAAATTTTCTTTTTCTTTTGGAGGGAAATAACTGGTGTGTGGGTCGAATAGTTCGGTAATACAATTGATGTACAGATTTAATTTTTCGCTGTGGTCAAATTTTTTCAAACGGCTAAACCATTCGTTATGTGTTTTTAAAACTTCTTTTCTTGCAATGCTTTCTAAAGTGTCGAAAGGTTTTATTTTTACAAAAGTATCTTTTCTGGTTTGAGCTTTTTCTTGAGCATCCATTTTAGCAGATAATTTTTCTAAAACTTGTTGTTTAATAGATTTGCGCCAAAAGTCTTTTAATTCTGTTTCGCTGCTTAAAAATTGAGAACTATCTTCGTTAAAATCAAAGTATTCATCTGTTTTAAAATCGAATGGTTTTGAAAGTATCTCTGTGTACCATTTTGAAATAATATCTACTCTTTTAGCATACAAGCGATTGGTCATATCGAAATACTGGTATTCGCCAGTCTTGGCCTCATCATCCAATTTTGTTTTATAAGGCATAAGTGAATCGATATCTGATTGCAAAAAGAAACGCTTACTATTGTCTAGTCGTTTGACATAAAGATTAAATAATTTAGCAGAAAATTGGTCGTCTACATCTTGCGGTTCGTAATGGTAATTTTCCAAAACTTGCAATATGGCCTGAGATAAAAGGCTTTCATCAGGTTGTGCTTTTCTATAACAAAATGCTAGTGTCAATAAAACACTAAGCGGAAGGAGAATTAAACTATATTTTATTTTTTTCATCTGTGGATTAAAGGGGCTGGTGGTGTTGGTAAATGTTTAGGGTCCATTGGTGGCATGGGTGTATTGGGCTTAATATCTAATCCAAGCACCTCTATTCCCTGTTCAAAAATGATATCTACAGGAATATTTTTAGCACTCAATTTGTCTAAATCCTTTTGAAGTTCGGGCATTATTTTACCCTTTTCTGCAATTAGTTTTTTTACACCTTCTACATCACCATCACCTTGTAATTGCAAAATAAGTGCCGAAAGTTCTGTCATAGCAGTTTTCATTTTATCGAAGTTAATGGTATAGCGACCGGTTTTTTCATTTCTTGTAAAAGCACCTTTCTCCTTGAAGAAATTAAAGCGAATCATATTGGCTTTGCCATGGGCACTGCCCGCACCAAAACGAACTGAACGAAATATTCCTGCCATAAAGGTGACATAATAATCCATTAATTGACCTTCCTGTAATACTTTTTTATCATATAGCTGGGTAATCATATATAAACCTAATATATCTGCTTTGCCTTCTTCCAAGGCGCTGTAATCCGCTCCCAAAGCATCTTTCACAGTGCCTTTATTGTTGATAGTGTTTTTAATACCCAAACCATGGGCAACCTCGTGAAACATGATGGTGGAGAAAAAAGCATCGAAGGTGATGTGTTTTAATTGTGCAGTATCAATTAATTCTTTGGCAATAGGCACCATGATATTTTCGTATTTGGCGCGGATGGCGTTTTTTAACTGACTTCTGCGGGTGCCTTTTTCCAATTGTAGTTTTTCGTCATTGGGTAAATTCACTGCAATGGTTTTACTGCCAGCGTTGCAATCACCAGCATAATAAACGATATCATAGGCATTTAATTGACTACTGCTGCCTGCCTCTTCTGCTTTGTATTTTTTATCTACTGGTAGGCCCTTTTGTAACTCGGGCAGGTATTGCACATATTTTTCTAGTTTTTTACTCCAAACCAAATCTTTGACAAGCACATAAGATTCAAATGATGTGCGAATGCCGTATAGTTGATCTTCGTAATTTTCTATTGGACCAATGATGATATCAATGACATTGTCTTTCATATCTAACCATGCTCTATCGCTGGCATCGTAATTATTGCTTACCAATCCCTCTGCACGTAAACGCAAATATTTAGCAAGCGCAGTGTCTTCATTCAAATGAATAGCAGCCATTCTTAGCGTTGCAGCAGCAATGTGCACCTGATCGTAATATTCAGAATAAGGTACCACTTTTAATTGACCGGCTTTGTCGCGAACAATTACTGTGTATGGATTTCTTTTTTGTGGGTCTTGTAAACTGTCAAATTCGGAAGGGCGCATATCTGTAGGATAAAAATTGGCGCCTTTGGGTTTCGCCCCAATGCCTTTTACAAAGGGTTGAAAATCATTTAAACGGTCATATGGACCATAATTAATGTAAGCGAATTTTCTAACTGTTTCATCTTTAATAGAGTCCAATAATCTTTTAGGACCATAACTTTGCATGTAAAATAGTTCGTCCATTAATTGTGCGGCTTGAATAAGTAGGCTCAATCCTTCTCTTTGTTGGGGCGATAATGCAGATAAATCTGTGGTAAGTTTAACCAACTTATAACTTTCTAGTCTTTTAGCAACCTCATTCTTGGAAACTTGTCCTTTTACAGAAAGCGATAAGAAAATCAGAGACAACAAAACAATTTTTTTCATTTTCATATTAAAGCACCAAATTTAATATTTTTTATAATAAGGTTGATAGTTTTTTAAAGAAGGTAGACATTCCTGGGTCATGGATATTACAATTACCAACAGACTTATGCATAATAAACCTTGTTATTATTTGGTAGTTAAAACTAAAGTGAGTTAACTGTAATAAATTTTCTTTCGACAGAGTGATTCAGTCTGTCGACCAAGTAGATGGTTTTAAGATGAATGATAAAAGTGGTGTTTAAAATAGAAAAAAATGAATTAATTTCGTAGTCACAATTAAGCAAACATGTTAGGAAATATCTCTCAAATATTAGAAATGAAAAAAAAGGCTGAAGAGTTAAAAAGTAAACTCGAAGCCATTGTCATTACCGAAACCACCAATGGTATTGCAGTAGATTGCAACGGAAATAGAAAAATTCTTTCACTGCATATTGATGCCAGCGCAATGCAAGATAAATTTCAATTAGAAGACCATTTGGTAATGGCCATCAATAAAGCATTGGAAAGTGCAGAGCGCGCAAACATGGCTGAAGTGGGAGCAATGGCTGGAGGAATGCAAGGATTGATGGGCCTTTTTGGCAAATAATAGATATTTACTATATAAATATGATTAATATAAATTAAAATGATAGCTTATAGACCCCTAATTTTGAAACCAGAAATGAAAACAATTTTATTTTCCTTAATAACAGTTTTATTACTGTCTTGTAAAACCCAAGCTGGAGGCGATTTAAAGCCATCGGATTTTGGCACACAAATTCAAAAATCAGATGTTAAATTAGTAGATGTTAGAACACCTTCTGAATTCAGCGAAGGTCATATTAAAGGTGCTATTAATGTTGATTACAATGGTGCCGATTTTGCAACAGCAATGGCCCAGTTTGGCAAAGAAGAAAAAATATATTTGTACTGCAAAAGCGGTGTTCGAAGCGGCAAAGCTCTTGAACAATTGCAAAAGTTAGGGTTTAAAAATTTGTATTCTTTGCATGGTGGTATAGAAGCATGGAAAGGTGAAAATTTGCCAATTGAAACTGGAGTAGCAAGTGCGGCTTTAAGTGAGCAAAAACCATTGGATTTTAAGACCGCTATTTATGGCGATAAATTGGTGTTGGTAGATTTTAATGCAACATGGTGTGGACCATGCAAAAGAATGCAACCATTTATTGACATGATTAAAGAAGAAAGAGCACAAGATGTTATAGTTTATAGCATTGATACAGATGAACAGGTAGACCTAGCAAGAGAATACCAAATCATGAATTTACCGACGGTAATTTTGCTCAAAAAAGGGAGTGTGCTTTACCGCAAAGAAGGTTATCATGAGCAAAAAGAATTAAACGATATTGTAACAAAATATAAATAGAATGGCAGTAGAAATAGCGAATGATGAATCGTTGAAAAACCAATTGAGTACGCACTCCAAAGTGGTTGTAAAATATTATGCCGATTGGTGTGGAAGTTGTAAATTATTTTCGCCTAAATACAAACGATTAAGTGGCGATGAAAGATTTTCAGATACTGTGTTTTTAGACATAGATGCAGAACACAATCCAGAGGCCAGAAAATTAGCAGGGGTAGATACTTTACCGTTTTTTGCAACCTTCAAAAACGGTGAATTGGTAAAGGCGTTGAGCACTTCAAAGGAAGAGACTTTGGTTGAAATGTTGTCAGCTTTATGAACATTAATATAATTAAATATTTAGTGGAAACTTATACCACAGAGCAATTGCAATCTGCCGAAAATGCCTTGTTAAATGAAGAATCTTTAGCCATTAATGTGGAGGGAAAAGATGAAGGTGAACAATTGACTCATGTACTAGCAGCAGTATATTGCCAAGCAGAAATGGCCAAGTCGGGCATTAATATTAACCAAGCCGTTCGATTATACAGTCAAAGGGTGAGGGGGTCGATTAATTAGTGTTAAATAGTTGTTCAATTTTTATTTTGAATTGCAAAAGAACAGCGCCTTCAACTCAACTTTTTACAGTTGAAAAGCTATCTCACATTAGTTTAATTTATAGCTATTTTTGATTTAAAAAACGTGGATTTGAAGGTTGATATGAATTCCAAATTTTGATATAATAAAGGAAACTTATTTAGTCAACCTAGTTTACGAAAATTTGCCTTTAAATTTCTCCTTAATATCATTGGTAATTTCTCTCACTTCTTGTTCCCGGCTGAGGCTACTTATAAATAAAATATCTTCAGTATCTATTACCATTCCGCCTTCCATACCTTCTACCACGATTAGTTTTTCATCAGATGATTCACAAATAATTAAGCTATTGTTGGTGTTATAAACCTGCATGTTTTTGCCGTGTAGTAAATTACCATTTTTATCTTTTTTGCGCAATTCGTAAAGCGATTTCCATGTTCCCAAATCGCTCCAACCAAAAGTGGCTGGTAATATGGAAGCAATTTTAGTTTTTTCCATAATGGCATAATCAATGGAAATAGATTTGCAAAAAGGATATTGTTTGTTAATGAAAGTTTGCTCATCCATGGTATTGTATTTTTTTAATCCTTTTTTAAAAATGGCATGCATATCGGGTTGATATTGCGCAAACTCTTCTAAAATATCTGTAGCTTTCCAAATAAAAATACCGCTGTTCCAATAAAAATCGCCACTTTCTAAGAAGGTCATTGCCAACTCGTGAGACGGTTTTTCGGTAAATGTTTTTACTGGAATAACACCTATTTTTTGATCGTCGTTTTTGAATTGTATGTAGCCATAACCAGTATCCGGTCTGTTGGGTTTTATTCCTAAAGTAACTAATTCTTTGTTGTTTTCCGTATGTGCTAAGGCTGTTAAAATACTGGCATCAAAAGCTTCGTCATCGGTAATTAAATGATCGCTAGGTGCAAATACAATATTGGCATTTTCATTCTTTGCAAACAACTTATAACTGGAATAGGCAACACATGGAGCGGTATTCATAGCAGCCGGTTCGGCTAGAATATTGCGTTCGGGAAGATTTGGCAATTGGTCGCTTACCAATAAACTGTAGCTTGCATTTGTAATTACATAGATATTTTCTTCGGGGATTATCTTTTTAAAACGGTCGTATGTAAGTTGTAAAAGCGATTTGCCAACACCTAAAATATCATGAAATTGTTTTGGGTAATTTTTTTTGCTCAAGGGCCAGAATCTGCTGCCTATTCCGCCTGCCATTATCACAACGTAATTGTTTTTGTTTTTCTTCATCTTTTTTTGTTTAAGCGATTAAACCTTCTTTGTTTAAATCGTGTATATGAACCAGTCCAATGTACTGTTGATTTTCTGTAACAATCATCTGGCTGATTTTATTCTCTCTCATTGTTTCGATGGCATTTACTGCCAAACTATCTGCCTCAATTGTTTTGGGATTGCCGTTCATAATATCACTGGCTACAATGCCTTTTAAATCGGTTGTTTTTTCAATTAATCTTCGAATATCCCCATCGGTAATCATTCCCAAAATACGGCCATTTTCTATTACTACTGTGGCACCCAAACGCCTTTTAGAAATTTCAACAATCACAGTTTTTATACTATCGTTTGGCAACACCATGGGTTGTTCATTTTGTTTGGCAATATCGCGCACAGTTAAATACAGGCGCTTACCCAAGGCACCACCTGGATGGTATCTTGAAAAATCTTGCGAAGTAAAGTTTTTACATTTTAAGAGCGAAACGGCCAATGCATCGCCCATTAATAATTGTGCTGTAGTACTTGTAGTGGGTGCTAAATTATTGGGACAGGCTTCTTTTGCAACGGTAGTATTGAGCACAAAATCAGCAGAATTTGCCAAAACCGAGTCGGTATTGCCCACAATTGCGATCAATTTATTGCCAAATTGCTTCAATAAAGGAGCCAAAACTTTTATTTCTGGTGTATTTCCACTTTTGGAAATGGCAATTACAATATCGTCTTTTTGGATGATTCCAAGGTCGCCATGAATAGCATCTGCAGCGTGCATAAAAATAGAAGGTGTGCCAGTTGAATTCATTGTGGCCACAATCTTCTGCGCTATAATAGCGCTTTTGCCTATGCCTGTAATTATCACTCTGCCATTCGATTCAAGAATCAGAACAATTACTTTAGCAAAAGTTTCATCTATAAAATTTACAAGGTTCGCAACATTGTCTAATTCAGATTGAATGGTGGTTTTGCCGAAGTTAATTATTTCTTCTATGGATTTATTCATCAGGTGCCTTAATTCAAAAACAAGTGCAAAATAAAGCCAAAATAATTGAAAATAATTTTTTTTTAAAAAAGGTTTGGTGGTATGGTGCTAATAGTATTAATTTAGTGTCATCAAATTTTTAATAAATTAACACGATAAAATAAGAATAGAAATGACAACAACGCAGCGAAAGATGGATGCTAAATTAGCATTAAAGGAGTTTTTTGGTTTTGATGGATTTAAAGGAACTCAACAGCAAGTAGTTGAGAGTGTTTTGAGGGGGGAAGATTGCTTTGTTATCATGCCTACTGGTGCTGGAAAATCACTCTGCTACCAATTGCCTGCTTTGATGCTTCCAGGAACAGCAATAATCATCTCACCTTTAATTGCTTTGATGAAAAATCAGGTAGATAGTATTCGCGGTTTCTCAGATACAGATCACGTGGCTCACTTTTTAAATTCCTCACTTTCAAAAACAGAGATTACGAAAGTGAAAGAAGACATGAGTCATGGCAATACCAAATTGCTTTATGTAGCGCCAGAAACCTTGAAAAAAGAAGAAACCATTGATTTCTTAAAAAGCATCACCATTTCATTTGTAGCCATAGACGAAGCGCATTGTATTAGTGAGTGGGGTCATGATTTTAGACCAGAGTATCGCAGAATAAAGCAAATGATTAAGGACATCAACGATGTGCCAATGATTGCTTTAACTGCTACTGCAACGCCAAAGGTGCAAAGTGATATACAAAAAAATCTGGGCATGCAAGATGCCGTTATTTATAAATCCTCTTTTAACAGAGATAACTTATTTTATGAAGTAAAGCCTAAGGGTAGTAAAGAAAAAGTGTTTAAAGACATTATTTCTTGTATAAAAAGTCGCCCTAACCGTTCAGGTATTATTTATTGCCTAAGTAGAAAGCGTGTGGAGGAAATTGCAGAGATGTTAACCTTAAATGGTGTAAAGGCATTGCCATATCATGCAGGCTTGGATGCTAAAACGAGGGCACATAATCAAGATGCCTTTTTGATGGAAGACTGCAATGTTATTGTAGCCACCATTGCATTCGGAATGGGTATTGATAAGCCAGATGTACGATTTGTAATTCACTTCGATGTGCCTAAGAGTTTGGAAGGTTATTACCAAGAGACTGGGCGCGGAGGAAGAGATGGAATGGAAGGAGATTGTATCCTGTTCTATAATCCAAGCGATATTGAAAAACTGGAAAAATTCATGAAGGATAAGCCAGTAGCTGAGAGAGAAATTGGCACCTTGTTACTAGATGAAACCAGTGCATTTGCAGAAAGTTCACAATGCAGAAGAAGATTATTATTGAGTTATTTCGGAGAGTCTTTTGATGACGAAAATTGCAACAAGATGTGCGATAACTGCCGCCATCCTAAGCCGAAAGTTGATGTTACCGAAGATGTGGTGACTGCTCTTAAAGCACTTGATAGTTTAAAAGGAGAAATAGACTTGAGCCATTTGGTGAATTATGTTATTGGTAAAAAAACCGATACTGTTAAAGATCATGGTCACGAAAAATTTCCTTTCTTTGGCGCAGGTAAGGATAAAGATAAAGTTTTTTGGAAAGGTATTTTCAGAATAGGATTGTTGAATGGGTTTATCAATAAAAATATTGAAAAATATGGTCTTTTAAGTTTAACAGAAGAGGGACATAAAGCCATTGCCAATCCAAAGAAATACGAAATGGCAAAAGATACCGAGTTTGCATTTGTAACAGATGATGCCTTCGAAAATGCCGTATTGGAAAGTATCTCTGATGAGGTATTGTTTGCAGATTTAAAAGACTTGCGCAAACGTGTTGCTAAAGAAAATGGATTGCCCCCTTACGTTATTTTCCAAGACCCTTCGTTAGATGATATGGCTACAAAGTATCCAATTACTATGGATGAATTGGAGACAGTGCATGGCGTAGGAAAGAATAAGGCAGCCAAATATGGTCAGCCATTCTTGGATTATATTGCCCAATATGTGAAGGAGAACAACATTGACCGACCAATGGATGTGGTGGTAAAAACTTCAGGTGAAAAATCCAAAAAAAAGATTGCCATTATATTGAACATTGATAAAAAAATGGCGCTTGAAGATATTGCTCGTAGCAATGGTTTGGCATATCAAGAATTGATGGATGAATTGGAACAGATGGTAACTTTAGGCACCAGTTTAGATCTCCATTATTGCATTGATGAAATCATAGAAGAAGAATTCCAAGAAGAGATATTCGAGTATTTTAAAAGGCAGGAAGATGATGATTTAGAAAGGGCTGTTGTCGATTTCGATAATGACTTTACCTATGAAGAATTGCAGTTGATGAGATTGCAGTTTATAAGTAACATGGCCAATTAATAATTCGTTGTGAATTAATAAGATTTTTTTACCAATGAATTGTGGTTAATTTTGAAACCTTACGGATACGAAAATTCCACATCTTGAACAATTGTTTTACAAGTATCAACCAGGCTTGCATTGGTTCTGCATGCAATATGTAAAATCTGCTGAGGATGCAGATGAAATTGTGAATGATACTTTTTTGGTGGTGTGGAATAAGAAAGAGGAGTTGTTGTTAGACGATTCAATTAAAAATTATTTATATACCATTGTTCGCAATAAGAGTTTAAACTTTTTGAAAAAGAAAAAGATGGAAGCCATATTAATGGAACCAGAATTCGAAATTGCCTCTGCAGATACTTCGGCCGTAGAGCATTTGCAAGCTAGGGAAACAGAACAGGCTGTTTTTGAGATTATAGAAAAATTACCACCCAAATGCAAGCAAATTTTTGTTTTGAGCAGAAAAGAAGGTATGCCAAATAAGGAGATTGCAGCATTAATGCAACTAAGCGAAAAGACAATCGAAAATCAAATCACCATTGCTATCCGGGTTATTAAAGACAGTCTTAATAGGCGCCAACAGGCAGATAGTTCCTTTAAAATTGTGATGATGCCTTGGTTATTGGCTTGGTTAATGATGAATTAAATTTCAATCGTAACCATTTGAGGTTCCATATTTTGCTGAGATAAAAACAAATTATGCACCCCTTTTGAATTATAGTTGCATAACCTTACCTTTGCATTTGGCAAAATTAGCCCCCAATTATAAATAACCTTTAATGGCCGAAATAAGATTAGTAAAAGCAGCAGCAGAATTAAATGTAAGTGTGCAAACGATAGTAGAGAGTTTGCAGAAGAAAGGATTTGCTATAGAAAATAAACCTACAGCAAAACTGAGTGATGAAATGTACAATTATGTATCCAACCTATTTGTCTCTGATAAAGCCGCAAAAGAAGAGTCTAAATCTCAAGGCTTAAAACTCAAAAAACGCGAGGACATTGTAAAGGTTGAAGAACCAATTGCAAAAAAAGTCAACGAAGTTGTCGAAAATGTTGAAGAACCAGAAGTATTGGTTAAAAATGCAGTACCTGTTAAGGAAGTTGCTAAAAAAGTGCCAGAGGTTGAAAAACCAATTGTAGTAAAAGAAGAAGTTAAAGAAATTGAACCTGAAATAGAAAAACATACACCTTTAAAAATTGGTTTAAATGTTAAAGGTAAAATTGACTTGGATAAAAAGAAACCTGAAAAAACCGAACCTAAAGTCGCTAAAAAACCTGTTGAAGAACCGGTAAAAGAAGTGAAGAAGGAAGAGGTAAAGGTAAAACCACCAGAAGTGCAAGTTGCGCCAGTAGAAGAATCTATTCCTGAAGAAGAGCGCGAATTGGTGAAAGCGAACTTAGTTGAATTGGGTGGTTTAACCATTCGTGGTAAAATTGAATTGAGACCAGAGCCTGTTGCCAAACCAAAACAGCCTTATGAAAGTCCTCAGAATCGCGAAAAAAGAAAACGCAAATCGGGTGCTATCAAAGTTAATATCCAACAGGAAATAAGGGTTAACAAAGCGAACACGCCAAATAAAACTGAACCTAAAAAAGAAATTACACAAAAAGAAATTCAGTCGAAATTAAAAACAACGCTGAATAAAATTGGATCTTTTGGTAGAGGTAAAACCAATAAATCGAAATTTAAACGTCAAAAAAGAGACGATCACTTCCAAACCAGACAGAACGAGCAGGACAGGCTGGAACAGGAAGAAAAAATATTAAAAGTAACAGAATTTTTAACTGCCAACGATTTGGCCAAAATGATGGACGCTCAAGTAACGGACGTTATTTCAGCGTGTTTCTCATTGGGTATGATGGTATCCATCAATCAGCGATTAGATGCAGAAACCATCACCTTGGTGGCCGATGAGTTTGGTTTTGAAGTAGAATTCGTGGATGCCGAAGAAACCATTGCTTTTGATGAGGAAGAAGATGATGTAACCAAATTGGTCCCTCGTCCACCGATCGTTACCGTAATGGGTCACGTAGATCATGGTAAAACTTCCTTATTGGATTATATCCGTAAGGCCAATGTTATTGCTGGTGAGGCTGGTGGTATAACACAACACATAGGGGCTTATGAAGTAACCTTACCTAAAGGCGAAAAAATTACTTTCTTGGATACTCCTGGTCACGAAGCATTTACAGCCATGCGTGCAAGGGGTGCTAAGGTTACCGATATTGCTGTAATTGTAATTGCGGCAGACGATAGCATTATGCCTCAAACAAGAGAGGCTATTAGCCATGCGCAAGCAGCCAATGTACCTATGGTATTTGCCATCAATAAAATGGATAAAGAAGGTGCCAATCCAGAAAAAATAAGAGAAGCCCTTGCTGGTATGAATATATTGGTAGAAGAGTGGGGTGGTAAATTCCAAAGTCAGGAAATTTCGGCCAAGAAAGGCTTGAACATAGATAAGCTTTTAGAAAAAATATTATTGGAAGCTGAGTTATTAGATTTAAAAGCCGATCCAACAAGAAATGCCAAAGGTACCATTGTAGAGGCGCGATTAGATAAAGGCCGTGGTATAATGGTGAATCTATTGGTAGAAACTGGTACTTTAAGAGTTGGCGACCATCTAGTAGCAGGTCCAAATTATGCCAAGGTAAAAGCTTTATTTAACGAGCGCAACGTAAGATTAGATTCTGCAGGGCCTGGTGCTCCAGTGAGTATGTTAGGATTCAGCGATGCCCCATCTGCTGGAGATCCTATAGTAGCTTTTGATTCTGAAGATTCTGCAAAAGACCTGGCCAACAAACGCCAGCAATTGATGAGAGAGCAGGGCATTAGAACAACTAAACACATTACACTCGATGAGATTGGAAGACGTTTGGCGGTTGGTAATTTCAAAGAATTAAACTTAATTGTTAAAGGAGATGTGAACGGTTCGGTAGAAGCCTTGAGCGATTCATTATTGAACTTAGGTAACAGCGAAGTATTGGTAAAAGTAATACACCGCGGTGTGGGTCAAATAACAGAGAGCGATGTGTTATTAGCGTCTGCCTCTGATGCTATAATCATAGGCTTCCAAGTACGCCCTTCGCCAAGTGCTAAAAAATTAGCTGAGGCAGAGCAAATCGATATACGTCATTACTCCATTATTTACCAAGCCATAGATGAGATTAAATCTGCTATCGAAGGTATGTTGAGTCCAGTGATTAAAGAAACTGTAATTGGTAATGTGGAAGTGCGCGAGGTGTTTAAAATTACCAAAGTGGGAGCCATTGCAGGTTGTATGGTGACCGATGGTAAAATAACCCGTGGTAGTAAGGTAAGGGTAATACGAGATGGAGTAGTAGTTCATACAGGTGCATTAGATTCGTTGAAACGCTTTAAAGACGATGTTAAGGATGTCTTAAAAGGATTTGAGTGCGGTATCTCTTTAAAGAACTATAGCGATATGCAAGTAGGCGATAATTTCGAAGCGTTTGAAGAAGTGAGTATCGCTAGAAAATTGGAGTAACAGAAATTTTATTTTATATAAATAAGGGAGCTTTGGCTCCTTTTTTTAGTAGTTTTTTATGACTTGCTTTATTCTGTTTGTTTTATAATTACAGAATAGTTTTGGTCTTTGTTGGCAGTATCTCGCATTATCAAAATGTATTGCCCATCTGGCAATTGGGCCAAGTTAATTTCTGCTTTGCCTTCCGAGCAAGGCAGTATTTTACTGAACATGAATTTACCCAAAATATCATACACTGCTACGTCTAAAAATTGGGTGTTATTTTGCGCCACTTGAATGCGCAGATTGTCTTTTACAGGATTTGGGTAAGTGTTGGTTTTTAAATTGAATACTGCATTTTTAGGAATGCTTAAAAAAGAATCCATGAGAAGGGGAATAATTTTAGGATTGGGTAAATTAATGGAGGCAGAGGATACGGTGAGGGATGTGCACAAGGTGTCATAATTTTTTACGATTTTCAATTTATTAAAAGGTGTTAAATCGCTATTGTATTTATAACAATAGATATCCCAATCTAAACTATTGGAAGTTTTTGCACCCAATGCAACAATATTGCCATCATATGTTTTAAGTATATCTTCCGACCAAGAAAGTTGCGAAGTGATATTTTCATATTTACTAAAAATAACGTTGGCGTTAGAATCTATAACATAATTTTTGCCATAATACCTATTTGGATTATTGTTGTTTGGATAATAAACACTGGCAAGTGCAAATCTATTATCACCAATTCTTATTATTGAATAGCTTTCATTGAAAATTGTTGTATCACTAATAATTTTGTTCCAATTTTTATCATCCAAATTTTTGGTAATCATTAAAGAACCTCCAATTTTAGAATTCGCTGAATTTGGCTGCATATCGCTACTTATTGTGAGGAAATTAGATTCATTTGAATCAATAAAGCACATGCCGAAAGTGGTATTAAAGTAATTTGTATCTTGCAAGTGATAATATTGAAATTTTTTGATCTGAAGATTTGAATCTAAATTAATTAACAGACTTTTTTCAATTACAAGAGAAGGATTGTAAAATAGTCCTGCAGGATAGCCATCGGATAGGACATTAATAATGCCCTTCTTACTCACCGTAAGGCTATTAAAATTCATCTCCTTAATAGTTCTTTTTTTGAGAAAATTCCCTTGTTTATTCAATAAGGCAATTGTTGTATAATTATTTTTTAGAAAGGAAAAACTAACAAGTAATTTATTGTCATATTCAAGTATCTGGTCAATCCGATTATAGTTATCTTTTTCATTAGACCTCTTTCATAAGTCATTTTAGTTGAAAATTATAGATTCCACAAATGATTTGCATTCTCATCTTATGCTTCTTCCTTCGGTTCCTGTAGCGTTCAGCCATAATGCGAAATACTTTTATTTTTCCAATGACATGTT
>JANXMZ010000073.1 GCA_025354385.1 Bacteroidota bacterium
ATTGATGAGTTAATTGTTTTTAAAAGGCATCAATGCTACCTTCGTGGTACGGGTGATTTCTGTTCGTTCCTCACAGAACTTCCCTTGAGGTACCAAAAAAAACTACATCTCAAAAAACCGGCCGGTTCATGCGACGTCCCTAAAACATAGAACTTTGTTATAATGTCAAATATGTTCCTCTGAAAATAAATAATATTTAGCAATTGATGAAGAAGTAGTTGCATTCTTCCAATAAATTTGCCGAAGAACAATGTAATTTACGAAATACTTGCATATTAAATGATCATTTTTACCAGTATATAAAATACAATGATTTGAAAATATGTTTATTACAAAGTTCATAAGAATTGACTAATTGAAATTGAATCATAAAAAAACATACCAAGTGGTATGTTTTTTTGTTTCTGAAATAATTTGTAGTTATAATTTTGATTTTCACTTTTATACATCGTAATACTTACTCTTCAAAAACGCGTTCGTATTCGTCTTCGCAATTTGCTCCCAAAAGTTATTGCCATTGTCTAAAGTTTTTCCACTGGCATAAGTTCTAAACTGATCGTAAGTATTTTTCTCAGGACTCTCTTTCTCGGCCAAAAAGAAATCGGTGCCATACATGATTTTATCCCCATAACTTTGATTTGTTTCTTTTAAGAAGGCATCGAATAAAATGTTGTCATCTGCTTTAACCCCTTCTGCTACATTGTAGGAAATATCGGTATAAGCACCCGGATACTGGGCCATTAATTGTTGTATTTGTTTGAACCAATTTAAGTCGGTAACCCCATAAGGATGCGCCTGCTCCTCGTCTTGGGTGCCATTGATAGCCGCCAACATTTGTGAAGACCCACCGAAGTGAGCGAAACATATTTTTAAAGGATTGTTAGCGTTGTTAAAAGCATTTAAGACGCTTTCAAAACTATTCGGTTCTAAAAAATACGAACAACTGCGTTGACAATTGTTCGTTAAGTTAGCCCCCGTTAACCATTCTTTTCTGCTTTTTTTGTTGATGAATTTGGGTTGATCATAAGGCAAGCCAGTATACGGATTGTTGGGATTTAAGTTTTGTACAATGCTGTTCTTATCGTGACTGAAGATACCACCTAAATAATTGGTATGCGAAAGCACTGGCACCCCATTGTCTGCTGCCCAAGCAAAGGTTTCTTTTACGCGCTCATCAAAGGCATAGAAGCCATTACTTGGATAAATTTTAAGACCTGTAAATGGATAAATACTTTGACCACCTGAATCAATTTTTGTTTCGAAATAACGCTCTACTGTTTTTCTTATTTCTGTGCCCGAACTTTGCCATCTTGGATCTAACCCTAAAAAAATCAACAGCCGTTCGGGATAGCGTCTTTTAATATCGATGACCTGTTGCAGTTGCCCTTCAAAGCCCGATTTGGTAGCGCCTATGCCCATGTAGTTCATGTTAATGGTAAGGGCCACCATCTCCATCGTTGGGTCGGAGTATTGGGCCAGTAGCTCTTCGAACACTGTGCCTTGGTCTTTGCTCTTGCCTATTTTTAAGAACTGCGCATAGCGTTTACCTTGTGCCCCAAATTGGGCAATAAGTCCTGAGAGTAGCAACACCCCTAATTGCGAATTGGTAGCAGTATCTACCGCATTGGCAATGGGCTTGGGTAAAAAAAGTTGTAAGAACTTTTCTGGCGCATTGTCCATGGTGAAAATATGCGTGTGTACATTTTTAAAAGTATCTTTCATCCGTTTTTATTTTTGAGGGTATAAGCTTTTTTCAAGAGTTCGAACCAGAAGGGCGCACCTGCACTGGCGGCAAAAGCGGTGAGCACAAAGCCAATGAGGTAAAGCATACCATTCAGTATGTTTTGCCACCAAGTGTTTGTGTGAGTACTTGCCTTTTTAGGATGGTGCTTCCAACCAATAGGGATTTCATTGGTCTCTACCAAACTATCAATCTGGGTTTTTAGAACCACCACATCTGTTTTAATGTCCTTTAAAGTTAGTGTATCATGCGGTCCAGTGCTTTGGTCGTATTTGTTTGCAATCGCTTCTAATTGGTCTTTGTTTTTTTCGTAGTAAGCAATCAGCGCAGTGCGGGCGCCCGGGTTATTAGCGAAATATTGAAACAAAGTAAGGCTGTTAATATTCAACACCACACCAATCCTGTCCTAAACGATTTTGGTCAAGAACATAAGATTCAGATTTTCAGTAAACTTTCACCAAAATAATTCTGTTTTCAGAAAAGAACCCCCTGTATCTGTATTGGAGGTGGTCCGTTGTTGTCTTCAAAAGGCTTG
>JANXMZ010000039.1 GCA_025354385.1 Bacteroidota bacterium
AAGTTCAACTCCGGATTCAGACATCAATGTCATTATCATGGATTCAAACGGTAAAACAGTTGAACAAATTATGAACCCAGAAATGAATGGCAACAACATGAAATTTGATATCAGAAATTTAGAGACTGGTATTTACTTCATTCATATATTAAACAATGATGGAAGTACAACTTCCAATAAATTCATCAAAAGATAGTTTTATAGTGTAGTGTTAAGAAAGAGTCACTTATAGAAATATAAGTGGCTTTTTTTATTGCTTAAAGGCTTGCACAAACCTTTCAACTACAATATTAAGATTTATTTTTTCTTCGATAATTAGACGCGATTTATGACCCATTGTTACCTTATCTGCATTCATGGCCTTTTCCATAGTTGCCATTAAACTATTTAAATCACTATCTTTAAAATAGAAACCATTTTGACCAGCAACAACAAGCTGTTTTTCTGTGCCATCGGCAACAGAGCAAATTATTGGTAAACTATGGGTCATGGCTTCGTTAATAGATAACCCGCCCATGCCAGCAAGAATATAAAAATCTGATTTTAAGAATTCAATACTTTGTTCTTTCCCCTCATAAATAGCACCAAGAAATTTTATATGATTTTGAAGTTTTAAATCCGCAACCAGGTTCTTAAGATTTGATTCCTCCTCGCCATTACCTATAACTGCAAGTTCAATATCGGGATATTTATGTTTAAGGGAATCAATAGCCATAATAATTAAATCGACATTTTTCCATTTAACAAGTCTACCAACATGCAAAAATCTGTTCTTCTTTCTCATTAAATCAGGGTTTTCTAATTTAACTATTTCAATAGTTGCCAATATTTCGTCGGTATCTGGTGAATTATAAGTTACAATAATGTTTTCCTTTTTAAGGCCATAAGAATTGATTATTTCAATACCTTGCTCGGTATACAAAAGTGCTTTTTTAAATACAAAGGAGTATAGGTATTTTCTCATACATTTTAAAAGCAAGAATGCTAATTTGCTCTTAAATATGAGTTCATTTTTTTGACTTATTACACAGCGTGCCTCAAAATCAGAAAAGGATTCGTGATAAGCAGGAACAGTAAATGGAATTTCACGTGCATGAAGATTAATGCCTGTGAATTTTAGTTTTATAAGAAGAATAGGGTTGAGAATATAGGCCAAAAAATACGGCCAACCTGTTACAATAATATCTGGTTTTTCAGACTTAATGGTTCTATAGAAATTCTTAAAGAAAGGCTTACCATACCATGTTTTATATTCTATCAGTCGTATAACCTTAAAATCAATACCTTCCTCGCTCTGATGCACACCACTGCCAAAGGTTAGACTATTCCCAGAGGGAGCAATAACTA
Organism: Bacteroidota bacterium; assembly: GCA_025354385.1. Taxonomy (GTDB): domain Bacteria; phylum Bacteroidota; class Bacteroidia; order NS11-12g; family UBA955; genus JABMMZ01. The sequence continues at coordinate 1,348 of JANXMZ010000039.1, forward strand.
CTACTTCAATGTCATTTTCAGCATTAATTTTATTTAATACTTTATTTAGATAATGGGGAAGACCACCAAAAAGAAATAAGACTTTCAATGTTTGCGAAATTAGTGATAATTTAGAATTGAATCTCCTAAAATTCGTGAAAGTTTATTAGCAGATGGGCCTGTAAGATGACTACCATCATAGCTATTAAAACCATTTTGAGGAATTGAAATCCAATGAGCTCCTGCCGATTCTAATTTTATTTTAAAAGTTTCAAAATCGAAGATTTTACTTTCGAGAGTGGCCATTGGCAAAGAAACGGGTACTCTGAATGCAAAGCACTTGATTCCTTTTGATTCCAATTTTTTAATTAAGTCAAGAAAATTAGATTGTTGTAACTCACTTATTGAGGTGCGTTTAAAATAATCGATGTACGAATTAATGGCTGCCATACTATCTGAGGGAACTTTGTAACTGTAGATAAAACCATCTGCTTGGCAATCTTGATAATAAGCCTCATGGTTAAATGCTTTCTTAATTTCAGATAAGCTGTAAGAATTAAATCCGCCCAAAAATGGATAGATATTTTTGCGTATCCATAAATCTTTGTCACTTATTCTTTTGAGTGATTTGAAATGCTCATTTTTACTTGCCTCTTGGGTAAATGCGCTTGGAGTAATGCCAAAAACTGCTATTTTTTTACCATTTGTATCAAGTTGTTCCAAGGCAGAATAAATGAGACTTGAATCCAACCCTGCAGCACTGAAACCATAATTTACTGTTTTTGAGGCTGTAATTTGCGATATTATTAATGGGTTAATACCTCTGTAAATGCGAGAATCTCCAATAACAACTATATCATATTTTTTTGAATTAGAAATTTTATCGGCCCAAAAAGCATCGTGTAATATATTAGAGGAGGGTAATTTGGGTAAACAAATTCCAAATAGAAAAATCATTATTGGGGTAAGCAGAATAGTGATAATAATTCCGATTCTACTTAATTTAATTCTACTATTTTCGATCATATAATTTAGAATTGGAAGTAAATAAATTGTTGTTCTGGTCCTCTAAAATAAATAATTAATGCAATTAAGAAACAAATTAATACAGCTTGAAAAATAGGTGACTTGCTGTGGATTAATTTAAATTTATTAAAAAGAATATATTCATTGGCAATGCCAATTATCAGCCAAAAAACAGCATTACTTATGAGTAATTCCTTTAAACTAAGTTCGAAATTGAAACTAAATAGACACTGAATAATATAGAATGCCTCATGGATATCTTTTGCTCTAAAAAATGTCCAGGCTACCAACACTGGAATAAAAATTAAAAAGAAGTTGAATAATGTTTTAACGGGCTTATTATTTATAATTAACCTTTGTTTAATTATGAATCTTTCAATAGATAAATACAATGCGTGTAAGGCCCCCCAAACTACGAATGTAAAGTTAGCACCATGCCAAATACCAGAGAGTAGCATGGTAATCCATAAATTAAGATTGGTTCTTAGTCGACCCTTTCTATTGCCGCCCAAGGAAATATAGACATAATCTCTAAAGAAACTTGAAAGTGATATATGCCAGCGTTGCCAAAAATTTTGAAATGAATGAGCAAAATATGGTTGATTAAAATTCAATCTGAAGTGTATCCCACATAGTTTAGCAATACCGCGTGCAATAGTGCTATATCCGTTAAAATCGAAGTATATTTGAAAGGCAAATGCAAGCATGCATATCCACCATTGGGCTGAGTCGGAATGCTCTCCTACATGATTGAATTGATCATTTACTAGGACAGCTATATTGTCTGCCAAAACCATTTTTTGAAATAAACCCCAAATGCATATTCTAATGCCGTGAAAAATCTGAACACTATTTGTTTGTATGGGTTTTGTTAATTGTTGAAGTATATCCTTAGCTCTTATTATTGGACCAGCAACTAGATGAGGGAAGAATGAAATAAAGGCAAAGAAATGAAGAATATTTTCAGCGGGCTTGGTTTTACCTCTGTATAAATCGATGGTATAACTCATAGAATTGAAGGTATAAAAACTAATACCTACAGGTAAAATAAGTGTAAATTCTGGAATCCAACTCTTAAAACTTATGTGAATATTAAATGTTGCGAAGCCATTGTCAATAATACTTGCAAGCCAACCACTGTATTTAAAAATAACCAACGACAATAAATTGGTTGTAAGTGATAACCATAACCAAAATTTCTTTTGTCTAGGAAATTTAAGAATAAATTTACCTGTGAAATAATCGATGGCACCGGTGAAAAATAGTAAGAAAAGAAAGCGCCAGTCCCACCAACCGTAAAACACTGCTGACATGCAGCAAATCCACAACCATTTGGAGGTGTTTTTATGCTTTACCAGTGGCCAAATGCCAAAGAAAAGTGCTAAAAAAGCAAGGAATGGTAATGAATTAAAAAGCATTAGTTAACTTATCAAATGATTTGGATGAATAAACCAAAATACGAAACTATTATATTTAAAGTATATTTAGCTTAGTTATTTTGAATATCTAATTTGAAATCTTTGAAATTGTAATCATTGTTAATTGGGTTTATCCAATTTTAAAAGATATAATTGTAAATAATTAAAAGAAATATTCATTTATGTGTTCTAAATATTTTACAATATTTTTTTTTTTTTTTTATATCCTGTAAAATGTTTGCATATAATAGTGTGATAACTATGCATCTCGAAAGTAATTTGTTTTCAAAGTGCAATCTAATTAAACAAATATATAGGAATGATAATTTGTTAGATACTCCTATTTTAAATTGTAATCAGCGGACATATCAAGCAGTTTTCGGTAGTAATTTAAATGACCTTGCATATGGTTTAACAGAAGATGAAAGTGGAAATATATACATATCAGGAGGTACATATAATTTTGGAAATGAAGATGGGTTTCTTTCAAAATTTAATAAGTATGGAGATTTAATTTGGTATAAAACATATGGAGGAACTGAAGAAGATTATTTCCAAAAACATGTTGTTACTTCAGATAAAGGCTTATTATTATTAGGATGCAGCAAAAGTTATGGGGTGGGAGGAGGTGATGTGTGGATTGTAAAGGTGGATTCCTCTGGTTCAGTATTATGGAGTAAAACTGTTGGTGGAACATCTGTTGAATCAGCGTGGTATGCAACTGTTGCAATTGATAGTGGCTATTTTGTCTATGGTAACACTTATAGTTATGGATCGGGTGGAGCAGATAATTACCTAATTAGGTTAAATAAAAAAGGTGATTTGAAATGGACAAAAACTTATGGTAATAATTATTTTAATGATTTAAAAGGTTTGACTAATTATCCAGACGGCAATTCAATTTATTGTTCCAATTATGCAACCTCAAGTAGTGCAGATGCACTATTAGCAATGATTGATTCAGTTGGAAACATTTTATGGAGTTTCAGTTTTGGTGGAGAATTTAATGATGGTTTATATACTCTTACAAAAGATGGCAACGGGAATATTTATATTGCGGGTTTTGTTAGGTCTTCACCAAGTAATCAAGAAATGTTTGTAGCCTCGTTTACGTCTAATGGTAATAAGCGGTGGATGAAAATGATTGAAGGAAACGGAAATGATGCATTATATAATATTGAAATATCAGGTGATGAAATTCTTCTCAATGGACATACCAATTCATATGGATTTGGAAATATAGATGGTAGTTTCATTAGAATGGACACCACTGGAAATTTAATATTTGCAAAAACAATTGGTGGTGCAAATGATGATTACCTATTTAGTTGTTTAAAATCTAATGATTCAAGTTATTACGCTATTGGCTATTCCGCATCCTTTTCAAATAATGATAATCAAATATTCCTAAATAAATTAAATTGTATACCCTATATAGGATGCAATGAGATTGATTATTTGCCACAAAATATTGATATAAACTTAAAATTAATAAATGAAGAACAAGATACCTCAAGTGGAGGAATTTTTAATTCTCAATTTTTGACTGCAGTTAAGAGAAATATTAGTGTATCGTACTTATGTCGTAGGGATAATGCTTCGGAAATAAATCTATCTTCAGAATGCGAAATTTACATTCCAAATACCTTTACTCCAGTCAATTCACTAGGCATCAATGATGAATTCAGACCTATTATTCCCAAAGGGTGTGAACCAATATATTATAAATTTGACATCTATAACAGATGGGGAGAATTGGTATTTACTACGAATGATTACAATGAAGGATGGAAGGGAGAGTATAAGGGTAAGAGGATTAGCAATGGTAACTACGTTTGGATAATGACTGTACAGCATCCTTATATGAATAAAGGAAATATATTTAAAAGAACAGGAAATATTTTAATAATTGATTAATGAAAAGATTTAAATTTCTATTTGGTTTAATGTTAATTGTACCGTTTTGCAATGCACAAACGGCAGATCCTAATCAAACCCCATTTGCCTATGGTATAAGTGCGGGCGTGTATTCAAGTTCAGCCAACCCTAAACAATCAGGAAGCATAATGGATAAGAAACCTGTGGCTGGTTTTTCGATAGGTGGAGTTGCAAGTTTTAGAATGAAAACCTATTTTTTTGAAACAGGATTGAACTATATCAGTGAAGGGTATGCTTATTCTTCAACTATTGAAACTAAAGTAAACGTCAATAAGGTGTCAAACGAATACAAATTCTATTCTGTTATGTTGCCACTCAAATTAGCAGTTCCTATAAGAAGTAAATATGGAAGGCATTTACCATCCTTTGCACTCAATTTTTCGCTGCCAACAAAGCAACTACTCTATCAAACGGTAGAATATAAAAATGCGCCATTTACCAAAAACGTATACAATGTATCATCTGACTATAAGGCATTTAAACCTTCTTTTTCTTTGGCATACGGACTCGAATTTGATATGGATATAACCTATGCCATAAGGGTTGAACCTACCTTCCAATTTACCATATTGAACGCCAATTCAACTCAATTTAAAACCAATATTTCAAATATTGGATTAAAGTGTAATCTTTTATTTCTAAGATAATAGAAATTGATTAAATTTTAATTTACAGATGATCATTTTTTTTCACCCAAATGACAGTTAAATAGCCTTCAAAATTGAATACCTTATCGAGCAATTTGAAACATTTATTAATAAATGGGGAGTAGTTATTCCAATTGAAAATACTGGCTTTACTTAAAACTATTCTTTGTAAACCGTCTATGCCATTCACTTGTAATTCTTTTTTTAAATTGTACATTTTATTTTCTGGTGGGAAAATCCATTTTTTTGTTATGGTTCTTATAAGGTAAGCAAAGCGATATGGGAGCGAATAATGGTTAGGGAATGCTATGACCATAGTACCACCTTTTTTTAGCACTCGCCAATACTCCTTAATTGCCCGGGTTCTCTCTTCTATATCAAAATGCTCAATAACGCCTGCGTTAAATACCATGTCAAAAGATTCATCTTGAAAAGGCATGTTGAACATATCTGCCTGACAATATTTAAAATTGGGATAAACATTTTTATAGGCTTCTTCATCTAATCTTAAAATATCCTCATTTAAATCCAGTAAGGTTATGTTTAAATTTTTATCAAGCATGGTGCTGGAAGTGCCTGCCTCGCAACCCACTTCAATTAAATCCTTATAATTATTATCTTTAATAATTTTACCTAAAAAGTCATTAAGCTCGATTTGAAATTGAGCAGGCTTGTTAATTCTTTTTAACAAATCTTCGGGTGTTAAGCCCTTGGTATGTTGTTTCCAAATATCCTGTTGGTCCATCGTATTATTTTGTCAAGATATTAAAAATGCGTTCAGAAGTGAAGCCATCGCCATAAGGATTAACGGCATTTGCCATTTTGTTATATTTCATGGAATCATTTAACAAATTATTTAATTCATTCATGATAGTTTCTTTTTTATTACCAACCAATTTTGCAGTACCTGCCTCGATGCCCTCTACTCTCTCTGTAACTTCTCTTAACACCAAAACGGGTTTACCAAAAGTTGGTGCTTCTTCTTGTAAGCCTCCAGAATCTGTTAATACTAAATAAACCTTTGTTAGCAGCCATACCAAGTGTGGATATTCTAGAGGCTCAACTAATTTTACATTATTGATATTACTCAGAATGGTTTCTGCTTGAAGCTTTACATTTGGATTAGGGTGAACAGGATATACAAACTCTACTTCTGGGTGCGATAATGCAATTTCTTTAACAGCAGAAAAAATATTTTTTATACCCTCACCAAAACTTTCTCTTCTATGACAAGTTACCAAAATTAGTTTTTTGTTTAAGTCTAAATTTTCAAAATAATCTTCATATTTTTTGCTATCATGACTCACCTTTTCTTTGGCTACCAAAAGAGCGTCTATTACAGTATTGCCAACTTCATAAACGTGTTCAGTAATTCCCTCATTCTTTAAATTGAGTGACGCCAAGGCAGTTGGGGTAAAATGATAATCACTTAACTTGGAGGTTAATTGTCGGTTTATTTCTTCAGGAAAGGGAGAATACCTATTTCCGCTTCTTAAACCTGCTTCAACATGTACCACCTTTGTTTGATTATAAAATGCACACAATGCACCTGCAAAAACAGTTGTAGTATCTCCTTGCACAAATACTAAGTCTGGCTTTATTTCATTGATGACTGGTGTCAATGAAGTAATAATATTAGCAGTTAATTCATTTAAACTCTGATTGGGTTTCATTAAATTTAAATCAAAGTCGGGTTTAATTTCAAAGAAATTTAAAACCTGATCCAACAACTCCCTATGCTGGGCGGAGACACAGACAAATGTTGAAATTGGAAATTGTTTTTTGAAATGAATAATAAGGGGGGCTAATTTAATAGCTTCTGGTCGGGTGCCAAAAATGAATAATGTTTTCAAAACTGTGCAATATTAAGGCAAATTTTTAATTTGGCTACACATACCACCTAAGGTTTCGGTATAATACAAACTGTCTTTTAGCTTGAGGATATTTTCTCTTTGTTGGACAAGATCTACTATTGTTATATTTTGAAGATAACTTCGCATGCCTGCTATATCAGAATAATGAAAGGCCTTACCAATTTTATTGTGATTGATGAAATCCATGGCATCACTCTCGGGCAAGGCACCCAAAATTGGTAAGCCAAGGTTGATGTACTCGAATATTTTAGATGGGAAACAAGCAGCTAAGTAGGCACTTGTTAGGCTTACAAAACCAATATCAATTTTATCTTTAGCAAATTCCAAAAAGCTTTTGTGGTCAAGTGCCCCTATAAATTCTTCATCATTGATATATTCTTTTATTGGCGCATAATTTTCATAATAACCTAGATATCTCTTTTTAATATGTTTCAACCCTTCAGCAACCTTGTGCATAATTTCGGGAGATTGATGAATATTAAAAGATCCTGCATAGGCAAGATTTAATGGAAAATTATATGCTTTTTCTCCAATAGTTTGCTTGTTGTTATAACCAAAATAGAAATTGTGAATTTTGTTGGCCATAGAAGGATATTTATTAATCAATGCATTTTTAAAAGAGTTGGATGAAGTAAAAATTGCATCAGCGTTAGCAATTATTTTTTTCTCGAGATAATCTTTCTTAGCAAACCATTTTTGATCCACAAGTAATCCATTAAATGTTGTGTAGTTAATAGGATCGTGATAACTCAGTATCAATTTGCAACCATTTGATTTTTTAATAGCTGAACCTACCATGAATGTATCTGCTGAGCCACCTGTTACACATAAGAGATAATCGTTTGAATTGACTTTGGGCTTTAAATATTTTTGTGTGGCTTTAACCCATGGATAATAAGCATCTCCGACCAAACCTATTCTTTCTAATCCACTAAAGATTTTTTTATTTCTTTTAAATCCAATAAAAAGAATTCCGTCTTTCTCGATAGTTGGTCCGCCAGGATTGGGTACCACCACTTTTACATTGAATCCACAATTCTTCAAAACATCTACTTGGGCCTGTCTTGCTAAAGCACCACCACCGCTTGAGTTTCCGACATTGGGAAATGATCTTGTAATAAAGTAGAGTACACTCATTTTAGATTAAATTTTCGTTTTGCGAAATCTATTATTGGTCTGTAATAATTACCCCAATAAATAAACAACAATCCTATCACCCCAGCAAGACTTATTTTTAATATTAATATTTGGTAAAAATGATGATCATTATTTAAAAAGAAATAAAATAAAATTACTCCAAATAAGTACAATGATAGGAAAGGCCAATATCGTTTTAGTCCAAATGTAATTTGTTCGAGTTTGCGTGCAAAGTAAAATTCTATACCAACCATAATCAGTGTGCCAGTAATTTGAGAAACAAAGGCAATTTTAGGCCCGTAGAGCGGCAATAAAACAATATTTGACAAGAACATGCATATTGCCCCTGAAATAACCGCATATGTGATATAAATATTTTTTTTATGGAAACTTATAATAGTATTGAACAAGCGGTGATAAATACCAAACATGTAGGTTATGCAGAGTGGGGCAATAAATAGGTAAGCACTTTTAAAAGCGAACGAGTTAGCAGTAAAAACAATTACAATTTCTTTTGAAAAGAATACAATTAAAAGGTGAATAAAAAGAATTAGCACTGTAAACATGAGCATGAGCTCTCGGATTTTTTTATGAGTTCTTTCCCTATCGTTTATCAAACCACTCATCACAACTGGATTAAGTACTTGTGTAATTGCATCGATTGCATAATACATCAGCAATGCCACACTGGTAGCTAAACCAAATAACCCAGCGACAGATTGTCCAGGAAAATATTTTTGAACCAGCAATAGTGAACTTTGGGTATTAATCCAAGCAGATAAACTAACTGGCAATAATGGCAATGAAAATAATAAGGCATTTTTGATATAAACTTTATCATATTCAAATCGCAGAATTTTATTTTTTACAAAATAGCAGGTCACCATTAGCATCAGAATTAATGCGATAATGCTATCGCCTATCAATCTGCCTTGAACACCCTTAGCTTGGTTTACTACTAAATATATGGAAAATGCAACACCAAAAAGGGTAGCAGTAATTTGAAATAATGTTGTTTTATAGGACTCCAAACTTTGATTAAAAAAAGCAATGCCTAACATTCCCAATTGAAAAAAAATAGGAGGAAATACAGCCAAAGCAATAGATAGCGGTTGATATTGAGGATGGGTTTGTTTTAATCCAATGAAAAGTAAAATACATGCGAGGGTCCCAAATACCATAACAAACCAAAAAGTAGATGAAAACATGGTGGCCAATTTATGATGGTCTTTTTTATATTCGTGAAAAAAGCGAATAAATGCACCATCTAGCCCAAGAGAAATAATGAGTGGAATAAATGCCTTTAATGAATTAATGCCGTTGTATATCCCCATTTCTGAAGGAGACATGTAATGCGTAAAAATTGGCAATGTGAATGCGTTAATACCCTTCACAAGTAAGCTTGCCAAAACATACCATTTACCTACCTTAAAAATAGATTTTGCCCAACTTCCATTATGGATATCTGTATTCGTCAATTTAATTTATGCTTTGATAAAATTTCGATAGCGCACTTCTATATAATTCTGCAAAAGCTTCTCGTTTCACTTCAGTAAATTCTTGTTCTTTTATTTGGTCCTTATGAAATTCATTTTTTACTTTAGATAACCAAAAAAATGGTGTTTTATAAAGTATATGTCTAAGGCTTTTACGAATTTCCATACTGCGATATTTCTTCTCCATTGCTGAAACAAAATCATCATTTGGAGCCATTTTTATCATTTGGGTATCTAATACAGAAATGATGAAATCGCCAGCACGTTTATGATTAAGACCGTCGCCATAGCCAATGACTTGTGAAACGGCAAATTCCCTTTCTGTTTTTAATTTATTAAAATCATTAGATTGTCCGATTTCAAAAAAGGAATGTATTGCGCTATTTAGTTCCTGCACATTACCATAATGCGGACTACCAGATGAAATAATAGAACGCACAAAATTTACTTTATCTGGATTTGCAATAAAGGTTGTTTTATTTAATAACCACGCTTCTAAACAAGTAGTTGATTCGAAGCCTATCCACAAATCAGAGATATTGATAACATCATCTATATTCTCCTCTTTATAAATTGAAAGTGTGTTCTCAAATTGGTCCAATTCATAGAATTCACTTAATTCCTTCATAATATCTGAAGGATGATATTTTAGGATAAATAAAGTATCAGGGTTATTTTTAATAATCTCCTTGTATAATTGGCGCAGTGGTTCTTTTTGAGCGGCCATAGTATCGCATGCATCATGGTCAAGGTGCATATTGTTCCATTGCCCATCTTTTTTATACAAATCACTTAGAAAAAAGTAAAAAGGAAATCCCGCTAATCCTATTATTTTTTTATAATTTTTAAATTGTGGGTATTGAGCGTAAAAGGCAGTTTTAGATTTTAATGGTAAAAACTGATAGCGGTCGAAACCAGTTCCACCGCAGCAAATTAACTGATATTTATTAGCATCAGGAATATGTTTTAGAATTAAGTCAATATTTTTCTGAGACCATTGAAGATTTGCAAATTCATAGAAAATCTTGTCGTTGTTGTTTCCCCAAAAAAGTATTTCTACATTTTCTTTTATATCTACCATATCACCTTCTGCGATAAAAGTGATAACCTTAATTCCTTTTAAAGAAGCATACTTAACCATTTCGTGGTGATTGATGGTTCCAATACTGTGGGCTACTACAATAATTTTAGGTGAATATTGTTGTATAATTTTACAAAAATTATCAGAGATACAGGCCCTTTTAATTTTCAATCTATAGTTTAATTCGAGATAGGAAAGCACAGGTTCTACAATCCCAATATCCCGAATACCTTTTGTTGAATACTCAAAATTTAATACATCTACTTGATTACTCATACATCAATTCGTTTAATACAAGAATTACCATATTTGTCATTAGAGGCCACTGCAATCGTCTTTACATTTTGAATTGGAACAGTTAAGAAATCGAAAGTATAGTAAAATTGTTTATTGCCAATTTCACCAAAATTAAAGTTATCAGTTAAGTATCTACCATCTTTTGTTAAGATACCTATAAAGGGTTGTGGTCCAAATAGATCACCATTATTTATACTTACATTCAAAGTATTATTTCTTAGTTCAATATCAAAGTTAATTTTATATTTTGAAATTTCTTCATTCGAAAAGCCGATGCATTTGCGAAAAGCAGTGATGGTGTCGGAAAATGAATAATCTACAGTTTTGTTTTCTGACGCCACCTGTTTTAGCACCTCATAAAATGACACCATTTCAATTGACATTTCTCTAAAATCGTGATTAGTAATACCAACATAGACATCTTTCCCAGAACTATTTGCAAGGTTAAATGCTTTCTGAAGTTCTTTACCATCAATGTTTCTAAATCTGGTATTCATATTTAGGCAACGCGCTATTGTTCGGTTCATGTTGCCCTTTTTGCGCCAATCGTTATAATCCGGATTGTATAAACTCCAATCATCTGGAGCGCCTCTCCAATCCCCAAAGCGACCATTAATATTGTCATTGAATCCTGTATTATCATTATTCATTGCTTGATTGCTGGCATCAAATGGAAGCCATTGCTCCAACCACCAATTGCTATCAGGGCGAACGGTATGAAATCCTGCCCGGTTTACAACAGGAAACCAATTGCTGTCGATTAATCTTCTACACATAACCTGCTGCAATTCATGAGCACTGTTCATGTATGAAATAGCACTTGTATGAGCTGCTTTATTGAATGGGATTGGATGAAAATGCCATTGTAAACTATCTTCTTCAATTTTCAGATTTTTTAATTTGTCATTGTAGAGATTAAAGATAGCACCATACCCAAGTATTCTATAACGAGGATTGGTTTCAAAACCAACATGATCTAATAAGTGCCAATTGTATATCCATCCTTTACCAAAACTGTCTTTGAATTTATTCCTGTATGACGGAATCAAAATTCTATTCAGCATTTCATCTACCTCATCCCAATTATTTTTAAAACTTAATAATTTGGGATCTATTAATTTCTTAAGAAGTTGATTGATTTCATTGTTAATAAATACAAATTCCAATGATTGAAGTTTAAGTAAATTCTCCTTGGTAGGTTCAAGTTTAAGAGCATGACCAAGTGTGTTTTCAATTCTTTCAAAAAGTTCATCTAAGGGCTCCCGCATAGGGCCTTCTGTATCTACATGATGAACGATATGAACTATCGGTTTAGTCATTATATGCCATATTTGTCTTGATGCGTTTTAAAAAAAGTGATTACATCTTCAAAGCCCTCTGAATGGGCTTTTTCGCGCGCTGTACTGGAAAATAAATCACAAATGGGTTCGGAAAAATCTTTGTTCTCTTCTATTTTTCTTAGCACAAGCAAATATTCATAAAACGGTTCATTTAAATTCTTGTCATTAATAGGTATGGCCTTTGCCAATCCAAAATCACCTCTTAAGCTAAATGCAAAACCATGTTCAATTTTAAAACCAAAATCGTTCGCCAGGTCATACAATTTCTTAATATCTGTAAAATGGTTAGGAAATGATTTTAATTTAGCATTTCGTTCCGCTATGAATGCAACATCATCTTTAATAGCATAATTAATATTTTTCCCTGTTACCAAAAAAAGCCCTTCCTTCTTCAAAATTCTATTGGTTTCAATTAAAACCTGCTCTTGTTCAGTGCAATCAAAGGTTGCCCAACAGAAAGCCTTGTCAATACTTTCGTTTGCGAATCCCATTTTTTCCAAGGCGCTAGTTTCTAGCTGAGTGTAAGGATAATCTGCGGCCTTTTGTATGGCGTTGGCTTCTATATCAATGCCAATAATATGCTTGGTATATTTAAAAAGTAGAGGAAAAAACCGACCATAGCTACAACCCATATCTAAAACAATTTCGTGGGGTTGAATTTTGAGTAAAGGGAGAAATAAATCGGCTATATCAGAATCGGCAATCTTGGTGCCATCAGAGAGTTGGTTAACTCTTTGCTCCCAGTATTCGGTATATGATGCGTTAAAACTATTATCCATTAAATGGTTTTTGCTATTTCTTCTGCAAATTTAAAGTCTAATTCGGTATCTATGTCTATGGAATATTCCGCAGACATCACATATTTTTTGATTTTATCGAAATACACAACTCTTTTTTTTGCCAATAATGTTTTTACATCAATGATATATAAATTCCCATTGTATTGATATACATCTGGACAATCTTGTCTGCGCACAAAATCACTTTTTTTGGAGAGCGATAAGAAGCCATTATGATTTTCTTCAAATAAATTGAAGTAAGGATTTTGTTTACTAAGATTAACACTTACGACCATTTCAGTTTCGCCATTATGTAAAGCCATCATTTCCTTGAAATGCTCAATTCTTCTGAAAGGTGAAGTGGGTTGCAACAAAATTACTTTTTCAAATTCAATGTTTTGTTTTTCAAATTCAGTCAGAGAAAAATGGATGGCCTCTTCTACAGAAGAGGTATCGGATGATAATTCTGTAGGCCTTAAAAAAGGAACTTTATAACCATATTTTTCTGCAGTTGCGGTTATGGAAGTATCATCAGTTGACAATAAAACTATATCATCATCTTTTTTACAAGCATGTGCAAATTCGAGAGAATAGATAAGGAGTGGTTTGCCATTCAATGGTTTAATATTCTTCCCCGGTAAACCTTTAGAGCCACCGCGGGCTGGTATTAAGAATAAATTCATTATCTTAAAAGTTGTAAAACATCTGTTTGCGCCTTTTGAAAATCTTCATGTTTGCCTATATCCAACCAATAGGAAAGCAGTGGGTACGACACCACTTTTTTACCATTTGCTATGCTGTTTTCTATAAAAGTAGTAGCATCTAATCGCTCATTCTCTTTAATAGTATCCAACAAATTGTGCTTGATTAAATAGATGCCAGCATTGGAATAATAGGTATAAGTTGGTTTTTCTTTAACCGTTTTTATTTGGTGATTCTCTGTTTCCATAACACCATATGGAATTTCTACATTGTAAGGTATGCAGGCAACAGCAATGTCTGCTCCTTGTTCGACAAAATGCTGATAAAAAGATTCTAAATCAATATTGGTAAGCAAATCGCTGTTCATTAACAAAATATCTTTGCTTAAATAATTTTTAGCAAGTGCAAGGGAGCCAATGGTGCCAAGAGGTTCAGTTTCTTCAACCAATAAGACTTGCTCAGATTGCTCTGTTTTTTCTATGTATTCACGAATTAATTGACCGAGGTAATTGATGGTAATAATTACTTTTTTGATCCCGTATAAACTTAACAAATCAATGTTGTATTGAATAATGGCTTTGCTACCAACTTTTAACAATGGTTTTGGCGTATTTTCCGTAAGAGGTAACAAGCGCTCACCTTTTCCACCAGCCATTACTACAGCCTGAAGGGGTAAACGACTGCGGTTGGTTTTTAAATTCAGAATATCGACCAATTGATTTTGAGCATTAATTACGGGAACAAAATCTATCTGCTTTTCCTTAATGGAAAGAATATCTTGTATGGTATAATGGTCTTCTACGAGGGCCAAGAAATGACCGTTTATGGCTTGGGAGATATCGTTTTGCATAGACCCTCCTTTGGTAAGGAATCGTCTGATATCGCCATCTGTTAAAACACCTTTTAACTTATTATCATCATCGATAGCAAAAAGAATCAATACAGGACTCAATACTTCGAGTTGTTGCATGGCCTGATGGATACTACTGTTTATATGTATAGAGTGAGAGTTAACGTGGGACATGGATTACCTTATTGGGCGAAGGTAATATTTTTTTGAGATAATGAAAAAAGCCAAGTAATTAGATGGTTTATCTAATATATAACAGTAAATGTACCCTTTACAAAAACATTTCTATTTGAACAATCTTTATATTTTATTTTATAAAGATAAACACCACTCTCAACTAAATTATTTTTGTAAACGCCATTCCAACCTATTTGAGATTTTTTGACATCATATATTTTTTCGCCCCATCTATTATAAATTTCTATATCTATAGGTTTACTACTGAAACTGAATGGGAAAAAATCATTTACTTCATCATCATTTGGTGTGAAAGCATTTGGTATGTACAATTCATCTGTAGCATCATCTCCCAGGATATTTAAGGTATCTGAAACTTGACATTTACCATAACTAGTCGTTAGGTAATACTGTCCTTTTCGTTTAGCAGCAAAGGTATTTCCATTACTTCCATCCTGCCATTTGTATTGGTAATTGGGGCGATTAGGAACAGAAATGATAAAGTCAGATGCAAAACAAAAAGTAGTGTCTTTTCCTAAATTAAGATATTTATTGAATAATTCTATTCTAGTTGTGTCCATAAAAGTATGGCAAGCATTTTTCACAGTCACAAAATAGTAACCACTGTCTGTTACTGAAGTATTATCCGTTGTTGCACCATTGCTCCATAGCGTTGTATGTGGATCGATACAAGATATTGAAAGATTTTGTGAAAAGGGATGATTGCAAATAATGGTATCGTTGCCAGCAAAGATTTTAGTTGTTTTAGTTTTTGGGGTGACTAAAAGTGTGTCTATATGTTTACATTGTTTGTTTGTTTCTTCGATTATAAATTGACCCGGTTGACTAATCTGGATGGATTGTGTGGTATCACCAGTGCTCCATTTAATTTTGTTTTGTGAAGTGGTACTGATGGTTTGAGTTGAAGGAAAACAATAAGCAGTATCCCTTAGAGGCTTAGCATAGTTAAATTGACTCAACACGATAGTATCAATATAATTGCCACAAATATGTTTCATATTGATAATATAATTTCCTGCTGAAGATGCCAAAATAGTATCACGAGTTTCACCAGTATTCCAAAGTGATTGATGGGCAATTAATGACTTAACAATAATAGGATAATTGATAATTTTTTGGCATATAAAAGTATCTCTAGGAATTGTAAAATCTGTATTTTTTACTTTATCAAAAATTTCAATTGTATCAAGCGAAGCACCGCATGAAAAATTAATTTGTAACCAATATTTTCCATTAGAATTAACTTTTATTGAATTTGTAGTTTCACCAGTAGACCAAGTATAGCTTACACCGGTGATATTAGGTTTAAGAGTAACTTGATTACCATGACAAACTGAAGTGTCATTGCCAAGCGAAAATTTTTGCTTTGTATTTAATATTGTCAAACTTCTATAAATAGTATCTGTGATGCAGCCAGTATTATAAATGGCCATTACCTTGAACTTTCCAGAGGATGTAAAGGTATGTTTAACTTTAGCGCCAGTTGCACTATTGCTAGCCCCTGAAGCCAGATCATCGAAATACCATTTAGTAGTTCCCGATGGATTTACAGTCAGACTTAAACTAGTTACATTCAAAAAACAAGTATCCTTTATTGTTACACTTTGATTATTATTAAACGGAGTGGAATAAAAAATATTTGGTAATCCAAGTCTAGCCATTTTACCTGCCAAATAAATATTTTTTGGGCTATAATAGGGCCCAATGCTATCAGGACTGCTAATGGCACCAATGTAGCCATTATAACCTGTGGTTTCTGATGTAGCATATATTTTGCCATCTGGTGCTAATTTTAAGGCCCCCATTTCACCACTTCCATAATTAAATATGAGTTTTTTTGAACTTTGAATATTTGACTGATTATTGGAAGAGATATCGAATTGATCAATAGAAGTTGGACTTCTTAATCCTGAGACGTATAGTATTTTATTGTTAGGAGAAAACTCTCCGCAATAAGCCGCGGGTTTGGAAAATGACATAACATTGGATACTTTACCTGTTAGGTTGTCGAAATCCATCAATAAAAACATGTCAAGTAAGAAATGACATGAGACCAATTTTGTTCCATCATGAGAAGGATTTAAATAACCTAAATTATTATTTAAATTACCAGACATTGAATACCCAGTATTAGAACGTACTGCTTTTTTATTTATGCCAGCAGGGGTTATTGCAAAAGCTAATATTGAATCAGAACTAGAATGATTTGTCACTAACCAAAAGTCACGTTTATTGCATTGTAAAACCGCAGTTGCCTTTTCACATTGTGGTTTGGTGAGTACTATATTCTTTTCAGTAGAAACAACATCACCATAACCAGAATTTAATCTCATATCAACAACAGAGTATCTAACTCCATATGCTGCAGAGTTTTCTATTGCATCCACAGTGATAATAAAATATTTTGAGGTACTATCGGGCCAAGGTATTATTACACCTGATTGGCAACTAGAATTATTTCCAAACAATCCGCTGCCATTAGACATGAGGTTATGCTGCCTATCGTATACTTTTTGTCCATCCGTATAGAATAATAAATTACCGTTCTTGTCACAAACAGATGAACACCCTTCTCTCTGAGATAACTTACCATTTGTTAAGGCAGTTGGTGGTGAAGTATTAAATGAAACTCCAGCATTATTTCCGAAATACCATATATTTCCTTCTTTTTGTGAGAATACATCATTTAGAAGTGAAAGGCATAATATCAATAATGCAATTTTTCTCATAATTATTTATCGATTGAAAGGATAAGTTGAAATGCCTCTGCATATTCAACCCCTGCTGTTGCTCCTCTATAAGTAGCTAAAGCTTTTAAATTTCTAAAACTTCTAGGAAAGGGATGCTCACCAATTTCTGATTCATAAATTTTTAGTATACGTTCCTTTTCATTATAAAAACTGGTTATGTCTACAAAATGGTTTGGTAAAAAAACTTTTTCGCTTAGTGCGGGTGCAAATTCTGTTTCAGATAAACACTCATACATCAAAACTTTTTTAATAAATGGGTATCTGAAAGATTTAATACAAGACCCAACCGCATCAAAAGTATACCTATGGTCGGAATGGGCATCAGACCTATTTACTGTGTAAATAATTTCGGGTTTAAATTCATTAAATACCTTAGAAATTGCTTGAATTAAATTACCAACAGTTGAAGAACTTAAACTAGTTGTTGGAAAATTTAATTTAAAAACTGAATCAAAACCAACTTCTTTGGCTACTTCATCAATTTCCATTTGTCGGCTGTCTACTCGCTCTTTTGAAAAACCTTGTGATTCATCAACATTTGTAATAATAACCCATCCAATTTTATCATTATTCGCTTTGTGTTTTAGCAAGGTTCCACCACATCCTATCATTTCATCATCTGGGTGAGAAGATATTACAATTACATTCATTTAGTAGGTTATGTTTTTGTGAATTAATTCTTTATCGATGTTCAAAGTAAATAAAACTTTGGCAATATTCAAAGCAGATTCACCATTTCCATATGGATTTTCCATCTTATTTAATTTTTCTTTAAATAACGCACTCTGAGACAATTCAATAGCATTATTAATTTCAGTCTCATTATAATCGACAAAAATAACATTACCTGCATTAAATCTAGATCTTTGACGTGGACCAATATTAACAACCGGCAAGGATAAACTTGGGGCTTCAATTAATCCTGAACTAGAATTTCCGATTAATATTTTTGAATAACGTAGTAGGTTTACATATATCTCCCTATCTAAATTTTTAAATAATGTGAATTGTTTATCATTAATCAAATTTTCCTCATAATATTTCACTATGTTGGCATAACCAGCATCGCTATTCGGGCTATTTATAAGGTAAATTAAATTTGTTTTTCTAAGTGATTGAATAATGGATTTAATATTATCACCTTCAGAGTCAATCTGAGTAATAATTGGATGATAAATAAGCATGCCAAATTGACCGTCATTTAAATTATATCCAGTTCTATTTTCAAGTTCTTCTATACTAATTTTTTTGGTATTAATAAATTTATCTAATGCTGGATTTCCAAGGTTATGGATGCGCCATTCATCCTCTCCAAGTCGGATTAAATTTTCTTTATGTTGTTCTAGAATTGTAAAATGAATATGTGCAAATTTAGATGTCGCATACCTAACTGAATTGTCAATATTTCCATCTTTGGCAATATCACCTCCCGCAATATGAGCAACAGGAATATCCATATATGCAGCAGTCATACTCACACTTATTGCTTCTTCGCGGTCGCCTGCAACCATTACTATGTCAGGTTTCCATTGCTCAAATACTTGAGCTAAAGGGGCAATTTGATTACCTAATGAAAGAATTCTTCCTATCTTTTTATTGGAATTGATTAGGTTATATATCCTTGAAATGATGTTATATCCATCTTTTTCAATTTCTGTTACACTGTTTCCAAATGCTTCAGATAGATGAGAACCAGTTACAATAATACCCAACTCAATTTCGGAATTTTTTTGCAAGTGCTCTAGAATAGGACTAATAATATCATATTCTGATCGTGCGCCAGTAACAGCTAATATTTTGCGTTTTTTAGTATACATCTGAATCCCCCATTGTAAAGTGAATTTGTTTTTCGGTAATGTTATTGATTGAA
The DNA here is from genome assembly GCA_025354385.1 of Bacteroidota bacterium. Taxonomy (GTDB): domain Bacteria; phylum Bacteroidota; class Bacteroidia; order NS11-12g; family UBA955; genus JABMMZ01. The sequence goes on from JANXMZ010000039.1 coordinate 20,730, forward strand.
TTAAAAGATTTATATCCCAAATATGTTATTGGTTCTTGGGCAATAAAACCTAATTTTTCAAACATTAAGAATTGTGGATTAAAGATTGACATCCATATATTAATCATTGACATTTCATTCAATTTAAATGTATGATTTATATGACAAATAAAACTTGACAATAAATCGGTATCATCTTCAATTTGTAGTTCAATAATATCAATATGCTTTTTATTATTAATCTCGAACATTTTAAAAAGTATAAAATTCTTTATATTATTTCTTTCAATTTCAGCGTAATGATATGTATTTATTGGGTTGTTTTTGTAACGCCAATTGTAAAAGTCTATATTTCTGTTTATACTTAGTTCTTTGGAATTCTTTATAGTATTTTCTAAATGGGCTTCGCTAATATTTTCGATAGAATGAACATCATATATACCTTTAAAGCTTCCAGTATTTGAAATTGAAAATTGAAAAATACTACAAATGTTTTCCCAATTTAATTTTTTAATGAAGGCATAATGCGAATTTCTGTTTGGAAAACCATAAACCAATTCAATTTTTTTGTTCGGTAATTCACTAAATAATTGATTTGCTAATTGAGGAAAAAGCCCAATACCATTATAGTTAGGGTCTGTCATAGTAGTCATAGAAAGTGCACCATTGAAGTTGTTTCCATTTGTAAGCATTGGAATCGGACAAACGGCATAATGTGAAACAAGTTTATCTTCATCCCAAGCCAATTTAATTAAAGTTTGATTTGTGAGATTATCTCGAAAACGCCAATTCCAATATTCTATACTTAGGTCTTTTTTGAATACTTTTTTGAAGAGATTTAAAATCTCAATTTCGTCACCTTGCTTATAATCTTCAATTCTTATCATTCAAAATCCTCCCAATTCAAAATCTCACCTTTTTCAATAATATGTTTCACTTTTTTGCCAAGTAATTGTTTATAATGCATAGGTGAAATGCCTGTACCTGGACGCAAAAAAGATAAATTATCCATGGTAATTATTTCTCCTTGTTTAAGGGTTTGAGCCACATGAATACTTTTGCGCGCTACTGCTTTATTTGGCAACTCGCTTGGTGTTGGTGTTTTTTCGGCACTGCCCAACATCTTTTCTGTAATTCTTATTGAGTTTACCAATTGTTTCAATTCTGAAGGTTCGAGAGATGCTAAATGATCGGGGCCTGGTAAGTTTTTATCCAGTGTAAAATGTTTTTCAATGACGCAAGCACCTAATGATACTGCAGCTAATGAAGCCTCTAAACCCAAGGTATGATCGCTGTAACCCACTTTAACTCCACATGAATTTTTAATGGTTAACATGGCATTCATATTCACATCTTCAGGTTGAGTTGGGTATTGGGTATTGCAATGCAAAACAATGATTTCGGATTTATTATAAGCAGCATTCAAAAATACTTGAATAGCCTCCTCAATCTCCTTTAAATCGGCCATACCAGTTGAAATTATGGCAGGTAATTTTGTATTTGCTATGGCTTCTAAATAGGGTAAATTTGTAATTTCACCAGAAGGTATTTTAAAAAAATCTATACCAAGTTGATATAAAAAATTAACGTAATCTGTGTCAAAAGCAGTGCTTAAAAATTTAATATTTTTACTTTCCGAATAGGTCTTTAGTTCAAAATGATTTGCCTCGGAAAGTTCCAATTTTTTTAGCATTTCAAACTGACTTTGTACTACATTTTTAGTATTGGTTTTCTGGTATTCTGCCAATGCGGCCTTCTCGCTCACCAAACTCTCTGCTTTGAAAGATTGAAATTTAACATAATCGGCACCAGCTTCTGCTGCCACATCTATCAATTGCTTAGCCAAAGCAATATCTCCATTGTGATTGACACCTGCTTCTGCAATTATGATGGTATGTTTCAGATTTTCGAACATTCAGTTTTTATTTTTTACGTGCCGGGTTACCGTAATAGATACCCGCTTCTTTTATATTTTTAGTCACCACACTTCCTGCACCAATAGTTACATTGTCTGCAATTGTAATATTATTTCCAATTACACTTCCCGATCCAATAAAACAATTATTACCAATACTGCATTGTCCGTTTACTATAGCTCCTGTTGCAATGTGCACATGATGGCCTATTTTAGTTTCGTGTTCAACCAACACTTTGCTATTAATGATGCAATTATTTCCGATTTCGGCTTCTGCATTTATCAATGCCTGCTGCATGATGATAGTGCCTTCGCCAATTTTACTGTTAATAGATACAATGGCGCTAGGTGAGATAATGCTAGCCATAAGGCCATTCAAAGATTTAATATGTTCAAATAATTTTATCCTTGTTTCTGGAGAACCAATATTACCTAAAGTTATAAGAAATTGGTAGTGTTGGTTAACTAAATCCTGAATGATAGAATCATCTCCAATTACAGGTATTTCCAAAATTTTTGAATGCAGGTTTTTCGCATCTAAAATACCGATGATATTGAACTGCTCATCAGATTGTATGGCCTCTATCACAGATTTACAATGTCCACCACCACCTAACAATATGAGATTTATTTTACTCATAATACGCTGCTAGGAATATTTACCAGCCTGTTTTCCATTTCGATTGCATTATCAATATTACTTGAAATACAATTTGCATACATGGGTAATTTGGTCATAAGAGTCCATGCCGGTCGGGTCATCACACCATTCTCATTGCTAAACTTAAGAAATGCATCTCTCTCATTTCTATCCTTCAGCAGAATGCAATTCAACCAATAATTGCTGGTTGTTTCCTGTATGGCTTTTATAAATGCTATATTGTTCTTAGCAAATTCAGAATGATAAAATTCAGCAGTTTCGGCTTTGTTCCTGAGAAAGCCATCCAATTGTTCTATTTGGGCACATAGCATAGCTGCATTGAGATTTGGCAATCTGTAATTGTACCCCAATTCATCATGAAAAAACTCCCACTGATGAGGTACTTTGGCAGTTGTGGTTATGTACTTGGCCTTTTTTGCAATTGCTTCGTCGTTTGTGATAATAGCGCCGCCACCGCCACAGGTAATCGTTTTATTGCCATTGAAACTCAAAGTTCCTAATTGTCCAATTAAACCTGTATGTGTATTTCCAACATAACTGCCAATAGATTCAGCCGCATCCTCCACCAAAGTAATGTGGTGTGTTTCGCATAAGGCAGCTATTTCTGTTATACGACAAACCAATCCAAAGGAATGCATGGGTAGACAGGCTTTAATTCTTCTACCGCTACTCTTGTGAATACAATCACCTTCTTTATTAAGAAAAGTTTCATTGTCCAGAAATAGTTTCAATTTATAGGCCGATAAGCCTAAAGTATCTATATCTATATCGATAAATACCGGTTCCGCATGGCAATATGCAATAGCGTTGGAAGTGGCAACAAAAGTGAAAGGCTGTGTAATTACTAAATCTGCTGCTTGCACTCCTGCAACAACTAATGCCGCATGCAAAGCGGAAGTACCATTGCCGGTAGCTATTGCATATTTAGCGCCGGTAAATTCGGCCAGCATTTTTTCGGATTGATTGACATATTCACCAACTGAACTTACAAATGTGCTATCGATGGCTAGGTTGGTGTATTTTTTTTCATTGCCTCTGAAAACAGGGGCATGCAATGGAATCTGTCCATTGCCATATCGATGGCGAATAATGGAAACGATATTTTCAAATTGTGTATTCACTAAATATTGTAAAGATGAGATTTGTATAGGGTAAGATTTTTAGAATCACTGAACCATTCTATTGTTTTTACAAGACCTTGCTCTATATTATGTTCTGGTAACCAGGTAGTATTTTTCCTTAATTTTTCAGAATCACCAAGTAAACGAAATACCTCTGATTTTTCAGGTCTTAAGCGCACCTCATCTTGTATAATATCGGCTTGCTTGCCTGTTAATTTCATCATTAATTCAGCCAAATTTTGAATGGTAATTTCAGATTGGGTGCTAATGTTTACATCTTCACCAATCAATGCATCGGTTTTTGCAATTTCGGCAAATGCCCTAGCGGTGTCTTTAACAAATAGCAAATCTCTTGTTGGCGTTGTATCGCCTAATTTAAGACTGCTGGCATTGTTCAATAATTGGGTAATAATGGTTGGTATAACAGCACGTGCGCTTTGGCGTGGACCATACGTATTAAAAGGTCTTACGATGGTTACTGGTAAATTAAAACTTCTGTAAAAAGATTCGGCAATGCAATCGGCACCAATTTTACTAGCCGAGTAGGGCGATTGCGGCTGACGGGGGTGCAGTTCGGTAATAGGCACAAACTGCGCAGTTCCGTATACTTCGCTGGTACTTGTAACCAAAGTTTTTTCGGTACCTAAATCGCGGGCAGCTTGCAATACATTTAAAGTACCTTTGATATTTGTATCAATATAGGCATCGGGCGAGTGGTAACTGAAAGGAATGGCGATTAATGCAGCTAAATGAAACACTACATCGATATCTTTAATAGCAGTTCTTACACCATTTGGATCGCGGATATCTCCTGCAAAAATTTCGATTTGTTTTAGCTTTTCCGCAGGTAAGGTATCTAGCCAACCCCATTGATTGAACGAATTGTAATAAACGAAGGCTCGCACCTGACAACCTTCATCTAGCAAGGTTTCAACCAAATGGCTTCCTATGAATCCATCGGCACCTGTCACTAAAACTTTTTTGTTCGATAAATTCATATCTCTGCAAATGTACATTTTTTTAAAAACCTTTGAAACCAAATCTTAACAAGCTCACATATCTGATTATTGGCATATCGAATTATCAGATTAAAAATATCGAGAATTGGTATTACTTTCGCACCAAAATAATTTTACCATGAAATTTGATGTTATAGTAATAGGTAGCGGCCCAGGCGGTTATGTAGCTGCCATCCGCGCTTCTCAATTAGGAAAAAATGTGGCCATTGTAGAAAAAGCTGAACTAGGCGGTATATGCCTAAATTGGGGATGCATTCCTACCAAAGCTTTGTTAAAATCTGCCCAGGTTTTCGAATATTTAAAACACAGCAGTGATTATGGCATTACGAGTTCTGATGCAAAAGTAGATTTCGATGCGGTTGTTAAACGCAGCAGAGGTGTGGCGAATGGTATGAGCAAAGGCATTGAATTTTTGATGAAAAAAAATAAAATCACAGTTATTAAAGGCACTGCAAAATTAGCGGGGAATAAAAAAGTAGAGGTAGATACAGATGGTAAGAAAGAAATGCACGAGGCCGAGGCTATAATTTTAGCTACAGGTGCTCGCAGCAGAGAATTACCAGGTATTAAAATAGATGGGAAAAAAATTGTGGGATACCGCGATGCCATGGTATTACCAGAGCAACCAAAAAGCATTTTGGTAATTGGTTCGGGTGCCATTGGAATGGAGTTCGCTTATTTTTATAATACCTTGGGTTCTAAGGTAACGGTGGTAGAATTTATGCCACGCATTTTACCTGTTGAGGATGAAGAAGTTTCTAAAACAATGGAAAAACTTTATAAAAAAGCGGGTATGGATATTATGACAGATAGTGCTGTTGAAAGTGTTGATACAAGTGGAAAAGGCTGTAAGGTAAATGTTAAAACAAAAGCTGGCAATGTTACAGTAGAGTGCGATATTGTTTTATCTGCTGCAGGTGTTGTTACCAATTTAGAGAACCTAGGACTGGAAGCGTTGGGTATTAAAATAGAAAAAGGTAAAGTAGAAGTAAATGATTTTTACGAAACCAATGTGAAAGGTGTATACGCTATTGGCGATATTGTTCATGGTCCTGCATTGGCCCACGTAGCAAGCGCAGAGGGTATTATTTGTGTTGAAGCCATTGCTGGTTTAAAACCACATGCTTTGAATTACAACAACATTCCTGGTTGCACTTATTGCATTCCTGAAATTGCATCAGTAGGATATACCGAGGCTCAGGCCAAAGAAAAAGGTTATGATATTAAAGTTGGTAAATTCCCTTTCTCTGCCAGTGGTAAAGCAAGTGCTAGTGGTGCTAAAGATGGTTTTGTAAAAGTAATTTTCGATGCTAAATATGGCGAGTGGTTAGGTTGCCATATGGTAGGCGTTGGTGTAACTGATCTAATTGCAGAAGCAGTGGTTGCAAGAAACCTTGAAACTACTGGACATGAGATTATTAAATCTGTGCATCCTCACCCGACTATGAGCGAGGCGATAATGGAAGCTGTAGCACAAGCTTATGGCGAGTGTATACACTTATAGAAATTAATTTAAATACGAAAAGCCGTTGATTAATTTTCAGCGGCTTTTTTGTTTATCAGAATTTTCAATTTATTGTATTTACAATATTTTAATACAAATTTGTTGCCATGCAATCACAATCATTTGATATTGGCATTTCCAAAATGGCTATGCAAGTTTGGATACTTATTCTTGTACCTATTTCATTTGTATTTATACCACTCCTATTTCTATTGAACTTTGATGTAGCGGAATGGCTTTATTATGTTATTTTTTTTTCATTCATAATTGCATCACTTTTTTGTACTATTAAAATGATTAAATTTAGTACACGAAAGGGCATATTGGTTTTGAGCGAAAATGGTCTACAATTTATATTTAATAACAAAAGCATTTTTTATAATCAACTAAACAATATTGCTATTAGTTGGGACGAGGTAAATAAAGTGGCGTATAATTTTGATGCCAACCACAACCTGCCTTATATTGTTTTTAAATTTCAAACTGTAAAAGGCGCTTTTATTTGTATGCAAGAAGAAAGTAGTGTAGGTATGGACGAAACCAATTGGCCCTTGTGGTTGGCCTTAGATGGATTTGTGAGTGATTACAACCATGTTCACAAAGCACATAAAATTATCAATCGCAATTTTCTAGATTCAAAATGGTTTATGATTTTAATGTGGTTTTTCACTATGGCCTTTTTTAGCTTAATTTTTTATAATATCATTAACCCTAATAATCCTTTTGAGTGGTATAATATTTTAAGATTATTATTTTTTATAATACCTGCGCATTTATTGTATTGGGCAAATAGAAAGAAAAAATTGGCCAATAGGAGTAGTGACAATTAAAAACTAAACACCCGCAAAACACTACTCTTGCGGGCGCTTAAACTACTGAGCTATGAATGAAATTCATTTATACTTAATAGACTGAAATAATTAAATAAGTTGCATCAATCCTAAAATAATCTTAAGCCAAACTGGTAACCTATCCATGCGTGTTGATCGTAGGTGCCAGCGTGGTGCCAAATACTATTACCGCCATAATTCTTAAAAGTGGTATTGAAATGATAATCGCGGGTATCAGATATCAAATGGTTTAGAGAGGCGCTTCCAAATACAGCAATGCCCTTTATGAGCCTATATTCCAAACCTACATTTAATCTGTTCTGAAGATTCAGGTGATCCGACAAAAAATTAAAGGTTAAATGTTGTGAGGTTAAATCCACAATAAGATACAAAGGCTTTAATATTTTGAATGAAGTGCCAAGTCCCCAGCCATAGTTCATTAAAGTGGCAGAATCTCTTATTGGTATACTAGAATTTACGAAGGCTGTGCTGTAAAATTTTCGGGTACCCGAGCGGTAGGCCAAACCATAATTATTTTCAGTTTTGCTTATTTCCAATTGGTGCAATCCTGTTCTTATAAAATTTATTAGACCAATGGTAAGCCCCTCAGAACTATCGGCTATGTTAACAATCCCGATTTGAAACCCCCTTACTTTTTTGGCGATATTTACAAAACCTGCCACTTGCCCACCTTCAACAACCCTTGCAATGTTTACAAAACCTGCAGCTTGTATGCCATTTACGTCACCACCATTCATATTTACAAAGCCGGCTACTTGGGCCCCATTTAAATCACGTCTATTGGCATTTACAAAACCAGCCACTTGTATGCCGTTAATTGAACCACCATTGACATTTACAAAGCCTGCTGCTTGTGCACCATTTAAAAAGTCTTTGTTAATATTAAGGAATCCTGCCACTTGCATGCCTTCCATACTTTTTAAGTTCATATTGAAAAACCCTGAGGCTTGCATTCCATTGGCGTATCCATGGTTAACATTATAAAACCCTGCTGCTTGAAAGCCCTGCAAATCGCCAAGATTATGGTTAAAGAATCCTGCAAATTGTGCGCCTTTAACATGACCACCTACCATGTTGCCAAAACCGGCAAACTGAGCACCTTGCATGTTATGTTTTACAATGTTTAATAATCCGCCAAATTCCGCTCCATCCACACCTCCATTATAACCTATAAAAGTGTTTAAGGAGAATCTATTGGTTACCAATCCGCTCAATCTTCCGTTCGTTCCAAGGGGAGGTATTAATGTAAATTGCCAGTCGCGGTAAAAGGAATCACTGATATTTTTTTCGGATAACCTTTGGTAGTTGTTAATGAACCATTTTCCAAATTGCGTTTCACTTACTTTTATCTTTTTAAAATGATTGCCATCCCAAGTTAGTTTGGTTCTAGTTAAAGAATCCTTTACCAATGTATCCGAAGTATCTATTGGTGGAATATGAAACCCTATATCCGCAGTGTCCAATATTTCCGTTTCATCATATTGCATCAAAGGATTACTGCTTGTTAAATTCAGATTCAATTCAATTAGGCCATTGTTGGCAAATGGAATAAGTATAATTGTATCCATATATCCTTGCACTGTATAACGAATGAATATTTTGGAATCCTTACTGCTCAGAGGCAATTCATAGTATCCAAAATCACCAGAAAGTGTGCTGGCCAAACTTTGTTTTTCGTAAATACTCACATTGGTTAATCCATTGCCCGAATACAAATCGCGAACGTACCCTGTAACACGGTAATTATATTTAGTAGGTGTTACATTGTTTCCTTGAATTTGAGTTGTGTTTTTAGGAATTATTTTCTTCTGAAGAATTAAATGATTGCCTATTTGCTGGTAAGTTATTTGCTGATTGAACAATTGGTCAAGTACCTCTTTAACGGTCCTGTTTTCTGCATGAATGGTTACATTGCGGTTTATCTTGATATTGTTTCCATACGAAAAATTAAAATTGGCTGTCTCAGAAATAATATTCAACACTTTGGCCAGAGGTTGGTTGGTAATTTTAATAGTTAACCTTCTATCAAGTATGGGTAAATTATTTTGGGCATTTACCTGCCATGCATGATATAATAACCACAGCAATATTAATACTTGTCTCATTCGCTACATCCCATTCCTTTTATTAATATGGTTTTAGAACCATTGGTATGTTCTATTTCTAAATTAAGGGTCAAGGCTATGACATTTAATACAGTTTCCAAAGAATCATGATTAAAACTGGAAGTAATTTTACAATTTTCTAAAGCTTTATTTTCCAATTCAATATGGGTGCCATGATAAAATTGGTTAAGGTCTTTTATAACCTCCTTTAGGGTTTCATTTTCGAAATGCAATTCGCCTGTTACATATGCAAAAGTATTTTTGCTTTCAGGTTTTAATTTTTCAAGCAAATTTGTTTTGCGATTGTATTGCGCGCCCATTCCTGCTGTTAAAATTATTTCACCTTTGGGTGTATTGAATCTTACTTTACCTTCTCTTACTTTTACCTCTGTAATATCAATGTTAGAATTAATTTCAAACTCAGTTCCTAAAACCGTTATGGTGGTATTTTCTGTTGTTATTTCAAAAGGTTTTTCCTTATTGGGGGCTATGTCAAAAAACGCTTGACCAGTTTTTAAAATTACTTTTCTTTTACTGCCTTCAAATGTTTGAGGATAAGTGAATGCACCTTCTCTTACTATAATTTTTGAACCATCTGCCAATACTAAATTCTGGACAGAATCTTTTATAATTGCAGTTAACATGGTTTCCTTAGTATTTGCATTTCTGTTGAAAAAGAAAACACCAATACCCAGCAGCAAGGCGAAAGAAGCTGCCATGAGCCATGTGGAATTGAAAATAACAAGTTTTGCTTTTGGTTTAACTTCCGTTCGAATTCTTTGCTGAACCTTTTGCCAAGCCTTATCTGAATTTACTTTAGTATGATTTTTAACGGCGGCACTTTCGGTCCATAAGGTTTTAAATTGTTGCAAGTGTTTCTCATTTGCCATATCCAATTTACGCCATTGTTCCACCATGGCCACTTCATGGGCTTCGGCTTCACCAACAATGTATTTTACTAGTATTTCATCTGTTATCATGGCTTAAAATTGATTAAAGAAATAAATGATGATGAATAAAATGGTTAAATAGTCAGCCAAATTTTCGCGCATCAAGCGAAGGGCTTTGCCCATTTGGTTTTCTACTGTCTTAGGCGAAATATTAAGCACATTGGCTATTTCTCTGTATTTAAGATCTTCAAAACGGCTCATTTTGAAAATTAAACGGCATTGTTCAGGTAAATTCATCAATGCTTTTTCTATATTTTTTTCTAATTCCTTCAAATGATGATGGCTTAGAGGTTCTACTGTTGGTTCGATGTTCGTTTGCATATGCACATAGTTGTCTTTTACTTTTTGGTGCTTAATTTCATTTAAAGCGGCATTATAAACAGCTTTGTATAAATAAGATTTAAGCGAAGTCTCTAGATTTAATTCGTCCTTTTTTTCCCAAAGTTTCACAAATACATTTTGCACGATTTCTTCGGCATTGTCCATGTCTTTAAGAAACATATTGGCATAATTGCACAACCCTTGGTAATATTGTCTGAAAGCGAATTCATATTCACTTTCATTATTAATATTGAGTTGTATAGCTGTGGCTACCGATGACATTGTTACAAAGGTAAAATTATTATTAGTTTAATGAACTTACTTTTCCGCTGCCAGATATCTTGATATTAGTAGAAGGATTGCCTCGGTACCATATTTTACCGCTGCCCGAAATATGGGCATTGAGTTGCTTCACCGCATAGATTTTCATTTCGCCCGAACCACTTACATCGGCCTCTACTGTATCGACTTGAAACCACTCGGCATTGATATTGCCCGAGCCACTTACCGTATAGTCGGCCCTTGTGCAGCTGTTGTTGCCATAAAAGGTAATATTACCTGAGCCGCTTACATTGGCGGTGAATGAATTGGTAATGATTCCATTTAAATCAATATCACCCGAACCACTTACATTCACTTTTAAGTCTGTTGTGTTTAAGCCTGTCATGCCAATGATTTTGCCCGATCCGCTTACATCCAAAGCCTTTAGATTTGGCATATATAACCGTATCACTACTTTGTTATGACTGCGCAAAGTGGTGAAGTTTTTCAAACTAATGTTTAAATTTTCGCCACTTACTCTGGTTTCTATTACATCGAGTATGTTTTGTTGTCCGTTCAGTTCTACTTTAAATACCGAGTCTTGGTAAATCTCTACATCGGCACTAATGCAAAGTGATACGCCTGTAAAGTTTTTAATGTCTCTTGTAATTTTTACATCTGGTCCTTGACCCTTCACTAGCATTCTGTCTTTTGCACAGGAAGTAGCGGTTAAAATAATGGCTATAAATAGCGCGATGGTTATTGTTAAATTTTTCATTTTTATTGATTGGTTTTTTATTGGTTTAATGGAATTGTTTGTCATCTTATTTGCAGAGCCAAATAAGTCGCCAAACAAGGGTATGAGATTGTTTTGTATCCCCCAGCTAAAGCTGGGGTTACCGATATATGACCCCTCTGGGGTCAGGATACTTTGGTTATTAGTTGTCATATCTTTTTTCTGTGTTGTTAAATTGTTGTCAAAGTCTGAATTAGAAAGTTCGATGTCAAGGCTTGCGATGTCAAATAAAAGCGGAGTTTACAATTAGTAAATGAGCATTTTATTTGGCTCGCATAACGCAGACAGCGGACTTTATAAACAGATGTCATTAGAATTCAATTTTGTAACTTAGTATTGGAATCAAAGGTGTTTGGTACCATGTCTTTACTTCGCCCTTATCTACATCGTAATAACTGCCACCTACATTTTTGTGGTTGGTGCTATTTTGTATATCCAAGCTCCAAATGCTGTTGTATTTTGCATGGTTAATTCTATAGCTAATTTTAGCATCCATTCTAAAATAATCGGGTAAGCGATCAGTAAAAGGTTGGTCATCTTTTCTAATTTGAGTATTGTACAATTTCGATTTTTCAAAATCAACAGGTGTTTGTCTGTTGCCGCCATACCATAAGGTTTTAATATTAAAACCCAATATTCTTTTATTGCCTGCAAGTGCAATTTCTTTACCTGCTGTAAAGGTTAAAGCATGTTGTCCATTAAAGCGTGTATTGTACCATTCGTTGTTCAATGTTTTGTATCTGCTGCTGTAAAGCGAGCCCGACAACAAATAATAGAACCCTTTATTCAAAAATCTTTCTACAGTTAATTCAACACCGTAGTTTTCGCCTTTACCTTTGTTTACAAGCGGTGCAGCTACATAGTTGTCATTCAAATTCAAGAGCGAAAAAGTACTATTGGCCTCGGCCCCAATTGGCACATTGTACAACTGTTGGTAGTAGGTTTCAATTTTTACGCGAGTGCTATTCGTAAAATTAATTTCATAGCCTGTTACAAAATGTTGTGCTTTGCTAAAGTTTAAATTTTTATTCGGGTATACTTTTTGTCCATCGGCATTTATTGTTTGGGCAAAATATACCCCTGGCAATTGCAATTGCGAGTGCAATCCATAACCAAAAGTAAATGCTTGGTTGCGCTTCACCTCATATCTAAAACTGGCCCTTGGTTCGAATGAGGAGGTTTTATTTAAAACCAAATACATGCTATGAAAACCAGCAAATAAAGTCAGCTTTTTACTAGCCTTTATTTTCAACTGTGCAAACCCTTGTCCATAGCTCGTTTCACCTCTATTATCCAAATAAGTTCTCAGCACATTGAGCGTATCCAATTGGCGTTGCTCGTTGGTGAATAACCAGTGGTTCAAAATTACACCAGCTCTTAAGTGCAGGCGGTCGTTAATTTTGTGGTTCAAGGTCGAGTTTAAAGCAATCTTGCTATTGCCTATTCTATTGCGCCAGTGCGTGTACGTTTCGGTGTAAGTGTTGGTATAATATTCGCCCTTATCAGTTAGTATATTCGAAGAAAAAAGCAACACATTTCTAAGCGTTGTTTTGGCATTTAGTTGCAACAACTGGGTGCTACCAATGGCCATGGTATTGCTTCCATAAAAGAAATTGTATCGATCGGTTTTTACCTTCCATAAACTCGAGTCTTTTTTGGCCTTCATGGTTTGGGTACTTATACCACCGAATCCAAAAAAAGTAACCTGACCGAATTTCGATTTAGGTAAAGCCACATTAAATGAAAGGTCTTGAAACAAAGTAGAACTTCCCCCAATGTTCACCCCTATTTTACTTAAAATACCCAAGGTCGAGTAGCGGTAATTAATCAAATAGCTCCCCCCTTTTTTACTCAATGGTCCTTCGGTAGCCAAATCTAGGCCCAAGAAACCCGCTTGTAAAGTGTACTCGCGTTTTTTGCTATTGCCTTTTCTTAATTTTAAATCAAATACACCACTCAGTGCATTGCCATATTCTGCTGCAAAAGCCCCGGTCATAAAATCCGAATTGCCTAGCAATTGTGCACTCAATATGGAGATACCACCCCCCGAACCATTGAAACTAGAAAAGTGATTAGGCCCAGGAATATCAATACCCTCCATGCGCCATAGCATGCCAGCAGGCGAGTTACCGCGTATTACTATGGTATTATTCCCATCGTCGGCTCCTACCACCCCTGCAAACGAGGTAGCCATTCTTGCAGGGTCATTCACAGCAGCAGCAAATTTTTGGGTTTCCTCTACCGAAAAAGTGCGAGCACTCACAGTAGCCATATCATTAATAGGGCGGTTTTTATTAAACTTGCCCTTCAGTGTAAAACCTTTCATAGCAGCCACCTGCTCCTCCATTTGTATGTTCACCACTGCCTCCTTACCACTGTTTACCAAAATATTTGGAATACTAATTTCTGCATAGCGAATATGGGTAGCTGTAATTTTATGTCTCCCTACAGGTATGTTTTTAAACTCATAGGCGCCATTCTTATCGGTCATGGTTACCTTGGTAGAGTCGTTGTCTATTTTAACATAGGCGCCACTTATAGGGCTTAATAAATTTTTATCTGTAACCGTACCCTTCAGTGTTTGGGTAAGCGTTTCGGTTTGAGCCTGGGCAAAAACAATAGTAAATAATTGGAATAAAAAGAGGCTTATTTTTCTCATAACACCCATAAGACAATTCAGAAATAAAATACCCCTACGAGCTATTTAAAAATTTTTTAAAAAAAGATAAAGCAACAATAATTTATTTTATATTTGGTTAAAGGAATATGCGATTCAAAATTATTTTTTTGATAGTAATCAGTCTAAACATTTTTTTTAATGGAAATGCAAAAGATACTACAAAGTATTTTCGACCCTATATTGGTTACCAGGTAATAGCACCAATTTATTATTCTTGTAGCCCGAGTTGGAATAAACTGGATGAAGTGGTTGTCCTCGATGACATACTAAAATGGAAGCCTGCAGTAGATAGTTTTATTTTATTATTTGAAGTGCACACAGATTGTAGAAATGATAGTGCATTCAACTGTTAAGTGTACACAAAATATAAACTGCAAATAAAATTCTATAGTACTTCATTGTTGTTTTATTTTGGAATTTTCAGACAGGTTAAGTTGTGTTTATAAATGTATTGGCTATGTTAATAAATGATTGCAATTAACCTGCCGCTTCAAAGTAAGTAGCTTTAAACACAAACCAGGTATTTAAAACCATATAAGCTATTAGCAATACCAAACCGTTAATTTTATTGCGCTCTATTGCTTGGCTAATCATGCCTTCTTTATGCCGCTTAAAAGTATACACCGAAGAGGCAATGACCATAAAGATGTAAAAAAGCGTTAAGCCATGCAGGCTGTCTACCAAAGTAAATGAATTGGACTCAGGGAGGGAAGAATCCACTATGTATTTATTGCCTATTACAGCAAATAAAGACCCTAGACTTAAGGCAAGCCTTGCATCCATATTATCTGTAGGGATATAAAAACAAACGCAGGAGATGAGGAATGAGATATACATGCCTAGAAACAATTTAAAGAATAACTCCCACGATTGGCGATGCACCGCCATTACTACTTTATAAGAACTATAAGAGGATTGTGGTTTGTTTAGTGCTGGATCGCCAAAGCCTGTTTCATACTGGTTGATTTCTGATTTGATTGTAAAACTATCTTTTTCCCAACCCATCATAAAAAATTTGCCGTAATGTTTGCCAAGGGTATCTATCGAAAAAATTAACTCTTTAGAGTCATACTGAGAGTTTTCTATTGTAAATCGCAGCTTCTGACTGTCGAAAGGAAAGTTATTGATTTTCCAATTGCCTTTCATTAAGCATTGCAGTTTCATGAGCATGTAAATTCTACCATCTTCAAGCGTATCAATAGTGGCGTAAGATTTTTCGAAGGTCTTAGCGTTTGGCACCTCTAGGTTCTTCATAAAGTCGAACTCAGGTCTTTTGTATTTTAACCACAGCCAAAGGTTAATGGAATATTCTTTTTCTTTAAAATTAATATCGTGTATGCTGGTTACATATATACCCACCTTAACGGTATCTGCACCTTGTGTTGCAAAAATGGATGGTAAAAAGAATAAAAAATGTGTAAATAGACTGACAGAAAGTAATATCGCTTTTTTCAAATTTTAAAGGTTTTATTAGAAGCGTTAAAAATAGTTAACAAAGTAAAGAGGAAATTGTTTTTAACGTAATTTTTAGTTGGGGTTAAAAGTAGATAATTTTTTATTCTCTCTCGTGCACAAAGCGCTATTTGGAAATTATCTCGTATTCAAATACATTTGAGGACCATTCTCACAAATAACAATAAATGTTCATATTTTGGAAAAATAAAGGGTTGCTTGTGCTGTTATATTTAATAGTGTCTTTTGTAGGTATTAATATGCTGATAGGCATTTTGCGAAGAAACTTTGGAGGACCATTTTTTAGTATTAGTTTTTACGAAAGTATGGGCATAGTATTTTATACAGCGGCACTTTGGACTTTTTTTACCCGCAACGATTATTACCAAGATAGGGAAGGCAACAAAAAGCAAATGGTTACTGTTAATGAATTCTTTTTTATTCGTATGGAAATATGGGCCTATATTTTTAACTTTATTTCGCTTCTATTACTATGCAATTCCTTTTTCCACTATTTAAAACCTTTGGATACTATGGGGCACTAATAAAATGGACGAATGGTAGCCAATATGCCTGTTAAGTTTTTTTAAATAAAAATGTAAAACCTGATAAATTAAGACGTTTATGATAAAATGGATTCTTATAACGCTAACCATCCTCTTATATTTTTTAACATTAAGCTTTGCGGCTCAAACAGCTTCTGCTATTGGCAATGCAATAATGTATCCTGTTATTGTATTCAATTTAATTTTTGCAATTCTAAGTTCTTTTTACTGGTTAAAAGCCTACAAAAAAATCAAAAGGAGCTACAAGCTTTTTATTTGTTTTTTGCCAATTATTTTAATCATCTTATGCGTTTCCGTTTACAAATACACCCAAGCAAAAATCAATCGGCCATATTTTATTTTAGCCTTTAATCCTGGTGAGCATAGCCATCAGTTTCAATATTATTTTCGCACCGATGGAACACTAAAAACCTATGGTATTTTTTTTGGGAGTGATGATAATGTTTTTCAAAATTTTAGAATGAAAGGAGATACTATTTTTTTAGACGAAATATTACCTTTTACTGGCATTGCCTCTAAAAAGTATTTAATAACATTTATTAAGGATAAACAGACCAATTTAATAAAAGCATTGGTTCCCTTAAACGAGGACAACTGGCCAATTCTTGGTGCTATTCAATTTATTGTAAAGGAAGATTATCGTGGTTTAGGTAAAGAATTTAAATTGGAAGAACATTAGCAATCTATAGTAGTTCGTTGATGCATTCACTATAAATGAATTTTAATTTAATTTGCCATCTGTACCACAACTCCCTTTTGCAGTATAAATTTACCATCCTTTAAAATAAAATGTTGGCCATCTATGTCTATGCTTTGGCCATCCATCATGGTAGCTAAATTGTACAAGTCTTTCTCAATGGTATGAATACTTCCTTTGTTTTTTCTAATCATATCTAAATAAGCTGTATTTATGCCATATTGCGCACCGCATAGTACCAAGCGAATGGGTACTTTTACTTTTTCGAGTAAACTCAGGTCGCGGGGGGTTGCCCAATTATCGGCTATCATTATTACTTCTTTGCAGCTAGGATTCTTTCTCAATCCCTCCAACACAGCTTCAATATTGTTCTCGGGGCAATCACCACCACCGCCATTTTGCATAGAGGTTAGCATGGTTTCGTTCAATGCTTCGTATGAGTCTGCATTTACATAGTAAATGCCACCTACACTGCCGGTTATTTTTATGTGATCTGGTGTCATGTCGCCATCATTAAAGAACACAAAATCGTGGTTGCCGCTATTGGCCATTAAATGTAACTTGTGCCATAGCTGAAACTGCGCTAGGTAAGGATACATACTGCCTGTTACATCGGTTGCTATCAAGCAATTTTGCCATTGCTTGTTGCGGTCGAATACTCTGAAAATAAGATCGGGTGTTTTACCCGAATAAGAAATTAATCCTGTGGTTTTACCTGCGGTACTATCCATATACTCACAATGGATGGTCTTACTTTCGGCATATAAAAATTCATCCAAATGAAATGCTATACCATCTGGCAATAGAGGAGTTTGAATAAATGTAATTTTATTTTTGACTTTATTTAAATCTATGTTTAATATAACATAGGTGCCAATCTTTTTATTTTTATATCTCGCGCACGTAAGTTTTAATTCATTGTTTAATACTTTTAATACCTTGGCAGGTTTACCTATTGGATCTTCTTCTTCCAAAAATTCAAATTTGCTTTTATCATTTAAAATTAAATGTAAGTGATAGATGCCTGAATCGCCCAATTCTTCATTTAAATACTTAAATAGTTTGGAGCTATTGTCTTCGTTCCAGCCTTTAATGCGGGCCATTTTATTTCTGGTATTAAAGGTTCTCGAAATACTGGTATCACATAATTTTTTCATCGGTAATTTTCTGGCAACAATCAAGGAATCCATTTTCTTTGTATCCGTGCTGCCCTCATACATGCTGGTGTAGTAGCTCAATAAATCTAGTTCTGTGGTTCTCTTTAAAGTGCTTTCTTCAGACTTTAGGGTAATAACAAACCCGTGGAAATAATCACCACATGCCTCAGGGTTTTCGCACCCTGTTTGCTCAACCCAATACCATTGAATGTTTCTATTGTCTTTTAACCCAGGTATTGCGTTGTATAATTTATCCATTCTTTGCGAATTTAAAGTCAATTGATCAAACATTTCGCTGAGCTTATAGCGTGAGTATATCAAAGAAATAGATTGGATGGTTTCTAATTTTATACTGCTTAGCCTTGACTTAGGAATGGCGCCATTGAATTCCATTTTTAACAACAAAATGTTAGAATCTTCCTTATCAATGGCCATTTTTGGTGTACTGATGCGAAGGAGTTTTTTAGGAAGAGAAGGCGTTGGCGTGGTGGTTTGACTTTGTAAATTAACAAAAAAAACCAGAGCGATTATTAAGGCAATTTTTCTCATAATCTTTTGGGGTTATTTATTTATAACGCCAAAATTTAATATTTGTTACAGTCATAAAAAATGAATTTTCGGAACAATAAAAAGACCATTTTATCGTTTACTTTAAAATGATATGCACCTAAAATTAAACGGTAACTATTTTATTTCAATTTGATAAATGACTACTTTGTCGCGTTCAGAATTTTTACAAGCCATTAAATAAAGTTCATTACCAGTTACTGAATCAATATCGGTTGTCAGTGTCTGAATAAAAAAATTACAAAGCAGGATGCTAAGTCCATAACAACTAATAACCACAAATGGATTTTAGCAATAAGACGATGTGCGGTAATTTCAACAAGGGGGTGAAAACAGCTGCCATCGCCTCTTTCTTTCCCGATAATACGAACAGAAAGCACAAAGTAATAATCATATTCTAAATTGTTTTCGTAATGAATAGAGCTAAATACTTCATTGTAATTATCCTTTACCATAATACCAGAATAATCCATCTGTTGGGCACTGTCCGGCATCATAAGTTTTAGTTTAATATTCCCCTCTAATACTTCAAAGCTAGGCCCTGTGCTGTCTGGTGCCGTTCCTACTATTGTATCACTTTGTAACAACCCTAAAAATAGAACAATGAAAAGTGTGGTAATTAAACCAATAACCTTGGCAAAAAATATCATTGTTAAATGCTTGTCTTGTTTTGTCAAAATTAGAATGGGGTTAAGCAAATATCTTTTAATAAATGGCTCTCATTTCAATTGCTTCTAATGCCAGCAACAGCTTAATAATTTTAATTCAATTCCTCCTTGCCATGTACCCCAAATACCTTCTTAATCAACGATACAATTGTAGTAGAAAGAATAGCACCCGAAAATGCCATAAAAATATCTTTTTGTGCATCCCATACATCACCTTGGGTGCCTAAGTAAGCATCACCTTGGGCTTCGAAAAATATATCGGCTACGGCCCATTCTATTAGTTCGTAAAAACCACTTATGGATAGGGTAATTTCTATCGGCAATATCCAAGCTACCATTTTAGGGTATTTAAACCACCGCAAGAACAATTCGCGCATTGGGTAGGCCAATAAAAAACCAAAACTAAAGTGTACTATTCTATCATACTGATTGCGCGAGGTATGCAATTGCTCTTGCAACCAGTAGCCAAAAGGATTTTCGGCATAGGTGTATTTGGCGCCATATACATGCAAACACATATAAATAGTTATTAGCAAGTAGCTCAAATCACTGAATTGATATTTCTTAATAGATAACAGTATAAAACCCAAAAACAAAAAAGTAAGCGTGTTTTCCAAAAACCAATTGTTCATATCGCTGGTGTACATAAAAGTATTTATCCATAGAATAAAGAATACTGTTAGAAATACCCATAACCAGGGGTTACTTTTAAAGGGTGTTCTCTGTTTAGAGATAGCAATAGTGAATGGCATAGTATGTAAGGTTGTCTTTAAAGTTAATCGACAAACATAAGCAAAATTATACCTTAAGCTTTCTTCAGTTTTAATTTTTTAAAACACTTAGCTATTACCCTATAGAATAAAATGATTGAAAGTATCAGCCATCTCATAGTAAGTTTGAAAAAAAGCAAAATGAACAATTCAACCACCAACACCACCGCACAAATTATACAGCAGGCCGTTAATTCATGGACTGTGCAGAACAAACAAGTTACAGCCTATTTTCAAAAACACGAGGATAGCTTTTATTTAAATGAAGTAGCACCAGGTCGCAGCCGAGCCATTTACCTCTTGGGGCATTTGGTAGCGGTAAGTGACGGTTTGCTTAGCCTATTTGGCCTAGGCGATAAGTTATACCCCGAACTAGAAGACGTATTTTTAAAATCGCCCGATAATGCAGATACTCCAATGCCAAGTATAACCGAACTTAAACAAAAATGGGAAACGGTCAACGCCACGCTTACTCAGCATTTTAATGCCATGGGTGTGGATAGTTGGTTAGATAAACATACTGCTGTATCTGTAGAAGATTTTCAAAATGAACCAATGCGCAATAAGCTCAATGTATTGTTAAGTCGCACTGTTCATCAAGGATATCATTTAGGGCAACTTAATTTGTTAAAATAACTGGAAATTGAAACACTTGATAAAACCGATTTAACAGGTGTCATTATATTTCTTGCGGATGCTATCTAAGTAGTCCAATGAATATCATATCCTAGTTGTTTTGATTATCTAATTAATTCAACTAAAATTGTATATTAATAAATCAATCTATGAAAAAACTACAATACTTACTTTTTATAATACTGTTTCTCAAATTAGATACAACTAATGCGCAGTCGGGCTCGCTTGATAAAACATTTGGAACTGGTGGTAAAGCATTATCTAGTATTTTTCTTGGTAATATAACTTCTGTACAAAATGTAAAAGTACAACCAGATGGAAAAATTTTGGTATTGGGCACCAACTATTTCGACAGTTCTAGTTTTGTTGTGGCCCGTTTCTTAGCCAATGGCACCCTCGATAATACTTTTAGTACAGATGGGTATTTAATGGATAATTTTGGAAGAAAGGACAATTATGGTGTGGAGCTTTTATTGCATACCAATAGTCAGATCACAATAATTGGCAGATCGGCAGGAGCAGATTATAAATATGATTTAGCCATTGCCCGTATCAATTCAGATGGAAGCTATGATAACACTTTTGGAAACAATGGAAAGCTTATAAAAACTTTAGACAGTGTTGAATACAATATTTCTGCTGCAACCCTTCAAAGTGATAATAAAATTGTTGTGGGTGGTTATAAAAGTAAAGCTGGTTTAACAGACTTTATGGTTGCTCGTATTAACTTTAACGGCAGTATTGATAATAACTTTGGCACCAATGGTAAACTAATTTATGGTTACAGTACTTTGTATTGTACCTTGAATAGTTTGTGTATTGATAACAATGGTCGGATATTGGCTGTTGGTTCATCTACCAGAGGCGCCTATGATTCTGATTTTGCTATAGCCAGGATTAAGACAGACGGAACCCTCGATACTGATTTTAGTTTTGATGGCAAAGCAACAGTCGTATTTTATAACAATGAAGAACAAGGAGCATCTAAAGTTATAGTGCAAAAGGATGGCAAGATACTAATAGGGGGATATGCAAGTTATCAGACTTTATTTGGCGCAGCCATTGCTAGGATAAATGATAATGGAACAACAGACAATAGTTTTAGTCAAGATGGATTGCAAACCAGAAGAACCAATGCGAGCGTGTATATTAATGACATGCTTATAGATAGTTCAGGTAAAATTTTTGTTGCGGGTTATTATTATCAAAATTCCAAAGCGCGTTTTATATCTATGTCTTTCAATAAAGATGGTAGTTATAATACCTATTACGGAGACAGTGGAATAGTATTAACAAACTTTGATACGCTCAACAATGAATATTGTTACGCTATGGATATTCAAAGCGATAATAAAATACTATTAGCAGGTTTTAGTACACCAAACTTATCCTATGGTGGACAATTTGCCTTGGTAAGATTGCTTACGAATACCAATTTAGGTCTATTGAAACTCAATAAAAATAATATGGAACTTTTGGTGTATCCTAACCCAATTACAAAAACAATAACACTTAAATACGCTTTAGAAGTAGCAGAAAAAATAACCATTTGTTTTCAAGGCATAGATGGCAAAGTAATTAAAACATTTTATAAAGATGAATATCAAACAGTCGGTGAGCACCTCATCATTCTTGATTTACCTGAACAATTGGCCAATGGCAATTATTTAATAACCATTAGTTCAACCAATGGCAGCACTGCATTAAAAATTACGAAATAGTATATTAAAATCTTCGTGCCGCTCTTGAGTGAAACTAAATTCATGCTTTATCAAAATTTGAGTGATAATAGATTTAATTATTTTCCTTTAATTCCACCAAAAATAATTCATTGGCTACTATAAATGCCCCGGAGTTTTCGAGCACCAATATTTGTTTTTTACCGGTTGGATAAATCCAAGTGCTGCTTGTTTTTTCAATATTGGTATATACCAATAGGGGCATATTAAAATCTTTGTTAACATTGGCCCATTGATAGTGTATTCGAGTAATGCCGTCTTTGTCTGTTTCTGATTTATATTTTAATTGAGGTAATTGACCTTTATTTAAATATTGTTTGAAAAAGAGGTCCCAGTTGTGCCCTGTGGCCACATTAAAATATTGAATAATATCTTTAGTGTTTACAATTTGATGTTTAAAATGTTCGCTCAAGTTTCTGATAGTGGTAAACCAAAGCGAATCATTATTCAAAACACTGCGCATGGTATGCAACATCCAAGCGCCTTTGTAGTAAATATCATTGTCTGTAAAACCATGGTAATATTCACCCAATGGCCCTAGCATGGGTTTTTTAGCAATAATCTTATTGCGTTGGGTTTGCAAGTATTCAATGGCTTTTTCTTTTCCATAATTGTATTCTACAAATAATGCCTCGGAATAGGTTGTAAAACTTTCGTGTATCCACATATCGGCAGGATCGCTGGCTGTTATGCTGTTGGCAAACCACTCATGCCCACTTTCATGAATGATGATAAAATCAAAATCGAAAGCATTGTTTTGGTAGTGGTTGCCATAGGCTACACAACTCTGATGCTCCATGCCCCAATATGAAGTTTCTACCAATTTATAACTGTCTTCGTAAAAAGGATATCCGCCAAAATAATGTTCAAATGCAGCCAGCATGGCATGTACTTGTTTAAAATGTTTATCAGCTTTTACTCGGTTGTATTTTAAAACATAATAGCTAAGAGGTAGTTTATGAATACCATTGAACGTATCGTGCAACTCAACATATTTACCAACATTAATACTAATGTTATAATTGTTTATAGTATTGCGTACCTGCCAGTGGTAGGTGTGGTAGCCATCATCTGTTCGGCCATGCCTAATTAATTTACCATTGGAAACCCCAACCAATCCTTCGGGCACTATTAAATTCATGTCCATACTATCGGCCTCATCGCTCCAATGGTCTTTACAAGGCAGCCATACAGAAGCCCCAATGCCCTCGCAGGCTAGCCCTACCCAATCGTTTTGGTCATTGTCTTTTTCCCAAACAAATCCGCCTTTCCATGGTGGTAATTCTGCTACATGTGGCATACCAGAAAAATATATTTTTAAATGATGAAAGCTATTTTTTAGCAAGGTGGTTTTAAAATCAACAAACATTGCATTGCCTTTGCGCTTGTAGTTTATTTTTTTGTTTTCATACACTAAACTATCAATTTGCATACTGGCTACAAAATCAATTTGTAGTGATGAAAAATCATTGACTGCCTGAAAAAAGATATTGTTCAGTCCAGCAATGGTTTTGGTATTTGGATTCACTTTTACAGCAATACCGTAGTGCTTTACATCAAAACAGGTGCGCAAAGAGGTGAGTTTACCAATTACTGTATTCTTGCCTTCTGAAATAAAGACTAGTATAATAAAAACAAAAAGGAGTGAGCTAATTTTCTTCATGAATAAATTCAAGTATAGTGAATTCATCACAAATTATCATTTAAAATTCTTTTTGAATGATATCAAGAAGTCCAAAACAATATTTTATTCGGAACTTACTTTTAAAAGTACCATGGTTTCTTTATTTCTGGTAGCAATCATAAATGTTAAGTTTTCGTCTATAAATGTTGTGAAGTATAAATACAATAAAATATCTTTATCATTTGGTAATAAAATGAACTTTTTAATGCTACCATCCTCTTTTGTTTCTGCGGAAGCAAGCAATGAGCTTTTATCGACTCCAGACGATCCTTTATTCATGTCAGTTAGGTTAGAAATATTTTTTTCCTGATCATTAAAAATCGTGACTAAAGAACTTTCAGTGCATACAATTGCTGAAGAATAAAATTGTGTTGGGAAATACTTGCCAGTATTGGTATTAGGGTTATTTAACCAATGCAATTTAGGGATTATACTAAAATTAGTCATATTGCCATCAGCAGTTAATTTTAATTGACAAATGGCAATAGATGATGAATATTCATAAGAATAGGATGTAAGACCCAAAACAATATTTTTATTTTTATCAAGAGTCAAACCACTTATAATTAATCTGTATGGTTCATTGTATATTCTACCTTCTGGATTTGATTTTAAAAATATTTTTTTGGTGAATTTAAATTGAAGTAATTGATCATTGTATGCTTTCACTTGATCGGGTGTAAATTCTGAAAAATTGCTATAAATTATCGATAAATTATCCAAATCTAATTGAAGACCAAAAGCGCCATAATTGCAATGCCCAGCATTCGTATTTGAAATGGTTTGTTTAACATTATAAAAAGTACCATAGGTACCACCAATAAAATAACCATCTTTTGAGGAAATGATTTGTGATTTAAATGGTTGATAGGATTCTGAAAGTACTTTCACTTCTTCTACACTCTTGCTACCTTTATCTAATTTAAAATAACGGAAAGAGGAATTTTCTTCTTCTTGTACATAGCTAAAAATACCAACATTGGCGGTATTAGAAAGCACTAATCGTTCGATAGTTGAATTAATTTGGGCCTTTGGTAGACTGATTATGCCCTTTGATACAACTTTTAAATTTTCATCGAAAATGACGTGTTCAAAACCTGCTTTACCAGGAATATTATTGCTAGTAATCATAAAATATTTGCCATTTTGTGAAACGATGTTATCACCAAAATTTCTATCACCAAATTTATTTACTACTTTAAAATTATTCAATGAATTATCTTTTGAAATGTTTTTGCCTTCATAATCATAAACATCGCATATAATATTGGGTCCAAGCCACTTTTCTGAACGAATAAGAATAATTTTGTTTTCCAAAAATAAAACGCCATTTTCATCCAATAAGTTTTTAATTTTATCAGTTGCAAAAGAACTTACTTTTTTCATAGTAGAAACTTCAAATACACTAATTTCTACTTTATAGTTATCACTCTTATATGAAGCAGCATAAACTTTGCCATTCTTGACTTTCGAAATTGCAAAATAGTTATTATCCAATTTTACATCAAGGTCGGCAACAGCTACTTTAATAGATTGAGAAGAAAGATTTTGAAGGATTAGTATTAATAGAATCAATATTTTGTATCTCATAGTCGTCAAAAGTATAAAAATTAAAGCGTATTTAGGTCGCTTTCATTGTAGCAAAGCAATAATTTTGTTAATCTGTTGAAAGCGTATTCATTATATTTGGAAGAATAGTACATTCGAAACTCGTAACTTATTTCTATTTTTGCATCTTTATGGAACTCGATAAGCATTACTCTCCGCAACTGGTAGAAGACAAGTGGTACAGCTATTGGATGGACAACGGTTTTTTTGATTCAACACCCGATGAACGCGAACCTTACACCATTGTTATACCGCCACCTAATGTTACTGGAGTATTGCACATGGGGCATATGCTTAACAATACCATTCAAGATGTTTTGATACGCAAAGCCCGAATGGAGGGTAAGAACGCCTGTTGGGTGCCGGGTACTGATCATGCCAGTATTGCTACAGAAGCCAAGGTTGTAAAAATGTTGGCCGAAAAAGGTATTAAGAAATTGGACATTACTCGCGAAGAATTTTTAGGGCATGCTTGGGATTGGAAAAATAAATATGGCGGTATTATATTAGATCAGCTTAAAAAACTAGGTGCTAGTTGCGACTGGAAACGCACCCGTTTTACAATGGAGGAAGATCTGAGCAATGCGGTTATTGATGTATTCATAAAATTGTACAAAGATGGTTTAATTTACCGCGGTACAAAGATGGTTAACTGGGACCCCGCTGGTAAAACAACCCTAAGTGATGAAGAGGTTATTTTCAAGGAATCGCAGAGCAATTTGTATTATGTCACCTATAAATTTACAGACCATACCAAAGAAACATTTAACAATGAATTAGGCGGTTTACAGGTTGCTACTACCCGTCCTGAAACCATTATGGGCGATGTGGCCATTTGTGTAAATCCGAATGATGAGCGCTACAAGTCACTTATTGGCAAAACAGTTATTGTGCCTGTGGTGAATCGCGTTGTAAAAATTATTGCCGATGACTATATTGATATTGAATTCGGAACTGGTTGTTTAAAAGTGACACCCGCCCATGATGAGAACGATTATAAAATTGGCGAAAAGCACAACTTAGAAATTATAGATGTATTGGATGATGATGGTCGCATTCACGAACGTGCTGGCGCCTATGTGGGCATGGATAGGTTTGCATGCAGAAAACAAATTGTAAAAGATTTGGAAGAGCAAGGCATCATTACAAAATCTGAACAAATCAAAAATACGGTTGGTCATAGCGAAAGAACCGATGCAGTAATTGAGAAAAAAATCTCTACACAATGGTTTGTAAACATGCAGGAGTATTTAAAAAGATTCCCCCAAGTTTTATCTGCTGTGATGAATGATGAGATAAAATTTCACCCTGTAAAATTTAAAAATGTATACAAGCATTGGTTAGATAATATAAAAGATTGGAACATTAGTAGACAGTTGTGGTGGGGACAGCGCATACCTGCTTGGTACGATGAAAAAGGAAATTATGTGGTAGCCAAAACAGAAGCTGAGGCACAAAAATTGTTTAGGGACAATGCTTTCAAAGCACCCATGTCGGACAATTCCAATTTAATAGAAAGGCATGTTAACAGAGATACTTTGAATGTGCAGCACAGCACCGATGAGGAGCATATCAGCAACCCGGTTAATTTAATACAGGATGCCGATGTATTGGATACATGGTTCAGCAGTTGGTTGTGGCCAATGTCGGTGTTTGATGGTTTCAAAGAAGGCGATAAAAATGATTTGAATTATTATTATCCTACCAACGATTTGGTAACGGGTCCAGATATTATTTTCTTCTGGGTGGCCAGAATGATTATGGCTGGATACGCTTTCAATGGACAAAAGCCATTCAGCAATGTATATTTTACAGGCATTGTACGCGATAAACTGAGAAGAAAAATGAGCAAGTCTTTGGGCAACAGTCCGGAGCCTATGGATTTAATTGCAAAATTTGGAGCCGATGGTGTGCGCATGGGCATGCTCTTAAGTTCGCCTGCTGGTAATGATATTTTATATGATGAAAGCAATGTTGAGCAAGGCCGTAATTTTTGTAACAAAATTTGGAATGCCTACCGTTTAATTGCGGGCTTTCAAACTGTGGCAGATGATAAGGTAAGTGAAGCTGTTTTAGCATCAAATAAATTAGCCGATGATTGGTTCGAAATGAAATATCAAACTGCTGTAAACGATATATTGGAGCAGTTTAAAGACTATAAATTAAGCGAGGCTTTAATGACCATTTATAAATTAATTTGGGATGATTTCTGTTCATGGTATTTAGAAATGGTAAAGCCAGTTTATGGTCAACCAATCAATGAAAGCGCATTGACCCAAGCTAAAAATAATTTAGAAAAAGTATTGACATTGTTGCATCCTTTCATGCCATTTATAACAGAGGAATTATACCACGAATTGTATGACGGAAAACCCATGCAGCCAATGATATTGCATGCTTACCCAACTGCAAAGGGCAATGTTTCTCAGGTGGATGATAAAGCGCTGCAGATTATTTCTGAGATTAGAAATATTCGCAACAGCAAAGGACTTTCTCCAAAAATGGCGTTTGAATTAATTATTAAAACAGAACAAGAAAATAGTTATAAAATTTGGGAAACCACTATTGCTAAATTGGCCAACATTTCTGAAATAAATTATAATATTTCTAAACCTGAAAAATGTTTGAGCAGTTTAATTGGTACCGACGAAATATTTATTCCTTTCGCGGAGGCTATAGATGAAGTTGCAGAAATGAAAAAAATGCAAGAAGAGTTAACATACCTCGAAGGCTTTTTAAAATCGGTAGATGCCAAGTTAAACAACGATCGCTTTGTTGCCAATGCCAAACCAGATGTAATTGAGAAGGAAAAGCAAAAAAGAGCAGATGCTTTGGAGAAAATGGAGAAGTTAAAAAAGAGTCTGACTCAAAATAATAATTGATTTTTTTGAGCAGTTTAAAACTCGCTCAAACGTTTGCTATCATTAATGTTGTTAAACTTTCTAAAATAGAAAGTAAACCTTGTTGACTAATTTATTTTAAAAATAATTGGGCTTTTTTGCAGCATTCTATAAAATGAGAATGTCTAATCCTGTATAAAAGTCTCGTACTTTTTAAAATTGTCAACGGCCTTTATTGGCGGTCATTTACGCCATTTGGGTATTGACTTATTATTAATTTTTATTGAATAAGTTATGTTTATCAAGTTCAAATCAAACACCTCAATTTCCAAAGCCTTAATTCTTCAAAATCACCACCATCTCGAAAATGAGGTGCATGAATATTTAAAATCTTTCGGACTCATTTTTTTTAGTTGTGTCATGTCATCTGTGCTGTTGTTTAGTTATCAATTAATCCATCTTCAACCCATCCATCAAAACGTTTCAGAATGTGTATGGGAAACAGCTTTAATGGTTGAAGAAATTCAATCTACCAGCGAGTATTTACCATCCACACTTAATTTAAATGAGGTAGAGATGGGGCCATTTTTGGTGCCAATCATAAGTTGTGAATCTGCTAATTTAAATGCGCATACCAATGCATTTTCAAGTAGTAATATGGAGGTTATTGCCATGAAGGATGACGATAGGGAATTAGGTACTTTAAAATAAAGGGATATTGAAAAATTGCAATAAAAAAATAAATCAATACTATGAAATTAAAATTACTAAGTTTTCTGGCAATATTTATCTGCTTAAATCAAGAAATAATTAGCTGTCCAATATGGCAAATCGGAAGAATGTATATTGTTAATGAGAATATGAAACCATTGTTAAATGCTATTGTATGGCGCTATTCAAGTCCTAATGATTCTTTTAATATTAAAAGGCAGATTAACCAATATGATGATGCCTCTGCTTTTTATTTTTGGAGTAGTAGAAGTTTAGAAAAAACAGCCCTAAAAAGTAAATCAGCAGATAAATTCATGAGGATTCAAGTAAAAGGATATGCGGATGTTGTAATAAGCGAACTTGAATTTATTGACAGCGATGATGATGATGAAATACTTCCCGCTTTGTATGTTAAAATGTTTACCAACAAAATCATTAAAAGGGGAGATTTGTATACACTCTTCACCCAATACAAGTGCGAAAAGAAAATAATGATAAAAGATTCATTAACCCTCGATCTTAAAATTTATACTGAATTTCTTAATAATGCAAGTAAGGTTGGCGAAGCTTCTAGGGTTAGTGCCTTTGTCATTAAAACCTATCCCAATCCCGTAAAGGACAAATTGAATGTAGAGATCAATATAGGTGTAACTAAACCATATTCTGCACGCGTACTTGATTTGCAAGGGCGTCTTATAAGCGAAACGTCCTTGATTTCACAATGGAATATACTAGACATGGAATGGCAAGTGGCAGGCACCTATTTTATTCAGGTATATGATCCAGATGGTGTTTTGTTGTATGCATTTAAATTCATGAAAATTTAAACCCTTTGTGTTCTATTTTTGTTTTTCATTAAAATGATAAAAACTTTCAAGGTTTTGGAAGCATTATTTTTAAAATTATGAACAGAAATCAACAATTACTTCAACTTCGAAGCGAAGTACCAACCGATGGCGAACGCCAACCCATGGCCAAAGAAGCTTTTCAAAACAATACACTTCGCCCAATATTAAAATTGCAAAACGATGTATTGCTGCAATTTTTTAAAAGCCAATTGAATGGCGCTCAACTACCCGATTTTAAAATGGAGTTAGAAGGTTTTGTGAAACAGCGTTTGCAAAAAGATCTATTAACTCGCAATACGATGTTGGGTATGGTTGTAGGATTATTAACAGAGGAAGAATTAATTATATTTTTAGAAGATAAAAACGAAATGAGTAAACGCATTATCGATATGCTTACCCAGCGTCTTTACGACCAACTCGGGAAAGCATTATAAGTATTCGTTTTTTTTCATTTTCTTTGTTCTCAATAATCCACAATGTTTACCATTCTCATCCCTACTTGGAACAATTTGCCTTATTTACAAAAATGTGTCGAGAGTCTGCGCAAGAATTCTACTTTTCAGCATCAAATCATTTTGCACATTAACGAAGGCATTGATGGCAGCAGAGCTTGGGCAGAAGAAGAGAAAATACAATACACCTATAGTTCTGAAAACATTGGTATTTGCAAGGCCCTGAATCTTGCTTCACAATTGGCCACTACCCAATACATTTGTTATTTTAATGACGATATGTATGCATTACCAGGTTGGGATTTTCAATTGGTAAAAGAGATAGAAGATATTGCTCATCAAAATTTCTTTTTATCATCTACCATGATAGAACCAAGGGAGGGAAGGGATAAAAATATTTTACAAGGATTTGATTTTGGGGATGTCCAAAATTTCAAAGAGCGCGAATTGATGCAGGCTTATAAAAATTTTAAAATGCACGATTGGTGTGGAGCAAGTTGGCCTCCTAATGTGGTTTCAAAATCTTTGTGGGACAAGGTAGGCGGTTATAGTGATGAATTCAGTCCGGGCATGTACAGCGACCCCGATTTTACCATGAAATTGTGGCAAGCCGGTATTCGCTATTTTAAAGGGGTAGGCGAAAGCAAGGTGTACCATTTCATGAGTAAATCAACTGGCAAAGTTGTAAAGAACAATGGTCGCAAAACCTTTATGCAGAAGTATAAAATTACCCCCGGATATTTTTATAGAAATATGCTTAAAATGGGAGACGAATGGCGTGGTGAATTGAAAGAACCTTTGAAGGGTCTGACTTGGTTAGGTTCAAAGATCAAAGCCTATTTTGCCTAAGCGCAACCAAAGCATACAAAGTTTGGCTGAAAAGGCTAAGACACAAATTATTTATTCTTTGATTATCAATTTTAAAATCACAAAATTTTAAAATCACAAAGTTTTCCATCTATTTTTGCGCCTATGTACAGATCCCATACCTGTGGCGAATTAAGAATAGCGCATATTGGCCAAACCGTTACCCTTTCCGGTTGGGTAGCCAAAAGAAGAGATTTTGGTTCCTTATCATTTATAGATTTACGCGATCGATATGGCATTACTCAACTTAGTTTTAACGAGGAATACAATAAAGATTTATTAGAGCAAGCGAGAAGTATAGGCCGCGAGTTTGTTATTCAGGCCGTTGGAAAAGTAACTGAACGCAGTAATAAAAACACCAAAATTCCAACAGGTGAAGTTGAAATAGTTGTTGAGCAATTGAACATTTTAAATGTTTCATTAACTCCTCCATTTACCATTGAAGAAGAGACAGACGGAGGTGACGATATTCGCATGCAGTACCGTTATTTGGATTTACGCAGAGACAATGTGCGTCAGAATTTAGTGCTTCGTCACCAGGTGGCCAAAGCAGTTAGAAAATATTTGGATGACAAAGAATTCATAGAAGTTGAAACACCTGTTTTAATTAAATCGACCCCCGAGGGGGCTCGTGATTTTGTGGTGCCTAGTCGCATGAACCAAGGGCAGTTTTATGCCTTGCCGCAAAGTCCTCAAACTTTTAAACAATTATTAATGGTAAGTGGTTTCGACCGCTATTATCAGATTGTAAAATGCTTTAGAGATGAGGATTTAAGAGCCGACCGTCAACCTGAATTTACTCAGATAGATTGTGAAATGAGTTTTGTTGAACAGGAAGATATCTTGAATTTATTCGAGGGCATGGTTCAGCACTTGTTTAAGGAAGTAAAAGGATTGGATATAGGAACATTGCCCCGCATGACCTTTGATGATGCTATGAAGCTTTATGGCAACGATAAGCCAGACATTCGCTTTGGCATGGAGTTTCAATATATCACAGAATTAACCAAAGGCAAAAATTTTCCAGTATTCGAAGCAGCCGAAACGGTATTGGCCATTTGTGCAACGGGTTGTGCTACATACACACGTAAACAATTGGATGAATTAACAGAATGGGTAAAACGGCCTCAAATAGGGGCTAAAGGCTTGGTATATGTGTTCTGCAATGCCGATGGTACTTTTAAATCATCGGTTGATAAATTTTATAGTCCAGATGACCTAAAACAATGGGCCACCCAATGCAATGCGCAACCAGGCGATTTGTTATTGCTACTTTGTGGCGATACCAAAGCAGTTCAAAAGCAAATGAGCGAACTGCGATTAGAGATGGGTCAACACATGGGCTTGCGCAAAAAAGATGAATTCAAAGCCCTTTGGGTGATTGATTTTCCTTTGCTTGAATTCGATGATGAGAACCAACGTTGGCATGCCATGCACCATCCGTTTACAAGTCCAAAGCCAGAAGATATTTCAATGCTCGATACCGACCCAGGAGCCATTCGCGCCAATGCCTATGATATGGTGATTAATGGGGTGGAAGTAGGTGGAGGATCGATCCGTATTTTTAATAAGGAGCTACAAGCTAAGATGTTTAAAATACTTGGTTTTACAGAGGAAGATGCCCGCTACCAATTTGGTTTCTTAATGAATGCTTTCGAATATGGTGCGCCTCCGCATGGTGGTTTAGCCTTTGGTTTCGATCGTTTGTGCAGCTTATTTGGGGGTGCCGATGGTATCCGCGATTTCATAGCCTTCCCTAAAAATAACCAAGGTCGCGATGTGATGATAGATGCCCCTTCTGTGATTGATGAGAAGCAGTTGAAAGAGTTGGGTGTGAATGTGAATAGCTAAATTAGTTTAAATGGTATTTCATTTGATGAATTGACTATTTCGCAGTATTGCCATTTCTTCTTGCATTGCTTCAACACGTTTTAATAGATGTGCAATTACATCAATCCCTTCCATATTAATTTCAAGGTCGTAATGCAATCTAATGAGGCGTTCTAAGTCGCGCAGATGTTCATGCTGAACGTATTGAACATTTTGTAAGATAACCAATTCAATAAGGCCATGTTCATGCAATGCATTGACAAACCCGAGTTCAATATTGTAAACCTCGCAAAACTTTGGTACGGCTAATAAATTGGTTGTTTCCATTATTTTCTAATGTTGGCTAATTCCTTGAATAATTCTTTTTCTTTCTCACTTAAATGGGTGGGTAATGAGATTTTATAGGTCACGAACAAATCGCCAAACTCACCTTCTTTTTTATAAACGGGGAATCCTTTTCCCTTTAATTTTACTTGAGTCCCGGCTTGTGTTTCGGTCTTTACGGGCAGTTTTACTTGACCATTCATGGTATCAATAGTAATATCGCCTCCGAGTAATGCGGTGTATAAATCTAGGTCAATAGTGGTGTATAAGTGGGAGCCTTCGCGTTTAAATTTAGTATTGTTATTAATCACAAATGTGATAAATAAATCGCCATTCGGTCCGCCATTGGCGCCAGCACTGCCGTAGCCCGATAGTTTTATAACTTGGCCATTCTCAACCCCTGCAGGAATGTTGATGCGTATGCTTTTGCCATTGATGTTAAGGGTTTGTTGTTTGGTGATATAAACATCTTTGATATCAAGTTGCAATTGGGCGTTAGAATCTTGTCCACGATATTTAGTTCTATTGCTGCGTCCACCCCCTCCGCCAAACATCGAAGCAAAAAAATCTGAGAAATCGTTTTCTCCAAAATCGTTATTGCCTTGAAAACCACCTTGCGGATCACCACGTTGAGCATTTTGTTTTTCAAATTGTTCGGCATGTTTCCAATCTTTGCCATACTGGTCGTATTTTTTGCGGTTGGCTGGGTCACTTAAAACTTCATTAGCCTCGTTAATCTGTTGGAATTTTTTCTTGGCATTTTCATCGTTAGGGTTTACATCAGGGTGGTACTTGCGCGCCAATCTCCTGTAGGCCTTCTTTATATCGGTCTCTGTAGCGCTCTTCTCTATTTCAAGTATTTTATAATAATCAATGTATTCCATTTAGTTTTTGCTAACAATTACAAAGATAACGTATCGTATGACTTTCGGGTCTGATGATGATCATGTTTAAATTAAAGACTATGTCTTTTTCAAACTAATATTTTATGGGTTATTCCCGGGTTCAATAAAAAAATTGTCCCTTAAAAAATAAAAACAGGCT
This sequence comes from Bacteroidota bacterium, assembly GCA_025354385.1. Lineage (GTDB taxonomy): Bacteria > Bacteroidota > Bacteroidia > NS11-12g > UBA955 > JABMMZ01. Next base: position 55,353 of record JANXMZ010000039.1, read on the forward strand.
GTTAAAGGACTTCTTTAAAATTGTAAAAATATGTTTAAAATGTAATGGTATTTTGTCTTGAATAAATTCAGAATGAGACTTTCTCGACTTATAAATAATCCATCAAAGTAGAAATAACATATCTCTCACCAAAGTCTGCCTAGGTGTATCGAAAGACGAGCTAGCATCACTAACGGTAAAAGACTACTCCTCAATTTTCGTTAAAATCCCCTTTTCAAAAAAAAGGGTGCCCGATGTTTCATAAATCCATTGTTCTTTATTGCCATTAATATGCAATTCTTTTGGTTTACCCCACGATAACTCTGCTTCCGCTTTAGTCATACCAACTCGCATGCTTTCATTCTGAATGACGGTCCAAATTTCGGATTTTATTTTCGGGTATTTTGCTTTAGGGTCTTCAAAAGAAAACGCCTTATCAAACTCAATACCAAATAATCCAGAGGATTTGTTGATACCGCTCAGCCGAATGTTTAAGAAACCTTCTTTGGTAGTGCCATTTTGTTTGAAAATAACTTTAGTAGGTCCATCTTGAGTACCAAGCCCAACCGATGTTACAGTTACTGCTACATATTTTTGATTGCCATCACTGCTCACAATTTTTCCTTTCTCATCTTCCTTCATCCATTGGCTGCAAAGTACATATAAAGTTTTACCCATGAGCAAAGGTTTTACCCTATCTACTTCATCTAGAAAAACTACTTTTTTAATATAGGTATTAGGTGCTTTCCTTAAAGCATTGGTATCACCAAAAAATTCGTATTCGTACTTTTTGCCTTCGCATTCGAAAATTAAATAGGTGTTTTTGCAAGTGCCTGTGGCGCATTTCACAGTGCGCATTTCGCGTAACTGATAAGTAAAAGTTTTCCATTCAAAATCACCTTGTCTTATTTGGTCGTTCACAAAATTCAGAGATTTGTATGGCGCCAATTCTATTCTAGAGGCCGATCCCAAAGCTTTTATTTTCAAGGGTTCTGTCATAAATTTCATACCTGCTTTCCAATCTGCCATAGGCAGGCAATTAAATTGTTTGGCAAATTCACTCAATGCTGTAGAATCTTTTGGCTGAGCATTGGTAACACTTACATCATATGGACTCTTTTGGGCATGCATGATAAAGCAAGAAAGCATGAGTAATAGTAAAATGGATTTCATATTGTTAAATTTATGTGACAAAAATAAGGCATAAAAAAAGCAGATGCTTAACACCTGCTTTAATTTTTTTTAATGAATTGAGTTACTCCCAGCCGCAAATAATACCTCCCATTATTGCCAAACTAACTGTCCAATAGCCAGCCGCAATAAAAATATATTTTGCACTTCTTTTTTCATAAATAGCACTCATACCAATAATTGGTAGTGCTAGGAAAATACCTGTTAAGGTACCATGGAAAGCACCGTGTTTAAAAGTTCTGAATTTGTGTGTAAAATCAATTACCTGATCATCCAACATAAGGGTTTGTTTGCAGTTGGCACTGTTAGGAATGTCTGCTAATAATGAGAAAATGCCATACTGGTGAATAACAATGGAATTAAGTCCAAGGGCTGCTAAAAAACTAAATACAAAAGTAAAAATCATCATGACTGGCATGTTGCTTCCTTCTCTCATTTGTTCTTCTGTTTTACCAATGGCTTTCATCCAAGCGGCTCCAAAAACCTTAGGATTGTACCAAATAAATCCAATAACCATGGTTGCAAGTGCAGCAACTAATGAATGTAATAATATTTGCATATTTGTATATTTAATTGAGACAAATGTATTTGTATTTTGTTAAAAAACAAACATTTGCAAAAAAAGTAAAAAAATAGATAGATCAGGAATGCTTAAAAACCTTTCCAGCCTTGAGCGGTTAGTTTATGCTGCTTGTTGCTCTTGCTTATTAAGTTGATGCCTTCACTGGCTTTTACGGCATGTCCAATAATGGTAAAGTCCATTTGGTTTTTTATTCTGTCGTAATCGTTTTGCGTAACAGTGAAGAGAAGTTCATAATCTTCTCCTCCGTTCAAGGCTGCCACTGTTGGGTCAAGACCAAGGTCAATTCCTCTTTGATACGTCAATGGGTCAATGGGTAATTTTTCTTCATATACCGTAAATCCAACATCGCTCTGACGCGCAACATGGTGTACTTCACTCGCCAAACCATCACTAATATCCATCATTGCTGTGGGTTGAATGCCCAGCTCAGCCAATTGCTTTATAATATCTACTCTGGCCTCTGGTCTCAATTGTCTTTGAATCAAATAATCATTGCCTTCTAAATCGGGTTGAAAATCAGGTTTCTCAAGGAAAATACGTTTTTCTCTTTCTAAAATATTTAAACCCAAAAAGGCACCTCCTAAATCACCGGTTACAACTAATAAATCACCTTCACTGGCGCCACTTCGATAGGTAACCTTGTCTTTAGCAACAGAGCCATAAACCGCAATATTTAAAATTAGGCCTTTCGGACTAGATGTTGAATCGCCTCCAATAAGGTCGACATTGTATTGGGCACAAGCCGCGTTGATACCAAAGTATAAATCCTCAACAGCTTCGATAGAAAAACGGTTGCTAAGGGCCATACTTATTACAATGTGAGAGGCTATTCCGTTCATAGCGCAGATATCGCTAATATTTGCAACTACAGCTTTATATCCTAAGTGTTTTAATGGTGTGTAAGCCAAATCAAAATGCACACCTTCAACCAACATATCAGTACTTAGCAATATGTAGTTATTACCATTGTCTATTACAGCAGCGTCATCACCAATGCCTTTCACTGTGCTTTGGTTATAAATTTTAACGCCTTTGGCCAAATGCTCAATCAAGCCAAATTCACCAAGTTCGCCAAGCTCTGTTCTTCCTTTATTTTCAAACATTTATTTATTTTTGATTATCTCTCCATTCGTATACCCATTTGCTTTGAATCATTTCTAAATGACCCTCGTTGCATTCTTCCTTAGTGCCTTTAAAATTCGGAATTTCCAGTACCCACTGCATGAGTTCTGTAAATCGTATTCGATATATTTTAGACTCGCCAAAATCATCGCCAAATCGCTCGTATAAGGCCATGGCTATGTCTTCGTGGTCTTTCCAGTAAACAGGAAGTTGGAAATGGGTCATTTGTTCTTAGAAATTATAATTGTTAATGAATTGTAAAACATTTTAGAATGAGGTAAAAATTTTATTTTTTCACTTCCAAAATGAGTGGTGCAAAACTAATCTATTTTTTAAAACTAAATTTAGAAAAGTAGTCTTAATTTCAGACTACTCTTTCACATTTAAAGTTACCGCAACGCCAGAGTTGGCAGAATATTCAGGCGCATACATGCATTCGGCAGTGGCAATGCCAGCATTGTATACACCCGACTGTTCTACTTTCAGAGTATAATTTAATTGAAAAATGCCTTTTGGTAAGTAATCAATAAAGAAACTGGTGCTGGCATCCTTGGTACTTTGGTAATACCCCAAATTATTCATCCAATGGTATTCACTCAGAACATCAATTGGCTCGGTACCACTGCCTCTCAAATCTTTGATATGTACAAACTCCATATTGCGATTGCTGCGAATACTCAACGATATTTCTACTAAATCTCCCACCTGTAAATTCCCATCCTTAACCTCTATTTTTTGTTGGCCATTGGCGGTATTGACAATTTTGTATATAGTTTTTGTTACAGTAAAAGCATCACCTTCTGTTACTGGGTTTTGTATTTTATCCAATTGCTCAAAATATTGCCAGTAAATAGCACCGTATGCAAAATCCGAAGATCTGGCATTTAACTGCACATTGCTACTATTGGCTGTTATATTTTCTTTGGCAATATTTTCACGGTAATAGCCTGTGCCCTCCTCAGTATTTTCTGGTTTTATAACAATGTTATTAATACTAACAGAAACCATTTGTTTACTATTTAAAAAATTACCGTTCATAATCAGGGCATAACAAGCATCTGCAGTGGCGCGGGTGGTTTTCCAATTCTGTGTTTGCTTTTGTCTCAACAACCAAATCTGTTGTTCTTTTATGGTATTTTGCTCATTGCCAAAATGCGAATAAAATTCTATAATAGCCGCTTGGGTTTCCACTGTTGCATCGTACCAGTAATATCCTCCTTTATTGCTTGGCCAATACATGCCCATTAAATTATTTTGTTTGGCTGTTTCATTAAATGATTTTAAAACCAAAGCAGGTATTTCAGAAGATGGATCCAAAACTTTAATGGCAGAGGCCAGTTGGGCGCGTCCCATCAAACTATTATTAACCCATGTACTTTTAGAATTAATTAAATAGAATTGTACAATGCTGTCTTTTGGATTAAGCCCTTTTTGAGGGAAAAAACTTTTGCAGTATAGGTATGATAAATTTGGAGGATAAATTTTAATGGAGTTTTTAGGGTAGATGTAAAACATATAATCGCGCTCAGCCTCTCTGTCCAAATAACTTATGGCCTTGTCTATCATTTCCTGATAACGTGAGATATCAATGCCCATTTTTTGCATTTTTCCAAAGCCAATAACGATGGTCTGAGTGATATAGTTATTTTCTTGCATGCCTTTGAACCAGCCAAAACCGCCATTCTCAAATTGCATTTGCTTTAATTTTTCATAGGCAGTTTGTAATTCCTCGTTCATTTTTTCTGAATTAAAGAGGGCACCCAATCTGCGCATGCGTTCACTTTCATTCTTAGCTTCTGCCAACCAAGGTGTTTCTTCAATCAATGTGTTTTTTAAATCGGGGTTCAATATCAATTTACTCTGTAAACCATTGCCATCGGAGGCCGCGCGTTCCCAAGCTGCATATACTTTTTTAATTTCAGGATTGCTATTGGCAAGGTGGCTGGCCACTGCATTGGCATACAAGCGGGTAAAAGTTTGTTCTGCACATTCATGCGGAAATTCCATCATATAGGGCAAAGCTTGAATGGCATACCAAGCCGGATTGGAGCTTATCTCCACACTCATTTTTTCGTGAACAAGTGTGGTACTTTTATTATTTTTAAGAGCTGTAAATTCTACATTTTGTATTCCCGCTTCTCGAATGGTTAAAGGCATGGTTTCTGTAATTAATGTGCGGTTGCTCAAAACAGGAAGGCTGTGTTGTTCACCATCTGAAAAATAGCCAGAATTGACTGTAATAGTAATGCTTACAACACCTGTGTAATCTGGAATATGAATTGAAAAATTAACAGGTGCATTACTATTAGCTGGCACGACAATTGTTTTTTCATTGAAACTTTTTACCCAATTCAATGCTTCGCCTGTGCTCTCATCTGTGACAGTAAAATTTACTTTTGCATTAATGGCTTGAGCAGTGGTATTAATAATTTTTGACCCAATGTTAATGGCATCGCCTTGTCTTAAAAAGCGCGGTATATTGGGTTGCACCATCACTTTTTTAGAAGTGGTAATGCTGTGTTCCAAATAACCAGTTTGCATTGTGGTGCTGTGCGAGAACATGCGCATTTTCCATTGTGTTAAAGCCTCTGGCATGGTAAATTCTAAAATAATCTCTCCTTTGGCATTGGCTTTTAGGTGTGGATAGAAAAAGGCAGTTTCATTGAAATTTTTTCGAATCACTGTGGGCGTAACAGTGCTTGTTGCAGGTTCACTGGATGGGTCTATATATAAGGAAGTACTTGGAGCCTCAATTGCACCATAACTGCCTGGGTGAAGTACTAGCTTCTCGTCGCTCTTATAACCGATATTACTAGTATACGAATACAGCCTGTTATTTGAAGAAACGCCATTGCCATCTCCAAAGCTCCAGCTATAAATTCGTGAGTTGTAAATACTATTTGCATTATAATTATATTCAGGAAAATCAAAACTATAATTACTGCTGTAATTATCACCCTCCATATTGTAAAGTGGGTTGAATTGTAGAATTTCAAAACTGCCATTGATACGGAAATATTGATAATAATTATCAAAAACACTAAAGTTCCACGAATTGGGTTCCCATAAGTCATCCAAAGATTGATCATACATGCCAGCAACCGATTCCATAGCGGCTTTTTCCGAGGCAGGTCCTTTTAATTTCACTATCCATTTTTCCTTGGAGCCAGGTTCGATATCATCTCTAAAGCTGCTTAAACTCAAGCTTAATTCTTTGTTTGTGTACGGTACATTCAGCGTTATATTTTCAGTGTATAATTGATAATTGTAGACTGTGTAAGCGCTTATTTCAATATTACCTCTATCGGCTGCAGTAACTGGAATTTCTATGATTTGTGAAGACTTATTTAATAAAATTTCTTTTTCAATAATAGTACCCCTATAACTTTTGACACTAACCATGATTCTTGTATTTTTACAACCACTGCCCACCATAATTTTAGCCTTGGTTTTGGGTTCGAATACAACACCATTTAAACAGGCAATTGTAATTGCATCTGGAAGCAAATATTTTCCAGCTTTTTTAGGCATAACTTTAAATGAAATTTCAGTGGTAATTATCTCTCCTCTGCCATCTTTGCCGCTCATAATCGCTCTGTAGGTGCCTGCTTCCTTAATATCATTGGGTAATAAAACAAAATTATTTTTAGTTTCATTTACCAATTCGCGTGTTAATACGAATGTTGTATTTTCTTTTGTATGATAAGTTCTATTGGGAAACCAAATTTTAAAATCAGATTGAGAAATGGCAATGGTATCCGTTTCATCCCATGTTCTATTGTGCATAACCTCATTCGGTTCTATTATTTTTTCGATTTTTATTGCACCAGTAAAGGGCAAAGCTTGGTCTTGCAAATTAGTAGGATTGATTTTAAAATGTATAATAGAACCGAGCCAATTATCGTTGCTATTGCTAATTTCAAATTGCCTGTCGGTATAAGCTAGTGTCATAGTGTATTGGCATGTTTTTACTTCTCCATTAATATCTGTAATGGTGGCGTTTACTTCAAAAATAAAATAAGGATTATTGGTTTTGTTTTCAGTCTCGTCTGCCAAGGCCTTAAAGTTCACAATAAATTGTCCATTTTTATCGGTCTCAGTTTGTCCATTGTCTATGTTCATTTCATGACCGCTTTCTCCTCTCCACCAATAATCATATCTGGGTCTTAATTTTCTAACAACATTATATTCCACTTTAGCGCCATGAACAGCATAACCGGCAAATGCTTTTGCCTCTCCTGTTAAACTGATACTGTCGTTTAATTGGTAGGCCGTTTTTGGGGTTAAAAATACTGCCTTGTATTTGGGGCGCTTGTATTCTTCTACTTTTATGCTGGTCGCATATTTTTCATTCACATAAATGTAAAAATCGCCAGAATTAAAACCGCCCTTTGGCAAAATATACTCGCCACTGCAGCTTCCAAAGGTATTGGTGCTAAGGTTTAGGCGTTTTTTTTCTTCGTTATTATTATCCTTAAAAACAATGTTCGCTTTTGCATTTTCTATTGTTTTTTTTGCTTTGTTATCGTAAGCGATGCATTTAACATACACAGTTTGACCAGGTCTATAGATGATGCGGTCGGTAATAATTTTATAAGCTATGTCATTGGTTTCAGCATTGTAATAAGTATTAGAATAATTAGAATAATTGGTATACAATTGGTGTTTGCCAATTTCAATTAGGGTATTGATACTTCTATCTTTATTGGGAACAGTGCTCATATCTATTCTTCCCTTTGCGTCTGTTTTGCCAGTATGAATTCTTTTGTAACGCTGCGGATTATTTGAATTATATTCATCCTCATATACTTGATAAAATTCATTGGCGTAAGGTTCACCATTTATGGCATTTATTAAGAGGAGCTTATTTCCATCTTGTATGTTTGTATAAGGCGCTATAGAAATAATACCAAAGGTGGCTGGCGATACTTTGTTGTTAAGTGTATCTGTGCTGCAAGCTACTAATATATACGTTCCATTGCTAAGACTATCTATAGCTATTTCTGCGCTGTGGGTATTATAATCTTTGAATTTGGGAAGCTTTATAAGTTGTGATGGAATGCTCAAATTTATACTGTCTAGGTATTCATAGGTAGAAAGATAGTCGTAATTATAACGGTACTGTGTTTTTTCAAGATAATCAATATAGTTTATTGGGTATGCCTTTACAAATAATTTATCCAAATTTTTATAATCTACCCTAGCCAGAATTTTTTTACTTGGGGCATTTAATTTTTCTATTTGTAAGCTTATTTCAAGTTTTTCTATATTCGCTTTAATATCTAATAATTTCCGCTCATTGATAAATTTTGGATACCTTGCAATTGCAGAACCAATGATATCAATGGCCTTAATAGGGTCAGTATTTTGGTAATACAGGGCTATTTGCTCTGCAACTAGGTTGCTATAGGCCTTGCTAATGTATTCTTTCAAAAGGAATTCAAGTGCTGTAATGTACAAAGTATCTTCTTGCGAATATCGATAGTGCAATTCGTTTAAACGCTGAATCTCAAAATAGATATAGGCATCGGTTTCGGATTTAATACCGCTTAAAAAAGCTTGGTACAATCGCAAGCGTTTGTATTCATTTTTTGGATCTTGCTCACCACTAAAATTACCAATTAAGAATATATCACCGGGGGCTAAAGCTTTTTTGGCTGAAGGACTTTTATAGGTACCATTGTAATCTATTTCTAAATCACTGAGTGTTTCAATAGCGCTTCTTATTATGGTTTGATGAATACTGAGTTTAAAATCGGTATTTGTAAAATTGGCAATAATGGGTTCATAAATCTTATCGTATGCAATGTTTTGAGAATAGCGAATGGCATTATCGATGTATTGTTGAATGTTCGTATTTAATTTTTCTATACTCCATTCGTATGGATTAGGACTCTTATCATTTGGAATTCTTTCATCTTCCCATCGATAATTTATATATATATTTTTTAATAAGGTGGCAGCGTCCATGCTTAAAAATGCTTTGATATCATTGCTGCCTTTAGCAATTTCTGAATTGATTAACATCCAATTGAGGTTCAAGGTATCATCCTCCTCTATTAATAGATTGTTTATTTCGTATCTATATTTTATGCATTTAATATAATATCCTTTTTGATTGTCTTTGGCCGCCCTTGACTGAATTTTTTCAACTAAATCATTTGCAAATTTTGGCTGATTGACAACATTCAATAAAGAATCTACCTTTTCCAATTCAGCATTATAATCAAAAGGTGGTTCGGTTTTTTTATCAAGTTTCTTTTTCAATGATTCGGCATTTAGTTGAATACTAATTATGATGGTAAATAAGGCAAATATTATTTTAGAAAGTTTCATTGTGAATGTTAATGCAAAATAACTCAAATTAATACAGATTCTATTTAAAAAGTAAATGCTTAATTTTTAAATAACAAAAAGGCCATCCCTCGGGATGGCCTTTCCTTATAATAATTTTTTACTATCTCAGTAAAGTAATTGTACCATTGTAATAATGCCAATGTTTGCGGTTATCGCGCACTTTAATATGGTAGTAGTATATTCCTTCTGGGCATTGGGTATCTGGTTGGTTGGCATATTGTCCCGACCATTTTACACTTCCATCGCTTTTAAATACTTCTTCACCCCATCTGTTGAATATCTGGAATTCCATTTTTTCCATGGAAGTTACATTTGGTGCCCAATTGGTATTGAACTCATCTAGGTTAGGTGAGAACGCATTTGGTATCCAAATCCTAAAAATATCTAAAACCGTTAGAGTATGAGGAATGGTATCGTTACAATTATTCGCGTTAGTTGCGATTAAATACACGGTAAAAGATCCAGTATCCGAATAACTATGAGTAGGGTTATCTGAATAATCCAACGGTGTTTTGTCACCAAAATTCCATGTGTAATTGGTAGCACCAGTAGAAGCATTGTAGAAGGTTACAAGCGGTTCTATAATATCTATAGTTGTTGGCGCATAACTAAAGGCGGCTGTGGCTTGTTTGTATACATTGATATCTTGTTTAAAGTCATAGCATTTTTTGCCACCACTCAACACCATTTCAACTCTGCCGTAATAAATACCAGCAGAAGCATAGTTTTTATTAATATCAGGGTGGGTTTGTCCACCACTAGAAGCGGTATTACTAAATGGGGTGTTATTATCAAAATACCATATCCAATCAAATTTTGTATTGATAGTTTGGGCCTGTGTCAACGGGAATTTAAATGCAGTTGAATAAGGTTCGCAACCTGCTAAATTAGTAGCCAATGTAGAATCGGTTACTATAGGTGCCAACCATATGCGGGTTGTGTCATAAATTGGGGCAGAGCAGCCATCGTCCACTTTCAAAGCAACATCCATAGAGGCTGTAGGGGCAACTAAAACTGATGCGTTATTGCCAAGCAAAGCACCATTGCTGGCATCGGTCCAATTGTAAGTCCAACTTTGTAATTTACCATCTTTTACAGCACTTGTAAAAGTGGTATTCTCTTTTCTACACAATTCAACATCTACCAACTTGTTGATAAAAGCCAAAGGTGCTCTCATCATCAATTTGAACTTAGAGGTGTCATCTCTGTTACATTTATCCGTTCCAATAATAATGTAATCCGTTTGCGTGACAGTTGGTGTTACTTTGAAACTCGCATTGGCTAAATCAGTCATCGAATCGAGCGGTGTGTATGCATTTGAACCAGTCTTTTTCTTGAGAATAAACTTAATTGGAATATTGTCTGAATTGCTACCGGTTACTTTAATATCATAAGACTCACCTGTACAAACAGTATCCACAAGCACAGTTGAAACAATATTTAATGAATTTTTAATATTTACACTGAACGCTTTTAAGGGTGCATTATTAGCATTACAAGTTTGGGTAAAGGAAATTTTAAATTTAGAATCGTCTGGTATTTTAATATTAAAATAAGGATAAGCAGTATTCTTAAAACTATCAATAATAACAGGTGGCCCTGCCAAAGTGGTATTTAATAATTTTACCCTGTAACCAGTGCTGTCTCCACCACTCAATTTTACACTCACTTTGAATAAAGTATTTCTGCAGACTGGCGTTTGATATAAAATTGTATCAACTCTTAATCCCGGTCTTACAGTAATTTTAACATAGCCACTGTCTTTCGGATTAGTGCAACCATCGCTTAACACCGCCTTATAGGTTGTATTAACACTGCCTATTGTAATATTTTTTGAGAAACCTGTTCCCAATCCATTGTCCCATGTAAGCAATGTTGTTCCGGTGCGACCACCAACAATTTTTGGTGTAAAAGTAACAGAATTGCCTTCGCATAAAACAGTATCCCTTGGCATGGTAAGTTTTAAGCTATCATAAACAGTAACTTTGATGAATGCTGTATCGGCATAATAGCCACCACTGCCATCTTTGGTGCAACCATCATTTAAGATAACTCTATAAGTAGAAGTTACTTTTGGTGAAACTACTTTATTTGAACCAGTTCCCAAGCCATGGTCCCAGGTAAGGGTTTGCGAAGCAACCAATCCACCAGTAGCCCATGCTTTCAGCGTTGTGCTGGTACCTCTGCATATAATAGTATCATTTCCGTGATATAAATGTAAACTATCTCTAACCTTTACTTTAAAGGTATCTCTGCTAGGTAAACATCCTTTAGTAGTAGCAACAACGGCATAACTCGTATCCATTATTGGACTTGCCTTTGGTTTAAAACATTTGCTGCAACTTAGCCAAGTATTTGGAGTAAAAGTATAATTGGTATCGCCTTTTGTTACAGAGGTAAGGTAAAAACTATTCCCTCTACAAATAGTCGTATCATTTAGAAGCTTAATAGTTGGTTTTCCATAAACTTTAACAACAGAGATCGTTGTATCTTCAATAGTATTACTGCCATTACAAGTACCGTTAGTTGTTCTAACAGCAATCATCTTAACCTTAAATATTCCAGTATCAACAAAAATTCTACTAAATGATTTACTTGTTTTTACGACCCCATCACTAAACACCCATTTCCAACTATTCGGTGGACTTGAAGAGCCCCCATCAAATGGTACCGTTGTTCCTTGGCAAATAGAGAAATAAGCGCTATCTAATTCAAAATCAGCACTGCTCTTACCATTGGCAAGCGTATAAAAACTTAATGGTTTAATAGCAGATCCAGCATTATAACCATAGGACCCGTGATCGCCATATGCATACAAATTGGCTGAGAATCCAAATGGACAAGTCATATTGTGTTTACCAAGTGTTAGACCATCTTGTTGTATAAACGAATAACTTGTGTCTTGAGATACTGTTTTCCATGAAACACTTGGTGCAGCACCATCAATTTTAAAGGTACTTGTATAAGAAGTTTTAACAATCACATTTAAAAAGAACTTATTGATGGTTAGGGCATTTTCGCACACAAACCCCAAACTTTTTAACGACTGTTCAATTGGTGGCACCCACATTTGATATGGATCAGTATCGGATCCCGCACCACCAACACCATCACATGCCTCGGTAAGGGCATATTGGCAAACGCCCACTGGTTTGTTAGCAGTAATAACTGAATTTCCAGTAATAAAAAAGGTATCCCATTGACCAGCCACACTTAAAAGTTTACCGCGTCCATTACATCTTACAAAGGTAGAATTGGTGTTACTTACTACTTTAACAAGTTCCGCTTTTCTTTGCTTTCCTTTAGCATAGATAGAGGGAATACAAACAAATTTTTTACCCCAAAGATTGATAGGCATTAATTGCTCATATAGGTGATCGTATGAGGCAGCACAAGCACCGTAAATGACAGATGCTCTCGTTGCTCCGCCAAAAACAGCAATCTTTTTGCAGTTTTGGGCCTGAATTAATGTACCTGTTAAATCATTTTTATTGGAAGAAGATTTAACTTGATAGGACTCTCCCTTCATGAGAACAATGGTATATTTAGTATTCTGAGCATTTCCACCCGATGTGGCAACACTTGGAGTAATATCAATGGTTGTATTATCCTCTGTAGCAACAATCGCAAAAGTTGAACGGTAAGTTGAGGTACCACCCGTTTGATCGCCCATGTGCGAGAATACACGATAATCAACACCGAGTGCCTCAACTGGATAAATAAGTGCAGCATCGCATGAAAATTGCTTTGTATTTTGAGCAGCGACTGCTACTGTATCGCTAGCTTGAATTAATAAACCAACATTTCTAGTAGAAGTAGCTTCTGAACCGGTGCAATACCCCATAAACGTTTTGATTAAAACTGTATCCACACCACCACCTACCCCTATTGAAAAAGGTTGACTTAAGTTTTTTTGTAAATTTTTAACGGTGCCTGTAACGGCTTTATTACTGCTTATGACAATTTTTAATTCCGGTGTGTTATCGGGAGTTCCAATACTTTCCATAAATGTCATCCAGAATACTTTTCCTTGGGTGGAGAGTTCCTGCGCATTGGTTGGTTTTATCCCAAATGCAAGAACCAAAAATAACAATAGAAATTTGTAAAGTTTAGCCATTGTGTTATTAAAATGTTAAAATGGAGCGAAATCTAGGTATTTTTACTCAATATATCAACAAAATTTATATCATAATCGAAAAATGCACTTAAAAATGTACATATTATAGTTCCAAATCATAATTTTTAATCAATACAAAAAATTACCTTTGCCCCACATTTAATCCATCAAAATATATGAACGGTTTTTTTAAAATCCCAACTGCTATTAACGAACCTGTACTCGATTATGCACCTTCTAGTAAAGAAAAATTAGCTTTAAAAAAGGCACTTTCGGAAGCCAGAAGCCAAATAATAGACATTCCAATGTATATTAATGGAGCTGAAATAAGGACTGGTAATACCCAAAATATTTTTCCACCTCACGATATTCATCATCAAATAGGGGTGTTTCACAAGGGGGAGGCACAGCATGTTGCCGATGCGATCAACGCTGCCTTGTCTGCTAAATTAGCCTGGGAAAATATGCCATGGGAACAAAGAGCTGCGATATTTCTAAAGGCTGCCGAGTTACTGGCAGGTCCTTATCGTGCAAAGATGAATGCCGCTACCATGCTGGCCCAGTCTAAGAATGCCTTTCAAGCAGAAATTGATTCTGCCTGCGAATTGATTGATTTTTTAAGATTCAATGTTCAATACATGGCCGAAATATATGCCGATCAGCCAACTGCTAACAGCAAAACAATATGGAATCGTTTGGAGCATCGCCCTCTGGAAGGATTTACTTTTGCATTAACGCCTTTTAATTTTACTGCCATTGCAGGTAATTTGCCGACAAGTATGGCCATGATGGGCAATGTGGTGGTTTGGAAGCCAGCTTTTACCCAAATATATTCTGCTCAAGTAATCATGGAAATCTTAATCGAGGCAGGCTTGCCGGCAGGTGTTATTAATCTGGTGTATACAGATGGTCCAACAACAGGCGATATCATTTTTAACCATCCTGATTTTGCTGGCTTGCATTTCACCGGTTCTACAGGTGTTTTCCGCGGCATGTGGAATAGTATTGGCGCTAATATTCACAAATATAAAACCTATCCTAGAATCGTTGGTGAAACTGGGGGAAAGGATTTTGTATTGGTCCATAAAAGTGCAGATGTGGACACTGCCGTTACAGCTTTGGCCCGTGGTGCTTTTGAGTACCAAGGACAAAAATGCTCTGCGGCCTCGCGCGCCTACATCCCTTCGAATCTGTGGGATGCGATAAAATCGAAATTAGTGGCAGAAGTAAAAACCATGAAGGTTGGTCCTACAGAAAATTTTACAAATTTTGTGAATGCAGTAATTGATGAAAAATCTTTTGATAAACTTTCAAAATACATTGACAACGCCAAAAATGACCCAACAGTTGAAATTATTGTTGGCGGTGGTTATGATAAGAGTATGGGTTATTTCATAGACCCAACCATTATTGTTGCTCAAAATCCAAAGTATGTTACAATGTGCGAAGAATTATTCGGTCCGGTGCTGACACTATACGTGTATGATGAAAATGAATTTGAAACAACTTTAGAACTTGTAAATACCACCAGCGAATATGCATTAACAGGGGCTGTAATAGCCCAAGACCGTTATGCCATTACCCAGGCAACAGACTATTTAAGGAATGCAGCTGGTAATTTCTACATTAACGATAAGCCAACTGGAGCAGTAGTGGGTCAGCAACCTTTTGGAGGAAGCAGAGCAAGTGGCACCAATGATAAAGCTGGAAGCAAAGCTAATTTATTGCGTTGGACAAGCACTCGAACAATAAAGGAAACACTGGTACCTGTAAAGGATTATCGTTATCCTTTCTTGTCAGAAGAGTAAGTTATTGGCGAATGGACGAACTTTATATACCCATACCTGATAGCTCAACAGGTAAACTTTAAAACTAATGGCGTGTTATAACTCATACTAAACAAATATGCTCACCCAATTTATTAGGATGAGTATAATTATACCTGTAAGTAGATTTTAATTCAATATTTTTGCTGATTGGGAAAATTAATTTCTCTAAATAATTGGTTTATAAATTATAGGTTGGTAATGATAAAAAAATACATCTTAGTTTTACTTGTGTTCATAAACTTTGCTGGATATGCTCAAGCAACAAAGCAATATGTTAATTTCATAAGCATTGATAGTTTACCAAACCTACTGACGGAAAAATGGTATTATTCTGATGTCGATTCCGATTCGTGTGCTTTGCTTGGCTATAAGGATAGCGACTGGCAATTGGTGAGGTCTGATTTAATATTTTATAAAGCACCTCCAAATTGTTTTCAAAAACCGCTTTGGTTAAGGTATCATTTTGTCATCGATTCTACGCTCACAAAAATACCGCTAGCTTTTAGTGTGAAACACTTTGGGGCGAGTGAAATATATTTGGATGGAAAATTATTGAAGAATTATGGTGTGATTTCTGATTCTGCAAATAGTATTTATTCCAACCCTCAAGAACTACCTTATGCTTTTACTATCAACAATGCTGGTGAACATGTATTCGCAGTGCGCTATGCCAACTACGAAGCCCGTAAAAACTTTGATTTTTCAAACAATCCTTTGGGGGTTTTAATTTCATAATTGGAACATCAGAAAGCTTGATTGAGAAAAGAGATTATAAGAGCATTGTAGTTACGGTTATTCTGATAGCACTGGTTGGCATTTTTTCAATATTAAGCTTATTACATTTATGTCTATTTATGTACTATTCAAAAAACAAATCAAATCTTTATTTTAGTGCATTTATGATTTCCTTGACTTGTTTAACTGTTGCGGGTTATTTAAGTTTAATGAGTACCCATCCAAACATACAACTCAAGAGCCAGTACCTAGCAAGTTATATTTTTTGTTTGGGTTGTTTTTCACTTTCATTATTTGTCAATGATTTATTTTCAAAAAAGAAGGGATTGAGATTTAAATTAATTGCATTTTTGGTAGTGTTTACAATCATTCTTAGAATTCTAGGCAATCACATCTATGTTGTTTCATCTTTCGCTTTACTAATGATTGTTTCATTTGAAACCGCCATCATTATTATACATTCCATCATAAAAAGAATAAAGGGTGCAAGAATTATTGGTGTAGGAATACTTTTCTTCTCACTTTTCTTCATTGTTATTTTTATAATGCTGGTGGGTACCGCGGGCGATTTTGATATAGATGATTCTACCCCCATCGGACAACTAATTCTTTTAATTGCTGGTATGGCTATTTTAAGCGTACCAATTTCTATGTCTGTTTATCTTGCTTGGAATTTTGCTACTATTAATAAAAACTTAGGCTTTCAGTTGGAGGAAATCAAGCACCTTTCTCAAAAAAATTTGGAGCAGGAACAAGAGAAAGTAAAAATTGTTTCTAGTCAAAATGAAATGCTAGAACAGAAAGTGGAAGAGCGCACTAAAGAACTAAAAGAAGAAAAGAAAAAATCGGATGATTTACTGCGAAATATTTTACCTGATGAAATAGCAGAAGAACTAAAACAAAATGGTAAAAGCGAGGCTCAATTGTATGATCACGTGACCGTATTATTTACAGATTTTGTAAGCTTTACAAGTATTAGTGAACGCTTAACCCCGAAAGAGTTGGTAGATGAAATCAATCATTTTTTCACAGCCTTTGACGCTATTATTGAAAAAAATGGATTGGAAAAAATAAAAACCATTGGCGATGCTTATATGGCTGTATGTGGCATGCCAATTAATGATGATTCTCATGCCATAAAAGTTGTTAAAGCCGCCTTGGATATTATTGAGTTTGTTAAAAATAGAAAGAATAATGATGGAGGTGAATTTGATATTCGCATTGGCATCAATAGCGGCCCAGTGATAGCAGGTATTGTTGGCATTAAGAAATTCGCTTATGATATTTGGGGCGACACTGTGAATACGGCCGCTCGCATGGAGCAAAACAGCGAACCCGGGAGAATCAATATCAGCGGCTCTACATTCGAATTAATAAGAGAGCATTTTAAATGCAATTACCGCGGTAAAATTAATGCAAAAAATAAGGGAGAAATTGACATGTATTTTGTGAATGAAAATGACCCCTTTAATAGCTATACATTCTTAACATTTGGACATCCTTAGGGTAAAATACCAAGCCTCTTTTAAGATATTCTCTTGCTTTCTTAGTATTGTTTAAGCGTTGATAATATTTAGCAGCATTAACATATACCTCCCTAAAACCAGTATCTGAAGTGGGAAGGACTGGATCCATTTTTAACAATTTTTCCAATACTAAAAGATGTTTATCACATTGATTAATTTTCCCAGTTAAAAAGCCATTGCTAATGTATTCTGATAAAAAAAATCCAAAAAGCGCCCTGAATTTAGAATCGTTTAGTAAGAAACTGTCTTTATCTACATAAGACATAATTCCAGAAGTATCTTCACCATCACTCACTTTTAATTTTTCGTATATGGACTCAACCAACATGTTGGTTAATTTAACATTTTCAGGGTTAGAATTGTGCGCCACCAAAAGGTATGGAATGGCCTGATTATACTCATTCTTTAACACATAAAAGCGACCCATTTCTGCATAATAGGTTTCTTCAACATGCTTTCTAAAACCTTGATTAACAGATTTGGAAAGTAGGTATTTTGAACAAGTGTCAAAAACTTTCAAATTGGATTTTTCAAGAAGTACTTTGTCTGTAAAGTAATCGTAGGTATTGAAAATAGAATTCTCTTCGGAGATATAAGGTATTCGCGAAATTAATTCCAATTGTTTTATATCCATTAGCGATTCGATTTTATGGGTGCTAAAGTTGGTTGATACATGGGTGTAAATCAACATATTTCCTCTAAAACATGGATAATAAATATTACCAATGATTGCATTGTTTAAATTGGATTGAAAATCAGATGGTGTACTTGTTTTTATGGATTCAATATAGTGCAAAATGCCAATGTATTGATTGATATTGTCTACCTTTTCTTTATAAAAATAAGTGTTAAAAAGCTCTGTATTTGTTTTATTTCTCTCATCTTCCGCTAATAACAATTTGTTGTCTTTTAATTTTGTTACGTATGTATTTTTGAATTCTGTAGAAACTTCTAAATAATTAATTACAGCTTGATTTGGTGTCAAAGGAGCTATCATGTGAAATTCTACAGAATTTGGGAATGCAATAACATCTGTATGGGTAAATTTTTCGCTAACATTAAATGGCATTTCTAACTTTGTAAGTGCAGTCATATACAAGGCCGCTGCTGTCTGAAAATTGTATCGACCGCTTGTAAATAAATCGGAAAAATCGGAATATAAATCCATAGATTGACAATATTCTGTGTTAATGGCTTTATATATTAACTCAATGACTTTAGCATCATTTGATTTTTTGATTTTCAATACATCTTTTTTTAAATTTGTAAGAAATAAATCAAAATCCTTTTCTGCATTTTTACAGGCTACCTGACTCACATTTTTAGAGGTATAATAGAAATGTTGGAAATGATTGATATTCTGAGGATTTTGAATAAATTCTTGCATAAGCGCTTCCTTCTCTTCAAGAATACCATTAACGTCTGATAAGGTATACCGGTCATAATCTAGTTTTTGACTTTTTACAAAAAAAACCGACATGAAAGCTGTTGCTATAAAAATTTGCCTCATCATTGTCAGCAAACGTACTATTATTTTCAGCCTTTTTAAAAAATTATTTAGAGGATATTACATCTATGTAATGAGCACAAATACAAAGTAATTAAATTATCTTTGCACACTAATTTTTTTTGAACAGATAGCATGTACCGCACACTCAAACAAGTCAATTGGCCCAAGATAGAAGAGGAAGTATTACAGCAATGGAAAGCTGATAATACCTTTCAGAAAAGTATCAGCAGCAGAGAAGATAACGAAAACTTTGTGTTTTATGAAGGTCCGCCTAGCGCCAATGGTAAGCCAGGCATACACCATGTGATGGCGCGGGCTATTAAAGATATTTTCTGCCGTTATAAAACTTTACAAGGTTTTAAAGTAGAGCGCAAAGGTGGATGGGATACACACGGCTTACCGATTGAATTGCAGGTTGAGAAGAGATTGGGTATTACCAAAGAAGATATTGGAAAAATCATCAGCATCGAAGATTACAACGCGGAATGTCGCAAAGATGTGATGCTTTTTAAAGATAAATGGGATCAACTTACTGAGCGCATGGGATATTGGGTAGACTTAGATCATCCCTATATCACGTATGAAAATAATTATATTGAAACACTTTGGTTTCTATTAAAACAATTACATGCCAAAGGATTTTTATACAAAGGCTACACCATTCAGCCATATAGCCCAGCTGCTGGAACAGGTTTAAGCAGTCATGAACTCAATCAACCTGGAACCTATAAACCAGTAAAGGATACAACAGCCGTTACGCAATTTAAATTATTGGCTAACCATCCGCTTACAGCAATTGCAAATGAGTTGTATTTCCTTGCTTGGACCACAACGCCTTGGACCTTGCCAAGTAATACTGCTTTGGCAGTTGGAAAAAATATTGATTATGTAATTGTAAAAACGTTTAATCAGTATACGTATTTGCCAATTACTGTTATTTTGGCAAAAAATTTATTAGGCAAATATTTTAGCGAAAAAGCTACCGATATACAATTAGAAGATTACAAAGAAGGTGATAAGCTAATTCCTTTTAAAATTGTTCATGAACTTAAGGGTAGTGAATTAGCTGGCATAGAATACGAGCAATTGATGCCTTTTGAAGCCAATCAAAAAGCCAATATAGAAGGCGATGCTTTTAGAGTCATCATTGGTGATTTTGTAACCACCGAAGATGGAACAGGTATTGTGCACATTGCACCTAGTTTTGGAGCAGATGATTTTAGAGTAGCTAAACAAAATGGAATTGGATCGTTAACCTTGGTAAACAAGCAAGGTAAATTTATTGATGGAGTTGGAGAATTTTCTGGCTTGTATGTAAAAAATTACAATGATGCTGATGAAAAGGACCCTAATTATAGAAGTACGGATGTGCAAATTTCTATAAAATTAAAGGAGGAAAATAAAGCCTTTAAAGTAGAAAAATATGAGCATACTTATCCGCATTGTTGGAGAACAGATAAACCTATTTTATATTACCCTTTAGATAGTTGGTTTATTAAAACTACTGCCGTAAAAGAGCGCATGGTGGCACTCAATAAAACAATTAAATGGCAACCAGCCTCAACGGGTGAAGGTCGTTTTGGCAATTGGTTAGAAAATCTGATAGATTGGAACCTAAGCCGCAGTAGGTATTGGGGAACACCGCTGCCTATTTGGAGAACAGAAGATGGTAGTGAAGAAATTTGCATAGGCTCTATTGAAGAATTAAAATCTGAAATGACCAAAGCCAATGCTGCTGGTCAGAAGAATATCATAGAAATTGCAGATTTGCACCGCCCATATGTAGATGATATTGTTTTAATTTCTCAAAGTGGCAAACCTATGAAAAGGGAAACCGATTTAATAGATGTTTGGTTTGATAGTGGCGCCATGCCCTATGCCCAATGGGGATTAAATAATGCGCGCAAAGGTCAGACATTCCCCTTTGGGGAAGGTCAGGAAGGGGTATTCCCAGCTGATTTCATTGCAGAAGGTGTTGATCAAACAAGGGGTTGGTTCTTTACATTACACGCACTTTCAGTCATGTTGTTTGATTCCGTTGCATACAAAAATGTGATTGCGAATGGCTTAGTATTAGATAAAAATGGCAATAAAATGAGCAAACGTTTGGGCAATGGTGTAGACCCTTTTACTACTATTGATGCTTATGGTGCCGATACAACACGCTGGTACATGGTAACTAACAGTGACCCTTGGGATAACTTAAAATTTGATATTGATGGGTTAACAGAAACCCAACGAAAATTCTTTGGAACACTCTACAATACTTATTCTTTCTTCGCCATCTACGCTAACATTGACAATTATAATTTCGATGCCAGCAAGGTTTTTGATTTAAAAGATTTAAGCGAGCTAGACAGATGGATTTTATCCAAACTAAATACCTTAAAGGCAACTGTTGTTAGCAGCATGGATAATTATGATCCCACCCCAGCAGCTCGTGCCATCGAGACATTCGTTTGTGATGATTTAAGTAATTGGTTTATTCGCTTATCGAGAAGAAGATTTTGGAAGGGAGAAATGAATAGCGATAAGCAATCCGCTTACGATACTTTATACACTTGTATCAATACTGTTGCTCAATTAATGAGTCCATTTGCTCCATTCTTTTCCGAGTGGTTGTATCAAAGTTTAAATAAAACTAATGAATCGGTTCATTTAACACTATTATCACCTTCAGAACCATCTCAAACTAATAAGGATTTAGAAACTACTATGCAACTCGCACAAGATTTATGCAGCATGGTACTCAGCCTAAGAAAAAAACATAGTATCAAAGTAAGGCAGCCACTTCAAAAAATAATGGTGCCTGTATTGGATGAAACCTTTGGCAAACAATTAAAGCATGTTGAAGAATTAATTCTCTCTGAGGTAAATGTGAAAGAACTTGAATATTTGCAGGCTAACAACTCGGTATTGGTAAAGGGCATTAAACCTAATTTTAAATTACTAGGTGCTAAAGTGGGCCCTCAAATGAAAGAACTTGCAGGGGTAATACAAAAATTTACTTCCAAAGATATTGCCAAAATTGAACAAGAGGGTAAAATAGAAGTCAATCTTGGACAAAGACAATTTGAATTAATACTAGCAGATGTTGAAATTACCTCCCAAGATATTCCCGGATGGTTAGTGGCGTCAAATGGTCGCTTAACAGTTGCCTTGGATATTAAAATATCGGAGGATTTGAAGAAAGAGGGAGTTGCGAGAGAATTTATCAATCGCCTCCAAAATATAAGGAAAGACAGTGGTTTGGAGGTTATGGATAGGATTAAAGTTTGGGTTAAAACGGATGATATGACAATGAATGCTTTGCATGATTATAAATCGTATATTTGCACCGAAATTTTAGCAGACTCCTTGGATTATGATCCTGAATTGTTAATAGGAAATGAAATTGAAATAGAGGGTGCTAATTGTACTATAAAAATAGAAAAAAATGGTTAAGAAAAAAACTGAAGAAAAAGACCAAAGAACACGTTACAGCGACGTTGACTTACAAGAATTTAAAGATTTAATTTTAGGCAAACTGAAACTAGCGAAGGATGAATTTCACAAAATGCAAAAATCGCTTCAAAATCCTAACGAGAATGGAGATGAAAACACATCTAATCAGTATTTAACATTAGAAGATGGTGCAAGTACATTTGAAAAGGAAAATTTGAATCAATTAGCAGCCAGACAGAAAAAGTTTATTGATAACCTAGAAGCAGCGCTAATAAGGATTGAAAATAAAACCTATGGCGTTTGCAGAGTAACAGGAAAATTAATTCAAAAAGAAAGATTAATGGCTGTGCCGCATGCAACATTGAGCATGGAAGCAAAATTAAATCAATACAAGTAAAAAATTTTACGAATTTGCAAGAAGAAGCCCTAATTGTTGAAGAATCAAAACAAATAAGTCAATCAACCATTGTCAAATGGATATTGCCTTTGTTTGTAATGGCCTTTGTTATTTTCATGGATCAATATTTAAAATATTGGGTGAAACATAACATGGTGATGCATACAGAAAAGCATATTGCCGGCAATTGGTTTCTTTTTCATTTTACTGAAAATAATGGAATGGCCTTTGGAATTGAGTTTGCCGGAAAATACGGTAAGTTAATTTTAAGTGTCTTTCGGATTGGGGTTGCAATTTTCGGTTTCTGGTATTTGTTCAGTGCTATTAAGCGCCAAATGAATACGGGTTTTTTAGTTTGTGTTGCCTTGATACTTGCGGGTGCCATTGGCAATATCATTGATTGTTTATTTTATGGGGTTTGGTATCAACATTTCAATGAATACACCGGTGGTTATTTATACGGAAGAGTTGTAGATATGCTTTACTTTCCAATTGTTGAAACCCACTATCCAAGCTGGTTTCCATTTAAAGCAGGTCAAGACTTTACTTTCTTCAGTCCTGTTTTTAATCTTGCGGATGCAGCAATTAGCACTGGTGTTATAGCTATTATTGTGTTTCAAAAGAGATACTTTCAAAAGGGAGAAACCAAAGTGTTAAATAATACACCCACTTCTGATATAGAGATAATAGAAGTAAAGTCTTCAGAAAAAGAAGAATTAGACAATCCGAGTTCTATTTAAAAAATTTTTCATGAAAAGAATTTTATTATCCTTGGTGGTTTTCATGACCATCGGTCTAGTTAAAGCTCAAAGTGAGGATGGTATTTTATGGAAAATAAGTGGAAATGGTCTCATTAAACCAAGTTATTTATTTGGCACTATTCATTATCACTGTCATCCAGAATCGCTCAATAAACCTGCCATTACCAATGCTATAAAAGCGAGTTCTAAAGTGGCAATGGAAATTAATTTAGGTGATATGGGTGTTATCATGGCCTTATTCAAATTATCCATGAAACCTTCTGGCACCAGCCTTGTTTCAATTCTTTCTCCAAGTGATTATAAAATTGTAGACACCGCCTGTCGTTATTTTTTAGAAGATTCTTTGGCTAATATGGATACCAAATCGCCAATGGAATTGAACAGCGCACTTTTTATGTCTCAAAAATTTACAGGTTGTAAAGGTTTGCCTGTTGATTTTCTAATAGTAGAACTGGCAAAAAAGGCGGGAAAGCCAACCTTGGGTTTGGAAACCTTTCAATTTCAAGACAGTTTACTCAAAACAATTCCACTCGAACTGCAAGCTAAATGGTTAGTAGAATTTTGTAAGGAGAATGAAAAGGCCAAACGCGATTTTGTGGCTTTAAACAAGGCATACAATGATCAAAAGAGCACTGAACTTTATAAATTAATTTTAGAATCTTCACCCGAGTCTAATTATATGCAAGATGTTTTATTAACACAAAGGAATATTAAATGGGTGAATTATTTAAAAATAAACATTGTCAATGAACCTTATTTTATTGCAGTAGGAGCGGGTCACTTGGGTGGCGATGAAGGCCTTTTAAAATTATTAATCAAGTCGGGATATACCCTTACGCCAATTCAATTCTAATCTATTTACGATTCAGAATTTTGAATTCAAAGGAATAGGCGTGCCTTTCGTCCGATGCGTGAAATTCATTAAAACCTAATAGCCATTCTTCTTCTTTCCATTGCGGAAAATAAGTATCTGCATTTGGCCATGCATGGTTAACAACAGTAATATATAATCTATCAGCCTTTTCAAGCATTTGTTTATATATCTGTCCTCCACCTATTATCATTACTTCTTCTGTCCCTTCGGGCACAATACTTAATGCATTCTCCAAACTATTGGCATATAAATAACCGTCTATAATATACTCGGGTGAAGAAGAAACCACTATGTTCAAACGTCCCGGCAAAGGTTTCCCCAAGGAGAGCATGGTATGCCTGCCCATTATCATTGGTTTACCCTTTGTTTTTTCTTTGAACCATTTAAAATCATTTGGCAAATGCCACAATAAATTGTTGTTGAATCCAATGGCTCTGTTTTGGTCCATGGCCGCTATCATAGAGATTATCATAAAATAAAATTGGCCTAATTTTTTATAAATTTAATGGATGCAAATGAGCTATTTTCTACCTTCTTTATCAATAACCAATTTCAATGAAAATACATTGCTATAGAGTGATGGTCCACTTCCTGCAAGGGCGGATAAATTGGTTAGCGCATAATCAATCGTGAATTTGCCCAAAGTAATACCAACGCCAACATTCGGCATTACACTTGGCACCTTTTTGCCATTCTTATTGGTGTATTTCTGATAATTATTGACACCAGTGCGGAAAAACACTTTATTATCATCGCTAATATGATAACCTATCTCACCACCCGCATAAGGATCTATGCTTAATAAATTTGTTTTAATAAGCGTATTTCTTTTACCATCTAAAGTAATGTTGGCATCTAATTCGGTAAGGAAAGTCCAGCTATTGCTGGTCCAAGTTTTGGCAAAACCGCCCATTATTCTTGGCAATGTAATTTCAAGCGTATTTTTAGGAATGGCATTTTGTGTAGCTGCTAAAACATCTTTTTGAGCATCGGTAAAATTATATCTCCAGCTATTGAATGTTGAGGTGGCATCTCGCACAACAATACCAATGGCCCAATCTTTTTTACTGTTTTCTATTCGCATGGAGGCGTCAAAACCAAAACCCCATGCGTTGGCAAAGGGTCCAACTTTTCTGTGCACAATTTTCATATTGGTACCCCAACTAAAGTCGAGGTTTCTCATTTCTTTTACATCCAATTCTTGAGCATAAGAAACAATGGCTGCAAAGTCTGTTGTATTAAAAGAAGTTACCCTTGTATAATCTATCTCGCCATTGCGTATCAAATCAAAAGTATTGGCAATACCATCAACACCAAATCGCACCATGCTAATACCAATGGCACTCTTTGCACCTGTTTTTGTGGCATAAGCCCCATAATCGTAATTGGCAATACCCGCAAAATAAGAAGCATGCATCAAGGCTACTTGAGAATTTTTATCAATCTTGGTAAGTCCAGCAGGATTCCAATATCCAGCATATACATCAGTAGCAGAGGCTATCATAGCCCCACCCATGCCCAATGAACGGGCGCCAACACCTATCTGCAAGAACTCGTTGCTGTATTTGGTGGCATTTTGAGCAGACCCTATAATCGCACACATTAAACAAGAGACAAGGAATAATTGCTTTTTCATAGAAAGTGTCAAATTTCTACATTCTTTGGTTATTTTCATCTATTTCAGTTTTAGTTCTTTAGTTAAATATTCAACCTTTGGGGCAATAATGTCCAAAATTGCTACAAAATGATGATTTAGTAAATCCTCATCTGCTTTCTGCCATTCGTATTGAATACCTACTTTCAAATATAACCTGCTTAACGCAATTATCAACTTTTCATTGTGCTGATAATTAAAAATAAACTGGTGTTCTATAAATTTTTGGTATCTCTCTGGAAATAAGGAGTGATTAACAACTCCACCAACTCTCAAAAAATCACTAATTACATTGGCATCCGCTCGCTCCAAATCAGCGTAAAAATTTTCGCATAAACCTGGGTGTTCGTCCATCAATACGCGGTCGAGCATAATTTCTGCAAGTACATGGTTGAGAAACCACTTGCGCGGCCACAATGCTTCTGCATTTAACAATAAACTAATTTGTTTCTGAACATCAATAAAGAATGCCGATTGATGAAAAATTTTATCCTTCTGCAAATGCATTAGACTCCCATTTTTTAAAGCATCAAAAACAGGATTGTCGAATTCTTGCTTAAGGTTTAAATGACCCTTACAAAAATTGCGGGATAAATCGGGTAAAATCAATCCAACATTGAAATAGATATCCTCAGATCGATCGAAATAATAGTGCGCCAGGAAATTCAAAACAGATACAAATGTAATAACAATTGCGATTATCTTTGTACCTGTATTTATTAGATGATTAACGTTAAACAAAATTTTATTGAAGAATTGCGCTGGCGCAACATGCTGCAGGATGTAATGCCCGAGACAGAGAACCTTTTAAATTCAAAAATGGTAACTGGTTATATTGGTTTTGATCCAACTGCAGATTCTTTGGGTGTTGGTAATTTGGTTCAAATAATGACCCTTACACATTTTCAGAATGCGGGCCATAAACCCATGGCATTACTTGGTGGAGCTACAGGCATGGTGGGCGATCCAAGTGGTAAAAGTGCCGAAAGAAATTTACTCAACGAAGAAACATTACAACATAACTTGGCTTGTCAAAAAGCACAGTTAGAAAAATTTTTGAATTTCAACTGTGGCGAAAACAGTGCAGTTTTGGTAAATAATTACGATTGGTTCAAATCATTTAATTTTTTAGATTTTATAAGAGATGTAGGCAAACACATTACCGTAAATTATATGATGGCAAAAGACAGTGTTAAAAATCGCTTGGAGAATGGCATGTCTTTTACAGAATTTAGTTACCAATTGGTTCAAGGTTTCGACTTTTATTATTTGTGGAAACACCATGGTGTGCAATTGCAAATGGGTGGTAGCGACCAATGGGGCAATATTGTTACAGGCACTGAGCTCATTAGAAGAAAAGACAGTGGCGAAGCGTTTGCTTTGACAACACCTTTAATAAAGAAAGCCGATGGCACTAAGTTTGGCAAATCCGAAAACGGCAATATTTGGCTCGATCCTAAGCGTACAAGTCCTTATGCTTTCTATCAGTTTTGGCTCAATGCAGCCGATGCCGATGTGGTGAACTACATGCGCATTTTTAGCTTAAAAGGACGAGCAGAAATTGAAGCTTTAGAAGCTGAACATCTTATCAATCTTGGGGCTCGTTTAATTCAAAAAGAATTAGCCAAAGAAATTACCATTCGTGTGCATAGTGAAGATGCATACAACAAGGCAGTAAGAGCATCCGAAATTCTTTTTGGAAAAGGCAGTGCCGAAGAATTAGGCACCATTGATGAAGCCACATTGTTGAGTGCAATGGAAGGTGTACCTCAAGCTAAATTAACGAATGCTGAATTAGCCACAGGAATTAATATCATAGATTTTTTAAGCGAAAAAATAAATTTATTGCCAAGTAAAACCGAAGCAAAAAAAATGTTGCAAGGAAATGGTATTAGTATAAACAAGACCAAAGTAAATGATCTGAATACAAGTATTAACACATCATTCTTAATCAACAATAAGTATATATTGGCACAAAAAGGTAAAAAGGATTACTGTTTAATTACAGTTGAATAAATATGAATAACAACAAAGCAATTATAGAGAAAATTCTTTCAGAAAGAATAATGGTGATAGATGGTGCGATGGGCACCATGATACAAACTTATAAATTAACCGAAGAGGATTACCGTGGCGAAAGATTCAAGGATTTTCCGCATTCCATAAAGGGCAATAACGATTTATTGGTATTAACACGACCAGATGTGGTAGCTGCTATACATAAGGAATTTTTAGAAGCAGGTGCCGATATTATAGAAACCAATACTTTCAATGCCCAAGCCATTTCTTTGGCCGATTATCACATGGAGGATTTGGTGTATGAAATCAATTTAGAAGCGGCTAAAATTGCCAAACAAGTAGCAGCCGAGGTGACAGCTACCAATCCAGACAAACCGCGTTTTGTGGCGGGTGCCATTGGTCCAACCACTAAAACAGCTTCATTGAGTCCAGATGTTAATAATCCTGGCTACCGGGCCGTTTCCTTTAATGATTTGGTAGCTGCTTACTCCACACAAATTAATGCGTTGCTAGATGGTGGTGTTGACTTACTTTTAGTAGAAACCATATTTGATACACTGAATGCAAAAGCAGCTTTATTTGCTGTTAATACCATTAAAGACGAAAGACAAATCGATATTCCTGTGATGGTATCTGGTACCATTACCGATGCCAGTGGCAGAACGCTGAGTGGTCAAACACCAGAAGCTTTTTGGAATTCATTATCGCATGCCAATATTATTAGCATAGGTTTGAATTGTGCATTAGGTGCAAAGGACATGATACCACATATTAGCGAAATTAGCCGTGTGGCATGGGTGTATACAACGGCTTATCCAAATGCGGGCCTGCCTAATGAGTTCGGTCAGTACGATGAGTCGCCGGAAGCCATGGCCAATGTGGTTGAAAAATTTATGGAAGAAGGTTGGGTAAATATGATAGGTGGTTGTTGCGGAACCACTCCGGCCCACATAAATGCCATTGCAGAAAAGGCCAAGAATTATGCTCCCAGAGAGTTGCCGGTTTTGGTTTAAAAATTAGTCAATGAAATTCTTAGCTTGGTTTTTCTCAGTTATTTTTCATCCCCTCATTCTCTTAAATTTGGGCATCGCTTTGCTCTTACTTTTTCATCCTTATTACAATAGTAAATACTATGATGAGCAACTCATCACTTTTGTTATTTATATGGCGGCAAATACTATGGTAATGCCTTTGTTAGTGGTGGTTTTGCTCAAGCGTTTCAAGTTTTTAGACAATTACATTATCTCAACTCATAAACAACGCACTTTTCCCTATATAATTATATCCATTTTATTGGCCATTACAGCCTATCAATTGTATAAAAATGAAATGGGTGGTTTACCCATGTATTTCTTGATAGGGTCGGCTATTTGCTTATTTTTAAATGCCTTGATAACGATAAAATTTGGTATTAGCAGTCATACCATTGCCGCAGGAGGCATAGTGGCGCTTATGTTTTATGCAGTGGCCATTCAACACATTGCACAAATGGAATATTTATTTGTGAGTTCAATTTTAACAGCTGGACTCAGTGGGAGTTGTCGCTTATTGTTAAAAGCACATACCACCAAACAAATTTATTGGGGGTATTTGTTGGGATTTGGAGTGGTGTTTTCAAGTTTATTGGTTTGTACAGGCTGATTGCATCAATATTATTTCTAATCTCACCTTTTACAACAGCTATATATTCTAACAAATATACTATTCTGTTATAATATCTGTTTTGTAAATTAAGTCAACTATTTGGTAATAAATTAATTGTAAAAATAGGTCCTATTTTGCGTAGGTAGAACTACGTAAAAAAATTGCATAGGTCAAAGTTTTTTAAATTACTTTTAAGTATTTTTATTTGTAAAAATAATTATTATGGGAGTAAGTAATAGTGCAATTATTATAAGTATAAAAGGACTAGAAGTAATCAAAGAAGTTTTTTGAGCTAACTAATTTGTTATCCGATTGATATAATATTTTTAACGACATCAAAGTAATTCCAGTTCTTACTTCTATTATTTAGAATTACTGAACCTAACACCCACAAGGAGTATATTTCTTTATTTTTCCTTTGCGGTTACGCGTTTCTACCACTTGACCTTTGGCATTAAATACCAACCATGTGCTTAATTCACCGTGTTTGTAACGCTCCTTTCTCACTAATTTTCCTGCTGGTGTAGCACATATCCAAACACCATGCTTTTTCCCCATAGGGTCAAACTTGCCGCTGCAAACCAATGAATCATTAGCCTTAAGCGAAAGGGATGAACAACATAAAATTAAAAAATAGAAGCGTTTCATTTTACTATTAAAGTCAATTAGGTTGACTATATTTTTTAAACCCCTTGATCGTCGGCAGTGGCTTTTGATTCTGAATGATTATCAGAAGCAGTAATGGTTGAACCATTGTCTAAAGGTGTTACTAAAGGCTCATCTTTCTTGCTATTATCGCTGTCCATATAGTTCTCATAATTGGTTTTATGATCAAAAGGACGTTTGCCAATCAAAGCTTCTAAATCGTATTGAAACAGAATTTCTTTTTTCAATAATTCCTGAGCAAGGTTAATCAACTCTTTTTTCTTACTATTCAGTAATGCTTTCGTTCTGATAAAAGCAGCATCAATAATTTTGCGAACCTCCTCATCTATCATCTCAGCTGTTTTTTCGCTGTATGGTTTGTTATAGGCAAACTCGCCAGTTGAATCGTTGAAACTTACATTGCCCACCCTGTCATTCATGCCATAAATAGTGACCATAGAATATGCCATCTTGGTTATTCTTTCCAAGTCGTTCTGAGCACCTGTACTAACTTTGCCAAAAATGATATCCTCTGCGGCTCTGCCACCAAGTGTCATACACATTTCATCTAGCAATTGTTCGCTTCTGTAAATATATTGTTCTTTAGGCAAATATTGCGCATAACCCAAGGCTGCAACACCACGGGGTACAATAGATACCTTCACCAAAGGATCTGCAAACTCTAAAAACCAACCTGCCACAGCATGACCGGCTTCGTGGTAAGCGACAATATTTTTTTCTTCGGGTGAAATTAATTTGTTTTTCTTTTCAAGTCCGCCAATTACTCTGTCTATGGCATCTTGAAAATCTTGCATATCAATTTTATCTTTGTTATTTCTTGCGGCTATCAAAGCAGCTTCGTTGCATACATTGGCAATTTCGGCTCCTGCAAAACCTGGGGTTTGAGCAGATAATTTTTTAGCGTCCACTTCAGTCGAAAGTTCTTTGCCTTGCAAATGCACTTTGAATATTTGCTCTCTGCCTACCAAATCTGGCTTATCAATAGAAATCTGTCTGTCAAATCTTCCTGGGCGCAACAAAGCAGAATCTAAAATATCCGGACGGTTGGTAGCTGCTAAAATAATAACGCCACTATCTGTTCCAAATCCATCCATCTCTGTTAACAATTGGTTCAAGGTGTTTTCTCTTTCATCGTTCGAACCGCTCATCAAATTCTTTCCTCTGGCTCTGCCTATGGCATCTATCTCATCAATAAAAATAATACATGGGGCTTTTTCTTTGGCCTGACGGAATAAATCTCTAACTCTCGAAGCACCAACACCTACAAACATTTCTACAAAATCTGAACCTGATAAGGAGAAGAAAGGTACATTGGCTTCACCAGCAACTGCTTTTGCTAACAAGGTTTTACCAGTACCTGGTGATCCAATTAACAAAGCACCTTTAGGAATTTTACCACCCAAGCGGGTATATTTTTTAGGATTTTTTAAGAAGTCTACAATCTCCATTACCTCCACTTTGGCTTCATCCAAACCGGCAACATCTTTAAAAGTAACATTCACCTTGGTATTTTTATCAAACAAAGTTGCTTTGCTTCTTCCAATGTTGAATAACTGACCGGGTCCACCACCTCCGCCACCAGATCCACCGCCCATTCTGCGCATCATAAAGCTCCAGAACGCAATGAGCAACGCAATCATGATGATCCAATTCAATATCTGCCAGGTACCATCATTTTCGTACTGATAATCGATAATAACGTCTTTGGCTTCTTTATGCTCAACTTTTAAATTGTCTAAATTTTTATTGAATGCATCTTTGTTAATTTCGAAAAAATACTGAGGAGAAACTTGACCAAACATATTCGGTGTTTGTTTATTTAGTTCCTTGTATTTATCATTGGAGAGCATTTCTTTTTTGATATAAACTTTCACCAATCGATCATTTACTACTTCTAATTTTTCAACATCATTGCTGATGATCATTTCGCTAACCGCATTCCAATTTGTTTTTTTACCAGGATTATTTGGGTAAAAACTGATGATGATAAAGCCAAGCAACAATAATCCCCATATCCAATACATATTGAATTTGGGTGCACTGTTCTTGCGCTCACCGAAAGGGTTTTCGTCTCTTTTCTTTTTTTCTTGTTCGTCCATTTTGGATTATTTATAAGATGCTTGAATTTTGTTTATGAAAGTTATAACGGCAAATCTAATTATTTGTTCAGAGATATTGTTGAAATAGACTGAAAAATATGAGTTGACTCACTTATTTTTGCAAAAAACATTCCATTAATATGTACGGTAAACTTCAACAACATTTAAAACAAGAATTAGAGCAAATTCAGCAAGCTGGCTTGTATAAAAAAGAACGCGTTATAGTATCTCCACAAGGCGCAGATATTAGACTGAGCAATGGTATGGAGGTGGTAAATTTTTGCGCTAATAATTATCTAGGCCTATCCAGTCACCCGAGGGTAATTGAATCTGCCAAAAAGTCACTAGATACCCATGGTTTCGGTATGAGCAGTGTTCGCTTTATTTGCGGTACTCAGGATATTCACAAAGAATTGGAAGCAAAAATAGCTGAGTTTTATGGTACGGAAGATACCATTTTATACGCGGCAGCCTTTGATGCCAATGGTGGAGTATTTGAACCTTTGTTTGGCGAGTTAGATGCGATTATTTCTGATGCTCTCAATCACGCTTCTATTATAGATGGCGTTCGCTTATGTAAAGCGGCTAGGTATAGGTATAACAATAATGATATGGCCGATTTGGAGCAACAGCTAATTGCTGCAAATACTGCTGGACATAGGCATAAAATTATTGTAACCGATGGTGTTTTTAGCATGGATGGCTATGTTGCACAACTCGATAAAATTACGGATTTGGCCAACAAATATGATGCTTTGGTAATGGTGGATGAATGCCACGCTGCTGGCTTTATTGGCAAAACAGGAAAAGGTACACCAGAATTGTGTGGCGTGCATGGGCAAATAGACATTATTACTGGCACACTTGGTAAAGCCTTGGGTGGAGCAATGGGTGGTTACACAACAGGAAAGAAAGAAATTATTGATCTTTTAAGACAACGCTCTCGTCCATATTTGTTTTCTAATTCTTTAGCGCCGGCTATTGTGGCTGCGAGTTTAGAGGTATTTAAAATTCTGAGCGAATCGACAGAATTGAGAGATAAATTGGAATGGAATGTAAATTATTTTAAAGAGGGAATAAAGAAAGCAGGATTTGATTTTAAAAATGGCAATAGCGCCATAGTTCCTATTATGTTATACGATGCAAAATTAAGTCAAACCATGGCCGATAAATTGTTAGATGAAGGTATATATGTAATTGGCTTCTTTTATCCTGTAGTGCCTAAAGATCAAGCAAGAATAAGGGTGCAATTATCTGCAGCGCATGAAAAACACCATTTGGATAAAGCCATTTCAGCATTTACTAAAGTTGGGTTGGAATTAGGTGTTATTAAGCAAGCCGTTCAATAACATAAAACGCAGTTCTTGATTTAATTGGTTTAAAATGGGCTATTATTGCCATGCCATTTCTTTAATTATTGAAAATGTTATTGGGCTTATGCATAGTCCGTACAGAATTATTAATAATCGTTTTGCAATAACTATAAATTAAAATTTTGAAAGAACCTTCGACTCCTAAAATAAAAAACATTTCTGAGCATACAAAGCTTTCAGACCTTGAGTCAAGGCTCAATTTGCTAATGATTAATACAGAGGAAAATTTTGTATTGATAGATAGAGATCTGAATATCGTTAATTTCAATCACCAGTTCAGAAAACAGTACCAAATTCTTTTTCATAAGGATGTAATAAAAGGAGAATCAATTCTTAACTATGCGCAAAAAGATAGAATTGAGATTGTAAAAAATATTTATAACAGAGTTTTTTCTGGAGAGCGGGTAGAATCGGAGATACAAGCGCCGCTTCAAGACAAAAAGGTCGTCATAATTCATAATTTATTTAAGCCGGCTTTTGATGAAAATGGCATCATTATAGGTGCATTTGTCTCCTCAAAAGATATAACAGAGCAAAGAAATGCTGAGGAAAGACGGAGAGAATCAGAGGCAGACTTGAGGGCAATATTCGATAATTCTTCTGAAGGATTAATGCTCTTAGACCATAATGGCGTAATTAAAGCATTTAATGCCAAATCTGCGGAAAATCACATGTTGTATAATGTTAACGATGATTTGGAAATTGGTCGAAAATTAATTGAATACATCAACGATTCAAGAAAGGAATATTTTCAAGATATTTTAAATAAAGTGTTGAGTGGAGAGACTATCAATTACGATATTGATTATGATCAAAAAGATGGTTCCAAGAAATGGTTTCATGCTACTTTAAATCCTATATTTGAAGGCAAAGTAATTACAGGTATATGCCTTACAAGAAGTGATATTTCTGAAAGAAAAATTGCAGAAGAAAAATTAAAAAAGGGCCATGAAATACTTTTCAAATTGACACAAAATGTGCCTGCCGCTATTTATAGATTTGAAATGGATGGAGATGGTAAAATGTCATTTCCCTTTATCAGTAAAGGTATCGAATCTATGGTGCCAAACATAACAGTAGAGCAGATAATGAATGATGCCGCCAACGCCTTTAATGCAGTGCATCCAGAGGATCTTCCAAATCTTATAAATTCAATAATGGAATCAAGAAAAAATTTATCTGATTGGAACTTGGAATACCGGATAATATCTGAGGATAAATTGGTAAGATGGTTGAAAGGTTCATCGCGGCCAGAAAAAATAGAAAATAGGAAAGAAAATGATACGGTGGTATGGCATGGTTATTTGGAGGACATCACCGAACGAAAAAAATCAGAATTAAAGCTTCAAAATCTCTTGAATATTTCTAGCGATCAAAATAAGCGCCTTCAGAATTTTGCTTATATCGTTTCGCATAATATACGATCTCACAGCTCTAACATTATTGGGTTAGTAGATATTATAGGCCAAGCTGGAGAAACCAATAACAAGGCCAAATTTTATGAAATGTTGAAGACGAGTACGGATAAGTTGGGAGAGACAATTGAAAACCTTAATGAGATTATCACTGTTCAGAATGAATTAAATATTATTCAAGCGGGGATTAATTTAAAGGAGGAAATAACCAAAACATCCAATGCCATTAATGCACTATTATCTCAATCAAATACTCAATTGTTTAATAAAGTACCCGAATCTTGTATTGTGCAGGTAGTGCCATCTTACTTGGAAAGTATTTTGTTAAACCTATTAACCAATGCCATTAAATACAAGTCGCCAGAAAGAGACCCAATTATAAATATTTATACTGAAAGTACAGATAATCAATTGATTCTATCAATAGAGGATAATGGACTTGGAATAGACATGGAGAAACATGGTAAAAAGCTATTTGGTATGTATAAAACTTTTCACAACAACAAGGATGCAAGAGGATTTGGTTTGTTTATTACTAAAAATCAGATTGAAGCAATGGATGGAAAAATTGAGGTAATTAGTCAATTAGGAATTGGTTCTACTTTTAAGATTTATTTTAAAAGGGAAATAAGTTAATCAATAGTATTTTGTTTATGCAAATGCCCAAATTGCTTTTGTAAGCAGGCTTTAATAAATTATTTTTTGGCGAATGGTAAATCTTGGTTAAGAATGTCATTTTCAAGACAAAAAAATTATCACGGGCTTTTTGAAATTATATTTTTGAATTTTTAAAAAGTAATTATAATATATTAGTATTGATATTTATACATTAATATGATTATTTTTCAATAGACGTAAAATGACCCAAAAAGCACCTTTTACGCACTCTTATTTACGTGTTTTTGTATTCATTGGGTCTAAAATAGCAATGTATTAATAGTCATATTTATAGACTGCATTTGTTTATAAAACCTTGTAGTCATCAAATTTAGTATGTGTTTTTATTAAAGGAATTATTCAATAAATTTGATGAAACTAAAACCAAGACTCAACTATGAAACACCCAAACATCAACATTGCTGTTGTAGAAGAACACCATTTTTACAATCAGGTTATTCAAGATCAGATTTCGCAATTGTGCACTAATAAAGAAAAGAAGAAATTGCATTTCAATGTTACTTCCATCAGTCAAATTAAAAATTTGCTAAATGATGCTCACACAGGCTACCAAGCCATTATTTTCGATAACTATTTTAACAATAATTCTCGTAAGGCACATTACAATGTAAACGAGGTAATGGAAACTTTAAAGCAAAATAACAAAGATTGTTTTTTTATTTCGCTTTCTGGTTATCGTGAAATGAACATTTCCGCCTATTTGTACAAGGACGGCGAACTGCAATTTACCTATTCCAAGCAAAGTGCAGTCAAGAATGAAAATCACGAAGAGGCCTGCTCCATACCAGCCATTCATAAATTAATGGAAAGGCTTATTAATACCGTTGTAAGCGAAAGGAAAAACGAAGGCCACGCCATTGCGGCTTAAGTTATTTTAAATAAACGCTTCATTGTAAGGAGTAATATACAATAATTATACTGTATAAAGAAGGACGAGTATCTATTTTTAAATTTAGTGCTCAAGTTTTTAGGTACACCTTGCTCAATTTAACATAGCTCTCCGCATTTTTAATAATTTTTTCTTTTTGGTGTTCGTTTATATTTTTTACAATCTTAGCAGGCATACCGAGCACCAAACTATAGGGTGGTATTTGCATACCCTCTGGCACCAAGGCACCTGCTCCAATAATACTGAACTCGCCAATATAAGCCCCATTCATAATAGTGGCCCGCATGCCTACTAATACATTATTAGCTAAAGTGGCTCCATGCACAATGGCGCCATGTCCAATGATACAAGATTCACCAATTTTTGTTGGAAAATCTGGATCAACATGTACCACTGCATTGTCTTGTATATTACTCCTATTGCCGATAGTTATTGTGTCCGCATCGCCTCGCAACACCGCGCCAAACCAAATACTTACTTCGTCACCTAAAGAAACATCACCTATAACCCTAGCTGTATCAGCAATAAAAATTGCTTTACCTTTACAGTCGATTTGTTTAATACTTTGAATATTCATTATGCTTAAAAATTATATCATCACAAACATAGGTCAATTAATGGGAATTTTACCTAAGGAAACCCTATTGCTTAAAGGAGAAGAGATGGGTCATATTAATGTTTTACATAACGCATTTATAGAAGTTGAGGACCGTAAAATTAAATCATTTGGTTTAATGGAAAATTGCCCTGAAACGGAAAGTCATTTAGTCAATATTCATGGTGATTGGTTAATACCTGGTTTTGTAGATTCACATACGCATATGGTATTTGCTAATAGCAGACACAATGAATATGTGATGCGGCTTCAAGGAAAAACCTATGAAGATATTGCTGCAGAAGGTGGTGGAATTTTAAATTCTGCAAAAAAATTGCAATCAATGGATGAGGATACTTTATATAAAAAAGCACATAAATTTGCCGAAGAGGCAATAGCAGGTGGTACCTTGGCACTTGAAATTAAAAGTGGCTATGGCTTATCTGTCGAATCGGAATTAAAAATGTTAAGAGTGGTTAAGCGTTTGAAAAATGATTTACCAATTTCTATTAAAGCTACATTTTTAGGTGCGCATGCATTCCCTTCAGAGTTTAAATCAAATCATCAAGGTTATATTGATTTAATAATAAAAGAAATGTTGCCTTCAATAGCAAATGAACAACTAGCCGATTACATTGATGTTTTTTGCGATAAGGGCTTTTTTAGTGTAGATGAAACTTCACAAATTCTAAGTGCTGCAGCGGCTTTTGGATTACAACCAAAAATCCACGGCAATGAATTGGGTCTAACTGGAGGTGTTCAAACTGCAGTTGATAACAACGCACTATCAGTTGATCATTTAGAACATATTAGTGATGTAGAAATTAATTATTTGCTCAATAGTAACACCATGCCTGTTATATTACCTGGTAGTTCATTCTTTTTAAAAATACCGTATGCCCCCGGCCGAAGTATGATTGATGCTGGTTTACCAGTGTGTATCGCCAGCGATTTTAATCCAGGCAGTAGCCCCCATCACAATCTATGGTTTACATGGAGTTTGGCCTGTTTATACAACGGCTTGTTACCTGCAGAGGCATTTAATGCACTTACCATAAATGGGGCCTATGCCTTAGGGTTAAGCAACTCGCATGGCAGTATAACAGAAGGCAAGAAGGCTTGTTTTATAAGCACACGACCTTTCGAATCTATCAACGAAATACCTTATTGGTTTGCACAAAATCATGCAAAAAAAGTGTGGTATTGATTTTAGTAAATCCTGTAATTAAGCGTAAGAGAGGTATAGCCCAATTTTAAAGGAAAATTTGTTTCGGGCTCAGAGTATAAATGCAAAACAATAAAATTGCTTAAGCCACGCATTGTATTCGCCTGTAGATAAAAACGTCTGTAAATTTTAAATTCAGCCCCAATTCCTAAAGCAAGGGCATAGGTTTTCATGTTGCTTTTATTTTTGTTGGTCCAGCCAAGTTCTTCACCCACATGCGCGCTATCAAATGTATTTGCAATATTAAAATAATGCCCCAAGCCATAATTTACTTTTAGCCAATCAAAAACTTTATACTGTATACAGGTATTAATCTCAACACCTTGCATGCGAATATGACCATTGGTATTGAACTTTGTATTGTTAGAATATGGAGGCGAATAGTGATAACCAATAGAGGCTTTGGAATATAGAATTTCTAATGCTATATTTTTTTTAGGGGTAACCGCTAAATTAAATTTAATGCCTAGGGCAGGGTTTCTTGAAGGGGCCACTTCATTGTAAAAAAAAGCTGCATTGGTTTTAGAAGAACTTATTATTTTATTAAATCCAAATGTACTTGAGCCCACCATTAATTGTGTAGAAAAAATACTGTCTTTAAAATTAGAGGCAGGTAGTGTAAATGCAGCAATACATAAAATTATGCCTGCCATTTTTTTATACAAAAGCATTGAACAAAACTAAAGAAATATTACCATGTAAATCTCATTTTTTAATTTTACGTTTGCAGTACAAAAAGAATTATGGCAGAAAATATTTTAGTGATCGGTGCTTGCGGTCAATTAGGAACAGAGTTGGTAGAGGAATTAAGAAAAATATATGGCGATGCCAATGTTATTGCTTCTGATATTCGCCAAAGTGAACATGCTGTTTTTAAACAAGGACCCTTCGAAAATCTAGATATTTTGGATAAGAACAGATTGTCGGAGATTTTAACAAAATACAAACCTTCTCAAGTTTATCATTTGGCGGCATTGTTAAGTGCCACTGCAGAGGCTAAACCAAAGTTGGGCTGGACATTGAACATGGATGGCTTATTTAATGTATTAGATGCAGCATTTGATTTTAAAATTGGCAAAGTATATTGGCCAAGTTCTATTGCTGTTTTTGGTCCGGGTACGCCAGTAAACCATACCCCACAAAATTGTGTAATGGATCCCAACACTATTTATGGTATTAGTAAATTGGCAGGCGAAAGATATTGTGAATATTATTTTCAAAAAAGAGGTGTAGATGTTAGAAGTTTGCGTTACCCTGGTTTAATTGGTCATAAAAGCGATCCAGGCGGTGGTACTACAGATTACGCAGTGAGTATTTACCACGATGCGCTTACAAGTGGGCATCACAATTGTTTCTTAAAAGACAGTACAGAATTACCAATGCTTTATATGCCCGATGCCTTAAAAGCTACCCTTGATATCATGCATGCACCTGCAGAAAGTGTAAAAATTCGCAGCAGTTACAATTTGGCAGGTATGAGTTTCTCTCCTGCAGAAATTACTGCAACCATTCAAAAATTCATTCCTGGCTTTACAACAGAATATAATCCAGATAAAAGACAAGCCATTGCAGATAGTTGGCCAAATAGTATTGATGATTCAGAAGCGAAGAAAGACTGGGGATGGCAGCCAACTTATGATTTGGATGCTATGACGAAAGATATGTTGGTGAATCTTGCACCAAGATACGGAAAAACACTAAGCTTTTAATATTACGGACTTTGGATTGCCCATGGTTTAGCCATTGGTAATTTTGATTATATAGCCTTAGCCTGCAGTATTTTATTTCCAACTTTACATCTTAAGCATTGTTTTTTATCACAATATTGGGTCTTTAATTCAAGCAAAGCTTGAGAGTCAAAAGCTGTTTTGGCCAATAAGCCTAATTCTTTCCAATGGGTAATGGTAGCATTGCTTTCGGGCGATAAATGTTGCAGAATAGAAACAGCCTTATTGCAAATATTTTCATTGTCAAGGGTTTTTCCATAAACAAATAAAACTGGCACTACAGCATTGATAAGCAGTAACTCTCTGGCTTGCAAAGATAATTCAGCACTGTGTTTTTTTGCTTCTTTGCCAAATACATAATGGGTTTGCCAATAAGCAGAAGCCTCCACCTTAAACAATTCAATAATTTCTTTAATATCGTGCATTTCTAAAACCAAGGCCATCAACTCATGACTTTTATAAACCAATGCTGATAATTGAGCCATGCGCATTGTAGGAAAATTACCAGGCCGCATGCGCATCAGCTTAAAACTACTGGCTTCCATTTCGGGCAATTGGTATTTTTTTCTTAAAAATTGCCATTCTTTTCTCAGGCGAGCATGGTAGTCATCTATAATGACATCTTTTAAAAACCCAGCGGTGCCATATACCAATGCTTCAATCTGAGTTATATCATTTTTATGTTTTCCAAGAATATGAATTGGCAATTGCATGGACAGTTGTTCAAATGGTTCGGAATTAGTGCCAAAGCCAAAACTTCTAGATACTGCACAATAAAAAACTGAATGCCAATCGTTTTTACATTGGTTAAGCCATTGCTGTACTTGTTCACTTTTTCTTTCCAAACGGTTAACCAAAGCGCTGTCCAAAGCTTGGGTTTTTGTAAAGTCATCTGTTTGCTGAATCAAAGGGGCGCAGGGAATCCAATGCTCGGAGGTTTTTAGCAATTTAAAATGCTGTACGACTTCCGGAAAAATACGGTCATTTAATAGAAGGGTCGGCACCGCACTGCCATCTTCTCTGACTGCCATTTTCTGATGCTCGAATACCACATGTAAAACGGTATTATTATAAGCCTTGTCCAAATGGTGTTTATGCATAAACCAATCGTTGGCTTGTATGTGAATTTCTACATTGCCCACCCAATCGGCCTCTCCAATGCGAATGCGCGCCTCACTGAAATCTGGTCCTGAATCCCTGTTTAAACGCCCTCGTTTAAGGATGAGTATTGGTTGCCCATCTGTGGTTTTTAAATCATCTGAATGAAATAAACCAGCCAACCAAATGTATTGTAAAAGTTTTTCGTTCATTTTAGTTTTATGCAATTTTAAAAAAATAAATGCAATTTAAAAAGAAGTGTTTTAATAAAGCAGGGTATTTGTTTAAACACTTTTAATAAGTCTTTTGTGACTAAATTGAGGTGTTTTGTGGTCAAAAAATTATGTGGGTAGCTATAACAAATTGTTAAATTTGTGGCAAGGCATTTGTGTAAATGATATCAAATATTCATTGTTGCATTTGTTTTGAATAAAAATATAAAATCATTAGAATGGATCATATTAAACTGCTGCCCGATCATATAGCCAATCAAATTGCAGCAGGAGAAGTTGTGCAACGCCCAGCCTCTATTGTTAAGGAGTTACTCGAGAATGCCATTGATGCAAAAGCCACCTCTATCAGATTAATTGCAAAGGAGGGTGGTATACTTTTGGTTCAAATTATTGACAACGGCGTTGGTATGAGTGTAACAGATGCACGCATGTGCTGGGAAAGACATGCCACTTCTAAAATTAGCAATGCAGATGATTTATTTAAATTGAAAAGTTTTGGTTTTCGTGGAGAAGCTTTGGCGTCCATTGCCGCCATTGCCCATGTGGAAATGAAAACACGAAGGGCAGAAGACGAAATAGGCACTCAAATTAAGATTGAAGGAAGCAAAGTTACAGATCAATCGAATGTGGCCACACCAATTGGCACACAGTTTTCCATCAAAAATTTATTTTACAATGTACCAGCCCGAAGAAATTTTTTAAAAAGCGTACCTGTGGAGATGCGCCATATCATTGATGAATTTACACGAGTGGCAATGCCTCACCATCAATTAACCATGAGCCTTTATCACAATGAAAAAGAAGTATTTGATTTAAAACCAAGTGATGCGGCAAACAGAATTGCCGAGTTAATGAGTAAAAAAAATACCACTGATTTTTTGAATGTGGCAGAAAATCATGATTTGGTAATCGTGAACGGATTTGTTGGAAAACCCGAGATTGCTAAACGAACCAGAGGTGAACAATTCCTATTCGTTAACAATCGTTTTATAAAGGATGCATACTTAAATCATGCCATTACGTCTGCTTATGATCAGCTTATTGCCAAAGATCAGTTTCCGATGTATGCCTTGTTTTTAACGATAGCACCTGAAAGAATAGATGTGAACATACATCCTACTAAAACGGAAATTAAGTTTGATGATGAGCGCGCCATATACGCATTAGTAAAATCGGCCGTTAGAAAAGCACTTGGGCAATACACTGCCATGCCCGAACTCGAATTTGCAGATAAGAATGTTTTTAACCCTGTTGCATTTTTAAATAAAGAGACGGTGCATACCCAATCTCCAGAGATTAAAACCAATAAGAGCTATAATCCTTTTGCAGCAGAGCAACAATGGAAGCAAGTACAAATAAGCCAGTGGCACAAAATTTTTGATACCAACACAGATCAAAAAGAAAATACGCATACTTTTATTTCTTCGGATAATGAGGCGCAGAATGAAATCCTTAATCTTCAACATGAGCCTGTAGATTTTGAAGTTTTGTTATTAAGCAGCGGATACTTGGCCACCAATAGAAATGGTCATTTTTTAATCATAGATCAAAGGGCTGCACACGAAAGAATTTTATTTGAAAAATATTGTCAGAA
The DNA here is from genome assembly GCA_025354385.1 of Bacteroidota bacterium. GTDB lineage: Bacteria > Bacteroidota > Bacteroidia > NS11-12g > UBA955 > JABMMZ01. The sequence continues at coordinate 98,687 of JANXMZ010000039.1, forward strand.
TATTGTGTATCGATCTGCTTCCGTTCAACAATTATTGTTTCCGCGCACTATAGAATTATCAAAAACGGATTATGCTCTGGCCCACGAAATACTAGACGACATAAAAGACTTAGGCTTTGATGTAGCCGATTTTGGTACTAATTGTTTAATTATTAATGGTGTTCCAGCAGAAACAATGAAAGGTAACGAAAAGGAATTGTTGGAGGGTTTGCTCGAAAGTTATAAGCACAATTCCGCTAGTTTTGCAGGCGATAAGCGAAAAGCTTTAGCCCTTTCTATGGCGCAAAACGAAGCCATTTTAAGAACTCGAATTTTAGAGAAAGAAGAGCAAATAGAATTGATCAATCAACTTTTTAAATGCGAATCTCCTGCCTTGCGCCCCAACGGGAAGCCCGTTTATATAGAATTTACAAATCAAAGAATAAGTGATTTTTTTCAATAAATTATGAGAATTAACCTGACCCCTGCCGTTAAACAAATTGTAATAGCCTGTGTTGTGCTGTTCCTTGGCTCTATGTTGCTCAGTAGTAAGATTAACTTGGATACTATTTTGGCAGCCCATTATCCAAATTCCCCATTATTTAAACCTTGGCAGATTATCACTCACATGTTTATGCATGGCGGTACAGCTCATTTGGTATTCAATATGTTAGCCTTGGCAAGCCTGGGCACTACACTAGAAAATTATTTAGGGACAAAGAAATTTGTGCAACTTTATTTTCTTGCTGGTTTAGGAGCAATATTGGTTCATTTTATTTCGCAGATCGTCATGTTATATTTAGATTTTCATATATGGTTTCCCAGTATGTCGGATTTTGCAATTACCATTGATGGAGACAAAATATATTCTAAAAGTAGCCTGATAACATCCCAGGAAGAACTGAGGAAAGTAGGCAGTGTTTTTGTGGGTTCAGTAGTTGGAGCAAGTGGAGCTATTTACGGTGTTGCTGTAGCTTTTGCTTATTTATTTCCAAATTCAGAAATGATGATCATGTTCATACCTTACCCTATCAAATCAAAATATCTGATACCCGTTATCCTGCTCCTAGATGTATTTTTAGGTTTTAGTAATTTTCAAAGCGACCCAATTGCGCATTTTGCTCACATTGGAGGCGCTTTATTTGGATTTTTAGTGATATGGTATTGGAGAAAATTTGATAGAAAAAATTTCTATTAGACGACATGTGAAAAGATTACTTTTACAATTAATAGTATTCCTAAAAAGCTACCAACTAATATACTTAAAATTGTATTGCCAGTGTTTCTGAAACGCCTTGGCATTAGTTTATATATAGCAACTTGTCCAAGGATTAGGGGGATTACATAAATTATAAAAGCAATCCAATTTCCGAATTGAAAAATCCAGTTAAAATTGAAAGATGCTTCGTCAATAAAGAACAAAAGAAAAGTTATCAGTATTGAACTGATGGCAAAGGATATTAGGACACTATTTTTCATTATTGTTGATTTTAAGAATGAACACAATCTTATTGAAGATTATTTCGAATTTGACAGAAAAATGAGAGAAAGAAAAAGATTTTGTTTTACTGAAGCACCCAGCCATTTTTGATTAAGAAGGCCTTACAATTGAAGCAGAATTCTATTTCTTCATCTGTCGGATTTTTGCCTTTTGCATCGCGCATGAAACATGTTTTTTCTGGGCAATGCGGCAATCCTTGTGTATGTCCTAATTCGTGAATGGCAACTTTGTATAGTTGATTAAGAGTATTAGTCTTACTTAGTCTGTAAGTGGAGGCAATGCATGATTGACCCGGGCAGTATCCCAAACCCATAACACCCCAATCCACTATACCATTTTTGGTTGTACTGATATCCTTATTTGTTAATCCAATGATTAAGTGTCCAGCAGGTGTTTTTTTGTTTAAAAATTTAAGAAGTGAATCTGCCCTGTACCTTGTTTTATTAAAGTTTAAACAAGATGAAGGTAATGGAATAGTTGCTTTGATTTCAGTATTAGGACAAATTTTCTGCAATTTTTTTTGAATGTAAAGAACATCTTTCTGCGCCATGCCATCAAAAGGTTGAATACTGATTATTGCGCTAGTTAATGGATATTTATTACCAGTTTTTGATGGGGAAATATTACGTGATAGACCTGCAATTATCGCAACTACAAAAATTAAAAAAACATAAATTTTCAAAAGCAATTTCATGGTTCAAAAATCAAATTTAGGGAAATGCTTATAATTGACTTCAGAATGAGCCAATAAACAAAAAAAGCTCCGCATTATTATGCGGAGCCTGTTTAATATTTCAAAATTAATTAATGATTATGATTATGTTCTTCAATCAACTTATAAAACTCCTCAATGCTTACATGTTTTTCGTTATAAGAAATAATCTCTTTCAATTTATTGTAAACTTTTCTACGCACTGCTATATCATTCATTTGCTGAACATGAGCTTCTTTTTTCAAGCTATCATCACTGAATTTTTTTACGAATTCAAAATCAGGATTCTGCATTCCATAATTTCTAAACAATGATAATGTGTAACCTAATGAAGCATCTTCAATATCTTCTTTGCTTACCGTAATTTCGAACTTAGCCGCTACTTTTTCTCTAATCAATACTTCCTTTAAAGTATTCGATTCAGACTCATAACGCTCATCAATATTCTCTGCATTATAGTTGTCTTCTTTGCTAACCAGTAACCAACGTTTTAAGAAGGCATCTGGCAAATTAATTTTGTGTTTATCGTTTAACAAATGTGTTAGCATATGTTCTATCTGATGCTCACTTTCGTTTTTATAATAAACTTCTAAATTTTCTTTTATCTTAGCTCTGAATTCCTCTTCGCTGCTTATAGTACCCTCGCCCATAACAGCATCAAATAAAGTTTGATTTATTTCTGCTGGTATTCTTCTGCTGATTTCGGTAACTGTTAACTTAAAGTTTTTATTTAAATCATTAACAGCCTCTTTTTGTATGCCTAAAGAAGAACTTATAACGGTTTCGTTGCCATTGAATAGTGAAGCAATGTCAACAGTTAAGGTTGAATCTTTCGCAATGCCTATTAGGCTGCTTTTTACTGATTCGTCTTTGATTAACTCTGGACTGAAAGACGTTGACTTATTGGATACACCACCTTCTAAGGGCTCGTTGTTTTCGTTCAACTCAGTTAAAGTAGCGTAAATAATATCTTTTTCTTCTGATACTTCTACATTCTCCATGCTCCCTTGACGGGTGCGCAGGGTTTCAATTTCTTTATCAACTTCGCTGTCTTCAACATCAATAATGTATTTATCTAGTCTGTCTTTTTCACTGATGTTCAACTCAAACTGAGGGGCTAAACCAAGGTCGAAAGCAAATAAAAAGTTTTCACCTTTTTCAATGTCAACCTCAGATTTAATGGTTTCGCTCTCAATTGGTTGAGCTAAAATATCAATGTTATTGTCTTTTAAGTAATCGTAAAGTGTTTTTGAAGATAACCTGTTCAACTCATCTGCCAAAATGCTTTTGCCATACATGCTTTTTATCATACCTGCAGGAGCAGCGCCAGTTCTAAAACCTTTAACGGCTACATTTTTTTGGTGTTTTTTTAATTCTTTTTCTACAGCTTCAGAATAATCAGCTTTTGTAAGGGCAACGGTCAGTGTTGCGTTTAAGTCATCTGTTTTATTGAATTTTACTTCCATTGGGAGCTAATTTGATAATATGGTAATTTGTTAATGTGAATACTGTGCTTGTCGAAGTATGATAATGAGTAATATGCTTCTCTCGATACTAAGATTTTGTGCGGATGAAGGGACTCGAACCCCCACGCCTTTCGGCACCAGATCCTAAGTCTGGCACGGCTACCAATTACGCCACATCCGCATATTTTAAAGAACTTTCTCTGTTTGGAGGGTTGCAAAAATACAAAAATTAATTTAATAAAAAAGGAATTAAGAAGAATAGATATTGATTTTACTAGCAAGATATCTGGAGACATTACAGCAATGAATGGTTTTTATTAATAATATTTTTAAAATATTTTACCAATCCTGTCCTAAACGATTTTGGTCAAGAACATAAGATTCAGATTTTCAGTAAACTTTCACCAAAATAATTCTGTTTTCAGAAAAGAACCCCCTGTATCTGTATTGGAGGTGGTCCGTTGTTGTCTTCAAAAGGCTTG
>JANXMZ010000041.1 GCA_025354385.1 Bacteroidota bacterium
CTGGCAGCAGCAGCCTTCAACTTCCGACGATTTATGCGTCGGAAGTTGGGAGGACTTTTTGCGGCATTAGATTACATCGCCATACTCATATGTGTAATTATTGGGCCTCTAAATCGAAGTAGAAAAATGAATTTAATTCAATATTTTTCAAAATGACTTTTTGAGGGTCGACTATTTATTATATTGTTGTTAAGAATTGTCTCAACCAATGTGCTACATAAGCACCCTTTGGTTTTGATAATACTTTTCAACCTGAAATGAATTAGCATTGAAGACATCTTACCAAATCTAATTTTGATTAAAAATACGCATTGGTGCTAAGATGTAGTATTTTTAATATAAATCACTATGAAACGATACTTTAAACTAAACTGATTTGCAAAGTGACAAATCTGGAGCAAAATTATATCCAGTTTTCAAACACTATTAATGAGTATTTTACCTAGTACCATGGTAAAAATCATTCCAAAAGACAGAGGCACCAATTATGCTGTAAGAGAAGGTAAGTTAATGGCGCAAAAAATGATAAATGGGGAAATGTAATTAAATCTAATTTCTCAATGTTAGAATATTTGTTTTATCAACAAGTAATTCATTACTAATTGATATGCTATATATTTGAGCGGCTTTTTTATATTCATTTTCAATTCTATCTTGATGCAGCTTTTGTTTTGAACTATTCATTTTGTTATAGCTTGAAATTTTATTATATTCTTTAAAAACCATATTGTAGTTATTTATTAGTCCATGCAAATCAGCAATCGCTATGAGGAAAAATGAACTATAAATCTTGATGTGATTATAGTTCTTTAAAATGAAAGGAAGGCATTTAAAATCATCAGTAATAAAATAAGGTATTTTTCTTTTTACACATTGTGAAATTGCTTCAGCTTCACCCATATCAATATTTTTTTTCGAAAATTCAAGGACTACTGAATCATAAGTGTGGCAGTGAATAAAAAAATAATTTTCAGTTATTTGATTTTTCAACTTTTCAATCTTATGAAGGTAATTTGGATATTTTTTTTGAATATCACTCATTTCATTAAAAATTTGAGATGGGACGTATACTTTTCCAGTAATTGTATTTCTCAAAATATTACTTAAATCAATATCAGAAATTTTGAGAAAAAAATTAAAAACGGTGTTATCTATAACTATTGAATCTAATGCCATTTTTATTTTTTAGAACTAGAACCAAGGATTAATAAGCCTAATCCAATTCCAAAAAGAGCTGCCAAAGCATTAGAGTTTTCTTTTTCTTTTTTAATTTTCAAATTCTCTTTAGACTGAACTGTGCTAATTATTTGATTAAGAACTTTGTCTTGCTCTTGGTCAAATTTATCGATATAAATAGGGGTGAAATGAGTAGTAATGATTCCAGTAAGATTCTTCCCATGTAGTTTATCGTAAATGACAATAATTTTTGATTTATCTTTTAGGACACTATAGGCATATTCGATTTCTTGCTTAACAATATTTGATAAAGGAGAAATTGAAAACATCACAACATAGTCAGCTTTTTTTATCCGGAATTTTGTTTCCTCATCCAAAATTTTGTTAGAGTTGTAACGGTCGGGAAGATACATCATAAATCCTGAGGATGCACCAATTGTATGTAATCGAATTGCAAGAGTTTGCTCAAAGTTAGAATTTGGGTTGTATGTGATAAAAATAGTTCTCACTTTTTATTTAATATAACGCAAAGATACAAATTATAAATTATCATTAAAAAACGAATAAATAGGAAAATATTATTGATACAACTAATTATTTCCCAATATTTCAAACCTATCTTGTTCCTTTAGAAAAGGAAATTCTTTTCGGAAATGATCTTGATTTTCTTTGGAAATATTAAACTGGAAAAGATTGTCGTCTTTGTCGAAGCCAATTTCTTCGCCTAAATAATTGATAATGGCCGAACCGCCCTTATGAGCAATACCATTGCCGTCTTCACCTAATCTATTACAAGCTATTACGTAACTTTGATTTTCAATGGCACGTGCTTTTAATAATTGTTGCCATGCGTAGTGCCTTTTCTCGGGCCAATTGGCCACATAAATTAATAAATCGTAGTTCACATTGTTGCGACTAAAAACAGGGAACCTTAAGTCGAAACAAATTAAAGGACATATTTTCCAGCCCATATATTCTACTATCAGGCGTTCATGACCTCGCGTGAAATGTTGATTTTCTTCGGCCAATGAAAATAAGTGGCGTTTGTTATAACGCTGATAAGTGCCATCGGGGAATACAAATAATAAACTGTTGTAATATGTGCCATTGTCTTCAAACATTAGGCTTCCTGTTACGGCTCCATTTTTACTTTTAGCCATGGATTGCATCCAAGTCAATCCTTTTTCTGATGATTCTTTGGCCAATTTTTCGGGATTCATACTAAAGCCAGTTGTAAACATTTCGGGTAATATGATTAAATCCGTTTGTTCAATCGGTTCAAGCTTTTTACTAAAATGTTCAAGGTTTAAATCTATGTTTTCCCAATGCAAAGTTGTTTGCACGACTGTTATATTTATAGCTTGCATAATATTTCTGCGGCTTTGGAAAGGGTGTCTTCTGATTTTGCAAAACAAAATCTCAATACTTTATGGTCTGTTTTTCTTTTGTAAAAAGCCGATACTGGAATACTGGCTAACTTATTTTCTATAGTTAAATGTCTTGCCATTTCTAAATCGTTTAAGTCACTTATTTTATCGTAACCCAATAACTGAAAGTAACTGCCATTACAAGGATGTAATTTGAATTTGGAATTCTTAATGGCTTGCCTAAAAAAGTCGCGCTTATTTTGATAAAATTGACCAAGCTCATTGAATAAATCAGCTCTGTCTAAAATTTCGGTATAGGCAAATTGAATGGGGGTATTGGCTGCAAATGCCATGAATTGGTATACCTTTCTTATTTTTACAGTAATGTTGGCAGGAGCTAGCACATAACCCATTTTCCAGCCAGTGGTATGGTAGGTCTTGCCAAACGAACTGACGATGATACTGCGGTTGGCCAGTTTAGGATAACGCGCCACCGACTGGTGTTCGTAGCCATCAAAAATAATATGCTCATACACTTCATCACTCAAAATTAAGGTGTCTGTGTTCTCAACCAATTTTTCCAATTTCTTAATATCTTCCGAACTGAGAATAGTACCAGTAGGATTATGAGGCGTATTGATAATGATCATTTTGGTTTTGATATTAAACAACTTTTTTAATTGGTTCCAGTCTATCTTGTATTCCGGAAATGCCATTTCATATACAATGGCTTTGCCACCTGCCAACTCAACAGCAGGTATATAGCTATCGTAAGCGGGTTCAATTATAATTACTTCATCATTATCTTTAATAAGCGCAGCAATGGTGGCGTATATGCCAAGGGTAGCACCAGGCATTACCGTTATTTCTGTTTCCGGATGATAAATTGCGGTATAAGCATTTTCCGTTTTAATGGCAATTTTTTCGCGCAATGCCATAATGCCCGGCATTGGAGCATATTGATTAAAGCCATTTTCCATGGCCTTGCTTACCAACTTTTTTAAATCTGGAGTGCAATCAAAATCTGGAAAACCTTGGGCCAAATTGATGGCTTTGTGCTCGTTGGCCAAGCCAGACATAACAGAAAATATGGATGGCCCAATCTGAGGTAACTTGTTGTTTAAACTTCCTTCAAAATTCACTAAAGCAAATGTAAATGTTTTATTGTAAGAATTGAAATAAGTAAATGTGATGAATTCATTGCCTTTAAAATGAGACAGTAGGGGTTGATATTGGTCAATAATTGTAAATTTGAATAACAAAACCTTAATTTTGCGGTTTATTATATATGCCACAAATTTCTTTTGCAACCAACAACAGACAGTTTCACGTGGAAGTGAATGATAGGGTTAAACAATACTTTAAGGATAATCATTTAAGTCAAAGAGGTAATGGTAAATTGTTTTTCAAAGCATTTTTTATGTTTGCGGTGGTTTTTACACTATACTACACACTTGTTGTAGCCCAGCCAGAGTCTGTTGCCATTAATTTTTTGTTGCTAACGATTTTTGGCACTTTTCTAGCCTTTATAGGCTTTAACATCATGCACGATTCTTGTCATGGTGCTTTTTCTGACAATAGTAAAGTAAATGATTTCTTTGGATACAGTCTTAATTTTTTGGGAGCCGAATCTTATTTTTGGCGTTTAAAGCACAATGTATTGCACCACACTTACACCAATGTAGATGGGGTAGATGATGATATTTTTAAACCACCTTTCTTAAGAATGTCGCCCAATCAGCCTTATAATAGTTTGCATAAATACCAAAGAAATTATATGTTGTTTCTTTATGGCATTTCAACTTTATTTTGGGTATTCTACATGGATTTCAACAAATATTTTACCAATAAAGTATATACCACAGATTTGCCTAAGAGAACCTTTAAAACTCATGTAACTTTTTGGGTTACTAAACTATTTTATGTTTGTTTCTACATTGCATTTCCAATTTACATGTTGGGATTCGGTAAGTTTATAGTTGGCTATTTGTTTTATAATTTCGTAATGGGCATCGTACTCTCTGTGGTATTTCAATTGGCGCACGTTGTAGAAGGAGCTATTTTTGCAGATGCATTGGATTCTGGTGTTCTCGCAATAGATGAAGATTGGGCCATTTTTCAAATGAAAACGACTTTCGACTTTTGTCCAGATAACAAATTTATTACGTGGGCAGTGGGTGGTTTAAATTTCCAGGTAGAACATCATTTATTCCCGAAGGTGAGCCATGTACATTATCCTCAAATTCGCAAAATAGTAAAGGAAGTGGCTGCAAAACATGGGGTGCCTCATAATGAATTCAATAGTTTTGGAGAGGCTGTTCGTTCGCATTTTAACATGATGCACCAATTAGGACAGGCCGAATTGGCCTTGGCTTAGTAGTTTATCTATATCGATTATTCTTTTAAAACGCCTGGTTATCAGGCGTTTTTGTTTTATTTTAGAAAAAGTGTGCAACCTTCATTTAGGTTTGGCGACAAAAGGGTATAAAATTTAACAACAATATAAAATTATGAAAATGAAATCAATTAATTCCGCCATTGCCCTATCAGCAATCATTTTATTTGCCGCAGTAGGATGTAAAAAACAAGCAGAAACTGTTGCCCCTGCAACCGACAATTCAGCCTTGTACGAATCACAAGCCGTATCTATTATAGATAAAGCAGATGTAACTTATAATGATGTAACCATTACCGGTGGTGATGAAACTACAAGCTTTATGGTTGACAACGAAGGTTTAAATGAAGAGTACATGATGGTTGAGACAGATATGGACAATGCGGGTTACAAACGTGCAGACAACCATTTTTTCTCTTGCATGAAAAATTTAGATTTAAAAGATACTCAAGTGCACATGTTGAGAAGAGCCTTAAGAGCATACGAAGAATGTAAAGCTGCAGATATTAAAGCTCACCGTGAAGCATACGCTAAATTGTCTTTACGCATAGAAAATTCTCGTAAAGAATTAGTTGCTCAATTGGCCAACGGTAAAATTACCAAAGCACAATTTGCAGAAGGCATTGCTAAATTGAGAAAAGACTTCGAAACTTCATTGAGATACATCAAAGCATCATATGCCAAAACATTAAGAGCTTGCTACGATAAATTCTTACACGCTACTAAAGAAATATTAACTGAAAGACAGTGGAAAGCATTTGTAGAATGTTACAGATAATAAATTAAAATTGTGAGTTGACACAATCAACAAACTATGATCTCTTAAAAATCCTCCCTCGCATAAGGGGGGATTTTTTTTATATAACAATAAAATAAAACCAATTCTCTACTTTGCCGGTCTGTTTATTAACCATCACCACTAAATTTTTAGATAAATAAGAATAATAGGTCAATAGGGTGCCTTCTGTTTTTTCAATACTAACACCATATAGTTTTTGCAATTCGGCTAGAGTACTACCTTCCTTTAATCCCCTGGAAGTTTTTAATCCCACATTGTTTTTAACCGCTATTTTAACATATTGTACAGGGCAAAAGCCAATTTTTTGTCTCAATTCAAATATTTTATAACCATTAAATGTATCGCGTAATATTTCTGCTTTGGTATTTGAGTAAGTAATCACGTTTTCAAAACCTGTTTTGTAGTTTTTTAAGCCTTTGTATACAAATGTTCCGTTCCACTTTTCTATCGTATCTGTAGTTGTTTTAAGACTTGCCTCTGTCATTGGTTTTGCGAATTCATCTGTTAATATTAATTGATTATAACCTGCAGAAACAGATCCTGCCTTTATAACATTGTTGAGCGATTGCTTGCTCTTTGCTAAATCGCCTTGGTAAAAATACAAGATGCCTTTCATCTCATTAATGGCAGTAGTAATTTTAGGATTATCTTTAATTATTCCCGCGATAGCTTTTGAATTTAATTCATCTTGACAAGCACCAAATTTTTCTTGACCCATTAAGACGATGCTTCTATTGAGAGAGGCTGGCCAATAATAGGGGTCTAGTTTCAATGCTTTGTCCAAATGTTCCATGGCTTCGTTCATTAAGGTGTTAAATTGTTCTACATCATCTTCACCGCGACTGCCAGATGCTTCATACATCAGCGATTGTTCATCGAGTATGACTGGTAGTTTTAGTGAAGAGAATTTAGAGGCGGTGTATTTTTGTGCTTTTAAAATTTTAGCAACTGCCATGTTATTGTACATCTCTGGTGTTTGAATATTGGCAGACATTAGATGTTCGTATCCAAAAGAGCAAAAATCCAATAGGGCAGATTGTTGGTCTCCTAAATAATTACTTGAAATAACCTTTAACATATTAGACATTTCAAATACAGGAATCAAATTTGAAAATTGGTTGGAAGATGTTTCCACCATTAATTTTCGCTGTGTTAAGGAAGGATAACCATCTAGATTCTCTTTTAATTGATACCATCGGTAAGTGCTGTCCAACAAATTTTTTCCAATACGCCATGTTTTATAACCTGCACTAAAAGCATAGTAAAAACCCAGCTGATCGGCTTGGGTTTCGTATAATTCTATAAATTTTCTATTGTTTTCATCTTCAGAAATCTTTTTGCCCCAATCAGAATCAACATAGGCTGAACCAAAATTCTGTGCCCAAAAATGTTTCTGATAATAATGCACCAATTCGTGCGAAAGAACACAGGCTAATGCATTAATAGAATCGGGGCCAAACAGAGAGCAATGTTGAATAAATTGTTTGCCAATCATCACTTCGCCCGAAGGAAATGTTTTGGCCACTAACTGTTTATTGTCTAAAATTAAAAGCTGTGGTTTGGGCACATTGCTATTGCCCATTACCAATACCAAACGGTTAAAAACCTGCTTTGCATCGTTAGATGCTGAATAGCCAAAAGTAGTTAAGGATATGCAAAGTATGCAAAGCAGGTGTTTGAGCATGGTTTATTTTTTAGCTGAAGTAATTTTTACTGGAATGCTTTTTAAAGAAGTTGGAATAGATTTTCCTGAACCTGTTGCAGGCGTGGATGACAATTGTGTCAAACTTTTTACCATTGCACCATTCTCATAAAAATCTACACCCATATTGCCAGCATTGTCGTACTTTAAAATATAACCATCGTAATTTCCTGTTTTAAATTCTGCAAGTACTGTAATACCGCTATTAAGTATAAGTTGTCCAACGCCATGATTATCGCCTTGTTTCCATGCACCTATATAAGTGCAATTGGAATACACCATGGTTCCCTCTCCATCTTCAAGTCCATCTACAAAGGTACCTGTGTAAGTATTGCCATTTCCTGTTATTCGCTTGCCCTCGCCAGTTAAACAATTGCCCGAAACACAATCCGCACTTAAATAAAAACTAGAACTCATTTGTGAACTTGCATTCAATCCCATTTTATCGGCAAAGCCATATGTTTTTTGATTGTTAAATTTACCATACACCCATTCGCCGGCAGATACTGCGCCACTGGCCGAAACCTGTATACCTTTTCCATTTTTATAACCATCTGTAAAGAAACCTAGAAAGGTAGATCCATCTGTTCCATAAAATTTAATAAGACCATTTAAGTTACCATTGCTAAACATGCCAACATAACGATCGCCTGAAGCAAATTTATATTCACCATAACCATCTAATTTACCATTTTTAACATATCCTTTATAAGTATCACCGTTGGTATAAATAAACTCATTATAGCCACTTACAAAAGTGTCGTTGTTATAAACCGCCTGACCAAAAGCGCCATCTTGAAAATAAAAAGTTGCTTCTCCTTGTCGTTTGCCATTTTTCCATTGGCCAGCATAAGCTTGACCATTATCCCAGGTATACACGCCATAACCATCATAATTACCGTCTTTAAATTGACCTTCATAAGCTTGGCCATTTTTAAATCTCAATAAGCCATAACCATTGTTGCAATCTCCCCAAATAACACCGGTTTTGGTATTCATTTCCGCTTCTGTAGGATACAATTCCATAAATAAGGCTGAGTAAACATAGGTTTTAAAGTCATCGTATTTTATCCAAAAGAACCCTTTATTACCCCAACCTTCAGACCATGAATTCATCACTTCAAAAGCACCACCATATTTATTGTCATCATAACTTACAACGGTCATAGCATGCAATCTATGTCCACCTGTGTTTTCGGTAACTGCTGCACTAGGGTCGGCTTTTTCTTCGGCTGTTGGTTCCCAAAGTTCACCCGAAGTATAAAAAGAAGAGGGCAAGGCAACGCCTAATACCACCGGAAAATTATTGGCTACTAATTTTTTAACATCATTTAATGCAATAGGGTGAGGGGCATCAAAAAACTTTTTCCAGCTACCCTTTTCATCATTGTTGTCATAGACTACACTTTCTGGCCAAACTTTTAATTCATAAAATTCTTTTATTTTATAATATTGAGCAGCGTAATTAAATTCGTCTGTTATGGTTGATCCACAACCTAATAATGGCAAATAGAATTTTTTACCACCTTCGTTTTTCAAAGTGTTCATCATCATTCCTGAGCTTTTGCCTGCCGAGCAGTTGGCATCAAAAGGTAATATTTTGTTGTACGAATAATAAGGACAAAAAGCTTTTGCTGTTATTAAATTGCGATTGCTCATACCATTAGCAATTGCAAATTGAATAGAGAGTGCCTCGTATGAAACAGCCCAACCCGAACATGAAGGGTAAATACCTTGATTTTTGGCAAAAGGTGCATAAGGTTTTAAAGAAAAGGCTGCTGGTATATCAGAGGAAAATCCGAATGAAGATGATTTCATCGGGGCCCCAAGTTTAATATTGGGATTGATAGTGGCACCAGTCCCAAATTGGGCCTTCGCTTGCGATAAACTCATCAAGGCAATACCCGTGAGAATTAACGATTTTACTTTTTTCATATTGTATTTATTTAATTGGTTGTTTGTTTTGGTCTTCAAAATATTGATTAATTATTTTAATGTATTTTTTATTGATTTGAAGTGTTTTGAAATTGTCACCATAAAAATCTTCTTTAATAAATTTGCGTTCTGTTTTCAATGCGGTTTCAATAATTTTAATAACATCTGTCATATTACCCATTTCATAATTTATCAAAGCTTTGTAATATATAAATTGGCCATCTGTAGGATTCAATTCTATCGCCTTAGTATTTTCATTCAATGCAAGTTGATATTTTTTCTGTTGATAATAGGTATAACATTTAAGAAAATGAAAATAGGCTGGATTGACGTTTCTTTGAATGGCAGTATCAGCAATTTCTAATGCTTTTTCATTATTTAATAATTTGTATTGATTAATATTCCAAATATCCTGATAAGGCTGTTGTATCGTTGGAATAATATTAGTACATCTGCTATAACAATAATAAGCGGAATCCATTTTGTCGCTCAAATAATACCCATGCCCCAAAGTTTGCCAACTGTAGAAATAATCATCTTTTAATTTAATGGAGGCTAAATTGTAGGCGATTGTTTTTTCAGGATTATTAATTTTCCAATAATAATGTCCATATAAATAGTTGGTGTAATATTCGTTGGGGTAAAGTGCATTGCTAGAATCTAGCCATAGTTTGGCAGAATCATAATCGAGGCCAGTAGTGTCATAATCGGCCCTATTCAAAAACATACGCGCCAAATTAATCGGATTGTAATTGGGGTCGTAGGTTAAAGGGTATTTTAAGAAATTTCTTGCATCGCTAAATTGTTCAGTCGTAATGTAAATATTCCCTATCGCATTATACGCTTTTGTGTAATAGTAATCAATTTTCAAACAGGCAGCATATTCATCCACAGCTTTAACTTTGTCTTCTAATCTGAAATCATAAATATTGCCCAGCATCCAATGTGCTTTGATACAATCTGGATTTAAATGAACAGCTTTGTTATAGCAAAAAATAGATTTCTCGTCCATTTGCGCATCGTAAAATAAATCGCCAAAACTTAAATAAGTAAAATAGTAGGAGGTGTCTTTATGCAATGCTTTTAAATAATTTTTCACAGAAAGGTCTACGCTATCTCTACTTAAATTAACAATGGCAATACCAAGTATGGCATCAATATAATTAGAATCAATTTCCAGGGCTTTTTGGTAATAAGCAATCGCTGTATCATAGTGGCCTTGTGCATCTGCCATAAACTGATAAGTATGCCCTAACAAAGTGAAAATATAACTACCTGGCTGTATTTGTGTGGCTTTATTGAAATAAGATTTACCTTTTGTGTATTGCCCATCGTTGATATACATATTGCCTAAATCCAACATTGGGAAAACCCATTTTGGTGCAAGTTCTATCGCCTTTAAATAATTTTCTTCTGCCTTATTAAAATACACATCGAATTTTTCGTAGATACGGGCTTTGGAATAATACACATAAGCTTTGTTGGGTTCTAACATTAATGAACTGTCTAATTTATCAAAGGCCAAAGACATTTCGTTTTGTGTGGTCATCATTGAATTGGCCTCTAGGAAAAGTGCTCTCGCTCTCATGCCTTTGTACATGTAATTGCTCGTGTCCATTAATGCAACTGATTGGTTCATGAGGCGCGAGGCATATTGAAATTCTAAAACTGTTATCGAGTCATTACCCCTTAAATAATCTTGAATAAATGACTGGGCTTTGTTGGCCATGCCGGCCACTAAATCCAAACGCGACTCATCTAATATAACGCCAGCTTTTTGTCTCTCTTTAAATTTTTGATAATAGAAAACCGCGCAATTGGTATCGGGTTCCATGAATTGCTCTTGGTCTATTAATTTATTAAATCGGTCGTAATATTCCAAAGCTAAACTGTCTTCTATTTTTTCGCTTTCTATGGAGCGCGAAAGATAGCGAGGCATTAAGGCAGCATATAAATTATCTACTCCGGTCTCCTCTGCCTCCATCAATTGTTTTTTTATGGCTGGGTTCACTTTTCCCATCAATGTATTATTATAACCCGGACAACATGAAGAAGGAATTTGCAGTTTACGATCTTCTATTTTATCATAAGTATCGTCTCCCACATGCTGCACCAAATAATTGGAGAGCTCCTCGAAAGTAACACGGTTATTGTTGTTTTGATCGGCCATTCCCATCCATCCTTTTAACAAATACCATGTAAAAACACCATGACCATTGCCCCATCTGCGGTCTTCAAATGATTTTTCATTGGGTGAACAGGAGGTCAATTGTATCTCGCCTGTATTCTCATTCAATGCGTTGGTAAAAATTAAATTGTATTCGGCATCGCTTATTTCGTTGGAGCGGCAGGCATCAGTAATTAATATTACTTTTACTTTGTTCTGCTGCATTATTTTTATGCGGTTCTTTAAAAATTTAACGGGTATGCAACCCCCACCTACAGCGTAAGTGCCTTTGGCTGCATCGTGGCATATAAGAAAAATCTCATCTGGGTTATTGGCCTCACCATGGCCAGAGAAGTAAAAGTAAACGGTATCACCAAGTTTAGCCTTTTTTGTAATCTTTTCTATCTCTTCAAATACGGGAATGGCAGTGGCCTTTTTGTTGGTAAACAATTTAATATTGTCTGTGTCTTGAGGTTGAACCAATTGTGTTTTTAAAAAATTGGCAAACATAATGGCATCATCATCTGCAAATTTTAAATCTTTTATGGCCTTGTCTGCATATTCCGAAATGCCAACTACCACCCCGTATACATGATGCTCGTTAGGGGTTTGACCAAAGCTACTGCTTGCCATTACACAAATAAAAGCAATCGTAAAAATTATTTTTTTGAACATGGCTTTAATTTATCAATAGAGCAAATATATACAAAAACAAGTCTGAAGGTAAACGAATACCAAATTTTACTACATATGCGTTATGTCGTATATTAGGTATTCAGAAATTTAATCAACGATAGGGCGTACTTTTAATATTTTAGAGTGAGGGCAAACTGATAAAAATCATTTTTACTCAAACAAAAACCTAGATAAGTTTGAAATTTACTCTAACTTTTTCACTACAATAACGGGCAAGGCTTTGGCTGTTATCATCTGGTTTAATTTTAAAACATCGTTGTCTAAAATCTGATTCAATTGACTGAAATATTGAAGGGCCTCTAATGAAAGTTCATCAAATGCTTGCTGCACTTGCAGGGTAGGAGCATTGACACCACTAGCTGCATAATCGTATAGATTGGCAATCTTATTGTTCAATTGCATCGGGTAATTCAAAATATCTTGGCTGCTTTTTAATTTGGTTTGATAAAATTTTTCTTCAATGCCCGTTATTTTTTTAGTGATGCTATCGCACAATTGCTTTATTTCTTTGGGACAATTAGCACCTTGCCTAGATACAAAATCCTCAATTTGTTGTCGTAAATTCCTTATTTGTTTGATGCTTTTTTGAATATTATTGAAAGACTGTCCTACTTGCATCAGAAACTCAAACTGCTGCAGATAAGCCTCAGGTTTACAAAGATAGGTTGGGTTGGCCTTAATGGTAAATGGTTTTACTACACTATCCTTATTGCACTTTATTACAATGGTATAATCGCCCGGCGCTGCAATTGGTCCGCTCCCAATACCAGTCCACATCACCATATTGTCTATTCTTTCCCAATCCGGGTAATGTATATTCCATACAAACTGGTTCATACCTTCATCAACAGTTATTTTATGAGCTTCATCCGAATTGGTGTTTGAGAAAGTGTGTATGACTTTTCCTTTTTGATCCTTTAGTAGGATGCTAACTTTTGAAGAGTCAGTGATATTTTTTAAATAGTAATTGAATACAACACCATTTGGAGGATTCAAGCCAGCATTGGCAACATGTTTATTTTGATAACCTTCGTAACGGTAGGAAGGATAAGCATCAAAAATATGCAAAGACTTTTGAACAATGTCTTGATTGTATTGCTGAACAACGGATAAATCATCTAGCACCCAAAAGGATCGACCTTGGGTTGCAATAATCAAATCATTTTCTTTAATGGTTAAATCTGTGATAGGAACCTTGGGTAAATTTAATTGAAAGGATTGCCATGTTGCACCATCGTTATAACTGATGTACAAACCGTATTCTGTACCACAATATAATAATCCATTTCTTTTTTTATCGGCTCTCAAGCATCTTGTAAAATGGGTCGTTGGAAGGCCATTGGTAATCAATTGCCAAGTTTTACCATAATCTTCTGTCTTAAAAATGTAGGGTGTATAATTATCGCTTTTGTATTTGGTGCCCACAAAATAAGCCTTACCTTTTTTAAAGGCATCGGTTTCTATACAATTCCACATCATCCATTTACCCGCAGCTGGTGGTGTTACATTTTCCCAATTTTTTCCACCGTCTTTGCTAACATGTATGAGGCCATCATCACTGCCTGTCCATAAGACATCTTTTTCCAAAACAGATTCAGCAGCAGTAAAAATGGTGCAATACACCTCAACCCCAGTATTGTCTTTTGTAATAGGACCACCACTGGGTCTTTGCCTTTCTTTATCATTGGTAGTAAGGTCGCCACTCAATGCGGTCCACGAAGCACCTTCATTTTCTGAAGAAAATAAAACGTTGCCAGCAGCATATAGTTTATGAGGATTGTGTGGTGAAAAGAATATTGGGAAGTTCCATTGAAATCTGTATTTCTGTTCGTCGGCACCAGCTCCAAGCGAGTTCACTGGCCATACATTAATTTGACGATTCTCGCCAGTAATATGATCCAATCTGCCTAGGTAACCGCAGTAATTGCCGCCATATACAACATCTGGATTCAATGGATCTGCAACGATGTATCCACTTTCAAATCCTGCTGTAGACGACCAATGTTCATTGTAAATGCCATCACTACTACTGCGCGATAATATTCTAACAGAACTATTGTCTTGCTGTGCTCCTAAAATTCTATATGGATAATGATTGTCGGTGCTTACTCTATAAAACTGTGCAGTAGGTTGGTTGTAATAAGTACTCCAACGCTCACCACCATCATAACTTATTTGTGCACCACCATCATCGGCTACTATCATGCGTTGCCCATTTTCTGGGTCTATCCATAAATCGTGGTGATCTCCATGTGGCGTATAAATAACTTTAAAAGTGGCACCACCATCAATGCTCTTTAAAAAATCTACATTGAGGATATAAACGGTATTACTATTTTTAGGATCAACAAATACCTTTGAATAATACCAAGCTCTTTGTCTAATGTCATTGCTGCTATTTTTTAGCTCCCATGTTTCACCAGCATCTTGACTTATATATAATCCGCCTTTCTCATTTTCAATTATGGCGTACACCAAATCTGGATTCGAAGGACTTACGGCAACGCCAATAATACCGAGTGTACTTTTATTGGGAAAACCTTTTTTATTATTTAATTTTTGCCATGTTTCACCACCATCTATACTTTTCCATAATGCACTTCCTTTACCTCCGCTTTCAAGTGAGTAGGGTGTGCGGATAACAGTCCAAGTGCTGGCATATAAAGTTTGTGGATTGCCCGGCTCCATTACCAAATCAGCCGCTCCACTTTGATTGTCACTAAATAATACCTTGCGCCAGGTTTTACCACCATCCATAGTTTTGTATACACCGCGTTCGTTGTTTGGTCCAAATAAATGACCAATAGCCGCCACCCAAACAATATCTGGATTCTTAGGATGAACAATGATGCGCACAATATGACGGGTATCCTTTAGTCCCATATTATTCCAAGTTCTACCAGCATCGCTGCTGCGCCATATACCAAAACCTTCGCTAACATTGCCTCTTAAGGTGGCTTCTCCCTCGCCTACGTATATAATATCTGCATCACTGGGTGCTATGGATATGGCACCAATAGAGCCACCAAAATATTTATCTGAAATATTTTTCCAGTTACTGCCCCCATCTATGGTTTTCCATAAACCACCTCCCGAAGTGCCGCTGTAAAACACATTTTTTTGATGGTAATCGCCACACACAGCTGCACTGCGTCCTCCACGAAAAGGACCCACCAAACGAAATTTTGTGTTTTTAAAAAGAATACTATCTGGTTTGTTATTTTCAAGAGTTGTTCTTTTCTGAGCAAAAATCAAACTTGATAATAATAATAGGGCGATGAGAAAGTAATTTTTTTTCATAACAATAAGGGTTGTGCTATTGCACAAATCTATGATTAATTCTAAAATTTAAAAGAAAACATGTACGTCAATTTGATAAAAGTTTAAGATGAAATGCCTCTGGTTTGCAATATTAAGTTCTTCCGTACTTCTATATTTGGCAACCTTTAACTAATGCTATTGAACTCGGATTTCTTTAAAGAAAATGGCCCAGATAATATAAGCAACGGCCAAAATAACAGCGGCAATAATAATACCTCTGTTCTCGTCTTGCCAACTGCGGTTTTTAACAACAAAATGTTTTTCAACATCAGCATGGTAATTTTTTAATGCTTCATAATCTTCATCGTTTAAATAACCACCTTCTTTTAAAATTGCAATGGCAGCAGGAATGTCTTCTTCTTTCACTTGCAACTTAACCCCACCAATGGCGTTAGAATATAAAGGTGCAATCTGACTGAAGGTATCGTCTTTTACAAAGCAGGCAATTTCTTCCGATTCTAGTCTGCCTTTTAAAATAACAGCTTCAGAGGAATATGTAAAGGTTTTGATAGTGATGAATTTGTTCATAATGCTAAATAAAAAAACGGGTTGAATAGTTTCAACCCGTTTCAAAGATATGCAATACTGCCAAATTATTTGTATCAAGACATGTTATCTGTAACACGCCAACAATAGGAAGCTAAACCTAGTGCTAAAGGATATAAATTAGCTGTTCTTTTTCTTTTTTTTGTCAGATTTCTTTTCAGGTTTTTTACCTTCTTTGTGTTCTTCTTTATGATCGCCTTCGTTGTTGCGACATTTCTCCATTATCTGGTGAAAAATATCATGTGCTTGGGTAATCAAAGTTTTTAATTCTGCATCAGTTTTACCTGCAGCAACAGCTGCATTTAATTCCTCACATTTCATTACTAAATTGGACAATACTTTAGCAGTCTCTTCTTTATTGTAATCTGCAGGTACAGCAGATAATTGCCATGCTTTTGCTTTGGCAAGTAAGTCGGCAGAATTGTCTTTTACCGGTTGAAGATTCCCCTCTTCTGCGGGGTGAAAGGTTTTACTCATTACAGAATGGAAGGTTTTTAGTTCGGCCCATTCGCCTTTATCTGCAAATGCAAATTGAAAGCTAAAGAGGGCGATAAGCATTAAGCTCAGTTTTTTAATGGCGTTCATGTTGTAAATATTAATAAATTTTATTGATACAAAACTATTCAATTGCTTTCATATTGTCAATGAATAATTCATTAATATTTATCTCGCATTTCAACCCAATAACTGTGACTATTTACATATCATTGTTAAACTTTTTTATTTCTTAATTTGAATTCCTCAATGCTATTAAAGAGCCCAAAACTATAGCCTACGTTAATAGATAAAATATATGGATTTAGATTATAATTACCCAAACGGCTGGTATTCATATCTCCCAAAATCCACTTGAATTCAATAGATAGATTAATTGTTCTTTTATACGAGGCACCAATAGCTGAAATTACTTCCGGCATAAGTATAGGTTCACAATAAAGTGCATGGAAGCAACCAAACCCTAATGAAATAGATGGCTTGATTTTATTCTTGGTTGGGGACCATCTGATTGCTTGAGAAACCGAAAAAATATCAAAAGCAGGTTGCACTTTATACCAACTATAACCTAGGCTTGAATTGGAACCATTATAGTGACTAAGTAAATGGTTATACTCTATTTTTCCGCTTAATACTAGGTTTTTGGACCCATAATTTTGTAAGCTTATAGAAAATCCATACCCTTGATTCCTGTTATCATAAGATTTAAGTGTTTTATTAAATATTCGCTCAGGAAAACTTTTTTGAATGCCAATTTCCAATCGGTATTTTTTTTGTTGTGCAATTAAAAAACTGTCTGAAAAAAATATAATAAAATATAAAATTGAAAGTCTTTTCATTCGAGCTCTACAAATATAATCAATGATCTCAAAAATACATGAAGAGAAGGGTCATAAAAAAACCTCCCATTTGATTGAGAGGTTTAATATGAAGTTATTTTTATTTTGGTAAATTTAAGGCCACTGAGCGAAGTCGAAGTGACCGTTCGTCAGTTAACCTTGTTGTTTCTGCTGATCCTGGGTTGGTTTTGGCAACAAAGCTTTACGAGATAATCTTAATTTACCGGTCTTTTTATCAACCTCAATTAATTTCACCTCTACTATATCACCTTCTTTAAAGATACCGTCCATTTTGTTGATTCTATCCCAGCTAATTTCACTAATATGCAACAAGCCATCTTTACCAGGTAATATCTCAACAAATGCACCAAATTCAACAATACTTCTAACTTTACCTTCGTAGATAGCACCTACTTCTGGAACAGCAACAATACCTTTAATGATTTTAATTGCAGCAGCCATACTTTCACCATCGTTTGACATAATTTCAACTATTCCAGTATTCTCTACTTCGGTTATAGAAATTACAGCACCAGTTTCTTTTTGTATGCCTTGAATTACTTTACCTCCAGGCCCGATAACGGCACCAATTTGGTCTTTATCAATAATGATACGTTCAATTCTTGGAGTGTGTGGTTTGTAGTCTGCATTTGGCTTATCAAGTGTTTTACTCATTTCACCTAAGATATGAGCTCTACCTTTTCTTGCTTGCTCTAATGCTTCTGCTAGCATTTCCCAACGCAAACCGTTAATTTTAATATCCATTTGACAAGCGGTAATACCTTTAGCAGTTCCCACTACTTTAAAGTCCATATCACCTAAATGATCCTCATCTCCTAAGATATCCGTTAAGATGCTGTATTTGCCAGTTTTTTCATCGCTGATTAAACCCATGGCAACACCGCTAACACCACCTTTTACTTTAATACCTGCATCCATTAAAGCTAAGCTACCTGCACAAACTGTAGCCATACTGCTTGAACCGTTAGATTCTAGAATATCGCTCACAATACGAATTACATATGGATTGTCTTCAACACTTGGTAAAGATTTTTTCAAACCTCTTAAGGCTAAATTACCATGACCAATTTCTCTTCTGCTGGTTCCTCTGTTTGGTCTAGCTTCGCCTGTAGAGAAAGAAGGGAAGTTGTAATGCAGCATTAAACGGCTGTAACCGGCTTGCATAGGTGCATCCAATAATTGCTCATCTAATTTACCACCCAAAGTTACAGAAGTTACTGATTGAGTTTCTCCTCTTGTAAATACTGCCGAACCGTGCGCTGCAGGTAAATAACCTACTTCCGACCAAATAGGACGAACCTCATCTAATTTGCGGCCATCCAAACGAATGCTTTCATCTAAGATCATTCTGCGCATGGCTTCTTTTTCTACATCGTGGTAGTATTTTTTTGCCAATCCAGATTGTGCTATTTTTTCTTCATCTGATAAGCTGTCAATATATTCTGTGATTATAGCTTTGAATTTTTCAGTTCTCTCAGCTTTAGGTGCACCACTTTTGGCTACTGCATAAACTTTATCATAGGTTAATTCCCAAATTTTCTTTCTCAATTCTTCGTCATTTTTTTCATGGCTGTAAACTCTAGCTGGTTTTCTTCCACCCATTTGATTGCAAAGATCCCACTGAGCTGCACACTGCACATTAATAGCATCGTGACCAAATTTAACAGCTTCTAACATGTCGGCTTCGCTGATTTCATCGAATTCACCTTCTACCATGTTAATGTCTTTTTCGGTACCTGAAACTATCATATCAAAAGAAGATTTTTCCATTTCAGAAAGAGTAGGGTTCAATACAAGTTGACCGTCAATTTTGGAAACTCTTACTTCAGATATTGGTCCTTCGAAAGGAACATCACTCATCATTAAAGCAGAAGAGGCGGCCAATCCAACCAAACAATCTGGTGGAAAGTTTTTATCACTGCTCATTAAGGTTACCACCACTTGTGTGTCTGCATGGTAATCGCTAGGAAATAATGGTCTTAATGCTCTGTCGATGATACGACAAACCAATATTTCATATTCTGTTGGTCGTGCTTCACGACGGAAAAAGCTGCCAGGTATGCGACCTACAGAAGCAAATTTTTCTTGATAATCTACTGTTAGTGGCATGAAATCCACACCATCCTTAGCTTCTTTGTTAGATACAACTGTTGCAAGCAGCATGGTATCTCCGCATTTTACAACCACGCTTCCGTCGGCTTGCTTGGCTAAAATACCTGTTTCAATTTCGATGGATTTTCCATTGCCCGTTTGTATTGAGCTTCTAAATCCTTGAGGTTTATTTGACATATTTATTAATTTATTTTTTTTGTTATACTGAGTTTATCGAAGTTAGTCATACTGAGCTTATATAAGTTAGTATGACTGAGTTTATTGAAGTTAGTCATACTGAGTTTATCGAAGTATTTTAGTAAGGCTAAAACAAAAAAAGCCCTCCGATTGGGGGGCTTTTGATAGTAAAATGTTATAAGATTGAATAGTAACCGAATTATTTTCTGATACCTAGTACCTTGATAAGGTCACGGTATTTGAAAATATCTTGTTTTGCTAAATAATCCAACAATGCTCTGCGTTTACCTACTAGTTTTACTAGGCTTAATTCAGATGCAAAATCTTTTTTGTTGATTTTTAGGTGACCAGTGATGAAGTTGATTCTTTCCGTAAACATGGCAATCTGAGCTTCAGTGCTGCCAGTGTTAGTTTCACTACCACCAAATTTAGTGAAAATATCTTTTTTGTCTTGAGTTGATAAATGCATGGGTATAAATATTATGCTTCAGCTTTGATAACCGAAACGTATGATCTGTCATTTTTCTTTTTAGTGAACTTAACGATACCATCGGTTAAAGCGAATAAAGTGTGATCTTTACCGATACCTACGTTATCTGATGGATGGTGTTTGGTGCCTCTTTGACGAACAATAATATTGCCCGCTTGGATAACCTGACCACCGTATATTTTAACACCTAAACGTTTGCTGTGCGACTCACGTCCGTTCTTGGAACTACCTGCGCCTTTTTTGTGTGCCATTCTTTAAATTATTTAATTATGCGTTAATAGATTCGATTAATACTTTAGAAAGGTATTGTCTGTGACCGTTTTTCTTTTTATAACCTTTTCTTCTCTTCTTTTTAAATACGATAACTTTATCGTCTTTTAAGTGCTCAAGCACTTTACCGGTAACGGAAGCACCTTTTAATGCAGGCAAGCCTATCATTATTTTACCACTGTTATCGACAAACATGACTTTGTCAAATGTAATTGAGCTACCAGCCTCGCTGTTAAGGCGATGCGTGTATATATATTTGTCTTTTTCAACTTTGAACTGCTTTCCTGCAATCTCTACTATAGCGTACATGCTTTTAAAATTTGGACTGCAAAAGTACGATTTTTTATATTATATACAAATACTTTTTGCAAATTTTGTAAAACTGTCCACTTTATTGGGTGATCGTGAAAGTGTCAAAACAGGATATTGGCGCTATCAATCATATTTTAAGTACGTATTACAGAACTAAAGCTATTGCTTTTTAGGTATAGGATCAAAGATTTTTTTCTCACTTGCCTTTTTAGTGACAGCATTTTCTTCCATTTTATTCATGATATCATTTAACATGTCTATCTGTATTTGCTGAATTTCTAACAATTGTTGCTGTTGCGCATGTATTAAATGGTCTATTTTTTCGTGTAGCATTCTAATTTCTACTTCCGATTTTAAATTAATCATGTAATCTTTCTTTCCCCTCTGTCTGTCTTTTTCTTCTTGTCTGTTCTGACTCATCATAATTAAAGGAGCCTGCAAAGCAGCAATGCATGATAATATAAGATTCAATAATATAAAAGGAAAGGGATCGAAAGTACTTTGCCCTAAAAAATAAACATTCATGGTAATCCATATCAACATGAATGTTAAGAAGGCAATGATAAAACTCCAACTGCCGCCAAATTTTGCAATATGATCAGATAATCGTTGCGCAAAAGTAATTGGATCATTGTCGTCTTCAACTTTATCGGTAATGGTAGAATGACCCTGTATGTTTTTAATCACCATTTTTTCCAAGTCATTCAAATCGCCCATTTCCTTAGTCATAAAATTTTCAATAAATTTTTGCCTGAAATAATTGAGCTCTTCTATGCCCATGTAACTATCATCGCTTACAGAAGGATATTCTGTTTTAATGATGTCGGAAATATTGTTTTTCACTGAGGCAATTTTGATTTTATCTTTTTCAGGAAAAATTTTACCCGAAATATCACTCTTAAAAGTCGTCATTCACTATTATTTATTAGTACACAAATTTACAATTTTTAAGTACGAATGAAGTTTGTTAATTAAAAAATGAATTATTTTGCAACATGAACTGGCAAATGATTCCTAAAACAATTCCCCTTATTATTATTTTAATTGGGTTATACAGTCTTAAATACGGCATGTTGTTCGTTTATAAGAAAAGAAATAATATAAAAGGCAAGGATAATTTTGTGATAGGGGTGAACACCATTTATTATCTCTTGCTTTCTGCCATTGGCGTTGTTTTTGTTTTAGTTTTATTACACATCAATGTGCGCGAATTTTTTACCTCTATTTCTATCATTGCCGCCGCTATCGCAATTGTTGCCAAAGACTATATTTCTAATGCCATTAATGGAATGATTTTGATGTTCAATAATCAAATTTCTATCAACGACTATATTCAAATTGGTGATCAAAAAGGTAAAATTTCCCACATTTCTCTTATGAACGTGCAATTGGTGAATGAAAATGACGATCTAATTTTTATTCCTAACAATACAGTGCTTAGCAATGAAATAATTAATTTTACCAAAGGTTCTAGTCATAAAACATCTATTGAATTCACCACAGATACCAAGTATATTACCACCATAGATGAGTTAGAGCAGTTTCTTTTAGAAAATGCCGTTAAGACCAATGAATTTGCGGATGTAGAGAGTTTCCGATTGAGAATAATTTCGGCAAAAAGTACCTTCATTAAACTAAAAGCTGAAGGTAAATTGAATTCCAAAGAACGCAGACAAGAACGCCTTTTTAGAAGACAACTAATCAATACATGGATTGCATATATCAACCTGCGTAAAAAGCAACTGTAAACTATTTTAAATATTTCTTTAAAAAATATTTTTAAAATTTAATTTTGTATCGTTTCAACATATATTTTTGTAGCATAATTAAATAACCAAATTTCTAAATTAAAACAGATGGACAAAAAAAGAAGGATAGTAGATTACAGCAACGTGCCTGAGGATATTCTGAACAAGATGGGTGAACTTTATCCAAACGGATATGAGCGTGATGTAATAAAATTTCCGAATGCCAAAGGTGAACTTATTTCTGCAGTAAGAGTTGAAACAGACGATACAATTTTTTTAATAAAAGTATCTTCTCAACTAAAACAAATGTTTGATGATTTGGAAATTGATGAAATTGATTTGAGTAATGAAGCAGATGAAGATGTTTCTGACGATGATGATGAAGATCAATATAGCAAAGACAAACCTAAGGACGATGACTACGAAGATTAAAATAAATCTTTAAAGTCTTCCATTTTCATTCCCCTAGAACCTTTTATTAAAATATTATAACCACTGAATGATTTGTGTTTCACAAATTCAATGGCGTCGTTTTTATGTTCAAATAGATGCAGATGATCTGCATTTAAATTAGTACTGTAAAATTCAGTGCCTACCAAAATGCTTTCTATGTTTGTAAAGCCTATGCACAATTGTGCTATGCTCAAATGTTCTGAAGCCGAATGTTTTCCCAATTCAAACATATCGCCTATTAATACCAACTGAGGTTTATCATCCATTTTTGAAAAGGTTTTCAAGGCAGATTCAACACTGCTTGGGTTGGCATTATAGGCATCTAATAAAATAGTATTTCTCTTGTTAGTTTCTATTATTTGGGAACGGTTATTTTGTGGTTGATAATGCTCAATTCCTAAAGCCATATTGGTTTCATTTATATCAAAATATTTGGCAATACAAATGGTAGCGGCAATGTTCTGTAAATTGTGTTCACCCATTAAATGCGATTTCATGGGTACTTCTTCGTATTCAAATTCTATATGCGGAATTAAATGGGTGGCGTTTAAATACACCTCACAAGCCTTATCGTAAATACTGTAAGTGCTTTTATTCACCAGTCTTTTGCTCATGTTGCTCAACCATACATCATCCTTGTTAACAAAAGAATAGCCATTGTTCTTTAACAAAAAATCATAAAGTTCGCTCTCTGCCTTGGCAACGCCTTCTATGCTTCCAAAGCCTTCTAAATGTTCTTTGCCTATGTTGGTAATAATACCACAATCGGGCTCTGCTATGGCGCATAGCTCTTCCACATCTCCAATATGATTGGCTCCCAATTCAACTACTGCAATTTCGGTGCTTGATTTTAGTTCAAGTAAGGTTAAGGGTACACCAATATGATTGTTTAAATTACCCTTGGTATATTGAATTTCATAAGAGGTACTCAATACAGCGCTTATAAGTTCTTTGGTGGTTGTTTTTCCATTACTGCCTGCTATTCCTAGCACTTTAGCTTTGCATTGTTTGCGGTGATGATTGGCCAACAATTGCAGTGTTTTTAAAACATCTTCTACAACTAAGAGTCTATCATCTTTTGTAGTTATTTCATCAACAACTGCATAACCAGCACCTGCCTGTAAAGCTTGAATAGCAAATAAATTACCATTGAAATTTGGTCCTTTCAAAGCAAAGAATATAGACCCCTCCACAACCTTTCTCGTATCTGTTCCAATCTTTTGTCCGCAATCTATATAGTACTTATATATTTCTTCAATACTTCTCATCATTGGCAAAAATAGGAATAGTTTCTTTATTCAGGAGAATCTCTTTTAAACAACACTTAAATTCAATGAAGTATTTTTACCACTTAAATTCAAAATAGATAATCTATATTTTTGCAAAAGTTTTAATTTGAATTAATTTGTATAGTTGCAGAACGCTGAATTGTGATAATTAGCGTGATAATAGAAGAAAATTCTGCCTAAGTTCATGCAGCATTATTCGGTTTTCTGTGTCTTATTTTGTATATTTGAAATAATATTATGTTTAAATCCATTACCATTTTATGTATCCTTATTTTCTTTGCCAATGCCACTCAAATTAAGGCTCAAACTTTTAAGTACCGTCTTACAGATAGTTTAAAGTTTGTGGATGCTGCTAATAACCCGCTCAATAAA
Source organism: Bacteroidota bacterium (assembly GCA_025354385.1). Classification (GTDB taxonomy): domain Bacteria; phylum Bacteroidota; class Bacteroidia; order NS11-12g; family UBA955; genus JABMMZ01. Next base: position 24,683 of record JANXMZ010000041.1, read on the forward strand.
GCTTTAAGTGGTGGTTTTCAGGCGCCACAATTCAGTAATTGCGACTTAAATGCCGATGGGAAGAAGGATTTAGTAGTGTACGATAGGATTGATGGAAGTGTTACAACTTTTATTAATAAAGGAGCAGTTGGCGAAGTAAAATATGAACTAGACAATCGCTATGCAGCCTATTTTCCAAAAATGTCTGCCAATGCTTGGATGCTCATGCGCGACTACAATCGCGATGGTTATGAAGATATTTTTACTTGCGACAATACTGCTAGTATGATTGTTTATAAAAATACTTCTTTGAAGGTTAGCGGTAAACCAGCTTTTGAAAAAATACCAACAGTTAGATACAGAAATATAAGCCCTAAAGGCTCTTTCATTGAATACAATGATCTTGGAATTCCTTTCATTCATGTACCCGGTATTTACGACATTGATTTTGATGGTGATTTAGATATACTGACTTATACCAATCAAGGGGGAGCTATCGAATTGTTTAAGAACATGCAAGTGGAGGATGGACTTGCTCCTGATAGTATGAACTTTATGGATGCCGATTGGCGTTGGGGCGATTTTGTAGATCAGAATTGCAATACTTTTATTCTTAATCAAGGTGATACCGCCTATAAATTTTATTACAGAAAACGACATACCAATGGTTCATCCATTTGCCTGTTCGATGCAGATAATGATAAGGATATAGATATGGTACTTGGCAACGAAGGTTGCGACCACATGTCTTTGCTCATTAATGGTAAAAAAAATTATCATTCGTTATACGATTCTATTATCCAATACGATACCAATTTTGTCAGTCCACTAAACAGGGCGCAAGTTTGGTTATATCCAGCAGGTTATTTTCTAGATATTGACAATGACAATAAACGAGATTTTGTAATGGCGCCCAATAGCAATGCGTATCCTATTCAAGGCACCAATCAAGTGTTTTGGTTTAAAAATACTGGCTTAGATTTGGCGCCTGTTTTTGGGCAAAAACAATTGTTGTTTACCACGGAGTTTATTGATAATGGAACCCGCAGCTCTTGGGCTTGTGCCGATTTGGACAAGGATGGTGATGTAGACTGTTTGTGTGCTAACAATTCGGATTCTGCATGGAAAAATATTTTATACGATCGCATTTATTTGTATGAAAATATTGGAACGGCTCAAAATCCAACACTTAAACTAAAGGATAAAGACTTTGGAAAATTCGCCTCTAAACAAATTTCTGCACTCACGCTTGCACTTGCAGATATGGATAACGATGGCAAGATAGATTTGGTAATTGGTAATGATCGTGGTGATATTAAATATTATAAAAATTCTTCCGCAACAGGTAACACCCTTTCTCCAAATTTCACCTTATTCAATAATACCTTTCCTGGCTTCGATATTAATGTAGGTTTTTATAGCTATCCCGCAGTGGCAGATATTAATGGCGATGGGCTAAAAGATTTGGTTATAGGAAATAAGGATACTTTTTTAAGATATTATAAGAATGTAGGCACTTCAACAAATCCTGATTTTTCATTCGTTACCAAAACCTTTGGACAAGCCTCTCCAAAGGATTCTTTCTTTTTTACCTACATCCATGATTATGGCTATGATAGTTTGGGAAATCCAACCAAAGATAGCATTGTGGGCATACAAGTTTATTATGAAAGAAATTTATACTCGGCCCCGCAAATAGCAGACTTGAACGGGGATGGTAAATTAGAGTTATTGGTAGGCAATACTGTAGGTAATTTAAAATTATATGCCATTGATAAAAACAATGTTAATGCTAAGTTTAAACAATACCTCGACTTTTATTACATGGAATTGTTGCAAAATCAAAAAATAAATGGACTGCGCTTAGGCAATAGAATTTCGCCTGCTTTTGTTAATCTGGAAGGCGATTCTGTTCCGGAAATAATCATATCTATAAGCAGAGGGGGATTGAATTATTTGAAACCTAATTTCATTTATAAAACAACAGGATTTTCTCATTTGATGGCTCCAGAATTAATTGCGGTGTATCCCAATCCTGCCAATCGTTACACTTCTGTAAATTTAGATTTGAATGACATCAAAAGTTTGAAAATTATTACCTTGAATGGTCAGGTAATAGAGCCATTGTTCGAATCTTTTGGCAATACAGTAATAATACATACCAATGATTTAAGTGCCGGTATATATTTTCTTAATATAGAAACAAAGGCAGGTATAATGAAGGTAGCTAAGTTAGATATATCCCAGTAATTATTCGATTCTTACTAAGGATTAAAACTGCTCTCAATAGTTTCAAATCCTTTTCTATTTTTAGCCATATCATTTTTAGCTTCTTGAACAAGAACAATATAGGTTTTACCTTTAGCATGAAATGTATGAAGGATGCCCATAAATTCAACTTTTAAAATTTTTGCTGTATACTCTGAAGCTAGGGTCTCGTATTTTCCGTATCGGGAATTGATGTCCGTCCAAAATTTTATATCTGAATTTTTAAATACAATGTTGTTTTGCAATTCTTTTCTAAATTCTGATAATGTCATATACAAATCTGCACTGTCGTTTATCCAAGTAATGGCAACTAAACCACTTTCTTCCATTCCTTTCTTTTGCAAGGAGAACGTATAATAGTCTGCCGAACTATCTTTGTCTGTAATCTTCCAACCTTCAGGACAAGTAACTGAAAAACCAGCTTTTTTGAATTGAAAAGAAGTTGATTCTTTACATCCTGAAAAAATAAGTAATAAGAGAAGTAAGATGGTAATTGGTTTCATATTGATTCTACAATAATAGAGCTTCTATAAAACTAATCCCAACTAACCGTAAATAGATTTAGTTCTTTTTATTTTCTCTGAAAATAAAAAGGTCCTCGTTATCTCGCTTCATAAAGTATTTTTCGCGAGCAAATTTTTCGAGGTTTTTATTGTTGCTGAACAATTCTAATTGTGTTTTTCTGGCCTGTGCAATCTCAGTCGTATAATAAGATTTCTTGCTTTTAAGGTCGTTGATTTCGCCTCTCAGTTGAATTAAATCGATAAAGTTATTACTGTCGAATATGGTCATCCAAACAATGGCGGTTAATCCAATCAACCAAAATTTGTATTTATCCCACCATTTTTTCATTAATGCAAAGATTCATTTTTTTTGGAGCATGATACCAACAATAAATAGCGATTTGTCTATTAAAATGGAGTATCTGGGCCGAAGTATTCAACGAAATTTCTTTCCGTCTCATAAAGCAAAATTTTATGAAGTTTTACGCCTTCTGGCAATTGATTGTGCAGTATATTCCAAATACCAATGGCAATATTTTCAACCGATGGGAATATATCTTTCAAAAAAGGCACATCCAAGTTGAGATTTTTGTGATCCAATTTAACAACCACTTCATTTTCAATCAAAACCTTCAGTTTCTTTAGGTCCATAACAAACCCAGTATCCTCCGAAGGGCGGCCTTTAATGGTAACGTATAAATCGAAATTATGACCGTGCCAGTTGGCATTTGCACATTTTCCAAACATGGCCTCATTCTCTTCTAGGCTCCATTTTGGGTTGTATAATTTATGGGCAGCATTAAAATGGGACTTACGGGTAACAAATATCACTGGAGCTAACATTTTTTCTTGTATATAAAATAGGTTGCAAAGTTAGGTCAATATTATTTAATTTTGGAAACTTACAAATATGATAGTTATAACAGGGGCTGCAGGTTTTATTGCAAGTTGTTTAATCACAAAATTGAATGAAGAGGGCTTTGTCGATTTAATATTGGTGGATGATTTTAGTAAGCTTGAAAAGAAAAGCAATTGGGAGAACAAGCAATACACCGCCTTGGTGGAACGTGCAGATTTTATAGAATGGGCACATCATAATGCCAATCAAATTCAATTCATTTACCACATAGGGGCCAGAACAGATACGGCTGAATTTGATGTAGCGTTGTTGAATAAATTAAATTTTGAATATACCAAAGATATCTGGAAATTGTGTGTTCAAGAGGGATTACCTCTGGTATATGCCAGCAGCGCAGCTACCTATGGATTGGGAGATCACGGTTTTGAAGACAATGAATCTGAAATTGGCTTACTAAAACCTTTGAATCCCTATGGACAAAGCAAACAAGATTTTGATGTATGGGCTCTGGCACAAGAAAGAAAACCATACTTCTGGGTAGGTTTAAAGTTTTTCAATGTGTATGGCCCAAATGAATACCATAAGGGAAGAATGGCCTCAGTTATCATGCATGCCTACAATCAAATACAAAAAAATGGTCATTTAAAATTGTTCCGTTCCCATAACCCCGATTTTTCGGATGGTGGACAAATGCGCGATTTTGTTTACGTGAAAGATGTAATGAATGTGCTTTATTTCTGGCTCCATCATCGCAAAGACAGCGGCATATATAACCTAGGAAGTGGCACCGCCCGTACATTCAAAGATTTGGGTGCAGCCGTTTTTAATAGCTTAGGGTTAGATACCAATATTGAATTTATAGATACCCCTGAAGATATTCGCAACAAGTATCAGTATTTTACTGAAGCCGATATGTCTAAAATAAAGGCTGTAGGTTATGCTCTGCCATTTCATTCATTGGAAGAGGGCACGAAAGATTATGTGCAAAATTATTTAGCCCATCAAAAAATTCTTTAAGTCATCAAATTACTTCTTTTTATATCGTCTGTTCTCTGCATTGGTTTAGGTATTTATTTGGAGAATGCCGAGGATAATAAACTGTTTCAAACCAATGTCAATTCTAAAATTAATGGACAGTTAAGCGAAAAAAAAAGTGAGCACAACGAGTTGCTCGGCAGGAAAGGATTGCAGGTGCTCTCGTTTAGTTATGACTTATACAACGAGGATTTAAAGGATATTAAATCTAAAAATAACGACCTTTATATTTTCAAAGAAAAGCACTTGGTGTTTTGGACTAACAATGACTTGAATCAAGAGGAATTAATTAAGTTCCAACAGAGGGGTAGCTTTTATATTCAGAATAATATTGGTTATTACCTCACAACACACCTGCAGGAAAATGAAATTGATTATTATTTAGTTTATAAAATTTATAATCATTACGTTGTTAATAATGAATTTTTCCCGAACTCGTTCAATTCAGATATGCATTTGGACCATTCTGTATTTAGCGAAAATGAATATAGGACTTCAGATTCGTCTCTCTACAGAAAAGTAGCACATATACCAAATGTAGATAATGTATTGTTCAATCAGAATAAACGCTCCAATTGGTCTATTATGCTCTATGTTGTTGCGATTGTTATCTTCTTGTTTTTTTCTCTGCTATATGCTTTCGAATCCAAAATATTCTATTTTGGTAAATTTATTCAAACGATTTGTTCGTTTCTGTTAATGCTTATCGGGCTTACTTTTTACAATATTATTTTCAAACAGAAAAATGATTACAAAATGTTCATGCCTGAAATTGCTGCCTACAGCAAATTAATTCCTTCCTTAGGGCATAGCATTTTATTTTCTTTTGGTATTATTCTCATTCTCATCATTATTTATCAACTAATCAATAAGAGGTATCGCGGATATCAAGATAAAAAATGGCACTACATTCCCGTTTCAATAGCCATCTGGTTTACATTTTATATTTTATTGCTCAATGCATTTCCTTCATTTGTTTTAAATTCTCAGGTGAGTTTTGATTTTACAGATTTGGCCAATGTCAATTACCTCACCTTAATTTCCATGGGGGCCATTTTTCAGTTTTTTCTTATCATCGTTATTTATTTTAGAATTCTATCTCATACTTTTAATCACCAGTTTTCAAAAAATAATTTTATCTTTTTGCATGCACTAATTGGCTTGACCTTTTTTGCAGTCTTGTATTTTAACGACCATGTAAATGGGTTTTTGATGGTGTGTTTCTATTTTATGTCTTTGATAGCTTGTGTATGGTTGCTGTTTCCTCAATCCCTTAAAGTAAAACATGTATTGTATGCAGCAGCATTGTTTTCAACCTATTTAGCAGTTCAGTTCGATCAATTAAACAGTGAAAAAGAACGCGAACAAAGAAAAATATTTGCGAATAAATTTTTGGCTCAAGAAGATTTTGAAAACGAATTAGTGCTTTCTAATATTGAATCTGAATTAATCAAAACAAATGTTTTTACGGAGTTTTTTAATTACGATAAAACCGATTATTCTGATTTGGAACTGAATTATAAATATTCGTATTTTTCGGATTATATTAAAAATTACGACATCGATTTTTTGCGTTATGATAGTTTGGGAAATGAAATAACCCCCAATAACTTTAGCTTTTCCAATATCAATAGCATCTACAATAATTCTACCCACAAAAGTATTTCGAATTATTTTTTATTTATAAAAGATGTGAATTATTTAGGAGGATATCTGGCTAAATATGAAATATGCCCAGCTAAAAAAACCTTGGGCTATGTATTTATCATGCTTATTCCTAAAATTAAAAGCGACTTGTTCAATTTGGATTATTTCTTTAATAAAAAAGCCAATTCTTCAGTCAAAAATTATCAATATTCGTTTGCAGTTTATCAGAATCAAGAACTAATAAAGGGACTTGGCAGTTTCCCCTTTAAATTGCGCGACAATAGGCCATTCAGCACCATGGACGATGTGTCTTTTTTTGAACAACAAAACTATTCGCATCTGCTCAAGAAAATTGATGACCATACTTTTTTAATTGTATCAAAGGAGGCTACAACTTGGCAAAAGAAAATTGGAGAGCTTACATCAGTATTACTCTTTTTTATGGGCGTTTTAGTAATTGGGTATATGCTGCTTTATCTTTTAGTATTGCTGCTGCGTTTCTTTCGAAACAATAATTACTTTGTTAAAGTTTATGCCTCTTTTGTTTCGCATCTAAGAATTGTAAAAATTAATAAACTTTATTTGGAGACAAAAATACGGATAGCATTTTTATTGATGGCTGTTATTATCTGTTCATTGGTGTCTTATTTCACTGTTCAAAATGTAAATTCGAGTTTCAATGAAAAACAAAACGAGGAATTGGATAAGAAGATGTCTCAAATTGTGAACGAAATTGAAATTGGTTATCAACGCAAATCAGAACGCTCAATAAACACCCTAATCAAACATTTAGCATACAGCTATGAGGTAGATATTAACCTGTATAGTCCGGATGGAAGATTGTATAAAACGGGCAACGAAAAAATTTATACCGAAGGATGGTTTGCTCCTTTAATGAACAGTCGTGCTTATTTTGAATTGTCGAAAATAAAGCGCTATAATTTTAAGCAAACCGAAAACATCGGTAAGCTATCCTACTTGTCTAGTTACAATGCTTTGTTCGATGAGAATAGAAAATTAATCGGGTATGTTCATTTACCATATTTTGCAAAGTCTATCGACCTTAAAAAGGAATTTTCAAAATACCTTGGTAGTTTGTTGAATATTTCTACTTTACTTCTTTTACTTTCATTAATTGCAGCCACTTATGTCGGTAAGTCTTTGGTAAAGCCATTGAAAATTATGATTAGCCGACTGTCTCAAATAAAAGTAGGTACGCAGAATAAGCCTATAGAATGGCATCAGAATGATGAAATTGGTCAATTGGTAGATCAGTATAATTTGATGTTGAAGAAATTAGAAATTAGTACCGAAAAATTGGCGCAAAGCGAAAGGGAAGGGGCTTGGAAAGAAATGGCCAAGCAGGTAGCACATGAAATAAAGAACCCACTTACACCAATGAAATTGCATTTGCAACACTTGCAAATGTCTATTAATCGCCAAGATGATGATTTACCGGAAAAGGTTAAAAAAATTACTAAAATTTTAATTGAACAAATAGATCAGTTGAGCAAAATGGCAGAAGAATTTTCCTCTTTTGCGCAAATGCCCATTGCTTTGCTAGAAGTATATAATATTAGTGAAATACTATTATCTGCTATACATTTATTCAAAGTTCAGTCAGGAATTGAGATAAGTTATACTATTTTGGATGAAAAGGCGTTGGGCTATATTGATAAAGACCAAATGCAAAGGGTGTTTACCAATGTTTTGAAGAATGCACAACAGGCGGCAAAAGAAGATCAGGATTGTAAAATTGAAGTGAATTTATGGATTGAAGATGAAATGATTCACATTAGTTTTAAAGACAATGGAAAAGGCATTAGCGATGAATTAAAAGATAAAATTTTTATGCCTAATTTTAGTACTAAAACTTCGGGTATGGGTTTAGGATTATCTATTTGCCGAAAAATAGTAGAAAACGTTAATGGCACAATCACTTTCGAAAGCGAGTTACACATCGGTACCACATTTTTAATTGTATTGCCTGTCATAGAAAATTAAAACACCAACGACTAAAAACGGTTGTCAAAAAAATATGTCCTCATATCGTTGCTTATACTCTTAATGCCTAAAGCGTGGTCGCAAAACCTAAGGGTTAAAATGGTGACAATAAGTTCCGATACCATCACCCTCGATACCATACCGGTTATTCAAGAAAGTATAACCATTTTTAGCAACGGTGCAATTATGAGAGCTGGTTATCGCTATATTCCAAATCAAAATAAACTTATAATCGATACTGCCTTCATTAAAGGGGTTATTCAAATTTACTATCGGGTTCTTTATTTAAATATTAAAAATTCATATGTGCACAAGCCTCGCAGCATCATTGAACCGGTAAATAGCAACTTAAGAAATTTTTATAATTATACCAATAGTGATAACAATGCTTCTTTATTTTCCAATGCAGGACTTAATATCAATGGTAACATTGCACGTGGTTTAGGTTTTGGTAATAATCAAGATGTAGTTGTTAATAGCAATTTGAACTTGCAAATGAGTGGAAATTTGGGCAAAGGTGTGAGTATTTTGGCCGCCATAAGCGATGAGAATAATCCCATTCAACCCGAAGGCAATACTCAACAAATTCAAGATTTTGATAAGGTTTATATCACCTTGCAAAAGGATAGCAATGCACTTACTGTTGGAGATGTCTTAATGAAATCGAACAAGGATAATTATTTTTTGAAGTATTATAAAAAGTCGAGAGGGGTGCAGTTTGATTATAAAACGGGTACTGATATGAGATACTATTTGCACTCGGATGCAGCCGTTTCCAGAGGTCGCTTTGTAAGGAATGAAATTCAAGGTACAGAGGGTTTGCAAGGGCCTTATAGATTGCAGGGCGCTAACAACGAATTGAACATTATTATTATTTCGGGAACAGAAGTGGTGTATTTAGATGGTGAGCGTTTGAGCAGAGGGCAACAAAATGATTATGTTATTGATTACAATACTGGCGAAATTACCTTCATGCCTAAAAAACTCATCAATAAATTCAGCAGGATAATTATTGAGTTTCAATACAGTGATAGAAATTATGCCCGTTCTGTATTTGTAATTGGCAATGAATTTAAAACTGGAAAATGGTCACATTCGCTTCAGTATTTTAGTGAACAAGATAATAAATTACAACCAACAGATACCTCAAACAAAAATAATATTCAAACTATATTGGCTAATGCTGGTGATCATAAGGCCCTTTATCAAAATATCAGAAAATACACACAATTTCAGCGTGACAGAGTGATGTACCGAAAACTTGATTCTTTAGGAAATCCAATTTTTTTGCATGCAGAAACAGAAGGATCTGACTCATTTTTTTACACGGTTAATTTCTCTCTGGTGGGTGCCGGAAAGGGCAATTATATTCCTTTGGCTACTGCTGCTAATGGTCGGGTATATGCCTGGGTGGCGCCTGTTAATGGAATTCCACAAGGCAGTTATGAACCTTATACAGAACTAGTAGCACCTAATAAATTGCAAATGCTAACAGGTAGTTCCATTTATCAAATAAATAAGAAAAGTAGTCTAAAATTAGAAGGTGCTTATTCTAATTATAATCAAAATACTTTAAGTACACTTGATAAGGGTAATGATGATGGATTCGCCGCTTTTGCAGAATTCAAACAAAAAGAATTTAAGAAAAATAATTTCACATTTTCCAATGAGTTAAAAGTAGAATTTGCCAATAAGAATTTCAAATATGTGGAGCGTTATAGGGCGGTTGAATTTGATAGGATTTGGAATCGACAATTGGCCAATACAGGCAATGTTCGACCGAATCTCAACGAAATTATTTCGAACCTTAAAACGACCATAGCGTATAAACAAAAGACAAAATTATTGATAGAAGCCGCCAATTATAAAAAAGGAAATTTGTTCAATGGTTACAGAGGCTTATCCGATTTATCATACACAACCTCGCATCTAAAATTAACTGCCTTGGGCGAGTACTTGACAACCAATTCCAAACAAAATGCAGTGGGCATAATCAATGATTATTACAAAATAAAGGTTGGTGCCACTTATCTTTTTAAGTTTTTGAAAATAGGGGCCGAGGGCATAAAAGAGCAAAGCAGATTTAAAGAAGATAGTTCGGTAAATTTGGGTAAAACATCTTTTTCTTATAACCAAATATCGGGGTTAGTACAAAGCATCAATACCCTGAAATGGAAATATAAATTGGAAGGCAATATGAGGACTGATTTTTTGCCTAATAAATTAGAATATCAGCATTCGTCTGTGGCTTATAATGCTACAGGAACAGCAGAGCACAACGATAGTAAAAATAACCGTTTAATGATTACCTCGAATTACAGAAAGTTGAATACCATCCACCAAACCAATCCCGAGCAAACCATTTTGAACAGGATAGAATACAATGCTAATTTTTTTAAGAAGATAGTGAACTCTACAACGTATTACCAAATAGGAACAGGAAGAGAGCAGAAGCGACAATATACCTATACGTTAGTGCAAGCTGGATTTGGAACTTATACTTGGATAGATTATAATAAGAATGGCATTGAAGAATTGAATGAATTTGAAGTTGCTACTTTTACGGATCAGGCCAAATATGTAAAAGTGTATTTGCCTACCAACGAATTTATTAAAAGTAACACCAATGAATTCAATCAAACCATACGTTTGCAAACACCTCAAAAATGGCAATCGGGTAATAGATTAAAACGTTTCATAGCCCGTTTTAATACCATTACCTCCTATAAAGCCGACCGAAGAATAACCGATAACAAATTGCTTACCATCATTAATCCTTTTAAGTTAGATGTTGCAGATACCGCCTTAATAGCTGTCAGCAGTCTTATTAAACAAACTACTTTTTACAATCGCTCGAGCGCTAAGTTTGGTGTAGAACATACCATTCAAACCAATCGGTCGAAATCATTTTTAAACTCGGGTTTTGAATGGCGCAAAATAGATAAGCAAAATATGACGGTGCGTTATGGATTTAACAAACAAGTGAATTTGGTAACTACATTAGAAATACAGAACAAGCAAAACACCAATCAATTTTTTAGTAACAGAAATTATAATTATGCTACGCATTCAGTTTTTCCTGAGGTGTTTTATCAAACGGCCAAGGGTTTTAGAATGGGTTTGTTTTATAAATATTTGGAAGCGGCTAATCAAAAGGATTTGGGTGGCGAATTGGTGTTTATATCGGAAGTGGGAGCAGAGTTTCGTTATTTTATAGTAAACAAAGGTAATATTGATGCCAAATTAACTTCTCATAATATTAATTATAATGGCAATCCCAATAGTCCTCTTGCTTTTGATTTGTTAAATGGTTTAAGCAATGGACAAAACATAACATGGAATGTTAGTTTTGGAGGCAAGGCTGCGGGCAATATACAGTTGAATATAAGTTATGAAGGACGCAAAACCCAAGTGTATAAAACAGTACACATTGGCCGAGCAGAAGCGAGGTACATATTTTAAAAATTTACTCTATCATTTTCGGTATTCCAACATAATACAAATCAAAACCACCCATACCACCTGGTCGATTAGATGAGAAAGCTAAAAAATCATTTGTAAATTGGGTGCCAAAGTTTTTTACAATTGGCCTATACTCATCATAAGCTGTATTAATTTTATCTCCAAAATTAATGGGAGCACCCCAAGTGCCATTTTTGAATATGGAATAATATAAATCGAAGCCACCAAAGCCACCAGGTCGATTAGATGTGAACACCATCAATTTGCCTGAGATGGTTGGGCATTTATCATCACCTATGCTGCAAAGGATAGTGTCTTTTGTTATTTGGCGGGGAACATTGTCGCTGAATGTTTTAATAAAGTTATTGGTGTGATTAATGCTTGCCTTGTAAAGGTCAAAGTCATTGCCGCGGTTAGAGCAAAAATAGATGAATGAAGTATCAGCCATTAAAGTTGGGTAAGCGTCGTCTTTATCCGAGTTTAAAAAACTAATGTCCAATGGGGCAGCGTAATTATTACTGCTTTCATTTTGAGTGAATTTAATATCCAAATTTCCCGCTTGATTATTGGCATACAGCAATAGGTAATTTTGTTGATTCATGTTTTTCCAACGACCAGTTGTTATCTTTCCAGTGCTCTGAGGTATTAAAAGTGGACCCAATTCATCGGCATTGGTATTAATGGTTTTTAATGCATTAAATATACTTTGATTGGCAATGTTTTGATCGGTTAAACTGTCTAAATTTTCTTTTACAGAAATACCACCATTATCAGCATTGATATCCACTTCTAAAATTTTAAAGATAATATCAAAATTGGCACCTTCACTGTTGCGATTCGTGGAATAACAAAAAGGAATAGAATAATAGTAGGGGGGTAGGGCCATGTTATAATCATCATAAATAGAATTAAATGAAGTCATATTGATGGGGGAGGTTGGAAAAGTGCCTACTTTGTATTCTACAGGTTCGGGTGGGGTCAGCCTTTTACAGCCAATTACTGCGCACATTAAAAAGAGACCGATTGGTATGTTTTTCATAAAGTGTCGTTATTCGTTTCTGAGTTTTCAAGTTCGGTTGGTGTCAAAATGATTTTGTTAACCTTAGGTTGTATGATCCAAACACCTACTGGGTAAAACCAAATCATGAAAAATTCTGCAATGAAATCATTAAAAGTTACCGCACGTTTCAGTTCTGCCATTTTTAATGTTTTAGCCACAAAATAAAGACAATAAATGATGCAGAACATAGAAAAAATGTGGAGTGGAAGGATGATGACAAAAAAACCGATTGGTTGAAAACCATTGGAAACAATAGAAAACAAAAACCACATAACAAATGCCATATAGACCAATGGGAAAAATAAAAATAGTTTAAACCAAACAGTTTTTAATTTTAATGTTGAAGGAATGTATACTTGAAGTCCAACAGCCAAAGCATAAAGCCATTCCCAATAAAAGAAAATAAATAGGAACATAATAATTGGCAAAAGTTTAAAATAGCCCAACATTTTTGCAGGATTGTTATTTGTTTCAGATAGTAAATCAGAAACTGTTAGGCCAATTACAATAGCTTGTGTCAAAAAGGGGATACCAAAGGTCAGTAAAAATATTTGCCAATGCTTGGCTTTCAAAGTATATCTAATCATGTGTTAATTGTATTTTGCTTGAACATTATTTCAAACAAATTTAACTCATTTTTAAGTCATTTTGAGGAGCTAATTAAAATTCTTGATCTTTTGTTGAAAACCAGGTGAATAGGTAAGTTTTATTTCTTTGTACGTATGACCTAATTATCAATTCCAAAAACTAAATATAGTATTCAAAATTAATTGTGTAATCTCTAAATTATTGCTATAGTTAACTTTATTTAAATTATAGGATTAAAAATTCACAAAATATAATTTGTTCAAATATTTAACTCCTCAAATATTTCAAAGCACTTGCAATTATGAAAAAACTCTCAATTGAGTGCCGGTTAAGGTGGTTTTATACTGAGTTAAATTGGTGCTTGCGGGACCTTGTGTAACAGCTCCTGTGCTGCTAAAATGTGCTTGATGGTTAGGGCAAATAAAGCTATTGCTGCTGGCATTGTAATTTACTGTGGTACCTTCATGCGTGCAAGCGGCTGCAACCGCAATAAAAGTGCCTGAGTTTGTGCGAGCAACAATTACCTTGTCTTTTACAATAAAGCCACCATTGGTAGCCAAAGCGCCCGATGAGGTATCAACTGTAAAATCTACTAGAGTACTGGTGCTACTTTTTTTACAACCTGCCAGTCCTCCAATACATGCAGGTGCCAATACAATAGCTGCTCCTATGCCAACTTGGGCTAAGAAATCTTTTCTGTTCATTTGTGTTTTATAATTTTATTGTGAAATTAATTTGGCGATGGCAAAGGCAGCAGCCGCAGCCAATAAACCAATAAAGGTTACTTTTAATGCACCTACGAAAGGCGGCTGTCCAGTAACTTTGCTCTTGAAATAGCCGAATGTAAATAAGCAAATAGAGGTTAAAATAAGCGATAGTAATAATCCGTCTTGCGGGTGAGATGTTAACATATAGGCCGTTAATGGCAGTAAACCCCCAATGAAATAAGATATGCCTATGGTCATTGCACTTTTTTTAGCTCTTGCAGGATGAGGTTCTTCGAGCCCCAATTCAAAACGCATCATGAAATTGACCCATTTGGTTTTGTCTTTAGATAATTCAGTAGCTATAAGTTGTTGCGATTCGGCACTTAGGCCATATTCTGCAAATACTTCTTTTACCTCTTCTAATTCTTTTTCAGGTACGCGTTCAACTTCTTCATACTCTCGCTTTAATTCGCTTTGATAATGGTCTAGTTCCGTGCGGCCAGCCAAATAGCCTCCTAAACCCATTGCAATACTACCAGCCACAATTTCTGCTATACCAGCTGTTATGATCACCGCATTGCTATCTACAGCTCCGCTAAGACCTGCTGCAAGCGCAAATGGCACTGTAAGTCCATCGCTCATGCCAATAACTGTGTCTGTAATAAATTCCGAACTTTTTAAATGATTTTCGTGATGATGCATATGGTTATTCTTCGCTTTTATTTTTTAAACTCATTAATAAAGTATAGGCCCCTTTGGTAACAATTTTTTTACTGGCACTTAATTCTGTTAGTATTTCAATCCAACCGTTTTCGATACTTCCTACTTCTACCTCGGTAAACTGGAATTCATTTTTACCCAAAGCTTCAAATATATATTGTTTGCCTTCAAATCTTACAACAGCATCTTCTGGCAATACAGAAGCAATATTGTTTTTAATTTCTATTTCGGCATTCATATACATGCCAGGAATCAGTGTCTTGTCGTAATTTTCAAAATGACAATGCACTTCTGTGCTGCCATTTTGGTTAAGGTCTTTGCTAATTAAAAGTATTTGACAATTGTGTTTTATCTCTGGATGAACATTGTTATATGCTACAAGCTTTTGACCGATAAATAATTTATTAATATCCTTTTCGAAAATTTTCAAATTCAAATGGATATCAGATGGATTTACCAATTCAAACAAGACCTCACTTGGGTTGATATATTTACCAATATTGGCATTAATTTTTGAAGTAAATCCATTGATTGGTGAAATAATATTGATGCTTCTTGAAATAGAGTTTTCATTCAATTGATCGGGATTAATACCAATCAGTTTGAGCTTTTCAACCAGAGATTTAATAGTGATTTTTTGAGTGAAGTACGTGGAACGTGTTTGTTCAAACATTTTATCGCTGGTAGCTTTGCTTTTGTTCAATTCCAATTGACGGTTGTATTCATTTTCTAACGATGAAATTTGGGCCTTTGCAATTAAATAATCTTGCTGCAATTGAATGTATTGAGGGTCTTCTATACTGGCAATAATCTCACCTTTGCTTACATGCATGCCAGGCAATAAATTGGTGGATTTTAAATAACCACCCAAAGGAACGCTGATGGAAACCATGTTTTGTGGTGGTACATCAATTTTCCCATTTACTTTAAGTGTGGAGGAAACTTGTTTCTGTTGCAATTCTCCAATCTGTATACCCGCGTTTTTAAATTGAGCATCATTCAGTTGAATGGTGGTTTGAATACTAGTAGTTGCATTGTTTTCCTCTGCCTTTTTACCTGTACATGCACTTAAAGAGATGATGGTAGCAACGATTGCTAAAGAACAATAAAAGAAGTCATGGGGTTTATATGTTTTTAAATTAAATAATTTCATTTGGTTAAACTGTGTTTGTTGTTTGATAATATATTTTCATGGGTCCATAGAACGTACTGTATAAATTCAGCTTTTCGTTCCTTGCAATTCGGGGCATTGCAGATATTACATTGATGAGGCATGCAGCCGTCAATATGTACAAAAAATTCTACCCTTTCCTTGAAATGCTTGGTAAGCAAATCGGTTAGGCGATCTAATACAGCATGGGCTTCATTCACATTGATATAAAACGGTACTGTTAAATGACAATCTATGTGATAAAATCCTGCATAGTTAATCACGCGCATATTGTGAACGTCTATCCATTCTGATGTTCGGTGCTCGTTTAATACCTTTATTATATCGGTTATAATTTCATTATCACTCTCATCCATTATTCCTGCAACAGATTTGCGAATGATTTTATACCCCGTAAAAATGATAATGAAGGCAAATAGCAAAGCGGCAACGCTGTCAATCCATTTAAAACCCGTTATTAATATTAAAATAATGCCAAGTAATAATCCTAGGGTAGAGTAAGTATCTGATTTAAGATGACTACCACTGGCAATAAGTATGGGTGAGTTTTCTTTCTTGCCTTTGTTAATGCAAATTTGCCCAACAATATAATTGACAACTGCTGTGATAGCAATTAAAATAATACCGTAATCGAGTTTTTTAATATCGTGCGGATGCATTAAATTATTAATGGCCTCATAGATAATAATAAGGCCAGCAACGCTTATCAATACACCCTCTATCGCAGAAGATAAAAATTCAACTTTGCCGTGGCCGTATGGATGATCTTTATCCTTGGGTTTCGAAGAAAGTATGATGCTATATAATCCAATAAAACCAGCCATTACATTAACCGTACTCTCCATAGCATCTGTTAAAATTGCTACTGAAGAGGTGATTAACCAAGCTATGATTTTTATAATGAACAATACAACAGAAACACTCACAAGTATTTGTTGCATTCTTATCGTATTCATTTCAGATTTGTTCTCCATGCTCAGTTATTGGTGTTAAGATAATGCAATATAATAATACTCTCATTCAAATTCTTAATAGCATTAATATATTCACTTTGAATGCCGATGGCTTGATTGGTGAGCATCACAAAATCCAGATAATTAATTTCACCATTGTTAAATTGATTTTTTGCACTACTCAAAATGATGCCTGCATTTTTCAGAGCACTCGTTTCATAATAATTAACCATTTGCAAGCATTTCATGTATTGCAATTCAGCCTTTCTGTAATCTGCCTTGATGCCGTTCAAACCAAATTGATAATTACTTTTGGCAATTTGCTCATTCATTGCAGCAGCATTGATGCTTGCTTTCTGACTGCCATAAAAAATTGGAATGCCTATCCCAAACTGAAATGATTGAAACCGTGTCGATGTTGTGTATAATCTTTTATCAGCACCTTCTCCTCGCATACTCATATTGCTGTATGAAAGATTCAAATCGGGTAATAATTTCGAACGTTCCAATTCTGTTGATTTAGAAGCAAGTTTATTCTGTTGTTGCAAAAGCAAAATACTTGGGTGCTTGAGCAGAAAACTGCTATCGTTTAATAGAACATCATTCATTTTGAAACTGGGTTCTTGTGCCTTAAAAGTAGTTGTTGAATTTAATAGGTACTGGAATTGAATTTGAATGATGGTAATGTCTGCCTTAACCTCGCTCAATTGATTCCTAATTTGGCCGCGTTGTGTTTCTGCAGTTATATTTTCTAACAGATTACTTTCTCCTGTCTTAAAACTTAAGTTTGATTTGCTTAAAAAATCGGTATAAATACTGTCGTTTTGTTGAAGTAAAATTTCTTTTTCTTGAAGATAAAACAGGGTGTAAAATACTTGCGAAACATCTCTAATAAGTTCTTTTTCTTTTAACGCGATTTGAGCCAAACTACTCTTCCATGTTTCTGTTAAAACAGTTTTTTGTTTGGAATAAACAGTCGGAAAATTGATGCTCTGCGCTAATCCAAAACGAGTGTCGGAATAAAAACTATTAATCTGCCCGTATTCAATACCAGCAGTAGTTTGAGGAATTGCAGTGGCTGTTTTTATAAGTAATTGTTGATAGGCTGTTTTCAATTGCTCGTTTTTTAACATTAAATTGTTTTTTAATGCAGAGTCTATAGAGGCTTGAAGACTGATTGGTGATTGCGCTCCTGCCCTAAGAACAAAAGCTAAGCAAAAAAACACCAAGGCAAATTTCATTAATTTCATGTCGGTCTTAATGGTTGTTTTCATAACGTTGATTAGTTTTAGAGTTGCCTATATTTTCGAACAACATATACAATACGGGTAATACAAATAGGGTTAAAAAAGTGGCAATCATTAATCCGCCAATTACAACAGTGGCTAATGGGCGTTGCACCTCTGCCCCTGCGCCATTGCTTAGTGCCATAGGTAAAAATCCGAGTGATGCTACGAAAGCGGTCATAAGCACTGGTCTTAATCTCATTTTAGTACCCTGCAAAACAATGTCTTTTAAATTGGTAATGCCGTGTTTTTTTATCTGATTAAATTCAGCAATGAGTACAATCCCATTTAAAACTGCAACTCCAAATAGGGCAATAAATCCTACCCCTGCGCTAATACTAAATGGCATGCCTCTTAAAGCTAAAAAGAAAATACCACCAATAGCAGATAAAGGAATAGCTGAATAAATAAGTAAACCGTGTTTCACAGAATTAAATGCAAAATAAAGTAAGATAAAAATCATTAGTAACGAAATAGGAACAGCAATCATTAATCTGTTTTTTGCAGCTTGTAAATTTTCAAAAGCACCACCATAGGTTGGGTAGTATCCTGCTTGAAATTTTATCTGTGAATCTACTTTTTTCTGTAGCTCATTTACAATGCTCTGAACATCTCGTCCGCGAATATTAAATCCAACAATAATTCTTCTTTTTGCATCCTCTCTTTGTATTTGATTGGGCCCGTCCTTAATCTCTACCTTAGCCAATTGGGCAAGAGGTATTTGGATGCCATTGGGAGTTGCAATTAATAGATTTTGAACATCGCTCAATTCATTCCTTTTCTCACCAGTTAAACGCACTACCAAATCGAATCGTTTTTCGCCCTCAAATATCAATCCGCTACTCTGGCCAGCAAACGCGGTGTTAACAATTCGATTGACATCAGAAATATTTAAATTGTACTGTGCAATAGTGTTTCTGTTGTATTCGATTGTAATCTGCGGCATGCCAGTTACGGGTTCTATATAAATATCTTTTGCACCTTCTACAGTCGAAATTATACTGCCAAGTTTTTCGGCATAGCGGGCCAAAGTATCCAGATTTTCACCAAAAATTTTGCATACAACATCCTGTTTTGCTCCTGTCATCAACTCATTGAAACGCATTTGTACTGGATATTGAAAGCCAAAAGTAACCCCTGGCACTGCCTCCAGTGATTGACTCATTTTTTCAGATAATTCATTAAACGTTTTGGCACTTGTCCATTCCTTTTTATCTCTTAAAATAATCATGATGTCTTGTGCGTCCACTGGCATCGGGTCTGTTGGAACTTCACCACTACCAATTTTAGAAACGACCTTAACAACTTCGGGATATTCTTTTAAGAGTATTTTGGCTGCTTTTTGAGAGGCGTCGATACTAACATTCAAATTACTGCCGGGCAATACCCTTGTCTCAAGAGCAAAATCGCCTTCTTCTAAGGCTGGTATAAATTCACCACCCAAAGTGCCGAAAACCAAAACAGCCATCGAGAATAATGCGATAGTAATTGCAATCACTGTTTTGGGATAATTAACAATTTTGTCGAGAGCTTTCTGATAGGCATTTTCTACTTTACCCATCAAAATATCGGACAGATTCTTTTTGTGTTTTACTTTTTTACTGAGAAACAAAGCACTCATCATAGGAATGTAGGTAAGTGATAGTATAAATGCACCAATTAATGCAAATGCAACTGTTTGGGCCATTGGTTTAAACATTTTACCTTCTATACCTTGAAGCGTAAATATTGGAAGATAAACAATTAAAATGATAACTTGTCCAAAAACAGCGCTGTTCATCATTTTGGATGCAGAATATTTAACCTCGTCGTCCATTTGGGGCTGTTCAATTTTTAATAAACTGCCAAATTTTTTATTGTCCGATAGTTGGTGCATAACAGCTTCAACAATAATAACAGCACCGTCTACAATCAAACCAAAATCGAGTGCCCCTAAACTCATTAAATTGCCACTTACGCCAAATAAATTCATCATGATAATGGCAAATAACATGGCCAATGGAATCACAGATGCCACGAGTAAACCAGCTCTGAAATTTCCGAGAAATAAAACAAGTATAAAAATAACGATAAGGGCTCCTTCCATCAAATTCTTCTCTACTGTGCTTATGGCATTGTTTACCATTTTCGTTCTGTCTAAAAAAGGTTCTATTAGAATTCCTTCTGGTAGGGATTTTTGAATTTGAGAAATTCTCTCTTTTACATTTTTTATTACTTGGCTACTATTAGCACCTTTTAACATCATCACAACGGCGCCAGCAACCTCGCCTTTGTCGTTGTATGTCATAGCGCCATAACGAGTGGCATGACCAGTTTTTATTTCGGCAACGTCTCTAATAAATAAAGGAGTACCATTGCCTATTTGTTTAAGTGCAATGTTGGCAATATCATCATTATTGCCAATCAATCCTTCTGTTCTTATATAAAGCACTGTGGGTCCTTTTTCAATATAGGCACCTCCGGTGTTTTGATTGTTGTTTTCTAGGGCAATAAATACATCTTCTATGTTAATATCGTAGGATTGTAATTTGTTCGGGTCAATTTCTATGGTATATTGTTTTAGCTTTCCACCAAAACTACTAACCTCGGCCACGCCCTTTACCCCCAATAATTGTCTTCGAACTATCCAGTCTTGAATGGTTCTTAGAGAAGTTTCATCATACTTGTTTTCATAACCTTCTTTCGGGCGCACAACATATTGATATATTTCTCCAAGACCAGTAGTTACAGGCCCTAGTTCGGGCACTCCAATTCCTTTAGGAATAATGCTTTGAACTTTTTGCAAGCGCTCACTTACTTGCTGTCTCGCCCAATAGATGTCTGTTTCATCGTCAAAAACAATAGTAACCAAAGATAATCCGAATCTAGAGAAACTTCTAATTTCCTTTAATCCTTGTATATTATTATTCGCTTGTTCTATAGGAAAGGTAACCAGTCGTTCAATATCTGTTGCGCCAAAAGAAGGGGCAACTGTTATTATTTGAACCTGATTGTTTGTGATATCAGGCACAGCGTCAATAGGAAGTTTGGTAAGTTGGTAAATGCCATAACCTACCAATGCCACAGTGAAAATTATGACAATGAGTTTATTTTTTATTGAAAATGCTATTGTTTTGTTAAGCATTGAATTTTTATTTTTGTTAAGTTAAATAATACCATTAATTCGTTCCAATATTTTTGGAACAATTGTGTAATCACCAAGTGATGATATTTGATAATGCAATACTAAATGGCTAATAACATTGAAGTATTATTAATTAATTAGTAAAGTTTATTGACGAATAAAAGCTATGAAAGTTTAGGTGGCTGCCAAATAGATTCAGCCATTCGCGATGAATAAAATACTTCTTTGTATTTAACAAGTCCCAATTCAAAAAAAGATAAATTGAAATAATTTTGTTCGGGAAAAAAATGAACTTCTGCAACAATGATGTGGTTCGCCATTGTGCAGTGCGACTTGAAAGGAAGATTATCATGCTGATTGTCTTTTACATCATTATCGGCGACATAGTGCATATTTAGAAATTCCATAAAGGAAATACCCTCGTCTGCTTTTTGGTGATCTATATAATGCTCAACCAATTCAGGAATCTTTAACAACTGATGCAATTCAGTGCCACTCAATATAAAGGTGTACAGCAATATGAGCGCAATTGTTTTTTTCAATTCAGCAAAGATAAACCTATTCTTAAACAAATAAAAAAATCTAATTTCGCAAATATGTTTATTTCAGGTTTTACCATTGCAAGAAACGTCTTAAAAGCAGACTATCCGATTAAGGAAGCCATCTATTCCATTTTGCCATTTTGTGATGAGGTAATTGTAGCTGTCGGTAAAAGCGAAGACGAAACATTGTCATACATTAAAAGTTTAAATGAACCTAAAATAAAAATCATAGAAACAATATGGGACGATAGCTTAAGAGAAGGAGGTAAGGTACTTGCCATAGAGACTAACAAAGCTTTGGCTGCTGTAAATTCAAAGTCAGATTGGTGTTTTTATATTCAAGCAGATGAATGTTTTGACGATAAAGGTTCAAATGAATTATGGGAACAGCTAAAAATGTACAAAGATGATGCTGCTGTTGAAGGTCTTTTATTTGATTACAAACACTTTTTTGGAAGTTATAATTATGTAGGTGACAGCAGAACTTGGTACAGACATGAAATAAGAATCATTAAAAATAATAAAGGGATTTATTCATATAAGGATGCACAAGGCTTTAGGGTAGATGGCAGAAAATTAAATGTGAAGAAGGCCCATGCCTCTATATTTCACTATGGGTGGGTTAAAAATCCTAAGTTGCAATTGGAAAAGTTGAAACAAGCTCGTAAACTTTGGCATTCAGATGATTTTATTGAAAAGGAATATGCCAATATGAATGAATTTGATTTTAATAATGTAGATTCATTAAATGTTTTCCGAGGAAACCACCCATTGGTAATGAGAGAGAGAATTTTATCTCAGGATTGGGACTTTAAATATGATATTACAAAGAAAAAAATGTCTTTTAAAAAGCGTTTGTTATATACATTCGAAAAATTGACAGGGTTAAGAATAGGGGAATATAAAAACTACAAAATTATTTAAATGGTTGTGTCATTTGCCATTTGATAAATTTTATCGTAATCCAAAAGAATAATTTTCCGACCTTGAACCTTGATTAGTCTATCTTCTTTCATTTTCTTAAGCTGTCTTACCAGAGATTCTACAGCTGTTCCAATATAATTGGCCAAATCTTCTCTAGAGAAAATAATGGTGCCATCTAAATCTAGCTTTTGGTCCAATAATAATAATGCCAAGGCAACCCTTTCATTCAAAGGTTTTCTGGCAAATGTTGTAAGTTTAGAATTAAGAACTCTTCCAACTTGTGCTAAATATTTTAATAAGGCACTGTTTAATTCCAGAGATGTTTTTAATTGATCAAAAAAAGGATCTTTGGGAGTTAATTCAATTTCACAATCTGTAATTGCATACACAATTGAACGAGTAGTCTCACCACTTAACAAAGATGCTACCCCAAATATGTGGTTTTTGCCTAATATATAAATAATTTCTTCATCACCTTTATTATTGGTTGTAAAGACTTTTAAATAACCACTTACAATTTTATATACTCCTAGAGGATTACTATCCTCAAATAAAATAGTTTCACCTTTATTGAATTTTAATGTTTGGTTATGAGCTTTAAAATTGCTGCAAATTTCTTTCGGAAGTTCATCCCACAAAGGTTGTGTGTTAAAATAAAATTTTTCTAAAATTGGATACCTATCTTTAACTGCCATATCTGATATTTACAAATGTATGAGATATTTTGAATTCTCAAAATTTTTTCAATAAAATTTAAATCTTCCTGTAAATGCTAGCAATTGCTTAATAATCAAAATGATATTGATGGTTTAGGTGTGTTTTTTTGTAGCTAATCATCTCAAAAATGATAAATGTTAATAATTGTTTCAACAAATAATGTCGTGATTATGAATTGTCTTGATTAAAGTCACAAAAAAAAGCAGTTGATTTCTCAACTGCTTTTCCAATTTTATTTAAATATGAGGGTTATTCCACAATTATTTTTTCAGAATGCACACCTTCTAAAGATTCAATTCTAATTAAAAGCATTCCTTTAGGAAGGTTTGATAATTGAACTGAGTTTGAGAAAGCACCATTCATGATCACTTTACCTGTAATGTCAGTGATCTGATAAGTTGCTTCAGTTGCATTTTGTATTGTTACAACGCCGTTTGAAGGATTAGGGAATATAATTACTTTATCATTCAAATCGCCTGTGAAACGAACAACTTTTACATCACTGAAAGCATATTTGCCATCATTGTCAACTTGTCTCAATTTGTAATAATTAACCGATGAAGTTTTGGTATGAACGAACATGTAAGAATTAATCTCATTGCTATTGCCTTTTGAAGCAACAGTTCCTATTGGAGTCCAATTAATCATATCAGTAGAGTGCATCACTTGGAAATATTTATTGTTTTCTTCAGAAGCAGTCTGCCAATTCAAATTAACCATTTTGGTTGTGTTATTTGGAACAGCCTCAAAATTCATAAGCGTAACAGGTAGTGGATTCAATCCGCCTAGAGAACCTAAGGTAAATGGACTGAAAGTATTCACTGCCTCTAATGTTGCAGAATTTGAAGTAGTAGTATTGGTTAAGGTTGAAATATCTTCCCAATCTGTACCATTGTAATGTGCAACTATTAAATCTGAAGGAGAAGTATTTACTACACCGCTGAAGAACTTATCGTAATAGAATAATGTTACATCCATTGCAGTTTGATTACCAGTGCGGTCAATCATCCAATATTCTTTAGTAGAAACTTTGTTTAAACCAGAGGCTACACTTAAGTCAGAATAAGCGGATTTGAAATATTCAACAGTGAAAGTAGAAACATAACCACTGTTGTTACCACTGTTTCTATTCAAAGTAGCAGGTGCGTATTTTCCACCTTTTCCAACTGGGAATGTATATGTATTTTCTACATTGCCACCTATTTTAAAGAGTGTTTTGCGAATAGGACCGCTGACGTGGTTATTATTACCTCCACCTGTGTAAGTAGAGAAATTCTGCATGATTAGTAAATTAGAAGCAGTAGTGGTTAATACACCATCTGTTAAATTTAAACGTGTATTCACAGTTAACGGACCGTTTAAAGAAGCTCCAGCGGTATTATTAATAGTTAAACTATCCACAGTATTAGAAGCAAATGTTGCTGAAGGTATAACCTGAGCAGAAGTTCCAACGAAATGCAAAGAACCAGAAGAAGTAGTAAAAGTTCCATTTTGAACGAAGTTACCTGCTATTTTAAGCGTTTTAGTATTCGTCATAGATGCTCCAGATTCAATCATTAAGTCTCTGCAGAAACCAGTGCCAGAAGAAAGGCTAGGGAAGTTAGCAGCACCGGCAGGGATAATAACATCTGTGCTTAAAGTTGGTACAGTACCACACCAATTTGCGTTTGTTTGCCAATTAGGACTTGAACCACCTATCCAAACACCAGAGTTAGTTGTTACGTTAACAGCGCCTGGAGTGCTATTAGCCTCTGGACAACTTCCGTTTTTCACAACAGATCTGTATAAAGTTGTAGCAGTAATGCTTGAGAAATTATTTGTAGAAGCTGTATTTGCAATATTGTTCCAAACAATACCATTGTCAACAGATGATTGCCATTTTTGTACAGTTCCAGTTTTACCTGTAAGTGTTAAAGTTCCTGAATTAGAACCACCGCAAAAGGTTTTAGAATCTACAATACCACCAACAGAAGGTGTTCCGCTTACTACAGTGATAGTGATGCCTGGAGTGAATGCAGGACTACCACATCCGCTATTTTGAACCTGAGCACGGTAATAAGTAGTGCCAGTTGAAGTTAAAAATTCAGTTAATGAATTGGTGGTGTTTGCAATATCAGTAGCTGTTGAGAAATTGCTATTCACGTCTTTTTGCCATTTTAAAATACTAACTTGGTTGCCATAGAGCGTAAGATATACATTGCTGTTGGCACAAATGGTATTGCTTGCTGCTAATACTGTTCCAGTTACCGTAGAAGTAACATTGATTGAAGTGCTGGATGTTGGTAAGTTTGAACAACTTTGAGGGCTCGTAGAGTTTACAATTGCTCTGTAGAAAGTAGTTTGACTGATATTAGTAACAGTTAAGCTTGTGGTGGTATTAGAAATAGTGGTTGGAAACAAAAAGTTTTGATCCGTAGATGATTCCCATCTTACAACTGTACCAGTAAGTCCAGTTAAAGTTAAAGAAGTGCTATTAGAACCAGGGCATACATTTACATTGCCACCATTGATAACACCACTTGAGTATCCTGAAGATATGGTTATGTTTCTAGTAGAGTGAGCCACGTTGTTAGTAAGAGCATCGTTTGGCATATCTCCAAACTCATAAATTCCTTCAGCACCTGAAGATGGTTTTTCGTCATCCCATTCTCCAGAGAAACTATACATCAAAGAAAAATCTTGCTCACCGTTAACAGTATTGTTAAGAGTTGGATAATCATCAGGCTGTCCACCTGACCACTTGTTATATCTGCCACTTACTGAATTAGGGCCACTATTCCAAGCATCTCCTGTAGAGAAAGGCATACCTGACTCTGGACCAGTTACCCAATAGAAATTACCTTCGGATGCATTCTGGTTCGCATAAGTTGTTACACCAGTTATTTTGTTAATTTCAGTAAAATTATCTGTACCTCCTAACCAATTGAAAAGATAAGCAGTCATTTGCCAAACAAAATCATTCTCGTCTTCAGAAGTAATAGTGGCTAAATAACCTTTTCTTCCGTAGTAAGAAGTTGATTCTGCAGCAGCTTTAGTTGTTGCCCAATCAGAGTAAGTATTACTCAATTGATAAAAGTGATTGTTGGTAGGATTGAATAACTTATTACCCAAAACAAATGTCACATTCCTTTTTTGAGCGAAACATGTTGTTGAAGTGGTTTTAAGTGTCACTGTTCTTAAAAGTGTTTGCCAATTGCTCTTAGTTGTAGATCCAAAGAATCTTAAGATACCATGAACATTGTCAAAATTAGAAGTAATACCAGAAGGAAGTGAACCAGTGTAACTCAAAATATCTCCAGAGGCACCTGTAACGTAGCCTGCGGTTATTTGAATGGTCATGTCCGTGATATCGCCAGAACCGGCTAATACCAATCCAGCATCTACCACGGTGGCGGTATTTGCCGAAATGCTCAGAACAGAATTTGTTCCGGCAATTTGTGCTCTGCACACAAATGATGTTAATAAGAGTAAAGAAGCTACAGAAAACTTCGTCATTAAGTGTTTCATATTATGATTAAATTATTTGTTGCAATATTACCCATTTTTAGTATTTAAGTACTAACTTTTTCCAAATTATGTTGAGGATTGATAGGTTATTTTGTTTTAAGGTGTTGTAAATCAGTAAAATAAAATTAAATATTTTTTCAAATAAACTGTGGATAAACTGCCAAAATGCTAGTTTTTAATACTAGTTTTAGAGTATTAAAATACTAAAAAATGGACATTTTGATGAGGATTGTAAATGGTCTTGGATTTTGTTTGTGGGTAAATATGTTATCCACATTTTGACGAAAAATAGCATGAAATGGACATCACTTTTTTTTGACTAAAAAAAGTTGCTAAAAACGAGCTTCTTTATGTTTTAGGTTTTAAAAACAACCACTTGAATTAATTCATGTGATTTAATCTAAAACTGCTTTATAAAACTATCTTTTTATAATTTTTTTTGTTTCAATGATTCCCAAAGAATTTTCGATTCTCAAGAAATAAATGCCATAATTATATAAATTCAAGTCTATTGTTAATTTGTTCCCAACAAAATCTAAATTGTTGAATGTGCTTATTTTTTTTCCGAATGCATCGCAGATTGTAACAAAAAAATTATCATCTGCAATATCAAGAAGTTCAACATTTAATTGTTCTAATGCTGGGTTAGGATAAATGTTCAGCGCACTTGCTTTAAATCCACTTGCAGGCATCGCAAGTTTTAATAGGTCACTTAAGTTAAATGAACCATCATGGTTAACCATTTTTAAGCGATAGAAAACAACTTCCTTTTTGTAAGTCTCAATTTTGTTATCGTAGAATATGTAGTTGTTAATACCCCCCAATAAACCATGGCCTTTCACAAAACCAGCGCTATGGAATTCTTTACCATCTATAGAATACAATAATTCGAATTCTTTAAAATTATCCTCCGATGATGTTGACCACTCTATTTGGGCAAGATTGTTTTTGTAGGTACCTGTAAAATTTATTAAGGTTACTGGTAGTGGTGCAATTCCTGTCATTAGGGTCGATGAAAATGAATATCTTGAACAAGCATCCGTAACCTCACAAGTTAAAATATAATTGCTGTTCTTATTTGCACCAGTTGGTGTAAAGGTTGTGCTAGCAGTATTGGCATTTGCGAAAGTACCTAGGCAATTTGCTGTCCATTGATAAAACAAGGTAGATCCAATAGGCGAGGAGGCGCTAACACTAACATGGTAAGAGGTGTTATTTTGAATTTGAGTTGGCGCTGTAAGGCTCGCAATACTGGGCACCTTGTCCGCCATAACTTTAAAGGAGAAGTTAAAAAATTGTCTAACCGCAGAAACATTGGCAGCATTGGTTCCTTCAATATCATGTCCACCTTGATACATTACATACCCAGCTGTGCTCAAACCAAAGCCTCTGCCATAAAGTGTTATGGCTGCAGGTCCGTTACTAGCATTTGCATTAACATTAGATTGAATGGAATCGTAACAACCGATATGCGTTGTATTTCTCCATGCAGATCCAATTTTGGGAATATAAACTTGTTCTGAGCCATTGGTGTGAGCAGCGTCTTCTGTGCCCATCATTTGAAACACTGCATCATCTGGTCTGGCAGAAATGGCACTGCCATTATAATTGCCGCGATTGAAGAAGTAACTATATGGCACACTTCCATCGTTGTGTGAATTATAATTGATTAAGCCTTTTGTTGTAAGAAAATTTAATTTTTGACTTGAATCTGATGGATTTACAAGGCTCTCCATTACACTAACAGCATGGCAACCAGCCCAAACAGCACCCTTGTAATTGCGGTTCCAATTATATAAATTACCATGGTCTACCCAAGTAGGATCGGCATGCGGCATTACAAATATATCGTTACAAGCTCCCAAAGCCGTGGCATTGGCGGAATTATACGAAGACGTCGGTATGCCTGCATCAGCAAAGAAACTTTTTGAAATGGATACATTAGTTGGATTCAAAGTCCAGCTCGGTACACTTGTTAGAGTTTGAGTAACTTTAAGGGTTATCGAAGTATTTGTGTATGTACCACTAACTCCTAGAGCTACCCATGCATTGATGCTTGTACTCACTGAAGGAGTAATAAAATCTGCAGGAATAATAAAGGTACCACCTTTATAATCAGTTGAAGCGTAAGTAAAGTCTTTGGCATCTTTTATTTTGCTTGAGCCAATTACCCATTTAATGGGAACATGATATGTTTTTAACATTTCATATATCAATCCATAAGGCTTTAAACCATTGGCGATAGTTTGGGTTGAAACCCCCATGTTAATAATAAACGAACCTGAAGGAAAAGTTTCGGTTTGGGCTTTTGTCTGGCTTGATATAAAAATCAGAACAACGCAAATAAGAATACGTTTCATAGTGTTTAGTTTTAGTTTTTGATCTTAAAGGCGTTTTATTTCTTTAAGACTTCGCAAATATAAGGTAGTACTTTTATACTAAAAAGAATGTATGAGTACTAAATGCTATTAAAATTCATTAGGTACTGAAAATCAATCATATAAAAATTGGTAAAATTGAGTATTTTTACTTTAAAACTACTAAAATTAGTTCCTGATTTCTGCCTTGCGATTTAGAATTAAGTTGTTTAATACTTTGCAAACCTTTTTAAAACATAAAAATTATATAAGTATATGTCTCTCAATTGAATGTAATTTATTTTTGACAATTGTCAATTTTGTGTTTGATTTAATTTCCGCTTTCCCTAAAATTGCATTAAAAATGGAATTAATTGGAGATGTATTAAAATCTATTGGTTTGATTGAAAACAATATTCTTCAAATAGTTTTCAAAGATGAAATTACTGTTGATGAATTTATGGTTGATTTGATTTATTCAGAAATCGATCAATATATTTCAACAATTAATATCAGGAAACTTTTAGTGATTGGTACACATACTAAAATAACGCCTAAGGCCAGATTGTTAATTGTCGAAAACAATGCTCAAAGGAAAGATAAAATTATTGGAGAAGCAATTATTGTGCATTCATTTGCTCAAAAGTTAAGTGCTAATTTTTACATTTTGTTTCTTGGTAATATTTACCCAACCCAATTTTTTACCAATCTTAAATTAGCCAAAGAATGGCTAACAAATTTACCGAAATAAAAAAAGCCACTTATATTTCTATAAGTGACTCTTTCTTAACACTACACTATAAAACTATCTTTTGATGAATTTATTGGAAGTTGTACTTCCATCATTGTTTAATATATGGATGAAGTAAATACCAGTCTCTAAATTTCTGATATCAAATTTCATGTTGTTGCCATTCATTTCTGGGTTCATAATTTGTTCAACTGTTTTACCGTTTGAATCCATGATAATGACATTGATGTCTGAATCCGGAGTTGAACTT
>JANXMZ010000011.1 GCA_025354385.1 Bacteroidota bacterium
CTGGCAGCAGCAGCCTTCAACTTCCGACGATTTATGCGTCGGAAGTTGGGAGGACTTTTTGCGGCATTAGATTACATCGCCATACTCATATGTGTAATTATTGGGCCTCTAAATCGAAGTAGAAAAATGAATTTAATTCAAAATTTTTCAAAATGACTTTTTGAGGGTCGACTAGTTACAAAAAAATGAAGTTAAAATGATTTTAAAACGGATAACCAATACCAAAGTTTAAAACGGAATATTTAGAGAAGTATTGATTGCGCGCAAAATCCTTAATAACCCAACGCTTATTTAACTCCAATTCGGGGTTATGCATTTGCCATCCCCAATCCAATCGAAACAAGAAAAATTGGAAGTCGAAGCGAAAACCAACCCCAGTATTAATGGCCAAGTCATTGTAGAAATTCTTGGGCTTAAAAACCTTCTTTGCATCTATAGTACTTCCTCCGCGCGCCAGCCATACATTACCCGCATCGAAGAACAAGGCACCCTGTAATACTTTCTCTATAAGATCGACCCTATATTCTGCATTGCCCTGTATAATAATATCACCTGCTCGGTTAATTCTAAAATTCGTATTGCTATCATTGTAGGTACCTGGTCCTACAGTTCTTGGTCGCCATCCGCGTAAACTATTGCTACCACCAATAAAAAATAATTTATCGAAAGATAATATTTTTTGATTTCCATAAGGATAAGCCAACCCAATGTTCATTCGAAAACAAGTGGAGCTATTTCCATCTAACACCGTGCTACAACGCGCATCAATCTCAGACTTGGCGTATTGAAAATAATTGACCCCTAAAAATTGGTAGGAAGTGTCTCTCTTTTTTTCACTCGATTTAATATCTCTTAACAATCGGTGAATATTGCCCCCCAATTCTAAAACATTGGTTCTAATAATAAAAAAACTTTTGCCCTTGGCTGTATTTTGGTTGTTGAATTTAAAACTTAAACCTGTTGAAGTTACCAAGTTATTCGAAAACAAACGCTGAATCAATGCGCTGTCTTTTCTTCCATCTAAAGGTATTCTCAATTTATTTTGGCTATAGGATAGTTCAACTAAATTAAAATACCAATCGGTTTGTTTAGCCCTAATCTGATATTGATAAGTTAATGGCAAAATTCTGCGGGTATAATCTGGATTCCATTCATACAGGAATGAAAGGCTCAGGTTCGTTTTAATACTGTTAACCCCTTTCCATTTCTCGAGTGGTTTTAAAAATGCAGAACGCGGAATACTTAACATGGCATTAATGCTCTGTTGTTTGGATTGTTGCGGTACACCATTTAATATAATCAACTGGGTTTCAAAACGGGTGGTAGAAGTAATATCAAGCTGCTCTGCGTTGTGAAATAAATTCTTGTGACTCCATCCAATATTGGCCGCCAAGCCATATGAATTACTGGTATTAGCTGCCTGAATTCGATTAAGTTGGGACACTAGTCCTTGTGGTTCAAAAATAAAGGCTTGCCTAAAACCTGTTTTTAGCAAAATGTTCATGACCATTGAGTTCAAACTGTCTTGGGTATCATTTTTATAAGTTATATCAATGAACTTAAAAATGGGCAATTCACTTAATCGGTTATTGGTATTTTCCAATTCATCTTGACTGAACACATCTCCCGGTCGTACTTGAATTTTTTGAGATAAAATATAAGGTTTAACAGGATAACCATTGAAATAAAAATCCAAGCCATTATAAAGTGTAACACCTTGTGAATCATGAGTTTCTTCATCGTTTTGGAATACAATATTGATTTTGTTAATGGTTTTTTTCTGAAACCTTTCATCATCGCTTTTATTGGCCACAGATATGTTAACATTTACCCCATTTTTACTACGAAAAGTATCCAATTCAAAATCAAAAACATCTTTTGTAAAATCAAAATATCCTTTGTTTCGCATTACCAATGTTAATCGATTTCTTTCACGGCTGACATTATCTACATCTAAAATCTGATCTTTTTGCAAATAAGAATTACTCATCGTATCATTTAATAATTTATCTATTTCGGCATCATCTGCAGATAAGCTAACTTTATTGATGATATATGCTTTCTGAGGATTTATATAATAGGTAACGGTTGCTTTTTTGCGTTTGTATTTTATCTCGTGAGAAATGGTGCTGTTATAAAAACCTTTACTGAACAAATAATTCCGCAAATTTAATTCTGATTTAGCCACCTCTCCTGTATCTAATATTACTGGGGCCTCTCCTATCCTTCGCAGATATTTACGCCATTTAAGGGAATCATTTTTCCATGGATTTTTAGTAGAAGTTCCAAATCTGTATAAACCTAAATGAAATTTAAATACACCCAATATTTTCCTATTGGGCTTGTGTTTGATGTATACAGCCTGATCATTATCTAGCTTAGACGTGAGATCCATTATTAAATTATTTGACTCATCTTGACTTTTAATTTTATTTTTTACCAACAAATATTGCCCCTCGGGTACTAATTTGGTAGTTTTGCATGCTGTTAAAAAAACAACAAGGCCTACCAAAAGTATCCAAACCCTATGATAACAAAAGCCGATATAAAATTGATTGTTAGTTTGCAATTAAAAAAACAAAGACAAAAATATGGCCAATTTGTGGTAGAAGGTGAAAAAAGTATTGCAGAATTGTTGAAAAGCCCAATGAAGATTGACACAATATATGCAACTTCTGCATGGTTAAAGGACACTTCCCTATCATTGCAAGGCCAAAAACAGATAGAAATTTCCGAAAAAGAATTACTAGCAATATCGGTTCATCAAAACCCACAGGGGGCATTGGCGGTTGTAAACATTCCAGAACAAACTTTAAAACCTTCCGATTTCAGTCAAAACCTTTCCATTGCACTTGATGACTTACAAGACCCTGGTAATTTAGGCGCAATTATTAGAATAGCCGATTGGTATGGCATTAAAACCATCGTTTGCAGCAAAACATGCACGGATGTATACAACCCAAAATGTATTAACTCAACCATGGGGAGTTTTGCGCGTGTGAAAGTCGTGTATGAAGACATTATTGCTATATCCGAAAAATTCAATCAACCTATTATTGCAGCTACTTTGAATGGTAAGAATGTACATAGCTTAAAAGGGCAATTAAAAGGACTTATTCTAATTGGCAACGAAGGTCATGGGATTGGAGAACATCTTTTGAATAAAGCCGAACATAAAATAACTATTCCGAGAATTGGTGGAGCAGAATCTTTGAACGCTGCTATAAGCGCTGCCATTATTATTGACAATTTAATTGGATAAGCTTATTTGTTAGTGGCAGGTGTTGTTCCTGATGTGCCTGCATCTTTTTTAGCAGGTAAACTTTTATCTTTAAAGTACTTGATATTATAGGTAAAGTTGAACATAAAAAACCTTTGCAAAATGGTGGTCTTAACATCCTCATAATAGGTTTCTGTGGTGTTCCTAGAAACACTGGTATTTTGTTTTAATAAATCAAACACTACTAAACGGAATTCGGCCGATCTATCTTTCAAAAACTTATAGCCTATTCCAGCGTTCCATAGTGCATAATTGGTATTAACCGATTGTGACAAGCCTTTATAATATTGATGACTGATATCCGTTTGCAATACTAAACCTTTCCATGGCATAGCTTGGATTTTAAATTTCGAATTTTGATTCAGATATTGGGAGTTTAATTGCTTTTGTAAAGTATTAGAAATGGTGCTAAAAGAAGTATTGGATGAAACAGTAAAATCTATGTTTTTACTAATATTACTTGCCAATGAAAAGCCTCCACCAACATTATTGCTTTGAGAATAATTAATTGCATCGTTAATCATACTTGGGGTGCGAACAACACTTCCATAAGCATTCAGATTAACGTTGGATTTTATTTTCTTAATCACGAAACTATAGTTAGTAAAACTTCTAAAATTATAATATCCGTTTAAGTTAACGGGCTTGGATAATTGAGAACCTTTAGACAATAATATTGAATTATTCAACAAGGTATCTGTTTTGGCAATGAAGGTACTGTTGGCGATATAATTTTGAGTTACGGTACTGCCAATAAATCCAAAATAAGAAGTACTCTTTTTTGTATTAGCCGAGGAGTAGCGTACGTTTAATGATTGTTGAAAGTCTTGTTTTAAACGGTTATTTCCTGTGCTTAACTGCAGTGGATTGGCATTGTTAATGATATCTTGCAACTGATCAATACTGGGTGCATTGGTATTGGTTCTGTAAAATATTCTAATGTTCTTTTGTTGGGTATATCTGTATTGTAACATGGCCGTTGGCAATACATTTACAAATGGTTTTGAAGCATTAAAAGTGACTGGAAAAGTGCGGTGAATATTCAGTTGTGCAATTTGATAATTCGCTCCAAAATTATAGTTTAGTTTTTCTTTTCTATAATTGTAAGAAATACCTGCACCATGAGAAATATATTGACTTTTAAAGGTATTGGACAACAAAGTATCGAAGGTTTTATAAGCATTTTCTTTAGTGTTGAATTGATTCGTCTGCTTATCTGAATGATTGATATTAAGATTGCCAGTGTAGTTTATCATCAATTGAGAATATTTGCTTAAAGGCTCGGTATAGGTAATGTTGGAAGACATGGTTATGCCATTCTTTGTAAGATTAGTTAATTGATTCAGTGTATCATTCGAAAGGGTATCTTGAAAGCGGTTGAGAGAATAAATTTTATTATTACCTGCACTTTGACTGTAGCCAGGAGTGGCATTTACAGAAAGTGTACGACCTTTGCGTTTAAAAGAGTGGCGATAAAGAATTGGTGAACTGAAGTTAAACCCGTTTTGATCGGAAATATACGAATTTGTTAAATTACTGATAGGGACTTCTTTTTGGGTATTGCTACCTTGAATATTTTGATTGGAATTATTGAATTGAGACGAAAATTTGGGTTGAAATAAAATTGAATTAAATGAATCTATTTTCCAATCAAAACGCAAATTAAAACGCTGATTGGTATTTTTATTAAGGGCTATAGAACTTTGATTGTATAACAAACCTTCCTGTCTGGTAATATAGGTTCTATATAAATTGCTAATTGTAGATGAACTGCTGTAATTGAAAAAATAACTACCCGTAAATTCAAGTTTTTTCCATTTGTTGGTATAGTTTAAACCAAAGGCTTGCGTGGTAACAATTCCATTTTGCGAATTGGTTAAAAAATTATCAGATGAATTTTGCGGTCCACCCATTCCAACACCCCTATTTCCACCACCATTTGGCGCTCCTCCACCGCGTTGACCGCCACCTTGGGTATTGCCAGTGGCACTCATTACACCTAATAAATCATCTGCCGAAAAATTTTGTTCATTGATATTATTTGAGTTAAATAAGACTGAAATTTTTCTTTCATTTTTAAAAAAGTTAACACTAGCGCCTCCTCTCCATTTATTATCATAACCATATCCGCCATATACTTTGCCAAATACACCATTTTTGTATTGGGCCTTGGTAATAATATTAATTGTTTTGGAAGTATTGCCATCATCAAAACCTGTGAATTGACTTTGTGCACTTTTCGCATCGAATACTTGCACTTTGTCGATTGCATCTGCAGGTAAATTTTTTAATACTGCACTTGGATCGTCTCCAAAATAAGGTTTTCCGTCTACCAAAACGGTTTTCAGATCTTCTCCCTGCACTTGAACTTTTCCGTTGGTATTGGTAACACCTGGCATTTTATTCACGAGGTCTTCAGCACTGGCATCTGGATTTGTTTTAAAAGCTGAAGCTTTGTATTCCGATGTATCTCCTTTTTGTGTAGCCGGTGGTGCAGCCTTTACAATTTTACCACCTTGCAATATTTCGATTGCAGGTAGCAGCACTATTTTATCCAAGGTAATATCTGCAAATAATTTAACCAACTGACTGTTTTTTTCATAACCAACATAAGTAACCACTAGTTTGTAAAAACCTTTGTTCAACCCCCCTAAAACAAATTCACCAGCAGCATTTGTTGGCAACACAGTCACTAATGATGAATCGCGTGCTTTTAATAATTCAATATTGGCTTTTGGGATTGCTTCTCCTTTATCATTCACGACAACACCTTTAATAGAATAGGTTTGTGCAGATAAGGTAAAAAATGAACAGCATAAAAACAGCAATGCTAAGTGATTTAATTTCATAAAGGATAAAACAATTCGCAAGTTAAGACAATTCAAATAGGCAAAGGTTTAATGGATTAGAAAAAAACTAAAAAAATCAATGTCCCATAACACTATAAATAGCCATGTATACAAAAGCACCAGCCAAATAGCCCAATAAAGCCAGACCAGATATTTTTTTAAAATACCACATAAAATTAATTTTTTCCATCCCCATAACTGCAACCCCGGCGGCAGATCCAATAATTAAGCAACTACCGCCGGTACCAGCAGCGTAAGCAATGAATTCCCATAATTTTGAATCCAAAGGATAAGCATCTAAGGGATACATTTTAATGGTAGCCGCTACTATTGGTACATTATCCACCACAGATGATAACAAGCCAATGGCAATTGCAATGGCGTCTTTATTTCCAATGGTATTATCCATCCAAATGGCTAAACCACTCAATACATGTGTTCCTTGCAAAACACCAATAGCTAATAATATGCCTAGAAAAAATAAAATGCTTGGGACATCAATTTTTGTTAAAGCATGCAAAGCGGTATAAGGTTTTTTTTCCTCTTCCGTCTTATTCGTATGCAATAATTCTGATACAATCCAAACAACGGCAAGACTTAATAACATACCGACATATGGTGGTAAATGGGTAATGGTTTTAAAGGCAGGAACTAATAGCAACCCAAGCAAACCCAGAATCAACATGAGCATACTGCCATTTACTTTTTCTGCCTTTTCTGCTTTTTCCAAATCTATTTTATCGCTAATAACGTTGCCCTTTAATTTGAAACTAACAACAATTAATGGAATGATTAAACAAATTAAAGACGGGATGAATAATATTTTGATAATATTGATGCTGCTAATTTGTCCACCAATCCAGAGCATGGTGGTAGTTACATCGCCAATGGGTGACCATGCTCCACCAGCATTGGCTGCAATAATAACCATTCCTGCAAAAAACAGACGCTGCTCCTTATCGTGAACCAATTTTCTTAACAAGGAAACCATCACGATGGCGGTTGTTAAATTATCGAGCAAGGCAGAAAGAAAAAAAGTTAAAATGGAAATAATCCACAATAATTTTTTAGTATCCTTGGTACGAATGCGATTGGTTATAATTT
Organism: Bacteroidota bacterium; assembly: GCA_025354385.1. Classification (GTDB taxonomy): domain Bacteria; phylum Bacteroidota; class Bacteroidia; order NS11-12g; family UBA955; genus JABMMZ01. The sequence continues at coordinate 7,234 of JANXMZ010000011.1, forward strand.
TAAATCCCTGATGTGCATCTATCAATTCTACGATGGTCATTGCCCCCATTAGGAAGAACAATATTTGAGACGTATTAGCCAATTCATTGTTCAGTTCAGCATTTATTTCTGCAATTTGTAAACGCTCGCACAAAGCCCACACCGCCCACATTAAGGTGGCTATAATTAAAGCCGAAGCTGTTTTATTTATTTTGATACTGTGCTCAAATGCAATGGCAGCATAACCCAATACAAAGATGATAATAAGTGCTAATTCCATGAAAATTAAAATGCGAATATAACCAAACTTAAAAGAGTGACCACACCCAAATTATTTTAGAAATTACTCTGACGCACATTGCAGTTTAAACGGAGCCCCATGCCGTAAAAACTGTTGTTAAAACTGCCTGAACTTCTGTAATTACAACGCACATCTATAAACAAATTGTGTTTGAACATGTAAGAAACCATTAACTCAGCAATTACTAAATTTTGTGTATGCCCCATGAACATTTTTGAATTATCACTTGTGGCGCGGGTTTCATAACTCCTTAAAATATTACTGCCATAATTTCTTCCTAATAAAAACGAATCCTTGCCTTGCTTAGCATAAATGCCTGTGAGGGTAAGGTACCATTTATAACTTGGTTTGTATTTTATTTCGAAAACACCTTCACCAAAATTAGCCCCTAATGGATGCGCCAATGGTTGGTTAAATTGAGAATAACTTTGGGTGGTTCTGTAATGGCTATAGGTGTATGGTCTAACGCGATTATATTCTAATAAAACATCTAAACGCTTTATTCTTAAAAAGTCAAAAGCCCTTACACCAATTTGATATCCATATTTATTGCCCCACCAATTTTTGTTGTTTTTTAATTCACTTAGTTTAAATTCATCTAATAAAAACTGCCCGTAAAATAAATAACGGTTGTGCAAGGTGTAATTAAAATCGAGGGCCATCAAACTGTTATCGCGACTGCCTAAATTGGATTCAACAGCACGGTAAAAAATAACAGGGTTTAAATAATTAAAATCAAATTGATTGGATTGTGTCGAATCGTGGCGATCAAAAATCACCATTTCATTGACACCAATGGAAAGATTACGAGTAACATCAACACTTAAGCGGTGGAAGGCCGCATATTTTTTTCCGAATAAGGTATTGCCCAAAATCTGACCATTGTCTGAAAATTGAGTGAACAAATTTTGGTAGTGCACTTTGCCAACATTGGTATTAATTTTTAAAAACAAATACTGAGGTGCAAAATCGCTTAAGATGAGTGAACGGTATCCATTGCCAATTTTATTTTTATCATGTCCAAATTGAAAATTGATGTGTTGATTGGCCGCATTAAATGTTACATATCCTCTAGCCTGAAAATAATCTACACCAGTAGTGTTCTTGAATTTTTTAAAGAACAATTCATTGGGTACAAAATTGAGGGAATCGGGTAAACTGATATATTGTTGCGGCATCACCATTTGGTTATCTGTAAAGTAAGTATAGAAACCAACCCCTTTGGTTTTACCGCCAATATTACCCCATACTTCCGCACCACGCGTATTCTGGTAAAGTGTTCTATTGGTTGCAGATTCTTTAGCACCCCAAAAGTTAATAACGGGATTTACAACAAATAAATAATCTTCCTTTTTTTGAGAATAAAATGCGCCTATGTAGTTGTAAAAAGTTAAATTTTTATCTGTGTAACGCTTGAATAAACGTCTTCTATTTATATTATCATCGTAGAGATAAGATTTATACCCTAAGATACAACCATATCTATTTGGAGAAGTATCAGATTTAAACGAATCTAAAGAATAATTATTTTCAGCCTTAACAACTTCAATCATTCTAATATCCTTGCTTGTATCCGTCTTTAGAAAATCAAAATGCCTGTAATACGCCTGTTCTTTATGATGAAATTTGTATTCCCAAGGATTGAGAATCGCTGCTCTAATGGTTTCGTACTCGCCTAAACTCCCAACTGGATAGTAAACCCTTTGCGCATTTATGTGTAAAGTAAGGGTGAAATAGGTGATAATAAATAAACCAATTTTATTTCGCATCATAAGGTATTACAAACGTACATAAAATAATTGTAGGGTGTTACATAGCATGTCTTTAATAGGATACATTGGTATTATGGCTGACTTATCGAGACATTTAAAGTACATTATAACTAGTGCCCATTATTTTAGCAATGGCATTGCGCACATTTATCAATTGAATGTTATATTCCGTGCAATGTTCTATATCAGTAGCACTGGTAACGGTTGCAAACTCATCCAAATTATTTTTAATGAGTTTGTTAACCTTACTTAATTTTAAAAACAAAAACACGGATTGCAAATCGCGGATATAATTTTCCCTTTCTGTAGGAATACTTTTACCACCTTCCAACCAAAAAGGGCTAAGTTCATATTTCTCAGTTTCACTTAAAATATCTGCTGCCAATTTTCTAATGTCTGTATCTACGTGATTGGTAAAATAATGCTCATCAAAATTCAATTGTTCTTCCATTTGTTGCTTCACCTCTTTCAAAATGCGGCTGTATAAATGGTGGTTGATTTGAAGTGCTTCATCCTCCTGCAATTCTTTGAATATAAAATCGGCAACGGTAGCCTCCTCGGTAAACTTTTGTGTGCCACTTTGAATCAATAATTTTACAAGTCCAAGCTCCTGCTCCTCTCCCATTTCATAAACTACAGGCTCTGGTAAATTGGTTTGCAAAATATCTTTTATCTCTTCATCAAAATGAGTAGGTATATTACCTTCACCATTTTTTCTTCTAATTTTATTGATTTCAGAGAGTAATAATTTCTCATCCATATCCACCAACTTGCTGCATTCGCGGGCATAGGCAGCGCGCTTCATGGCATCAGGTATTGCAGATATACTCTGCATCAAATTCTTTACTACTTCTGTTTTGCGAATCGGATCGTTCTCGACCCCCTTCAACAATAAATCAATTTTAAATAAAATAAAGTCGCGGACATGCTCATTTAAAAATTTATTAAAGGCCTCGGCCCCCAATTGTTTACAATATGAATCAGGGTCTTCTCCTTCTGGAAAACTTACGGTTCTAACATTTAAGCCTTGAGCTAACAATAAATCTATCCCACGCAAAGAAGCTTTAATACCGGCGGCATCGCCATCGTACAATACAGTAACATTCTCTGTAAAGCGTTTTATCAATTTTATCTGACCCTCGGTTAAGGAAGTGCCAGATGAAGCCACTACATTTTTAACACCTGCTTGATGCAAAGTGATAACATCTGTATAACCTTCCACCAAATAACAATTGTTTAAAGCTTTGATTCCTTTCTTAGATTGAAAAATGCCATATAAAACATTGCTTTTATGATACACATCCGTTTCAGGCGAATTGAGATATTTTGGCGACTTATCATCTTTTACCAATTGCCTGCCACCAAAGGCAATTACTTTACCTGTAAGATCATGAATAGGAAAAATAACCCGTTGCCTAAACATATCGAAATAAGTACCGCGGTCTTCATTCTTTTTAATTAAACCAGCACTTACAAAATAATCCAGATTAAACTGATTCGTGACAGCTGCATTCACCAAACTCTCCCAACCTTGAGGCGAATAACCAAGCTCGAATTCATCAATGGTTTGTTGGGTATAACCCCTTTCTCTAAAATAACTTTCGCCAGCTACCAAACCTTCTTCAGTTTTCAATTGCTCCTTAAAATAATTTTTGGCAAACTCCAAAGCCACCAATAAACTGTCTCTTACTTTTTGAGCTTCATTATACTCTTCACTGTTTTGGACATTGTCTTCTTCTACTACAATTTGATATTTTTGTGCGAGTCTACGAATGGCATCACTAAATGACAAATGATCGTGCTCCATTAAAAAACTAACAGAGTTTCCGGCCTTGCCGCATCCAAAACATTTATAGATGCCTTTGGCAGGCGAAACTGTAAAAGAAGGTGTCTTCTCATCATGAAAAGGACAACGGCCCAATAAATTAGCGCCTCTTTTTTTCAAAGCAATGTAATCGCCTACTACCTCATCGATGGCGGCAGCATTAATAACAGCGTCTACAGATTGTCTTGAAATCAAAATAAAATAACAAGTGCAATATTAAAGAAAAGTAATGATTTGATGATTAAATTTAAACACCTCACTTGTGTGTTCTTCAAAGTTTTCTAACAAAATTATTCGTCACCACCAAACAAACGCTGCAACAAATTCTGCTTCTTTAGTTCTCCATTTTCATATTTTTCTTTGTAATCGTAACTACCGTCCAATCTGTAGTATTTCCAGGTACCGTTTTTTAATCCTCTATTGAATCTTCCTTTTACTTTTGGTAACCCATTTTCATAATATTCAATATATGCGCCATCTGCAATGGTACCATCCATTTCTGTAATCGTATGTGGCACTCCATTATCAAAATAAACAGTATTCATGTTATTTTGAAAGTGATTAATAATAAATAAATCTAACACAGATAGGGTATCTTTTTCATTGTTACTACCTGTATCCTCTGTTGATAAAACAGGTGGTACGTATGCCGTATAAAATGTTCCAAACACAGAACGCATGCGGTCGTTATCGCCACTTAAGCTCAAGCCTACATGCGCGAAACTACGAACATATTGTTCATGTTTTTGAGTACTCGCCCAGCTTTCTGGATTGAGGTAACCTTTGAAATTAGCAAAGTGCCTATCGGGACTGATATAGGTAAACAAACTGGTTTCATTAGGGAATTTTTCTCTAAAATCACGAAAAAACTCATTATTTGAGAGCGTATTTTGCTGAATAAAATCATCTATGGTTAATAGCAATGTGCGAGGATCATCGCTCATTACAACATAATCGCCAAGCACTGTATAATAAGGTTTATCAAACTTTGAAAACAATTTACCAAGAAAGGATTTAAACAAGCCTTTTACTTCCATGTACTTAATGGGGTAACCATTGTAATCAATATCCTTAAACTTGAGCGGTGTGCGCTTTCTCACTTGTCTTTCTATATAAGCTAAATTGGTTTTAGCATCATCCATATTTTTTACTTTAATGGCCATAATATTGCTCACCTTATTGCCAATTAATTTGTCTGTTTCGTATTGGGCCAAACCAATTTCACTACCCATCCAATCGAATAGATTTTTTTGCAAATTGATACCCAATAATTTTTCTACTTTTTTCATGCTAGCCATTTGATCGTTATAGGCCTTTTCATCCTTTTGCCAAATGGTATTGAGGTTTAAATAAAATTGATTGAAATCATTAAAACCCATGCTTAAATAAAATGAGGATTTACCCGAAAAAACACTGGCTGAATTATTTTCAGATTTACCTGAAATAGAGAGTGCTTGTATATATGAACTAACACTATCATTGACAATGGTATAACCATCTGCCATCAACAAATCATCTTTTAAGGTACAATCAAAACCAGTATAATGCAAACTAGTAAATAATTCTTTAAGATTGGTAACATCATCCATATACACTCCCATGTATTGGTGAAATGTTGAGTAGTTAATCAAAATTCTGCAAATACCTGAAGCGGTGGTCAATTGATTGGTTTCGGTAAATTTAACATTGGTACCAATTTGTAACTCGGGTGTTTGCGAACTTGCAATTACCTTATCGATGAGTGCTTTATTATAGGTACAAACTAGATAATTATTGACAAATGAGATGGATAACGTTTCACGTGTTTTAGGATCAAAAAATTCATTCACTTCAACATTGGCATAAGTACGAACGGTTCTGGTATAGCCAAACTTACCCACCAATGTTAGCAAACTGCTCTTCACCACATCCGACTTGGAGGCTTGGGCCATGTCGGCATAGTATACAAAATCATAATCTTTTGGTTTTGTCATATGAACAGAAATGAGCAAATGCCTTTGACCAATAAGCGAAAATATTTGTTGATTTTGTTCCACCACGTCATCCAGTAAATCTGCATTTTTAGTAATTTCCGCAAATGCCGGAAAAGTTTTCAAACCTTGCCAAAGATTACTGGTGCTAAAGGTTTTCCAACTATTAATAGGGTCTTCCGTTTCTATAACCATTACCGCATCATTGGGTATTAGATAGAATCCATCGGTAAATTTATCTGGTGAGAATTTTAACCAAGCCAAATAAGCAGCCAAGGCTACAAGTAAAACAGCAATTACAATTAAAAACTTTTTCATGACTTAAAGTTTCAAATTTGCAAAATATATTTCGAAATGAAAGGCATTTTGAAAATAATTTAGACAGAGTTTATACACTGTTTGATTGAAAGAAAGGTGTAGGAATTTTCTTAACTCAAATTTTGAAAAAATGATATCCTCAAAAAACTTGAAGATTTAAAAAATCATTCAAGGACAATTGCAAATCTCTGAGGATTGCTCGCTATCTAATATTGGATTATAAATTTAGATTGATAAAATCCTTGCTCATTTTCAATACGTAAAAAATACATACCATTTGGTATGTTTTCAAGTTCAACCACAAGTTCATTATCGCATTGATCCATTTGAACTATCTTAATTTTATTTCCCTGCAAATTGAACAACGTTAAATTACAAGGCTTGCTAATCATATTTTCGGGTATAGCAATTTTCATAAATTGACCTACAGGATTCGGAAAAATTTGTATTTGGTTTTGGGTTAAATTGGTTTCAGCATGTATAAATAATGTGGCTTGCTTCAATATTTGAAATATACGCCTATCCGAATGTCTAAAGGCAACAAGTCCAAAATAGACTTCATTAGCTTTAGTACTCAAATCAATTAATATTGGATGTATTCCAATTTGCAAAATGGTATCTGTAATAGGATGAATGGCTACTTGCCCCCATCTATTATAAATATTGATAGTGACTGTATCCGTATGTGAAAGAGAAATTTCAATTGTAACTGGCCCAGTAGTTGGGTTAGGAAAAATAGAAATGGAGTCTTGCGCTTTTAATAAGAAATTACTAGCCCCTATTAAAACGAGTAAGGCTATAATTTTTAATTTTCCCATGTTTCAAATTTGCAAAATATATTTTGAAATATTGCATGATTATAAAACCATTTTATTAGTAAGCCCAAAGCAACACTGCATTCTTTTTATTTAGCAAGGCGTCTAATTTTATCATTGTTGCATTGGAGACAGCAGGACAACCCCAGCCTTCGGGCACTCCTGCAGGATATGTTTCAATATCAGGAATACTCTCCCATCCATGCAATACGATGGTTCTTTGTAAAGCATTCTTATTACTCGCCTCTAAACCATACAATACATATTTAACATTAATTCCCCACTGACTGTAGGCCCGCTCTCCAATTTTATATTTTCCTAACGAAGAGCAATGGCTTTCAAAATCATTACTAAAGCTAGGATTATCTTTGCTTTCATCACTGCCCCAATTATTATTACCACAGCCATGCGAAACTAAAAAGCTATCGGTAATTATTTTGCATTTTAAATCAATGATATAGCCACGCTTTTTACCAGAATGTAATTTGTAATTTATAAAAATAGCCAAAGTAGTATCCATTTTGTTTTTCTTTACAAAAACCAATGCATCCTTGATTGGTATACATCTGAGTACTATAGGATCATGAGTATTTTGAGTGTTTAATGCCCTATTCGAGATAGCTAGTTCTCTTTGAGAGAAAGCAACAAGTACCATCATCGCTGTAAAAAAGACGAGCATTAGGTAAAAACCTTTTCTTTTCATTTGTTAAATAATTTCAACATTTATGATTCAACTCAAGTATCTAGATTTTATTGTTTCAAGATCAAAAATATTTGAAGGATAAAAATAAGTTGCAATTTTTTATTATTTTTGTTAATACAGAATTATGAAATCTCTCATAAAGCCTTTGGTTATCATTAGTTCAGTTTCTTTTGCCGCACTTTATATTTATTTATCAGCACGCTCCTACGAAACAAGCACAAAAACTAAATTAAGTCATCAAAAAGATGCTCTTGTTTCCCAGTCGATTTACGATACCATTTATTATAAGGATTCTGCTGAATACAACAAATTTTATGGCAGTAACAAAATATTAATGTCCTCTTCAAAGAGCATTTCAACTATAAAGTTGGCAAAAGTATTTATTCAAGGACCAATCCACAGAAAAGAGATCGGATTGAAGGATTCCCTTCAGCAAAAAAGAGAATACGATGCCAACCTATTAAGAATAATGTCCTCTAAAACAATGATAACTCCCTCCTTAATAAAATTTCAAGTAGATAGCAATTATTTTATTAACATTACAGATTTAGTAAAAGAAAAAAATAAACCAAATTTCAAGAAATCTAAAAAATGATTTCATTTCTCGAAATATTATTCTCTACTGGATTAAGCTTTTTATTATTATCCATTATCTTTATACCACTAGAAAGGGTATATCCAGCGCATGCTCAACAGAAATTGTTTCGTCCAGAATGGTTATTGGATTTAATGTTTTTCCTTGGTCAGTATTTTATTTGGAGTACTATTGTTTTGTTTTGCATCTCCTTTCTCGAAAATACTTTAAATCAATATTTACTCCCAAAGTGTTTTTTAACACATATTTGGTCTCAAGCATTTTGGGTGCAATGTATTGAGGTAATATTTCTCAGCGATATTCTTATATATTGGGCGCATCGTTTGCAACATCAGAATGCTTTTTTATGGCGGTTTCACAAGGTCCATCACTCAGCAAAGCACCTCGACTGGTTGGCATCGCACAGAGAACACCCCTTTGATACTCTCTATACAATTACCATTATTAATTTACCTGCTATTTTATTAGGATTCCCTTTACAAACACTTTCTTTTTTAGTTTTATTTCGTGGTGTTTGGGCCATTTATATTCATTCCAATATCAATATTAATATTGGCTTCTTGAAATACATAATTGGCTCCCCCAATTTACATCATTGGCACCACGACCAAGATGTACACAAAGGTAATTATGCCAATATCTCTCCTTTAATGGATCTTATATTTGGCACTTTTTATGAGAAAAAAGAATTTCCTATCACATACGGTTTAAAGGAAGAGAGTCCAAAATATTATTTGGGTCATATTATTCAGCCTTTGCTATGGAAGAAAAAGGAGAAGCAATAAGAATCTTGCCTTTTATTATCCTCTAATTTATTATCTCCTTAAAGTTTTTAAAATTTATAGCTTCGTTTAAATAACGGAAAAGCATTTTTGCTCTCTGCATTAGTTTGTTTGCTCAGAGGGGTCACTTTTATAATTTTATCCAAAATTTTAAATGTGGATTGTGTGAATTATATAAAAATTGTAAAATATTATATAATTTAAAACCAATCCTGTCCTAAACGATTTTGGTCAAGAACCTAAGATTCAGATTATCAATAAACTTTCACCAAAATAATTCTGTTTTCAGAAAAGAACCCCCTGTATCTGTATTGGAGGTGGTCCGTTGTTGTCTTCAAAAG
>JANXMZ010000076.1 GCA_025354385.1 Bacteroidota bacterium
AAACCGGCCGGTTCATGCGACGTCCCTCAAACATAGAACTTTGTTATAATGGCAAATATGTTACTCTTAAAATAAATAATATTTAGCCATTGTTGAAGTAGTTGCATTCTTCCAATAAATTTGCCAAAGGAACAATGTAATTTACGAAATACTTGCATATTAAATGATCATTTTTACCAGTATAAAAAATACAATGATTTGAAAATATGTTTATTACAAAGTTCGTAAGGATTAACTAGTTAGTTGAAAGGGCTAACAAGCGATGCAATTCAACCCTTGTTTCGTTGTCCTGAAATTTTCCACAGTACTCCGCTGTTGTGGTATGGCTGCTATCGTCTTTAATTCCGCGACTGGCCACACATAAATGTTTGGCATTGATAATGACGGCCACATTATCTGTTTTTAGAATGTTCTTCAATTCATTTACAATTTGCATGGTCATTCGCTCCTGAACCTGTGGGCGTTTTGCAAAGTACTCCACAATACGGTTTAATTTAGAGAGACCAATTACCTTACCATTGGGAATATAAGCCACATGTGCTTTGCCGAAGAAAGGCACAAAATGATGCTCGCAGTTGGTGTAAAAATTGATATCTTTTTCAATCAACATTTCGGAATATTTGAATTTATTTTTGAAATGAGAAGCCTGTGGTTTATTATCAGGATTTAATCCCCAAAACATTTCTTTCACATACATTTTTGCAACTCTACGAGGGGTGCCGCTTAAACTATCATCCGTCATGTCCAAACCAAGCGTTTCCATTATTTGATTGAAATGATTTTGAATGATATCTATTTTTTCGTCATCACTCAATTTAAAGGCATCAGCGCGCAGGGGCGTATCAATATTAAACATATCGTGATCGTGATCCGAATCTTCTAAGTGTTTTGTGTTATCCATTATATTCTACGTAATTTCTTTCGGTTTCGAACAAACGAATGCCGAGGGTATATTGTTCATCTATTTTTGCTCTCATTTTATTCCAAATCACAACAGCGATATTTTCTGCAGTGGGATTCAAATTCTTAAATTCTTCTGTATCTAAATTCAAGTTTTTATGGTCAAATTTATTCTCGACCTCCGAACGGATTAAATCTTTCAAAATTTTTGTGTCAATCACATAACCAGAATCTGGGTCTAATTCTCCGGTAACAATTACTTCTATATTGTAATTATGGCCGTGGTAATGGGGATTGTTACAGATACCAAAAATTTCTTGGTTTTTCTCTTCACTCCAAGCAGGATTGTGCAATCGGTGCGCTGCGTTAAAATGGGCTTTTCGAATTACTGAAACTTTCATGGTATATATGTTTAACTATTGAGGGAATACAATTGTTTGATGCAAAAGAAGTGATAATTACTAAAACTTTACTAATGAAGACATTACTTAATTTATATTTTGTTTAACTTAAATTAAACACAAAGAAAGCAACTTTTTCTCTGATTATCAGGTAAGTAAATTATTTTAATTTTATAATCAAGCACTTGCAAAAGTGCGATTGTTTAAGAATTTGTTTAATTTTAAAACAAATGTGTTAATGAAAACGAGGCACTTAAGCGTTTATAGATTCAAACTATAGCCAAATAAGTGTAGCAACAATGAGGTTAAACACCTAATTGTTAACAACTAACAAGTTTGTTTAATGAAAATTTTTCATTTCTTAAACAAAACTTGATAATAATTTAATTTTTTTTGTACAACTTTGTACCCATTAACAACGCCATGAGCTCAGCACAAATTATCCCAATCTCTTTTGAATTTTTATTGCAAAAAGAAATGTCTTCCATGAAAGGTCTTGCCATGCAACTGACCAAAAATTCCGATGATGCAGATGACTTGGTTCAGGAAACCATTTTAAAGGCGCTTCGTTATCAAGGTAAATTCTCGGAAGGCACTAATTTTAGAGGTTGGTTGTTTACCATTCTCAAAAACAGTTTCATCAACAACTACCGTAGAATGGTGAAACGCAATACTTTTTTAGACAATACTGACAATACTTTTTTTCTTGATATTCCTTCACACAGAACAGAGAATCAAGCTGAGTTAAAATTTATAAGACGAGATTTAGAAGAGGCCATTACTGCGCTTCCAACAGAATTGAAAGTGACTTTCATGTTGAATGTGGAAGGTTTTAAATACCACGAAATCGCAGAAGAGTTAAACATACCAATTGGCACTGTTAAAACCCGTATCTTCGTGGCACGAAGAATTCTCCGCAAAAAACTATATGTTTATGGCGAAGAATACGGTTACAACAAGTCAATAAATGAATAGTTTATATCTTTGGATTAATATACTCACCCTTTTATTTCCGCTTCTTTTATCATTCGATAAGAAAGTTGCATTCTACAAAAGCTGGAAATATTTATTTCCTGCAATTATTTTAACAGCTGTATTTTTTCTTTTGTGGGACGAATGGTTTACACAAATGAACATCTGGGGTTTCAATGCTAAATACATATTGGGTTATTATATTTATGATTTGCCGATTGAAGAGGTTATGTTTTTCTTTACAGTACCTTATGCGGCCATATTTATTTTCGAAGTTATAAAATCGTATGTAAAGCACAGCGAATTGTTTGAAGACCTTCACCGCTGGTTCACCATGTTTTTCTTTGGCATTGCTATCACATTGCTTTACTGGTTCAACGACAAACTATACACTGCCATCACATGCATTGTGTTATCGTTTATTCTTGGCACACATTTAGTCGTTATTAGAAGACGTTATATGAGTTGGTTTTATTTTGCTTTCATGGTATCAATAATTCCCATGTTAATTGTTAATGGGCTTCTAACAGCCAAACCAGTGGTTTTTTATGACCCAACACAGCAAATAGATTTAAGACTTGGCAGCATTCCCATAGAAGATTTTATTTACAACCTTACCATGCTCTCCATGTGCATTGGATTATATCAATGGTTTAAGCGCCTTGGTCTTCGATACCAGTTACGCCACCAGAAACAATCATCTTAAACACTTCTGTTGAATTAGCCTGTATGGGTTTAATTTTATCGTTGCGCACTAAATATAAGTCGCCAACAAATCCATAAGACTTAGGAAAGTATACTCCACTGTACTCAGGCATGCCTATTTTACCCATGTCCTTTCGCGTAATAAACCCAATTTTGTAAACCCCTTCGCCACCTACTTCTACGACCACTGGTTCGGAAAATTTTTTCTTCTCTCCTACAAAAGCTTCCATGATATCTTTTACCGAAGAATATAAAAATTTAACACCAGGTGTTTTCTCCATCCAATCATCAAACCAATTAATAAATGGTTGCGCCAAATAACTTGACCCTATCCAACCTACAATTAAAACAATTCCAATTACAATGGCAACCCCTAATCCAGGAATGTGTTGAATGGGCTTGGTGGGATCATCATTGTATATGATACTATCGACCTTAAAAAACAGCCAAGCAATAGCCGAATAAGTAGCAGCCAAAGGGATGCTTATTAATAAGCCTTTGAGAAAATAATTAATCAGTCGGTTAGACAATCTTTTTCTTCTAAGTGTACTTTTAAATTTGTTCATTGTATTGTATTAAATCTTGTGCGATATCCTTGCGGTAATATTTATTTTGATATTGAATTTTTTCTGCATTCTGCATCGATTTTTGAATAGCCTCTTTCATATTTTTACCAGTAGAGGTAATGGCCAATACTCGACCACCATTGGTAAGCAAAACATTGTTTTCCATTTTTGTACCTCCATGATAAACAGTACTATTCTCTATATTTTCAAAATCTTTTATTTCAAACCCTTTCTCGAAATGTTCGGGATAACCGCCCGAAACCAATACAACCGTTGTTGCAGTATCGGAACTAATTTGCATATTGATATTTTTCAAATCACCTGTGCAAGTGGCTTTCAACATTTCTAGTAAATCATTTTCTACGCGGTGCAATACCACCTCGGTTTCAGGATCGCCCATGCGACAATTGTATTCAATCACATAAGGCTCGTTACCAACCTTCATTAATCCTATGAAAATAAAACCGCGGTAATCAATGCCCTCTACTTTCAATCCATTCACAGTTGGAATAATCACTTTGGTTTCTACTTTATTCAAAAATTCTGCATTGGCAAAAGGTACTGGCGACACCGCTCCCATACCTCCTGTATTCAAACCCTTATCGCCTTCGCCAATTCTTTTATAATCTTTGGCCTCGGGCAGTACCACATAATTAGTACCATCGCTCAGAACAAAGCAACTCATTTCGATACCGTGTAAAAATTCCTCTACTACAACTTTATCGCTAGCCTTTCCAAATTTACCATTTAACATTTCTGCTAAACTTTCTTGCGCTTCTTTTAAATCCTCTATAATCAATACCCCTTTACCAGCAGCTAAGCCATCGGCCTTCAACACAAAAGGTGGGTTTAAGGTTTCTAAAAAAGCTTGACCATCGGCAATACTAGCATTGGTAAATGTTTGATAAGCTGCGGTTGGCACCTTATACTTCTGCATGAATATTTTAGAGAAATCTTTACTACCTTCTATCATAGCACCTGCTTTAGAAGGTCCCGCAACTAGAATATGGTTCAATAGACTATCTGCTTTAATAAAATCTGTAATACCTGCTACCAATGAATCCTCGCCACCGGGTAATATCAAATCAATTTTTTTATCAATACATATGGATTTAATACTTTGAAAATCGGTAACAGCTATATTTAAGTTTTCGCCACATAGCGCTGTACCTGCATTACCAGGCGCAATAAAGAGTTGATTGCATAGCGGACTTTCACTTATTTTTTTAGCAAACACATGCTCACGTCCACCACTGCCAAGAATCAAAATATTCATGGCGCAAATTTAAAACATTCGCCATTATTAAATTTTAAAGTATTGAACAGAAATTTAACAAAGGAAAATAGTTGCATCTAACATGGCTTAATGTGTAATAAGCACTTTCTGAACTATCATATCGCCTTGTGCGGAATACACATACATATAATAAATACCACTGTCGAGCATGCTTACATCAACCTGTGTTGTTGCTTCAAGCTCGTTTGGCAACCATGCTTTTTGCAATACGACCTTACCACTTAAGTCGGCTATTGAAATGTTTAGAGGCACTAGGCTTGTAAATTTAACAGCAAGGTTAAATTGGGTATTCGAAGGATTTGGAAAGATGGAAGCATTGCTAATATTTTCCTTGTGTTGTTTGCAAACATCGGTGTATTTGCAAGGTAAATTAAGAGCCGAATCGGAAGGAATAACAGCCGCTTTCAATTCTTTTTGTATGGCTTCACTTTCTTGCTTAGGTAACAATTTTAAAAACTCTGGAGTGACAGAATACCATAGTAAATAATCTGGTCGAGCTAATTTCTCAACTTGATCGATAACAGTGTAAGGTCTGCCCGTTTTTACAAGTACTGGAATAAGATGATTAAAATCCAAAGGCTCTTGCGAACTATCTTCAAATAAAATATATGTGTATTTTCCAAAATCATCGGTAATATAAACTGGCCAAATGGTATTTCGAGAGACTGAATCACTGTTACTAACACTAACTGATGTGCCATTTTTATCCAAAGTAATCAACATTGAATTTGAACTATCTGTTGTTAATTGATTATTGCTCCTAGATGTAATACTTGAATTTCTTGCTATTTTAAAGGACAATCTCAACTCTTGATCCACAACTTTAAATCCCAATTGCTCAGTTTGAATTTGGTCGGGAATGAGGGGATTTATTTTATCGAATTGAGCCTTAGGCGCTTCATAAATAGCTTTTAAATCGGGCATAGGTAAAGCCGCAGTGGATATTTGAGCTGCTTGAAAGAGCCGTTTATTTTTAGCACTGTCTTGCATAATGGTATTGGCAATTGCAAACTGCTGTTGGTTCAAACAATTTAAAAACTTGGGGGTGTTCTCGTACCAAAAATACTGAGAAAATGAAAGTGGTCCGAAGTTAACCTTAACAGGCGTTAACAAATATTTTTGATTGAGGAAGGCTTGCAAATTATTTTCATCATCACCGTTGCTTCCCAATCGCAGATAATTCAAATCATCCGCATCGCTTAAGGAATCTGTTACAAATAATGGAATTGGCAATTGGTATTTATTTTTTACTTCATCGTAATAAGCAGCCGATGGGCAATTCGAAAGGATATTAGTAGTTAAATCCTTGACAGAAACTTTGTAATGAAATTTACCTGATTTCAACTTTATGCTTAAATTATTATTTTTATCTGTTTTAAAACCCAAGTTGCTTAATAAATTTTTATCAGGACTTATACTCTTCACCCCTTTCAATAAATCTACTTTTGAAGCGTTCAAATCGGCCATCAATTTTTTCTGAATGACAGGATCTACTTTTTCCGCTAAACCCACTTGCTTGTATTCTCTCCCTGTTTTCATATCCCAAGAAAAAGCATTGGGATTCGCTTTCAGCTCTGCTTGCACCCATGCTGGCAAAAGCGATTTATAATAGTCGCTTTTAGGCAGCCAGAAAATCATTTCATTTGAATAATAAGGATGGGGTTTATCTAATTTATTTGAGACTAAAATTGGCAAATATTTTTTATAGTTATTATAGATTTCTAAAGTGTCTTTCAGATTTTTTCTATTTAACATCCCATAGGCATCGGTCATCCAAATATTGGTAATCAGGGTTGGGTATTTTTCAGGATGAGCTAATACCGAAAGCGTTCCACCAGTGAATGTGGTTGAGTAACTTGAACCTTTCACTATGTATGAAAAACTAAATGGTTTGCGTTTGCTATAAGTTTCTTCATAAAAAATACCACCATCTTTACCTACTATGCCCAACTTGTACAATTCCTCATCACTCAATCTTAAAAAGGGATCGTTTTTAACCATTACTTTTTCTTCAGTTTTAACTATTGGGGCTTTTAAAGTATCTAAGGGTTTGGAAAAAGGTGCATCGACATTTTCAGTCAATTGTTCAAGCAGTGGATTTTGTAATTCTTCTACTTTAAACTCTATATCTGAAAGAGGTTTTTGAGAGAAATGAGTCTCAATTATTTTTTCTCTCACTTCAGGATTTGTAAGAATATTTTGTTTTACTTCATAGTTCACCAATTCATTATTTTTAGTTACTTCTTTTGGCGTTGGTATCATTTGCTGCGCTGCAAGCACAGGTGTTTTAGTGTTAGGAGTTGCAAATAAACAGGCAACTATTACTATTATTGAGAGACTTCCCATAATGATACTCATTTTTTTGATTGAATATTTTTTACCAACATTTATATTTTCCAATTGATGCTCCACCTCCTGAATGGTTTTTAATTCAGGCAGACCTTTTTCAAATTGTTCAAACAGCGATTGTAAGGTTTTATCTTGTTCCATATTTGAGGTTTGTGTTTTCTTTAGTAGTTTCTGGATTCAACAGTGCTTTTAATTTTTCTCTTCCGCGCAGCAAGCGGGTTTTTATGGTATTCTCATTCGTGTTTTGTATCTCGGCAATTTCTTTGATACTAAAACCTTGCAATTCGAACAATACAATGGCTTCGCGCATATCGACATTTATTTTTTGCAGTGCCTTTTGCAAATAATAAGCATCAATTCCTGCATCGGCTTGGTGATTATGATCTTTTATATTCAACAAATAATCGGCAGCCACAAATACTTTGGCACTGGCTTTTCTTCTTTCATTATTGATTAAGCGAGAGGCAATACCGAACAAAAAATATTTAAATTTCGACTGCTCTTTTAATTCCGAGAACTTAGTAAAGGCAATCTCTATGGTAGCCGACATCAAGTCGAGCGCATCCTCCCTATCCTTAGCCAAAGCAATGCAATAAGCGTTGAGTTGCTTATGGCAGAGTGCATATAGCTGCATAAATACTTGCTTTTTATTTTCCGCGTTTTGTTCCAACTGAAATTGATTTTTTAATACCACCCTGTACTAGAAATGAATGATTAAATTCTCATCTAATTAATAAGTGTAACGAATGTATCAAAAGTTTCATTCATTCTGAAAATATTTCCAATCCCTTTATTTTACAACACAAAGATTTCTATCTAAAGGCTCATAAACCAAAGGATGTCGTTCGCCAATCCATTTTACAAGGTAAAAAATCGCTTATAATGTTTTACAATTGTTTTTAAATGGCATCAATCCCGATAGCAAATCGGCATGCTGCGCAGTTTCTCCATATAAAAAAACCTTAGTTACTCCTATTTTCAATTCCATTTCGATTGAAAGTTGGAGGTTATCTTTTCATAAGGATATTTATTTCATGCAATAAACACAAAACCATTAAACACAATAGTCACATTAGTTGGAGCAGCTAAGTCACAAAAGTTTTTTTTCATATCATTTATTTTTTTATAACAATTAATTTTCTTTTTGTGACTTATATGTTAAAAAAAATGTATTTGAGTGTCTTAAGTTTGTAAAGCAATCTGACCCTATGGACATCGAACAATACAGAAACTATTGCCTCAGCAAACTCGGCACTTCCGAGGACCTCCCCTTCGGCCCCGACACCCTCGTAATGAAAGTAGGTGGCAAATTATTTGCCCTTAGCAGCATCGATCATTTTGAGAGCATCAACCTGAAATGCGACCCCGAACGCGCTGTATTATTAAGAGAAGAATACGTGCAAATAAAACCTGGTTACCACATGAATAAAAAACATTGGAATACGGTAACACTCGATGGATTGAAAGAATCCTTCCTTAAAGAATTGATAGACCACAGTTATGAGTTGGTGAGAGATAGTTTGCCGAGAAAATTAAGAGAGAGTTTGGAATAACAAAAGATAATTGGATTTAATTTAATCCATAGGATTATAATTGATTTTCAATATCCATCATTTCATGCAGAACCCTTATGATTTCTATTGTATTTTGCTTTAAATTTATTTTGTAAAAAACAAAATGAGATTTAACTTTTGTTCGCCAATATCCTTTTCTTAGGCTGCTATAATCAAACCCTGAAAACGGCTCTATACAGACATATTCAATCTCGTCTAACACTAAACCAACATACCGATCAGCTTGTTCAAGCGACCATATTTCAAAAGTATAAAGCCAAATTTTTTCTAAATCCTTTTCAGCCTCTTTACTTAGAATGTAGTTCATTCTTTAATGTGTTTTTCTTTAAGCTTACTTAAGAATGAATCGCGGTTGAAATCCTTAACAAAACCTGACTTTTCACCTTTTATGAGTTCCTTTACTAACGCTGTTTTTTTTGTTTCCTCTTGTTCAAACAAACGTAAAGCCGCTCTGATAACTTCGCTTGCAGATGAAAATTTACCTGTCTTTAATTGACCGTTAATAAACTTATCGAAATAATCACCGAGTAAAATAGATGTATTTTTAGCCATGACTTAAATTGCCATTCAAAAATACCAATTTATGGTATTTTTACAAAATATTTTTACAATTATTAATAATCACCTTCCAAAGTGTTTCACTAAGGCCTTCACTAATTCTTGTTTGTAATCGAAATTAGCTGGAAACTTTAAAACACCTTTTATTTTTTTGATGCTTTGATGTATTTCAAATTCTTTGACGTTTTCTTTTGTCAATTTCTTTTTCATAGCTTGAATTATAAGTATTTTCAAAATTAGAATTTTTTAGATGACCTAACAAATCTATATAGACAAAATCAATTAACACTAAGCGCACTCCTATCAAACAAAAGCCACTCTTAGTTTGTCATTACAAGCATGGCTATTTACCAAATAAAAACCACACAAAAGTTACCCATTACTTTACAAGCTGCTTGGGACTTTATATCTTCGCCCTACAACCTCGAAACCATTACACCCGACGATATGGGTTTTGAAATTACCAACGGAGTAATGCCCAATGATAAGATGTATGCTGGACAAATTATTACTTATAATGTTAAACCTTTGGCTGGCATAAAAATGGAATGGGTCACCGAAATTACCCATGTAGAAAACCTGAAATATTTTATAGACGAACAACGCTTCGGTCCTTATAGCCTTTGGCATCACCAGCACCATATCAAAGCGATAGAAGGCGGCATACAAATGGACGACCTTGTGCATTACAAAATTCCTTTCGGACCCTTGGGTCAATTAATGAACACCCTCGTTGTAAAAAATAAATTGAAACAGGTGTTTGATTACAGACATAAGAAGTTGGTTGAGTTGTTTGGGACTTTATAGGCAGTAGGCACGAGACTGTTGGCCGTATTAACTTGCGATAAAATTTCTAGTCATTTGATGATTGATTGCTTCGTTGAAGTCTATTATATGCAGTAGGCAAGTGTAGAATTATAAAATTAAAAAAACATACCAATTGGTATGTTTTTATTGGTGGAACTTTGTGTCAAAGAATAAATTTTTACGCAATTATAGATTCTAGAATTTCTTTTCTTTGAGATTTTTTTGCATAAATTTGATGTCAAATGTATCCAAAAATTAACTAAAAACACGAATTAATGCATTTTCAAAGTACCCAAAGACAAAGTAGCAGCATAGGTTACAACACTTTTGAATATACTACAGTTTGCAGTATATTTGATAAGGGGTATCTATATGGTTTTAATGGGAAAGAGAAGGACAATGAAACAACTGTAAATGGAGGGGATTATGATTTTGGGGCAAGGGTTTATGATGGGAGGCTTGGAAGGTGGTTGAGCTTAGATCCCTTGATGTTAAAATATAACAACGAAAGTCCATTTGATTTTTGCTTTAATAACCCTCTTTATTTTATTGATTCAGATGGAAGAAAAGGTGATCCAGGGAGTCAAAAGGAATGGGATAATCAAAAAGCTGAAATCAAAAATAAAAAGTCAACATTGCAAGCAAAGGTTGATGGAATAAATGCAAAAGCAAAGGAAGAAAAATGGAGCGAAGAAAAATTAACCAAAGAAATTGGAGATCTAAATCAAAGAATCTCTAGCTTGGATAAAACACTTACAAATATGACTCGCTTAGAGACTAGTTCGCAATTATACAGTCTCAATCCTAGTAATAATGAAGTTGGAGGTACTCAATATAATTCTTTAACAACAGCGATAGTTTTAAGTTACAAGGGTACTGCCAACTTTGTACATGAATTAACTCATTGTGTACAATTTGAAAATGGAGCTTTAGCTTATGAATCAATAGCAGGATTGTCTATTGCTTGCGATGTTAATGACGAAGTTAGTGCTTATAAAGCTCAGTTTGCCTACGACCCATCCTCAGTTTCCAAATTGACTTCAACAAGTTCGGTCAATTTGGTTAGTGATATAACTGTTACTTGGTTGAGAGGAATTACAACAAAGAATGGTGCAAATGTTTATGATAAAAATGGTACTTCGAATACAGCTCAAGCCGCTCTGGATATTTATTCAAACAGAGAAGCTTGGATTAAAGCCTACCCAGATATGAAAGATTTTCTACTTGAACAACCAGAATCATTTACAACTAAAGATTATCCAAACTTATATTATAAAACTCCATGATAAAAAATACTGCAATTCTAATTTTTTGTTTGTTTTCGTGTAAATCTTTGCCAATTAAAATGGATGGCCAATACTATGTGAGTGGGGTTGATTTTAGTTATAGAGTCACTTTAAATAAAGATAGTACTTTTGTTTTGTCACAGTCAGGGTTGGAATCTATTTCTAAATGTGTTGGCAAGTGGCATTATTTATCAAAAGATACAATTTCATTAGATTGTGAACCAGAAGACAATTTTGCTAAAATTAAATCTAATTATTTGCAACAACGAAATCAAAAATTAATAGTAATTAATAAAAATAAACTCAAAATGAATGGTTTAATTTTGAAAAGGCTAAATTTGAATTAAATTACTGAAGTTCATAATATGAAACATTAAAAGACTTTACTAGTTGAAAATTTGAATAATTTTCGGGAAGCCTTAATAATTACAATTATTGCAAATATTTATGTTTTAATAAACATAGTTATTCTGCCTCAATTATCTTGCTCGAATGTTGATGTTTGAATGCTTTTTATTTATTTTAATAATAGACCTCTTTCATAAGTCATTTTAGTTGAAAATTATAGATTCCACAAATAATTTGCATTCTCATCCTATGCTTCTTTCTACGGTTCCTATAGCGTTCAGCCATAATGCGAAATATTTTTATTTTCCCGATGACATGTTCAACAAAAATACGATTTTTAGATAGCATAAGATTTGATTTTGTCTCCTTTTTTGTCAATTGTCTATTTTTACTTTTCTTTCTAGGTAAACTACTGTTGCTATGCAATTTTTCAACACCTTGATAGCCTGAATCAAATAAAGCCTTCTTGTTTTTATTCAATGGAAGTTTACTGTTTTTGAATAACTTAAAATCATGAGTCTTGCCTCTGCTGTGGGCCGTACAGATGATTTTTTTAGTTTTTTTGTCTATTACAAGTTGAGTCTTTAATGTGTGTTTTTTCTTTTTACCGGAGTAGTACCATTGTTGGTTTTTTTTGGCCGCTCTATTGGGCTTTCCGTTGCATCTATGATTACAACTTCAAAGCTGTGATTAGTTCCGCTTAACCTTTCTTTACCTGGAAGCTGAAATTGCTTAATCTTATTAATAATACTTCCAATCTTGTCGATAGTCCGGCTAACGCTTGCCTCACTGATACCATATTCAACAGCAATATGAAACATAGTCCTGTATTGACGATAATACATCAAGGTCAGCAGGATTTGATCTTCAAAACTTAATTTAAATGGCCTACTACGATTATTACCTCGTTTTTTAGCTTTCCTCAAATCATCAGCCTTGACGGCCTTATACATAAGGTTAAAAGTTTTAATATCTACTCCAGTCAATCGTCTGAAGGATGGATTAGACAAGTGTTTTACATTTTCCCAAAGCATAATGCAATTTACCTACACAAAAACAAAAGGCCTGAAAAAGAACATTTTACTTATTAATATCAGATTGTGGATTGTATGGTAACTTATGCAAGAGGTTTAATATATGGAAATACAACGTCTCTCAAATATTAATATAACCTTTTACTCATGAAGCAACTTTACAAGCTTTGTATTTTAAATGTGAAACTGAAGATTCCAATAAATCAAAATTTAGTTTCTTAAACTAATTAATCCGAATTATATTCGTTTAAATATTTAGACGCTTTTGATAAATTCATTCTCTTCAGTTTGCAGTATATTCGATAAGGGGTATAGGTTCGGTTTTAATGGCAAGGAATTAGACAAAAATGGAGAAGGAATGGGTGGTGGAAGTTCCACTTATGACTATGGATTTAGAATTTACAATCCTAATTTAGGGAAATTCTTAAGTGTTGATCCATTAATGAAATCTTACCCTTGGTATACCCCATATCAGTTTGCTGGCAATAAACCAATTATTGCAATAGATATAGATGGATTAGAAGAATATTTAACTCAAAATTTCACATTGAAAAATTCTAAAGGAGTTCCCTTTTTATATAAAACCTATTGGCGCAATATTGTTAGTACTGCAAGAACTGATTCAAGACCAAATTTCGTAATTCTTATAGGACAGGCAAATTATTCTCCAGTTGCAGTTGCAGATGCACAATTTCAGTTCTATCTTGCATCTGATATTTTCCTAGTAAGAAATTTCAGTAATCTTATCCAAGAGTATACTAGTAGAGTTGTATTAGCTACAATAAGAATGGAAGAAGTTAAAGCTCCATCCAGAAATGGACATAAACAAGGTCTAGTTAATTCATTTCAAGCACCAAAAGTTTTACTAGATAATGATGAAGGGAATACGGAAGTAGAACTAAAAGCAAAATTTGAGTCTGTAAACGCATTAGATCGTATAGATAATTTAGCTTCTATATTAATTAATGATCCAGGAGCGAAAGTTACAATAATTGGAAGTGCATCCAAAACACCTACAAATATAGATGGGACTGCTGGTACCACAACAGCAGAGAATAATGCAGAATTAGCCAAACAGAGAGCCGAGGCAGGGAAGAATTTACTAATTTCTGTACTAAAAGAAAAATACAATAAAACACAAGAAGAAATTGATGCGTTAATGACTAGAGTGGAGGTAAAGACTGTTGTTGCTGGTTCGGAAACTGATACTGAGGAACAAGCAAAACAAAATAGATATGTTGAATATAAAGTAGAATAGCTATTATGAAGAAAAAATATTTATTAATCCTAGTATTATTTTTAAGATTTAATTCAACATTTTCTCAAAGCAAATTTTACATTTGGGATCAAAACGGGAATTATATTTTCAATGAAGGTGATAGTAACTTAGTTATTACGCATATGAAAAAACTAAATAGCAATTATACTAATGTATTTTCCGAGAATGGTAGTCCAATTTATTATTGCACCTATTTTGTATTATTCAATCCTAAAATAGGAATTGAATATGAAAAACTTAAAATTAAAATTAAGGATGGTTACTTATTTAATTGTAAAACAGATTCATGTTTGTATACATCTCCATATTGTGATTCTTTGCCAGATGGGAAATGGGGTAAATTTTATAAATTTTCTAATGATTCAGTTTCTTTGAAATCAATAAAGGAAATAAAAAATGGTTGTTATGTTAATATAGAATACGTGTTTCCAGATGACCTAAGTGCTTATATTTCTAATTACAAATTTGGATACAGGACAGGCAAAACAATTCATAAATACAAAGATCAAGTAATTTATGAATGTCAATACAAGGATAGTTTAAATTTTATTATTTATGAAAAAGCATATTCAATTAAAGGGCAATTACTTTACTGTAAAGATTATAATAAATTAATTTATAGCGAATATCAAAATGGTCGGATTTACAAAGAATGTCACATGGATCTATATGGGAATTTACTAGGGCTAATCAAAATTTACAAAAGTAAAAATAAACAATAAAATGTAAACCTCCCCCAAAATAGTACAGTTTAAAAAGTTGCAAAAATTAAAATTATTTAAACTTAACTTACATGGTCGGATAATTTTAATTTGAATACAAAAGCCTTATTAAAGCTTATAATTTATTCATATATGAAAGATATTTGTAATATATAAATTCATATAGTTTATCTTTCTTATAAAATGCGCCATTCAAATAATAATTACCACTTCGTGTGAAATATATAACTTTTCTTCGAAAAAAATTATATCTTAGAACACATTTTATCTTAAAATCTTTACAAAATGCTGAATTTTCACTTTGTTTACTGGTATCGTTAGCATATGAAACTAAAAAATGTAAATTTTCTCCATAAAAATCCGTTGCCTTTAGCTTATAATTTGAATTCTTCTTCACATTCTTACGACTAAACTTTTGCTCGTAATTTTCATTTATAACAAAAATTTTAATTTTGATATTCACTTGTGAATACAACGAGAAGAATGAATTAAATATCAAACTTAGTATAACTATTTTTAACTTAAACATATGCTGAGTTCAACAAATAAGTGCAACTCATATTTTCAATTGCAAAGCTATTTGATTTGGAGTTAAATATTTAAATTTTCTTACAGGTCTGTTATTAATTTTGTTTTCAACAGACTTTATTGTGCTTTGATGGATTTTA
>JANXMZ010000078.1 GCA_025354385.1 Bacteroidota bacterium
CCTCATCTCTCTGCGCTTTGAAGTGCAATCGGCAAGATTCTTCACTTTCAAAATGTGCTGTAAAACTGAATAAATTCATAATCTGTTCCTGCAAATATAAGTACCTTTTTTTATATTATGACTATTTACGGATATTCAAAAGAAAAATATAAAATACTATCATTAGACGATATACATTTTCTAAATAAATTAGATTGAGGAATTAAAACTTCCATTATTTGCTCATTCTTAAATAAACCCGTAAATTTATCAAATTCCATGCTAATAATTGCCTTACTATCAGATTTCAATAATTGCGGAAAATTATCTCTAACACCATAATTAATAATTATGCTTTTGTCTCCATTATTATTGATGATAAAATCTTCACCAAATGGTATCTGAACAGCACCACCGATTGTATTCCTTAATGAATTTCTTTCGCAAACCATCCCGCTAAAATATGGCATACTAAAGCTCATATCATTTATATTATACCGAGATGTAAAAATTGAATCGGCAATATTAAAAAAAAGGTAATTATTGCCCGTTTTTTCGTCTAAATACTGTTTAAAAATTTGGTAACTACAATTGGTGTTAAAATCACCAATTTGCCATTTAAATGGATTGAAAGAGTGGCTCCTGAAGTCAACTAGTAAAGTATTAGATACAATTTTTTTTTGAATTGTATTAAATACAACCATTTTTACTGCTATCTCTCCATTAGTATACGAAGATGTTTTTTGAATTAAACTGTCTTCAACAAAAATTACCACTTTTAAAGTATCTATTAAAGTTGGAAACATTAAAGAAAAATTTTGCCCTTGCCCTATAAACCAAATCTTATTATTCAACAATTCGTTTTTGTTGTTGAAAAATCCATTTAATTGGTCTGTATATAGATTTAAGTTTCCATTAATATCTGAGAAAGTAAAATTTTTCATTGACGATTCAATTTCACTCTTGCCTTTAATTACCCTGATTGTTGGAGGTTCTGAATTAAAATTAACATCATATGCCATATCAAAACTATCATTATTTCCAATTCCATTTCCTCCATTAAGGCAGATCCAATGGTTTTGATACTGAGCGTATGTAACTTCCATTAACATGAACATCACAAAAAAACATACCCCCCGAAAAATCGAGAGGCATGCTCTAAATTTGATGTTTGAATTAAACATAACTTTTAAATTTTCGAAACCATTGTACTAAATAATGTTTGACCGTTTTGGCTAATACTCAATATATAAACTCCATTCGCAAAATTACTAATATCTAGATACTGATTGCTCTTAACATTTTTAACTTCCAGTACTTTTACCCCCATGATATTGGTAAAGGTAATACTTAATTCAATATTATTTGTATATGGGAATTGAACATTTAATAAATTGTTAGCTGGATTTGGGTAAATAATAAATTCCTTTCCATTATGAATATAAGGAATTAATTTTTATGAAATAAATCCTGATATACTTTATCTATCTCAATAAAGTTACACTTCCTGTTTTTAATTGCATTTTATTCGTGTTTGGATTCATGTATTTTATCATCCACACATATACGCCATTTTGCAGCACATCACCATTTGAGTCACACCCATTCCATATCGGTCTATTGGAGTTGGTTTTATAAATTATACCTCCCCATCTATCATAAATCTCTAAACTAATTTCACTTAGGTTGCACCCGGTTACAGGAAAAAACACATCATTAATAAGAGTTTTATCTGGACTAAATGCATCAGGCACATAAACAGCGCATTCACAGTCTTTAATGATAATACTACTATCGCGATTTAAAAATAAACCATCTTTATAGTAAACGTAATTTATAGGATAGGATTTGATATCTAAATATAAATTTGAAAAAATTTGCGATTTTTTAAATGAATTTAATCGACCATTACCAAAGTTAAATTTAAAGGAATCTACATCCATTGCTTTTAATTGAAATTTTGTGCTATCGTTTAAAC
This sequence comes from Bacteroidota bacterium, assembly GCA_025354385.1. Lineage (GTDB taxonomy): Bacteria > Bacteroidota > Bacteroidia > NS11-12g > UBA955 > JABMMZ01. The sequence continues at coordinate 1,958 of JANXMZ010000078.1, forward strand.
AGAATCCATTAATTGTAAGGTCACAATTTAAATTAATTACTTTTATTGTATCATTATTAAAGCAATTTTTATTATTAACCCTTACCCAATAAAGGCCTGATTTTGATATTTGCAAATTACTTTGAGTACTTCCTGTATTCCACTTAATAGAGTCATAAATATTATTTGATATAGAAAGTTCAAAACTTTTATCATTACAAATAATTGTATCATTGCCCAAGTTCGGTTTTTCCACCTGAAGAATATCGGCATTAAAAGGAAGTTCAATACTCGCTTTTTTAAAGGCTACTCGCACATTACCATTATAGCTTTTTGTGAACTCATATTTGTGTTTGAAATTTATTAAATCAGAAGTATCGCTATTGTTGTCGCCCCATTTTACAATTTTTTGATAAGCACTTGTATCTTTAAATTTTAGAAACGTGCTATCACCAAAACAATTTCCATTGATTGAAAAATCGCAATTGTATTTATAAATCTTTATTGTATCTGCATCTTTACAAAACTCATTTTGAACGGATACAAAATAGGTCCCTGTATCTGATATGGTGATGGAATTATTCTTGGTACTATCCTGCCATAGAAAACCAGTCCAGGATGAATCTTTTAAGTTTAAGATTAAGTTGCTTTTTGAACAAATTATAGTATCCTTACCAAGAAATGGTTTTTTAATACCTCCAATATAAACACTATTAGTAAGTGTGTCAAAACCTTCCGAGGATTCTACAATAGCGCTTACAATAAAAGTACCTGTATCTTTATATAAATGTTTGATTGAATTATTAAAGGATATTCCAGTATCACCATCACCAAAATACCATTTAAATGGTCCGTAATAGGAGTTATGTGCAGTAAATTGAATTGAATCCAAATTACAGTTGCCAATTATCTCCATTTTTGTTGCTATAGGCATTGCTAATAATTTGGGAAACATAATTGCAATTGAATAGGGTCTATTTACAAATGTAGCGGCAATATTGATATAATCTTTCTCGAATTTTATTTTAGCTGCAGGACTGTTTGGAAAATGAATGACCCCGATATAGGAACGAGGTGTATTCTCGTCTTGCGAGGAACAATATATCTTACCATCAGGGCCCAAAAGCAAATCCTGAATATCTTCATTGGCTATGGCTTGACAATCGGAAACCTCTGTTACTTGTTTCAATTTATTAAGATCACATTGAAATAAAATAGACTTCTTTTTATTGCCTGTTGAGGTATCACTTGAGAAATAAATAAACTGGCTATTTGGTGAAAATTCGAAATTATATCTATGAGTGGTAGAAATATACCTGTCATCATAAATTTGGCTATTGGAATCGTTGAATCTGAATAGATTTAGTTTTTGCGTCGCCCTACCGTTTTTATATTTACCCTCCTCGTGAATCGCTAAAAATTTTCCATCAGGAGAAAATTTAGGTTGAACAAAGGACTGGGCACCATAAAATTCACTATAAAAACCAATGTTAACGACTTGTGTTGATAAGCCTTTGTCAGATAAAAGATAGGTTTGCAATGTATTTTCGAGGCGGTTATTAAGAAGTATCCAAACATCTTTTTTATTTGCATGATAGACAGCTGCTACATTACCAATTAATGATTTTTTATCATATATCATTACATTCTTCTTCAATACCAAACCATCTCCCCCATTGCCATTCATATCAATTATGGAATAGGAAAATCCGGGTTCAGAATCAATAACTTTTCCATTATTAATATAATTATCCCTAATCCGAAAGATATAATATAAATTATTGGATAATGGCTTCTTTATTATCAGCGTAGTAAAGGGGGCCTGAACTGGACTGTATATCGATTTGATGGCCCAATTGATGAGCACCTTACCCTTTCCATTCATTAGGGAATCGCTAGTTGAATATAACAATAGTCGGCCTTGTGAATCAGAAATACCAGCATGCCTCACATTATCAAAAAACCAATTGAGTTTATTGTCAAAAAGCCGAGGTCTAAGGGAATCAAAGCTTATCCCCAAATTTTGCCCACAAATCCAATTATTATTCTCTTTTTGTGCTAAAGCACAAAAATTGGTGAATACAATAAAAACTAATATATGGCCTTTTAAGTTCAATTTACTATCAAAAATAAATAATAAAAAGGAAAAAGCCTACTTAAAAAATTAAGTAGGCTAAATAATTTTATCGAACGGTAATTTGGATCCAATTCGCATTGATAACCCTTACATCAACAAATGAAAATGCACCAACACAACCTGCATTAGGAGTCACTGAATAGGTAATAGTGAATGGATAATAGGGAGGTGTTGCGGGAGGGGGAGGAGGGGCAGTTATAGAGTAAAAGTTAAGATCTAAAATAGCGGCTGTTGAACCAGCCTCCAAAAGATAGATACCACAGGGGCAATGACAATCCTGGCCTGGACACTGCGCACAAGGTCCAAAAACACGAAGATGATCTGCATTATCTACTCCCCATGTTGGAATATCTCCACAAGTAGTGGGATTTCCACAATACCGCCAGAACCATGTAGCATTTGCACAGCTTACTCCACCACCCAAAAAATCTACTCGCATACATGGACCGCAAATAGCGCTATCACAAATTGAAGGTTGAGCATCAGCGCTGTTAATGAAACAGAAATATACAAATAGTATTGGGACTAATTTTTTTAATAATTTTTTCATTTTTGTTATTTTTAATTGAATTGAGTTTAATTTTCGTGCTTTCTAGTTATGGTTTAATCGATGGGTATTAATAATTTATTTTGTTGTTATCTACCTCCTTTCTATTTAAAAATTATTTTTTATGAGAGTCCAATTGCATTTCTTTCAAATAAAAACAAGTCATGCTCCAAAGGATTTATAAATACATTTAACCTAGTAAAACGAATAAGGGATTTTGACGACTTCCACTCAATTTTTGCAAACATGTTGCACTCTTGTAATTGTTTGTTCATTTTTATATTTATTTAAAAAGTGACTTTTTAAACGATATTAATAAAACAATTAGCTGTAATCTTGTTGTATAAATAAAGTGAGTTATTAAATTGCTAATCTATTTTTATACAATTTAATAACTATTACAAAGGTGAAAAAAAAAATGAATAAACCTAATTATATTTTTTAACTATCTGATTAATTGATAGTAATATTATTTATTTCCTGTTTTAAAATCGATTTTGAGAGTAAAAAAATAGGTTTGAAATTAAAAAAACATCTATTACTATAATTTGAATTCTATCTTCTAAAATTTGGTCCTTGTTTTATACCCAACTACAACATCCAATAATAACAAAACGTCGTAAATGGCAAAGCAATCAACAAAGCATCGAACCTATCTAACACACCCCCATGGCCAGGTAAAATAGTGCCGGAATCTTTGATATTAAACTCGCGCTTCAGCATGCTTTCTACCAAGTCGCCAAGCGTTCCGAAAACAACCGTTAGCAAAGCAACCATTAAATTCACCCCATAAGGAATTTCAAAAAAATAAGCCAATAAAAAGGAAGCACCCATGGTTAAAATACCGCCACCTATAAAACCCTCCCAGGTTTTTTTGGGCGATACCGATTCAAATAATTTGCGTTTGCCAAAAGCCCTACCACACAAGTAAGCAAAGGTATCGCTGCACCATATCAATACAAATAAATTAAGCGCCAACATTGGTTTATAAATAGTATCTGCATATTCCGAAATGCCATCTTTTTGAAAGCTGGTATTGTAAAATAATAGGAGTGGTAAAGCGATGTAATACCACCCCGATATCAAATACCCAATATTTTTCCAATGCCTTTCTTTGGAAAGTAAAACACCAATGGCTGTGAGAGCGAACAAAAGAGCGACGACATAAGGTGCGAATTCCGCCTTCAACCACTCCTTTGAACAAATAGTTGCGATGCCTACTGCAATGTACAGGGTTTGCAAAAGACCTGCTTTTTTAGGCAATACAATTTTATAATACTCATACAGTGCGCCTGCCCCAATGAGCATTAATAAACCCAAAAAAGTATTGGAATTATAAAGTGTTAATCCAATAATGATTGTTACAAAAATGGTGCCTGTGATAGCGCGTTGCCAAAAATTATTCATGCGTTGGAGGTGATTGGTGGTTGTTATCTTTTGTAATCCAGAAAAAGAATCCTGCAATGATAAGTATGGATACAACTATTATTGCTATGGAAGGTGTATAATTATCTTCAGCCATTGCTTTGGCCATTGGCATACGCGTTGAATAATAATTGACGAGCACTGCAAAAGCATTGTTCAAAAAATGTAAAATAATACTGGGCCAAATGCTTTTGGTGTAATGGCAAACATAGCCTAAAACCAAGGCCAGAAAAAACATGGGAATAAATTGCATCACATTCATATGGATTGCTGCGAAAGCAAAACTACATACCGCAATTCCAATGTGGGCATTGCCAAACAAATGTATGAGCAAACGCTGAACAGTCCCTCTAAAAAAAATCTCTTCGAACAAAGCTGGTGCCAAGGCCATTAAAAATAGATTAGCGATTAATTGATTTACATTATTCATTACTAAAAAATTCTCTAACAATTTTTGATTGGCCGCAGAGTTCAAATCTTTAATACTTTGTGGTAAGGGTAAACCATAATTGAACCGTATTAAAATAGCAGAAACAACAAGCAATGCCATAAAAACCAAGGGTAAAACTAACAATACTTTGCTTGGCTGCGGACGCTTAACCTGCCAAGTGGTAAAGGCATCGTAATTCCTGATTCTGATGAGTAAAAAAGCCGAAACCACCCACATGCCAAAGGATGCAAACGTGTTGAGAACCTTTAAGAATGCAACCTCATGAATTTGCACTTCTCCTTTTAAAATGCCCAATACAGTTGAAATATTAAGGTGAAAAAGAGACATGGAGATAAACAATCCAATTAATGACATAATCAATCCACCAAAAATAACCAGACCGATTAAAATGAAAATATCCGATAAAGTTTGAAATCTATTGAACTGCATGTACTTTTGTAAATTAATTGAAAGTACAAAAGTGGTAAAAATTGCTGACATATCATTGGGTGAATTTCCTTTATTGCTTGCGCCAATGGAAGATGTAAGCGATCCACCCTTCCGCTATCTGTGTAAGAAACACGGGGCCGATCTCATGTTTACCGAATTCATAAGCTCCGAAGGCCTTATTCGCGATGCCGTTAAAAGCCGACAAAAACTGGATATTTTCGATTATGAAAGACCCATTGGTATTCAGATATTTGGCGGTGATGAGGAAGCCATGGCCATGGCCACTAAAATTGTGGATGTAACCCAACCTGATATTGTAGATATTAATTTTGGTTGTCCTGTAAAAAAAGTAGTGTGTAAAGGCGCTGGTGCAGCGGTGTTAAAAGATATACCCTTAATGGTTCGACTGACAGAGGCCGTCGTAAAATCTACCAATTTACCAGTAACGGTAAAAACCCGATTGGGTTGGGATGAGCAAACAAAGAATATTGAAGAAGTGGCCGAGCGAATGCAGGATGTGGGCGTAAAAGCACTTTCCATACACGGCAGAACCCGCACCCAATTATACAAAGGCAATGCTGATTGGACACTGATTGCTAAAGTTAAAAACAATCCTCGTATACACATTCCTATTTTTGGCAATGGCGATATTGATACCCCTGAAAAAGCCTTAGAATATAAAAATCGTTATGGTGTGGATGGTATTATGATTGGCAGGGCCAGTATCGGTCACCCATGGATTTTTAGAGAAATTAAACACTTTTTAAAAACAGGCAAACACATGGCACCACCCACCTTTGATGAGCGCATAGAAGCCTGTATGATGCATTTTCAAAAATCGGTAGAATGGAAAGGCAAAGTAATTGCCATGAACGAAATGAAAAGACATTATGGCAATTATTTTAAAAACGTTCCCCATTTTAAACCCTACAAAACAGCTTTGGTAACCAGTAACAATATTGAAGAAATTTATGGCATTTTTGAAGCGTTGAAATCGGGTGAACGAAAATTCAGTCCAGTTGAAATTTAATATTTATGGGAAACACCCTAATAATTGATGAAGAAGAGGCTTTTAAGAATGTTACTATAGCAAATAAAGGAATACGACTTATTAATTTTACTATTGATTATCTTTTAATAATTGCCATATTCATTATGTCAAGTTCATTTTATCAATTTTTATATATTCAATCAGATTTCTTATTTTTGGAATCCCTAAATTTGATTTTAATATTTAAACTATTTTACTTTTTGTATTACTTTATTTTTGAAACCTTAAGCAATGGTAAAACCCCTGCAAAATTTATTACTCAAACACGAGCAATGAGAGAAAATGGTGAAGACACTCGCATTTCCGATTTTATTAAACGATCTTTGTTTCGTATTATTCCATTTGAAGCCTTCACCATATTCGGCACCCAACTTTTTCACGATTCGAAAGTTGGCATGATTGTTATAAAAGAACGCAAAACACATACAACCTTTTACAATTAACCTAGTCTAATAAAAAACTGATATGAATAAATTATATACCATTACACTACTGCTTATTATGGGTTTACAAGTAAAAGCCCAGCAAGTGCCCAACGGCAACTTTGAACAATGGCAATACAACCCAACCTCCTTCACAATGGAACCTGTAGGTTGGCAAACATTAAACATGGGTATTTATGGCGATAGTTGTGTTAGAAAATATAAACCGGCACATGGCGGCAATTTTGCATGTGGTTTACAAACCAGTTTTATATTAAGCACTTTTGCTATTCCAGGTGTTCTAACCACCACTTTTCCAATTACAAGCAAGCCCTCTAACTTAATAGGTTATATAAAAGGCAATTTGGCATTAGATGACACCACCGTTTTGGTAATAGAATTTAGTAAAGATACCAATGTGATTGGCGATGGTTTATTTTACCTCACACAATCTCAAAACAATTATATAAAATTTGTTACTCCAATTGATTTTTTTGGTGCTGGTAATCCCGATTCATGTACGATTAGAATTTGGGGCGGAGGCACTGCCATTGATGATACCCTTACCAGCATTGCTATAGATGATCTTAGTTTTGAATACCCCGTAAATGTCAAAAATATTTTCAGTACTTCAGATTTAATGCAGGTATACCCTAACCCGACCAACGATGTATTAAACATTCAATACGATGGCGCATATGAGTCCGTTGTTATATATAATGCCACTGGCCAGATGATTGCAAACTTTAAAAACGAAGCCATCATACACCTTGACAATTTGAATGGCGGCATTTATTATCTGCAGTTACTCGATGCCAATCATCAATGCCTTGCAGGAAAATCATTCATAAAAAACTAATAAGTACTAATTTTTTTGCATCATCATTATCCCATCGCGTATAGGCAATAGTAAATTCTGAACCCTACTATCTTTTTTTATTTTTTCGTTAAAGCGATGTAAAAATCGAGTGTCTTCATCTTTTTCGAGATCTCGTTCATTTACTACTTTACCACTCCACAGAACATTATCTGCCATTAATAAACCACCCTTTCTTACCTTGTTTATGCACAATTCGTAATAGGTTTCGTACTCACTTTTTTCTGCATCAATCCATACAAGGTCCCAGCTAGGCACCAAAAAATTTATTTCCTGAATTGTCTTAACAGCGTCGCCATGGTGCAAAACAATTTCACGCTTAAATGGCGATGAATTAAAATGAGCTTGAGCAACAGCTGCATATTCCTCATTGGCTTCCAGCGTGTGAACTTTACCATTGCGCTGTAAACCCTCCGCCAAGCACAATGCCGAGTAGCCCGTATAAGTACCAATGTCTAAAATATGATCTGGCTTCATCATTTTACTTATCATTGATAAAAAACGCCCTTGCAAATGACCACTTAGCATGCGCGCTTTTAATACGCTGGTGTGCGTATAACGGTTCAATTCGTATAAATAATCTGGTTCATCTCCGGTATGTCGCTCTGCGTAATCCTGTATTTTTTTATCGATAAAATCCATAGCTTGCAAAGTTACCTTATTCTGTTTTTAGTTTTTATTTATATTTGAAAACCATGCAACAGTTTTATATAGGACTTAAACATTTTATCAATGCCAGCTGCTTTATGGCCAAGCACAAATTGTTACATTACTATTTATATCCTCTGTTATTAAGTGTCCTATTTTATATGAGTGTTACTGCATTTACCATCCAATTTGCGGAAAGTGTAACCAGACATTTAGTTTACAAACAGGTGCCGATGCCAGAGATTAATGCTCAATCAATGCCTTCTTTTCTTTCTTTTTTTAATGGTCAATTTATACAAAATATCACCACTATTCTTGTAGGTCTTGTTGTTTTATACATTGCTTCTAAAATATCTAAATATCTTGTGCTTATTATTCTTTCGCCTTTGTTTGCTTATTTAAGTGAAAGGGTTGAAGAAAAAATAACAGGCCAATCATATCCTTTCAATTTTCCCCAATTTGTTAAAGATATTATTAGGGGCGTACGCATAGCCTTGCGCAATTTATTAATAGAATTTTTAATGATAGGGTTATTTACAATCGCCAGTTTTTTTGCAGGACCGTTCGCCATATTAATAATGCCATTTTTATGGTTAGTGAGTGCTTATTTTTATGGCTTCAGCATGATAGATTATACCTGCGAACGCAAAAAAATGAGCATACGCCAAAGTGTTGAATTTGTTAGGGCACATAAGCAGCTTGCCATTTGCATTGGCAGTTTATACTCCATCTTGGATTTGATTCCATTGCTAGGCTTAATGGTTGCGCCTATCAATGCAGTTGTTGGCACAACCACTGCAATTATTGAAATAGAAAAAAATAGTCAACTAAGTTTACCAAAACACCCTCGTCTTTTTTGAACTTGACTCGTCATCTATTAACTTGTATCTGAAACCAAAATTCAACATGGTATTGGCAATCCATGTGTTATTTTTATGAAGCCCCTTTAGGTAATATTGCCATCCAAAATGCGCTTCAACAAATAAATTTATCTCACAACTCAAATTGTATTTAATGCCCAATGGTACGTATATGGAACCACTTTCTGTCGAATAATTCTCTAACGGTAAACTCTGGTTCTTTTCCGAAATCTGATTGTTTTGAAGTGATAAAACCTGTCTTTTATAACTGCCAGCACCACCATTGTAATTGGTGCGCCAGGTACTAAAACCTAAACTGCCACCGATGCCCCCATACAGAGCGAAATGATGTTTTAATATTTTAGTATTCAAAATGTAAGAGAAATGAATTCTTTGGCTGCTGTATTTGTATTGATAAAACAAATTTCTAACTTCTTTTTGCGGTCCAGCCTGCACAGTATCCCAACTCAAATTTACATTACTGGCATTGTTGAGTAGAGTAAAACTTACACCAACTCTAAACTCCTCTCTGTAAAATAATTTATTCTTAATGTAATACGAAGGAACTAGTACAGTGCCAATGTACATATCAGAAATTCCTCTTCCATTTGCATTTTTTGGTTGGGCCTTATCAAATTGGTAATAATTGTTCTGGTCGTTTGTAAACCTAGCTGCCAATGCGGTTTCATCCGCATTGCCGATATTGTATCTGCCAAATCCATACCGAAAATCTACGCCCTTAATTCTAAAACCATTTGAGTAGGAAGAATCACTGACCCCCATGCCATATAGGCCGAAACTCAACACAATCATCCATATCAATAATAGTCGCTTAATCTTTCAAAGCTAATTATTTTGTTCCAATCTGCAAAAAAAGTGGTGTACTATTCTTTTATCATTAGAATATTGGCAATGGTATTTCGCGAAACCGCATGGTAACTTTCCTTGGCCTTTTCGAAAACACGTTTACCAAAAACAATGCCTTCTGGTGTCTTCACTAAATTCTCGTAAACTGGTTTTAGAAATTTTCTTCTGCCAACACTCATTAAATAATTTTCTATAGAGGCATAGGCTGGTTGGTAAGTATTCTTAATGCATAACACATACCAATCGCACTGAATTTCGGCATTATTACTGGCCGTTAAATGAAAAGCGGAATCGAGAGCACCCATTTCGCTTTTGATGGAATCTGCAGATAGGTTTCTTAACAAATATAACCAATGGTGGGTGGTAAAACCAACAGTGTCTATTGCTTTTATTTTTTTAGTAGCGTTAAATTCACTGGCCATAGCTGCTACTCGTTTTAATTCTGTGCTATTTATTTCAGGACAATTTTTAGGTAATCCGATATTAAAAATCCATTCTTCATAATTAATTTGAGCCTTTGGATATTTGTTCAATAAATTTTCTTTTAGGAAACCAATAAAATCATTGGTGGTAACTGTTTTAAATTTAAAGTGGGCAAAATAGGCATTTACGAATTGATCCCAAGCTGGCCTACCCACCTGCTGTTCTATCATTCTTAAAAACATGCAACCTTTAATGTAGGCAATATCGCTTACGCCATCGTCTGGATTTCGACCCGTTAAATTCAACTTCAGTTTGGTATCCCCTGGTGCAGATTTCATAAAATCATCTACGGTAACTTTTAATTCTCCTAAACTTAGTTCTGCTAACATATCGGAATATGGTTTGCCATACAGCTTTTCCATAATTCGCTCTTCAAAATACACCGTAAAACCCTCGTTCAGCCAAAAATCATCCCAAGTTTGATTGGTTACCAGATTTCCGCTCCAGCTATGCGCCAACTCGTGCGCAACCAAAGAAACCAAACTTCTATCGCCAGCAATAATAGTTGGAGTGGCAAATGTAATTCTCGGGTTCTCCATACCTCCAAAAGGAAAACTTGGAGGCAATACCAACACATCGTAACGGCCCCAAGCATAGGCACCATACAATTCACTAGCCCCTGCAATCATTTTGGGCAAGTCTACAAATTCGTAGGCTGATTTTTCCAACATCTCAGGTTCTGCAAATACACCACAATTTTCTCCCAAAGTTTTGAATTCCAGATGACCAACAGCCAATGCCAATAAATAACTTGGAATGGGTTGCGGCATTTCAAAATGATATTTACCTTCTTTATTTCTTTCAAAATTATTGGCTGCGCTCATTAAAGGCAAAAAAGCCGTATCGCAAAAAATATCCGCAGAATATGTAAATCTTACAGCAGGCGCATCCATACAAGGCACCCAAGTTCGGGCGAGTATGGCTTGACTTTGAGTAAACAAAAAGGGATATTTCTTGCCCGCAGTTTGCTCCGGGCTTAGCCACATTAATGCCTCTGCATTTGGACTAGTATGATAGTACACTGCCACTTTGTGTGTATTCTTTTCAATGCCTATAACCAAGGCCTGCCCAATAAACTCCTGCTCCTTGCCCAAAGAAAAAGCCGCTTCTGTTTTATCTTCTAGCAATACTTTATCTATTTGCAGCTGTCTTGTATCCAACATCAGATAAGGCGTTCCGCTGTGATTGTCAATTTCCAATATTGCCTTGCCCGCCAATTCCTTTTTTTCGAAATCAACCTTTAAATTGAGGTAAATGCTTTTTAAAGCTACAGAGTCATAATTTGAGAATGAGTGATTTTTAACTTTTAGATCGGGCATATGCTGAATGGATTTGTGGGTGCAAGATACCATTAACATGGTTAAGAAGGTAATGGAAATGGGGAAATAAAATTTCATGTGTCTATTAAAATTAACATTGCAAAGTTACAATTAGGAGACTTATATCAATAATTTAATATATTTTATTTATGTTTGCATTTCGAGTTCAAAATTTGGTATTGGTTTTGTGGTGATTTACCAAACTACAACAGAAACAACTATAAAATGAAATACTTTCTTGCACTAATTACCTGCGCCGTTGGACTAACGGCATCTGCACAGGAAAATGCCGATCCTTTCGGCTCCATTAACTACGATTCTACCAATTTTGCCGATTCAGGCCTTAGTTTGGTGAGTGAAGTTAAAACTTCTGAAGACCCTGCTTCTCCTGAATTTAAGCCTTATGTCAGGTTCAAAGCCCCTATGGATACCATTACCCAAAAGGTAACATACATTGGAGTGGTTCCATTTAAACCCATGGCCAACGATATGTATGATGGTGGCACCATGGATTCTCTTTATTGGAGAGCGAAAAAATTCTTATTGAATTCCTATGTTAAAAATTTTAGAGCCAAAACCACCAAAGATTTTGTATTTCCAAAAGATATTTTGGTAGAAGACTTTAAACCGGATGGTGATGTAGGACGTATCATAATTACCCCAACCATTCCATTAATCTTACAAAGAGGTCGCAGCAATGCGTCTCAAGATGGCACAGTTACCTTTAAACTTGAGATTCGAGTAAAAGACGATAAATACAAATACAAAGTCACCAACTTTGTGCACCATACCAAAGAAGCCATTACCGAAAAACCAGTAGATAATTATGCAGAGTATTATGTAAACTCAAAACACAATGCTCGCAGCAATGATCAAATTTTATTGGCCATTGACAGAGAAGTAAAAACTTTGGTCAAATCATTGGGCGCTGTAATGAAAGATCCAATTATCTTGGATGAGGATAATTTCTAAAACAAACATTTAAAAATCTTGAAAGCAGAATAATTAAATATTCTGCTTTTTTTATGCCCTTGCACCCCTACAATTTGCCTATGCCAACAATTTCTTTTACTTTCGAACATTCATTTATGAGCTTCGAGAGTTTAAAAAATGCAAGAGTTTTAGTAACGGGCGGTGCCGGATTTATAGGCAACAATTTGGTGCGCAAACTTTTGCAATGTGAGGTATCGCAGATAGTGGTACTTGATAACCAGTCTTCTGGTATGGCAGTGTTCTTACCCAATGATGTGCGCATCACTTTTGTGGGCATGGACATAGACAGATACGATAAATTGAATTTTGTCATCAATCAACACGAGTTTGATTATGTCTTTCACTTAGCAGCCCACTTTGCCAATCAAAATTCTGTCGACCATCCTTTCAGTGATATTCAATCCAATATTGTTGGAACCGTAAGCTTATTAGAGATTCTTAAATTCCATAAGAGCCTTAAAAAGTTTGTGTATGCCAGCAGCAGTTGCGTATATGGCACTTCGGATAATATGAATGAGGAAACCTACATCTACCCTTCGGAAACACCTTATAGTATTAATAAATATACTGCCGAGCTATATACCCAGTATTATGCACACTTGTTTCATGTGCCTACCCTCTCCATTCGTATTTTTAATACCTACGGCCCTTACGAGCTTGCAGGAAAATACAGAAATGTAATTCCAAATTTTATTGAGAAAGCCATTAATGGAGAAGAACTTTCCATTACCGGAACGGGAAAAGAAACAAGGGATTTTACGTATGTAGAAGACCTTGTGGAATTAATGTTATTAGGCGCTTGTAGCGAGTTTCATGAAGGCGAGATTTTTAATGGAGGCACGGGCATGAAAACAGAAATATTGCAAATGGCCGAAATTATAAAAGCACATACCAATTCTGTTTCGCAAATAGCTTTTAAACCAGCCCGCAATTGGGACAAGGTAAAAGACCGCATGAGCGATACTTCCAAATCTGCTAAAAAATTGGGTTATGCTCCTAAAACGAGTATTGCAGAGGGTTTGCAAAAAACCATCAAATGGTATCAAGACAATTATGACAAAGTAAAATCTTTAAAAAACTACTTCGAATAATGGTAGAGACAAGAAACAGAAGGGTGCTGGTAGTATTGCCTGCCTATAACGAAGAAGAAAACATTGGAGAACTTTTAAGTCAGATAGAGTTTGCCTTAGAAGAAGATAGTAAAACAGAATACAGGGTATTTGTAGTGAATGATGGCAGTAGAGATAATACAGCCGCCATTGTTCAAGAACGCGCTAAAATAATGCCCATCGAATTGATTACACACTCAGTGAACCTTGGCTTGGGTGCTACCATTCGGGATGGTTTGTATGCAGCTGTTCAATACAGCGGACCAAAGGACATAGTGATTACCATGGATGCCGATGCTACCCATAATCCGGGTTTAATTTTAAGACTTATACGCATGATTATCGAAGGTCATGATGTTGTGATTGCATCCCGTTTTCAATCTGGTGCCAGGGTTATTGGCCTCGTTTGGTACCGCAAATTATTAAGCATTGTGGCTTCTTTTATCTTCAGAATTACCTACCCTATAAAAGGTGTGAAAGATTATACTTGCGGCTATAGAGCATTTAGAGCCGATGTGCTTAAAAGTGCTATGGATGAATACGGCGACAGATTTGTAGATCAAGATGGTTTCCAATGCTTGGTAGACATTTTGCTTAAATTGAGAAGAAGAAAATTGTTATTTGGTGAAACACCTTTGATACTTAGATACGATCAGAAAGGCGGTATGAGTAAGATGAATGTTTCGCGCACTATTAAGAATACATTAATATTAATTGTAAAACGTTTTTTTGTAAAATAAGATGGCAAAACAAAAAGTAGTAAATACCCCAAAACCAGCAGGCAAAGTTATTCAAAAGACATTAAACAACGCGCCTAGTTTTATTGAAAAAAATGCACTAAAAATTGCCTTTGCTTTGGCAATTATTGGTCTTTTCATAAGACTATATCGCATTGGCTTCCTTTCCCTTTGGGTAGATGAATACATGCATGCCTTGGCAGCCATTCATGGCAATTTTAAACATGGGGAAAACAATGGCATTTTGCTCACATGGTTCAATACCACCTTTGCTTTTTTTCTTGGCAATACAGAATTTTCCATGCGCTTACCTGTGGCCATACTGGGTGCCGCATTAATACCGGTGGTATTTGTGCTTGGTCGCAATTTGGTAAACTACCGTGTTGGTTTAATGGCCGCAATACTCACCACCTTTTCCTTGTATCTTATATTTTGGAGCCGAGTAGACAGGCCGTATGGCATGGTAGCTACTTTCTATACCCCACTGCTCGTTTGCTTTTGGTTGATGTTAGAAAAAGTATCAAAAAACTCAACTGATACCTTAGCTAAATTTGGCATTAATAAAAAATATTTAGTGTGGCTGCCATTGGCCTTAATATTAGCCATGATGAGTCAATTGATTTGTTTTTTATTTTTATTTACCGCGGGTTTTTATGGCACCTTCAATGCAATAGAAAGTTGGATTAATAAAACATCTTCTCCTTTTAAATTGAATGCATATAACATTTTATTTTACTTAAATATTGTTGCCATTGTTTTAATGTTTACACCGGCCAGCAATATTATTATGCGCCCTATTATTGAATTGTTTTTACCACCCAATATTGCCACTTTAATATTGCCAGATATGAAGGCTGTGAATACTGCCTTTCAAGGCGAAAAATGGATGACCTCTTTTGATAAATATTTGGATGTTACCAAGGCAGATTTCAATATGGTTGCACTTTTGGGTTGGGCAGGATTTTTATTGTCTTTCATAAAGAATCGCAAAGCTTCCTACTTCTTAATCTCTGCTTTTGTAGTACCACTTTTACTGATGGGTTTTGTTTTCCGCGAACCTTCGCATGCCAAATATCTGAGCTATATTTATCCCGTATTTCTAATCAGTGCTGCCTATAGTTTATACTTCATTGCATTTTATGGCGGCCAAGCAATAAGCAAAAATTTAAATGCTAGCAATAGAACCTTTTTAACTGCTTGCAATATTGGTTTTATTCTACTGGTAGTTGGGATGGTGAAAGGCAAAGAATTAAAATCAATGCTCAATACAGAAGTGCATGGCAATGTTGTGCCAGCTGAAATTTCAGAGATTCATTTCGTTAATTGGAATCAACCGTGCCAATTTATCAAAGCAAATATGAAGCCCGGTGATATTATTATGGCAACAGTTCAAGATGCCCCTAAATTTTATTTAAGAGCCGACTCTGTGGTATGGTTTCGCCAAATGCATTTTGATGCCAAATTAAAAACCTATGTACCAAATAAGCCCGATGGAAGAGCAAAGAGCGCCTACACATTCGAGCAATTGGTAAAAACTTACGAAAACAATCCACGTGGTTGGTTATTGGCCGATTATTATTTTGAAAATGCCTTAACCGATCCTAGGGCCAAGCAATTTGTTGAAGAAAAATTCGATTATCATTTCGAAGCATGTACCGATGGCGCTGTTAAAGTTTTTAGTTGGGATAAGGCCAAACCGAAAAATTATCAGAGCTCATTTGTAATTGAATTGGGTAAGAATGAGAGACAAATGAATTCGGAAGAAATGAGTTTTACCATTAATAAAGCAACCTTGCCGCCTAAAGTAAATCTATTATTTCTTGCCCAAGGTATTGATAGCGATAATGAAGCTTATGCCATTATTAATGGCAAAACACAAATGGCCATTCGCAGCAATAAAAATCCAATGAACATGGGCACCAATGTTTGTACAATTGATGCCTCTGCCTTAGTAGATGGCAATAACAAAATTATTTTCGCTTACAATCCCGATGAAAACAATGGAGATATAAACAAAGGATTTGTTTTATTGAATATGGACATCCGTTAATTTCTTAAAAGAGGACCCTTATCAATTTTAGTGATAGCATTTATTGTTGTGAGATTGTATTTTTGACCATATCAGTTTTAAACCATGGTGAATGTCAAAGCAAAAATAGAACAACAACATTATACCTCCAGTCTTGTGGCCAATGGCATTGCAATACTTGCCGATGAAACCAAAGCAAATGGTGGCGAAGAAAAAGGCTTTACCCCTTCCGAATTGTTGGCTGCTTCTTTGGCCGCCTGCACAGCTATTACCTGCCGTATGTATGCAGATAGAAAAGAATGGGAACTGATTTCTGCAGAGGTTGATGTTCAGTTGCAAACCATTGATGGTGTTGCAAATTTTAATAGGAGCATACATTATAATGGCCCGTTAAATGAAGAACAAAAAGACAGATTAACCCAGATAGCCAACAATTGCCCAATACATAAAATACTCAGTCACACTATAAAAATAACAACGATTATTATATGAAAGACATTACAAAAAAATATACCAATGATGAAATTACCATCGTATGGAAACCATCTGTTTGTATTCATTCAACCATTTGTTGGAGAGGTTCAAATGGTTTATCGGATGTATTTAATCCATCAGAAAAACCTTGGATAAAACCAGAAGGAGCCAATACAAACAGAATTATTGAGCAAATTAATCAATGCCCTTCGGGCGCATTGAGTTTTTATTACAACAATGAACAAGAGAATCAGATTTAAACAAATAAATAAACATACAATATAAAAATGAAACGATCAGCAACAGCCGTTTGGCAAGGAAGTGGTAAAGAAGGCAAGGGCCATCTTAGCACCCAAAGTACAACACTTAACAAAACCCAGTATTCGTTTAGTAGTCGATTCGAAGAAGGTGTTGGTACCAATCCAGAAGAACTGGTAGCAGCAGCGCACGCAGGTTGCTTTACCATGAAATTGAGTTTTAATTTGAGTGGTGCGGGTTTTGTACCTGAACAACTCGATACAAAATGCAGCATTACTTTAGAGAATGGAAGTATTACTAATTCTCATTTGACAGTAAATGCCAAAGTGGCCAATATTTCTGCAGAACAATTTACGGAATTGGTGAAAGATGCTGAATTAAATTGTCCTATTTCAAAATTATTGAATACCACTATTACAGTTGAACATACTTTAGAAAACTAAAATGTTTCTTTCGCAAAAAAAGGGGTTGTTTTACAATCCCTTTTTTTTATTTAGTTAATCCTTACGAACTTTGTAATAAACATATTTTCAAATCATTGTATTTTTTATACTGGTAAAAATGATCATTTAATATGCAAGTATTTCGTATATTACATTGTTCCTTTGGCAAATTTATTGGAAGAATGCAACTACTTCAACAATGGCTAAATATTATTTATTTTAAGAGTAACATATTTGCCATTATAACAAAGTTCTATGTTTGAGGGACGTCGCATGAACCGGCCGGTTT
>JANXMZ010000026.1 GCA_025354385.1 Bacteroidota bacterium
AGCAAAAACATATTTCCCTGAATTCATGCTTCAATTTAACCTTTTGGTCAATTGAAATCGTTTGAACTCTATAATCGATGAAAATCCTTTAATACCAATATTCTTAAAGAATACTTATTTTTGTCATTAGGACGCTAATGAATGCAGATGTATCATCACTATTTTCTATTACTTTCCTATACATTTGCTAAAAAATAAACAATATGAAATTATTCTTCTCAATTCTTATTTTCTCAATTGCCAATCTCAAGGCCCAATCGGATTGCAAGGATTTGATTATTACAACCGATAACAGAACCGGAGAGATAAAATTTGAATGCCCCTTGGCATTTGACATGCAATTTTATAAAATATTGACCAAAGATGGCGATAGTTCATTTCACCTATTTTTACAGACCATGGTTTCTTACACCAATACCAATGAAAAAGGATGCACACTTTACCTTTCTGATAGCAGCAAAATTGAATTTCCAGAACAGGTCATTACGGTTACCAATAAATCATCTTTGCTTTATAAATACAGCACCACCATTACATTGTCGAATAATGACATTGAGCGACTTTTGAAACACAGCATAGTCGATTTCAAAATGCACATTCACAGCAGTACAGAAAAACCTTTGTTACTAAAGAAAAAAAACGCAACCCAATTGATGAATTATTTGAGGTGTGTGGTGAAAGGGGTTATTCCCAAAAAAAAATAATTAAAAACGAAAACCTACAGAAAAACCATACCCCGTATTTTTTAAGGAGGTTTTATCTTTGCTGATGGTATGATTGACAGGATTTATTTTTACCGCACCCAGTTGGGTGTTTAATTGGAAAAATAAACCATTTTTCAATTCATATCCCGCAAAAATATTGGCGCCAGCATCCAACGCTTTTAGATAAGAAATATTAGATGGGTCTGTGGTTTCAATCGAATTTTTAAATTTTACAGCATTGGTCGCATCCATTCCATTCTTGGTAGATGTAACCTTTCCTTTGATACCATATCCAAGATAAGGGCCAAAACCCACCATGATAAAACCTTTTCCAAGTACACTTTTATAAACAAAATTCAAAGGCAATTCTAAATACGAAATTTTGTATTTACTGTTCATGCTATCATTGGTTATTTTTGTTCCTTTTGTTGAAAATAATAACCCTGGTTGAAAATAAAATTCTGGTGCCAAAGGAACTTGCAGATTGCATCCGATATGATAACCAGTTATTAATTTATTATCCATCATACTACCTCTGGCATCTGTGCCATTCCAATTTTGGAAATTAACACCTCCCAACAAACCAAATTTAACGTGCGACTCTGTCAATTGTGCGTTTACTTTTGCGACATGTGTTAAAAACAACATGACTATCATTAATTTATAATTTTTCATTTTATTTAGATTCAGCTTTAGCGTCAGATTTCATTTTTTCATTCGCTGAAATTAAAAATTCAACCCTGCGGTTATTAGCGCGTCCTTCTTCGGTATCATTGCTGTATTTAGGAGATAATTCTCCAAAACCCTTAATAATTATACGGCTACTTTTTATGCCTTTAGAAATAAGATAGTCGGAAACTTGAATGGCTCTCTGCTGAGATAATTTTTGATTATAAGCATCGCTCCCCTTATTATCTGTATGACCTTGAATTTCTATATCCGTATCAGGGTAATTATTGAGTACTGTTACTAAATTACCTAAATTAATTTTAGCATCAGATGATAAATTGGATTCATCAAAACCAAATAGAATTTTACTTGCAAATTCAACCACGATGCCTTCACCCACTCTTTCTACTTTTGCCCCAGGAACTGTGTTTTCAATTTCTTTGGCCTGTTTGTCCATTTTGTGACCAATTATTGCACCAGTAGCACCACCAACCGCAGCACCAATAATGGCCCCTAAGGCAGTATTGCCAGATGCTCTTCCAATTATAGCGCCTGTTGCAGCTCCAGCTACAGTTCCTATGCCTGCACCTTTTTGAGTTTTATTTAATGATTTACATGCTGGTAATATTAGAATTAAACTTAAAATTAAAAGTGGAATTAATCTGATAAATCTATTTAGCAGTGTGCCCTTGAAAGTATAAACTTCTTTATTGTTTAAAAGTACAATCGTTCTCATTTTTTTTACATTATTCATAGAATTTTACTTTTTAAAAGTAGTCAACAAAGATGAAACAGGTATTCTATTTAAAGTTACATTTCGCCTTGTTCAATTTATATATATCACACTAAAGTGAAATCAGCAAGAGAATTATGTTATAGAATTAAATGATAATAAACACTTGGCAAATTCGAGTTCTTTTATCTTAAATTTGTCCGGCACAGATTTTAATTATGGCAGAAAACAAACAGCCCACAGATAATTTAGGTTTTGATAACAAGATAGACAAAAACCGCAAACGCACCATCAATAAGGATGGCAGTTTCAACATTGTGCGAAAAAATGATTTCTTCAGAGAATTCAGTCTTTACCGTTGGGGCATTACCTGCAAATGGTCGCAATACTGGTTGGCAGTGCTTGGTGTATACATCACAATCAATTTTTTATTCGCCTGGATTTATATGATGATTGGTTACGAAAATATCATTGGCATTCGCTCGGAGGCAGAATCACCCTATTGGCAATGTTTTTTCTTTAGTTTACAAACTTTTACAACTGTTGGTTATGGCGGACTGCATCCGCAAGGCGTTCTCACCAATGCTACCGCTGGTTTTGAAGCATTTTTAGGCCTCATGACCTTTGCCATTGCAACAGGTACTTTGTATGGGCGTTACAGTCGCCCTATTGCCCGATTGCGTTATTCTCCAAACGCTATTATTGCCCCCTTTAAAGATATGAACGCGTTGATGTTTGTAATCGCCAATGATAACAAAGGCAATTTGGTTGAAGTAACCGCTAAGCTTAATATTAGTTGGAAAGAGAAGGATACCAATGGCAACGATATTAGAAAGTTTGAAAGATTGCCTTTGGAATATGAAAAAATAAATATGTTGGCCCTTACCTGGACCATAGTTCACCCCATTGACGAAGAAAGTTTCCTAAGAACTTTCAGTGCGAAAGACTATGTAGAAAAAGACGTAGAATTATTTCTATTCATAACCTCTTATGACGATACTTTCGCTCAAACTGTGCATAGCAGAAGCAGCTATATTGGTCATGAAATTGTATATGGTGCTAAATTCATACGCCCATTTTATGTAAATGATGATGGCGAAACGATACTGGAATTAAGTAAAGTTGGCAATTATGAAATTGTTGACCTTAACTAAGGTTGCGCGCAAATTCTGTAAGTGTAATATTGGGCTTACCTAACTCTTTCCAAGCCATTTCTCCACTGAAAATTTCATTGTAATTATTAATAGCTTCTTTTTTCTTGGCCAAGTAGCGTTTGCGTTTATCAAATAAGCCCAAAAATCTTACAAAACCCAAAGAGGTTATTTTAACCCTCAATTTTTCTTTGGTATAATTTTTTACAAATAATTGTGCCGCTTCTTTTGTAGTATAGCAATCTAATCCTTGGACATTGTATTCTCTGTCTTCATTCCCCAATACTTTTAGTGAATTAATCACCATTTTGGCATAATCAATATAGCTAATATAGTACAATGGAAAACGCGATTCTCCTATAACATTGATGGTTTTTCCCCTTCTATATTTTTCAGGTATGCTTTCCATAAAGCTGCTGGGGTAAAAAATAGTGTATGGAATACCGCAGTCTCTGACATAATTTACGGCTTCATTCTTTACATTAAAAACCCACCAATCAAAATTATTTTCTTGTTGATAATTTTGAACCAATGAGGACAAATAAATAATCCTTCTGACACTGCATTCCAAACTAGCATTGATAATTTCTCTTAGTCCATCTGTTTCAATATGATAATCCTCTATTTCTTCTGTTTCTGCAACATTCAAGCTGCAATACACAGCATCTATTCCTGTTAAAAATCTCTTAAGGTCGTGGTGATAAGAAATATTGCCTTCCACTATGTTTACATTTCCAGGCAATATGGCCTTTGCTGCATCTGCATCACGCACCAATACGGATACTTGATAACCTGCATCTGCCAAAGCTTTTGTTACTGGCAAACCTATAAAACCTG
This sequence comes from Bacteroidota bacterium, assembly GCA_025354385.1. Lineage (GTDB taxonomy): Bacteria > Bacteroidota > Bacteroidia > NS11-12g > UBA955 > JABMMZ01. Next base: position 4,095 of record JANXMZ010000026.1, read on the forward strand.
TAGCACCAAATACTGCAATTTTTTTAATCATATAAAAATAAACGTGCGAAAATACAACTTTTGTATTTAAACCTACATTTTAGAGATTTACGAGTTAGAAAGTCAAACAGATTAGTTACATCAATAATATTGATGTTACTATAATCTTCCAATGATTCAAAGGAATTCCTTCTTTGATAGTAAAAAAGTATCTTTGTAGTTTATTTGAAATGGCAAAGGTAGTAGTTGGTTTGAGTGGTGGTGTCGATTCCTCGGTAACGGCTTATTTGTTGAAAGAGCAAGGGCATGAGGTGATAGGTATGTTCATGAAAAACTGGCACGACACGTCAGTAACCATTAGCGATGAATGCCCTTGGATAGATGATAGCAACGATGCTATGCTGGTGGCAGATAGTTTGGGGATTCCTTTTCAAACCATCGATTTAAGCGAGGAATATAAAAAGCGCATTGTCGATTATATGTTTGCAGAATACGAATCAGGCAGAACACCAAACCCTGATGTGCTTTGCAACCGCGAAATAAAATTTGATGTTTTCTTAAAAGCTGCTTTGCAACTAGGCGCTGAGTATGTAGCCACTGGGCATTATTGTCAAAAAGGTGAAATTGAAACACCTCTTGGAATTCAATATCAACTCTTGGCTGGGAAAGATGGCAACAAAGACCAAAGTTATTTTTTGTGTCAAGTTACCCAACAACAGTTGGCAATGGCCTTATTTCCCATTGGGCATTTAACCAAACCAGAAGTTAGAGAAATTGCCAATAAAATAGGACTTACTACGGCCAACAAAAAAGATTCTCAAGGGTTATGTTTTATTGGCAAGGTGCGATTACCCGAATTTTTACAACAACAACTCAAACCTAAAAAAGGCTTGATTTATGAAATTGACAACAACAGCAGTTACTACGATTTCAATTGGCCTGAAGGTGCTGATATAGAAAACAAGGAGAAATTAATTCGCTTAACAAGCCCTTTAAAATACGATGCCTCTATGGGTAAAAAAGTAGGTGAGCACAGCGGTGCGCATTACTTTACCATTGGACAGCGCAGGGGCTTGCAAGTAGGAGGCAAAGCCGAAGGATTATTTGTAATAGCCACCGATACCATCAGCAACTCTATATATGTTGGCATGGGCGAAACCCACCATGGTTTATCGCGCAAGGGTCTTTTTGTGCCATCGAGTGACATTCATTGGATACGTGAAGATTTAAAATTACAACCCCACCAAAAAGCCCAGTACATGGTTCGCATACGTTATCGTCAACCATTGGTAAAAGCGATGCTTTACCGATATGAAGAAGGTCTTTATATTATTTTTGATGAACCTGTAAAAGCAGTTGCTGCAGGGCAGTTTGCCGCTTGGTATAAGGATGAGGAGTTGGTGGGGAGTGGTGTAATTGGGGCTTAGGCATAAACAATCGACACGCTTATTAAGTACATTAGTTAATTCCATTTTTATTTCTTTTATTTGTTGTCAATAACTTATTTATTGTCAAACCCCTCAAATATGAAAAGACCTATTTTTTTTGTTTTTATCTTATTATTTGAAAGTTCAGCATGGGCCCAACGCATTACCAATGTCTTTGTTGATTTGGGTATGAACCACAGCGGTATTACCTACACAAATAGTTATTTTACTGGTATAGACAGAACTGATTTTAAGAACAATTTTAATCCTAATTTTTCAAGTAGCATTGGGATTGAACTTAAATTAAAGAATAAATTAAATCTGATGACTGGCCTTGGCTATAGAACCACTGGTACAATGTATAAACTGCCTGAAACAACAGTACAACAACCTGATGGCACAGGAAGAATGATTGATATTTATTACCATTTTAAACAAGTAACACTTCCACTTTTATTTGGGTACAATTTTGGAGAAAAATTTAAAATCCAACCGCTGATTGGACTGGTGAATAATTATAATGTATCAATTAGCGGTAAAAGCAAAGGAGATAACTTAAACCAAGTTGATGATTTTTATTTACGTTCTTATAGAAATTATACATTCAATGGATTATTAGGACTGATGTTATATAATCAACATTTATTCAATTCAAAATTAGGGTTAGGCCTTAAACTAAGTTTCGAACACAACCTAATCGATTTGGATGCCTATTCACACCTACAGACTAATCAAAATATAGTCAGCGCAAGTATGATGCTAATTTATAAACTACCTTCTAAAAACTAAACCATCAATGAGGCAAAAACTCCTTTTGATTTTTACCCTTTTTTCAATTGTAAAATCACAAGCTCAAAATTGGATACCCCATACCTTTAGCGAATTTGATAACAAAGTAGGTTATATCGATTCTGTGAGTGGCGAGACCAAAGTTTTTTGGCATTTTGATAGCGCAAAAGCTTTTAAATATGGTTTGGCCACCGCTTGTTACCAAGGTAAATGAGGATGTTTTAATTCAAAAGGAGAAATCCTGATTCCATTTGTTTTTAAGTCACCAGAAATTCTAGATGATAGTGTCGCTAAGGTAGATTAACTTAGTTGGGACAATGAAGTTTATTTTTATAGAGGTAAATACAAAGCCATGCTGCTAAACCTCGATACCTCCATCAAATACAATTACTCATATACAAAACTACATTTTATATATGTTTCATATAGTCCTTTGTCTACCATTGCCATTATAAATTCAGAACCTAAACAAAAAGCTTTGTATATTCTAGAGGATGAAATGGTTTTGAATACCTTGAGAAAAAAAATAAGTCCTTCAGAACTGCGCACAAATAAGTTTTGGCAATCCCTACAACTTTCAACATTCTCATTTAATAATATTGGCAATGAGAGTGGTGTAGGTACCGACCTAAAAACAGGTTTTTATTATCGCCAAAAATTTATACTAAGCGGTTTTAATATCGGCTATCAGCGATCGCGAATAACAAATGATACTTTTAAATATCTCACGCATCAAATACCTTTTGTTTGGTCGAATTATTTTTTTCTAAAAAAGAATCCTTTGGGCAATGCTTTGTTTACCAAACTCGACTTAGGTTGTATACTCGTCACTTTCGATTTCAAAGAAAATAAAAAGGCTGGCAATGCTTACAAAAGCACTTCATTGCGCAACATGAACGCTCCCAATATTATAATGAACATTGGATTCGGTTTTAAAATTAGCAGTGAATACGGAAAATCAGGTTTCATTTTTGAGACGGGTTATAAATTTGCGCCAATTGTAATGGCCAACCGCACCTTTCTCAACCATGCCTATGTCAGTCTTGGTGTCTTGCTTTAAACCTAAGATTCCGCTTTTTTCATTAGGTTTGCACCATGCTTGGATCCGCTTTCCTTACTAAATACTTCGTTTGGAGTTTTATCTGGCGCCTTATTAAAAAAATCATCTTTTGGTTTTTGGTTTTAAGTATAGGTGCTGTTCTGTTATTTAAATGGCTTCCTGTACCCGTTAATTTTTTCATGATACAAAGGTGTTTTGAACAAAAAGCCGAAGGCAAGGATATGCGTCTAGACAAAGACTGGGTGCCACTCGAAGATATTTCACCCTACTTGCAATTGGCGGTAGTATGTTCGGAAGATCAAAATTATTTGAACCACCATGGCTTTAGTTTTACTGCTATCGAAAAAGCAATGGAATACAATGAAAAAATGGAAGAAAAAGGGAGTACTAAACGAAGAGGGGCAAGTACCATTAGTCAACAGACTGCCAAAAACGTTTTTCTTTGGCACGGCCGAAGCTTTATTAGAAAGGGATTTGAAGTGTATTTTACTTTTTTGATAGAAACCTTGTGGAGCAAAGAACGCATCATGGAAGTGTATTTAAATGTGGTAGAATTGGGCGATGGCGTATATGGTGCTGAAGCCGCTGCGCGCAACTATTTGCACAAATCGGCCAAACAATTAACCGCTTCTGATGCGGCCTTAATGGCAGTGGTATTGCCCAGTCCGCGTATATTTTCAATAGCACATCCTAGTAGCTATACAAGAAAAAGACAGGCTTGGTGCTTGCAACAAATGCGCTATTGGGGCATGAAACTGGATTATGAAAAGGAATAATCTTTTTCTTACATTTGTTCAAACATGAAGCATTGTTGTTTTTTAATTTTAATGCTGTGCACCTATCTTTCATCAAGTGCGCAAATTGACACCCTCTATCAAAATAATTGGCGAAGCAGTTTATTGGATACACTTACTTCACTATCTCCCAATCAAAGAGATTCCTTTAAGCGTTATTTATTGAACACTGAAATCAAAGTAAATTACAAACGCTCGGCCATCAATAAACATAAATTAATTACATCTACTAAAAGTGGGCATCCACTTATTTTAGGGGCCAAGGAGATTTTTTTAGAAGTATTAGATCACCAAGGGAATCAACTTTGCAAACAATCTTTAAATATTAATCTATCCAATGAATGCCTCCTTCCTGCCAATTATATGGATGGCATACTCATCATCTTTTTTACATGGGGTGATGTTAAAAGCAATTTAGATTCATTAATTCTAAGTACTCAATGATTCAATTCAACGTTTGATAAAGCTTTTTATGCAATTCGATTGATTGATAGGTAGCATTAATTTTGTAAACCTGTCTTCAATCATATAAGCTTATCACTCCTAATTTCACTCGCATTTTAAACCTCCGCTCCGTCTAATATAAGCTACACCTAAATAATATTTGTTTGATAAACTAACTAAAATCTTAAATTTGCACCCTTTTATAACTAAAAAATTAATCAATTTATTCATACAATGAGTAACGAAACCATCCACAGTAATCTGAATCCATTGGATTCCATGATGAAACGCTTCGATGAAGCCGCAAAAATTATAGGCCTCGATGATTCAGCCTACAATACCCTAAAATATCCTGCCAGAATTATTACCGTGCATCTCCCGGTTATTATGGACAACGGCAAAGTACAAGTGTTCGAAGGTCACCGTGTGCAACATAGCACAACGCTTGGCCCTTCTAAAGGTGGTATCCGTTATTCAATGGATGTTTCTTTAGATGAAGTAAAAGCACTTGCTGCTTGGATGACCTGGAAAACTGCTGTAGTTGGTATTCCTTACGGTGGTGGCAAAGGCGGTATTAAATGCGACCCTAAAAGCATGAGCAAAGGTGAACTTGAGCGTTTAACAAGAGCCTATGCAGCCTCTATGAGCGATGTATTCGGTCCTGATAAAGATATTCCAGCTCCGGATATGAATACCGGTCAGCAAGAAATGGCTTGGATTGTAGATGAATATTCTAAAATCAAAGGTCAATATACACCAGCTGTCATTACAGGTAAACCAATTTCTATGGGCGGTTCTTTAGGCCGTGTTGAAGCAACTGGAAGAGGAGTAATGGTATGTACACGTTCTGCTTTAGCTAAAATGGGTTTAAGACCAGAAGAGTGCACCTGTGTGGTTCAAGGTTTTGGTAATGTAGGTTCTATCTCTGCTAAATTAATTGAAATGTTAGGTGTTAAAATCGTTGGTATCTCTGATGTTACCGGTGGTTATTACAATGCCAATGGCATTAAAGTTGAAGAAGCAATGGCTTATACCAAAGCCAATGGTAACTTAGGTGGATTTACTGGTGGCGAAAAAATTAACAATGCTGAATTATTGGAATTACCGTGCGATATTCTAGTGCCTGCTGCTATGGAAGATCAAATTACCGATGCCAATGCCGCTAATATCAAAGCTAAATTAATTGTTGAAGGTGCCAACGGACCAACCAGTGCCAATGCCGATAAAATTTTGAACGATAAAGGCATTATTGTTGTGCCTGATATTTTGGCAAATGCTGGTGGTGTAACTGTATCATACTTCGAGTGGGTACAAAACCGCATGGGTTATTTCTGGACCGAAGAACGTGTGAACAGACGTGCAGACCGCGTTATGAAAATGGCGTTCGACAATGTATTCGAAACAGGCAAATCGCACAAATGTAGCATGAGAACTGCTGCCTATGTTGTGGCGATTGATAAAGTGGCAACGACTCAAAAATTCAGAGGCGTATTCTAATGCTTTTTCACAGAGAAGGATATAAAATCATTTTGGTAACCATGCTAATTCTAGCAGGTATCAATTTGGCCATGCAATCTTGGTTAGGCGAAGAAAATCTTGTAGCCAAAATCATTCTGATTATTTCTCTCATATTTTTCATCCTGATTCTTCAGTTTTTTCGCAATCCTGCCCGCAAAACAGTGATGAACGAAAACCATGTGATAGCGCCTGCAGATGGCACTGTAGTGGTGATAGAAGAGGTAGAAGAACCTGAATATTTTAAAGACAAAAGAAAACAAATCAGCATTTTTATGAGTCCGCTCAATGTGCATGTGAATAGAAATCCTATCAGCGGTATAGTAAAGTATGCAAAATACCATCCGGGTAAATATTTGGTGGCTTGGCATCCTAAATCATCTACCGAGAATGAAAGGACCACAGTTGTCATTGCTGGCTCAAAAGTGGAAGTTCTCTTTAGGCAAATTGCAGGTGCTTTAGCAAAACGCATTGTTTATTATGTAAAAGAAGGGCAAGAAGTGAAACAAGGTTCCGAAATGGGTTTCATTAAATTCGGCTCACGCATTGACATTTATTTACCACTTACTGCCACTGTGAATGTTCAATTACAACAAAAAACACGTGGAGGCGAAACAATAGTAGCAACTTTGGCTTAATTATTGAACCTTCATTAATATTAATTTAAATACACAAATGAAAAAAATAATTTTAACCCTCGCCTTATTTGTTGGAATTGCCGTGGTAAGCAATGCTCAGAATACCTCTACAGCACCTGCACCTAAACAAACTGGAACTGCGCCTATACTAACTACAACCAGTCCTGCACCAACAACAGAAGCTACGCCAGCCCCTGCGGCAACGCCTGCTACTAAAAAGAGTAACAAAAAAAATTGTTGCAAAAAGAAAGGCAGTTCATGCTGCAAGAAAAAAGCAGATGCCATTAAAGAAGATTAATTTCTAATCTCAACATATTTAAAAAAAGCTCCGAAAAATTTCGGAGCTTTTTTTGTTCTCAACTATTTTAAGCCTGCCAAAAATCAACTAATATTGCAGTGTAAAAGTTGCCCATGTGGCGAAATTGGTAGACGTGCTACTTTGAGGTGGTAGTGACCGTAAGGTTGTGCAAGTTCGAATCTTGTCGTGGGCACTTATTACAATATCGTGTGATTTTTCACATAAACTGCCCCAGCCAATTGAATCGCATCTGCTAAAGGGGTAAATTTAAAACCGATTGCTTTTTGGATGGCTGCATTGCTGTAGCTGTGTTTCTTCATAGCCGTGCACACTGTTTCTGGCGTTAAGCTAGATTTTGGATGGATGGCTGCAACAACCCTCACTACTGCTATAAAAGCACTTTGATAAGATTTCTTTAATTCAATATTAGGTGATGGCTTATGAATGGCCAGTGCAATATCATTTAAAACAGATTGGTAGGTTCTGTTCTCTCCAATTACTAAAAAGCGTTGGGAATGAATATCACTATTTGCCAATAGTAACATGGCATTTGCTACATCTTTAGCATCTACAAAACCATTTGTTCCTTTGGTATAGAACCGATTGCCCTTGGCAATATTTCTAAATATTCTGCACGACCCCTTGGTCCAATCACCATAACCCAAAATTATACCCGGATTGACAATTACTGCATTCAAACCTTCCTCTATGCCTCTCCAAACTTCCAGTTCTCCTAAATGTTTGCTAATGGCATAATTGGTATTATTATCGTTATCCTCCCATTCTGTATCTTCCGATATTAAGCTATCAACATCAGTTCTACCCAAAGAAGAAGTGCTGCTAACATGAATAAGTTTTTTTACATTTTTCTTAATACAGGCATTTACCACATTGGCGGTACCCTCCGCATTGATGGCCATCATCTCATTCCTTTCTCTCGACTTAAAAGCCACTTTAGCCGCACAGTGAAATACCATTTCTTCATTTTCAAAGGCTTCATCTAAAGCGGCTATATCCAATATATCTGCAGTTTTCCATGTAAAATTTTTCAGCAAAGCTTCTCTTTGCAATCCAAGTTCATTTTGAATGATCAAATCAAATTCATCTGTTGAACTATTTTCACGCTTTAATCCTGTAACCGCATAACCTGCTTTCAGCAATGCAGCAACTACATAACTTCCCAAAAAACCATTTGCACCAGTTACTACCATTTTGTTGAAATTTAAGTGGTGCAAAATTCGGATATTTGTATCAATATTGAACCATTGATATGCTACAGGAATTTTTTGAACCCGTAAACAAACAATTACTCAAAGGAATTGTAAAAAAAGAGACTGTTATTGGCAATGGAATGGCCATTTACACCACTAAATTTCCCGACCTCACTAAAGTAGATGTGGCAATAATTGGCATTGGTAAAAATGCCGACCATATAAGGAAACACCTCTATAAGTACAGTCATAAATTAAATGGCATCGAGATAGCTGATTTTGGTAATTTAAGGCACAATGGCACCGAAAAAAATATCAATGCAGGCTTAGCAGAGTGCCTCATTGTTTTAAAAGAAAATAGCATTATTCCAATCATCATTGGCGAACAACACAATTATGCCCAGGCCTTTTTAAAAGGCATTGATTTTTCGCGTTTAGACTATGCATTGGTATCGCCTTATGTCCATTATAAAGAAAATGATTTGAGTTACACACTTCATTCAAAAAAGCGTTTGTTTCATGCTTCCTATTTGGGTTTTCAAGGTTATTTAAACACCAATGAAACTATGCAACAAGTAGCAGATGTATTCTCAGAATGCGTGCGACTGGGCGACTTACGGGCCAATATTTCACAGGCAGAACCATTATTAAGACAAGCCGATATATTTGATTTCGATTTATCCTCTATCAAATATTCCGAGTTTCAAAGTGCGGTTGTAAACCTTCCCAATGGTTTGCTCAATCACGAAGCATGTGCCTTGTGCAGATATGCCGGTATCTCTAATAATCTTAACTATTACCTATTGCGCAATTTTACTTTGAATGAAAATAATAACACAGATGCCCAGCAAATTGCTCAAATGATTTGGTACATTTTCGATGGAATTGATAACAGATTTAATGATTTCCCTCAAATGAATCACCGCAACTTCACCGTTTATAAATGCCACGCCCCTAGCGGTATTGACATGGTTTTTTTAAACAGCAATCTGACAGGTCGCTGGTGGTTGCAAATTCCAGATAAACACAAAGGAAAAAAGACTGCAGCCAAATTTATTGGATGCAGCGAATCCGATTTTGAAATTGCACGCGAAGGTGATGTGCCCGAAAAATGGTTCCGTGCTGCAGGTTCCGATTTATAGAAATTAAAACCTCCTCTTCTTATTTTTAACGCGCTTAATAACAATGTTGAGAATATCTGAGTTGTGTCATAAATGCAATATTTTTTTACTCAAATTGCTTGTTTAATATAAAATTTCGTGTAGGTTTGCCTTTGCATGAAAATAGGAACTATTAAAGAGACTAAAGCAGGAGAAAACAGAGTAGCTTTAAGTCCCGATGTTGTAAAAAATTTTATTAAACAAGGTTTTGAATGTCTAATAGAATCAGGTGCCGGCATTGCCTCTAATTTTTCAGATGAAATTTACACCACCGCAGGTGCAAGCATTGTTGGCAATGCCAAGGATGTTTGCGACAAGGCAGACATTCTGGTAAAAGTAAATGCGCCCTCTGCCAATGAAATGGCTCAATTAAAAAATGGCTCTGCACTCGTTTCATTCATTTATCATTTAACCAATCCAGAACTTATCGATCAACTAAATGCCAAAAATATTTCGGTATTTAGTATGGATGCCATACCCCGTATATCAAGGGCTCAAAGCATGGATGCTTTAAGTTCTCAAGCAAACCTTGCAGGTTATAAAGCCGTACTTTTAGGTGCTCATCACTCTGCAAGAATATTCCCAATGTTAATGACCGCAGCAGGTACTATCTCTCCTTCCAAAGTTTTAATTTTTGGAGCTGGTGTAGCCGGTTTACAAGCCATTGGTACTGCTAAGCGTTTAGGCGCCGTAGTAGAGGTAACAGACATTCGTCCTGAAACAAAAGAACAAGTAGAATCATTAGGTGGTAAGTTTATTAGTTTTGATACTGGTGATGTTAAAATTGAAGGTGGATATGTAAAAGAAGCTGGCGAAGATACCCTCAAAAAACAAAGAGAAATTTTAACCAAACATTTGGCAGCGGCCGATGTGGTAATCACCACCGCTTTAATTCCCGGAAAAAAGGCGCCTATACTGGTAACAGAAGACATGGTGAAAGTAATGAAATTGGGAAGTGTAATTATTGATATGGCAGTTGAACAAGGTGGCAATTGCGAGTTAAGTGAACTTGGAAAAGTAGTCGTTAAACATGGTGTTAAAATAGTTGGTGAATCAAATTTACCCTCCTTGTTATCGCAAAATGCGAGCGAGAGTTATTCAAAAAACATCTATGCTTTCTTAACCCATTTGGCTTCTAAAGATGGCTTGAAATATGAGATAGAAGAAGAGATCACCAAAGGCACTTTGATATGTAAGGATGGTGTTAATTTAAAAAAGCAAAATCCTACTAGCGCAGGTCAATAAATTAAAAATATAAAAATTCAAAAATATATAGATGAACACGATAATAGATTTTATAGCCAATAATCAGTTGATGATTTACCTAGTCATCCTGATGATTTTTGTAGGGATTGAGTTGATAGAAAAAGTACCTTCAGTGCTTCATACCCCTTTAATGAGCGGAGCTAATGCCATTCATGGTGTGGTGATTATTGGTGCCATTATCATCATGGGTGAAGCAGAAAATATGTATGCTACCATCCTTGGATTTATTGCAGTAGTGTTAGGAACCCTTAATGTTGTCGGGGGCTTTGTAGTTACCGACAGGATGCTAGAAATGTTTAAAAAGAAAAAAAAGTAGAACCAATTTGATTTAAATTATTATCAAATTATCAGATCACCAAAGCCTAGCTTCATTGATTCCATTAAAAAACAATTACTACATCAATAAATTATCAAATTAACTAAATGAACTTATTACAAATAATATATTTAATCGCTTCGCTTACTTTTATCATCGGCATTAAAATGCTTGGCAAACCAGAAAGCGCGCGCAGAGGAAATCTCATTGCAGCCTTTGGTATGACCATCGCTATTTTCGGAACCATCTTTCTTTACGAAGGTATACAAACCTCTAACTATGGTTGGATATTTGGCGGTCTTGTTGTAGGCACCGTTATAGGTACCCTGATGGCTAAAAAAGTTAAAATGACAGGCATGCCGCAAATGGTGTCGTTCTTTAATGGGATGGGTGGTGCTTGTGCTGGTATTATTTCTTTGGTGGAGTTCAATCATATTTTGCAACAGGGCGATTTCTTAACAGCACCTAAAGTTAAATTGGCCATTATATTTTTAGGATTAGTCATTGGTTCTATCTCTTTTGCTGGTAGTATGATAGCCTATGGCAAATTGGTTGAAAAAATAAAAGACAAGGTATTGCCTTTGCAACAAGTGGTGAACATAGGTTTATTATTATTGATCCTAGGCATAGCCGCAGCGGCTACAGTAGGTTATATCTCTACCCCTAATGTATTGTTTTTAATCCTTGTATTATCATTGTTATATGGGGTGCTTTTCGTTATGCCAATTGGTGGTGCAGATATGCCCGTGGTTATTTCCCTTCTCAATTCATTCACCGGTGTAGCCGCAGCCATGGGTGGTTTCTTATACGATAATAAAGTGATGCTTTTTGGTGGTATTCTGGTTGGTAGCGCGGGTACACTTTTAACAGTGGTGATGTGCAAAGCCATGAACCGTTCGCTCACCAATGTACTCATCGGCAATTTTGGTGGTGGCAATAAAGATGCCGGCGAAGGCAAAGCCATTACAGGTTCTATCAAAGAAATCTCAAAAGCAGATGCAGCTGTATTGATGAAATACAGTAAAAAAGTAGTCATCGTTCCTGGCTATGGTTTAGCCGTTGCACAAGCGCAGCATATTTGCCACGAGTTGGAGCAAGTATTAGAAGACGAAGGTGTAGAAGTAAAATATGCCATACATCCGGTAGCGGGCCGTATGCCAGGCCATATGAACGTTTTATTAGCCGAGAGTAATGTTAGCTATGATAAATTAATTGAGATGGACGATATCAATCCTGAATTTAAAACCACCGATGTTGTACTCATTGTTGGTGCGAACGATGTTGTCAATCCTGCTGCTAAAAACGATCCTAGCAGTCCTATATACGGCATGCCTATTCTCGATGTAGAGGATGCCGCCCACACCATCGTCATGAAACGCAGTATGAAAGCGGGATATGCAGGTATCGAAAATGAATTGTTCTTCAGTCCTAAAAACAGCATGTTATTTGGCGATGCTAAAAAAACATTGACTGAATTGGTGAGTGAATTGAAAAGTTTGTAAAACCTTATGAGCCATGAAAAAATGTTACCTCATTCTAACAGTTTTCATTGCTAATTTCTCACTTTTTTTAAGTGCTCAAGTAAAGTCTAAATACAGTTTGTTTTTAGAAACATCTGTCTTTAGATTTAATTATAAAATAGACAATGGTGCCGATATTCTTTTCAATACGAAAGGAGCCTTACCAAATTATGATCACACTTTTGACGCCAACAACAATGAAAGATATTTTAGCATCAAAAACGACACCTTGTCAAAAAATGTTCAGAATTATGGGAGCAATTTAAACGTTATAAAAGATTTTAGAACTGTTACAATTGGCTTTTCTAAAACAGCTTTAGCTTTTAATAAAATAATTATAAAACATGGCTTTGGATTGAATTACTCCGTTGCAAATTGCGAGGTTGGAAATCTATATAGCGATCATTTTATTATCTCTAAAAAAGATTCTAACTACTATTTATATACCCAAATGAGAGACTCTTCCTTCAATCTCAAGGTGCATGAACAAACCAAACGCTTGGGTTTAGTCTATGATTTCTCTGCAATTTTAAAAATTAAACCAGCATTTCAATTGTCTATTGGCATACGAAATTCCCTGCTTATAAATTATGATGACAAGGTCTATGCAGAATACACACATGATGTTACAAGTGCTTATTTCGAACCACGAATGAGTTGTATTGTACCACTTATTAATTTTGATAATTTCCGTTTATTTCATGATGAAAGACCCTACGCTACTTCAACCATTATACAAAGAAAAAGCAAACCACAATTTAACATGTCGCTATTTATAAAGCCTGAATTTCTAGTGGGTAAAAACAAGGGTGCAAGCCTTTACTTTTTATATGGCATTGCAGTTACAAGTATTTACGGCAAACAATATAGCCAACACGGTCAATATTGCCCAACCTATGGTATAGGCATTACTCAAAGTCTTTAATAAACAATTAACATGAATTATAATACAGATATTGTTGATGAACCAATCCATGAACCAAATTCAGATTACCACTATAGCGAAGGTTCCTATTTTCCACCTCAATTTAAAATTGTTGCATTCTTTTTAGCAATTGCCGGATTATTACTTTGTGTTAATTTAAACCTCATTGGATTTATTTTATTACCATTATCATTGGCTGTTTTTATTGCTAAAAAAGAACTAACAGTAAGTTTTTCGCTTTCAAAATATAGATATGCGCTTAGAATATTTACCATAAAGTTGGGCTCATGGGAGCCAATGCCAAAGGTTGAATATGTTTCCATATTTAGTGCAAAAAAACGTCAGGACGTGGCTGTTGGTCCCATTACTACTTCAACAGCATATAGTGAAATGGAAGTTAATTTGGTTTATAATAAAAGTAAGCGGTTAACTGTATTTGAAACTAATGATTTTTCTAACGCTTTTAGCATAGCTGAGTTATTTGCTGCTCAGTTAAATCTCAAGATTTATGATGCAACCAAACGCGAAGGCAAATGGCTTACCTAATTTTTAATTAATTTTTCACTTAAACTCCAATTCATTCCAACAATTTTAACAAAATAAAAACCCTTAGGCAATTCACTAATATCAAAACGATAATTATTGAATACGCCTATTTGCTTGATACATTCACCAAGAGTATTATAAAAATAAAGGTTTATATTTTCTTGACTTAAACCATCTATTTGAAAAGCACCATTTGTTGGATTAGGGTATATTTTGACCTGCCTTTGGGCAGTCATTTCTGAAACATTTGCTAATTTGATATCACTTATACATCTTACTGAGTAAGCATTTCCAGTAGGCCGAAAGCCACTATTTATTGTATTTGATTCAACACTCAAACTACGCCTTAATGCTTGTTGAAAAGCATTCTCATTTGTAGCCCACCAAAAGCCATAATTGTAAATTTGTGGATGATTGCCATCGGCATAACGGAAACCTCCTGGCAAAGCTCTAAAGCCACTATTATTACTCCCTTTACCATTCTTCCAAAAATATTGTGAGGTGTCTTTAAGAAGTTCTCCAACTTTAGTACCTCTATCACTTTGCGACGAAGTGTCCACGGTATTATCAAGAAAAATTTCCAATAAATTCCAGTCTTCATTACCTGGAACATGCCACCCTACTGGACAAATCCTACGCGGATCGCTTACCGCAAACCAGTTATATAGAGCACCAAAAATACCTGCATTTTTTACAGAGTCGTTATCTAGATAACAACGTGCACCTTCCATTTCAATCGACCAAATTGCATTATCCTTAATGTTTGTAATTAAATCACCATTGTTGTAATGTAAGGTCTTCAAATTTTCAGCCAACCATAACTGCGTACCAATTTTAACCGTTTTATAAGTGTTGCTATCAATATCCTTTAAAGTTGATTGCGATTGACTATCACAAATAAATAATCCAGTTAGGAATATGTATAGTAAAATTGACTTCATTAAATAAAAAATTGATTGTTAATTAAATATCCTTGTGTAATATTAGAGTATTCTGAATTAATTACCTAAACTAAGGTATTTAATTACTCAAAATTTACAAATAGACCTACCATTCTTCGAAGAAACCATAAATTTTTAAACTATTTAACCAATGAAAATAATTTCATTCCAATAAAAAAAAACTAAAGTCAGAATGGTCAAGAGTATTTGAGACGTTGTCAATATATATAACAACATTCATTTTCCAACCAATTAAATCTCAAGATTTATGATGCAACAAAAAAGAAGGCAAGTGATTGGGCTAAAAAAGTTCAACTATTATAAATCATTCTTATCATTAAACCAACATCTCTTTATTATACCTACCCCTATACTCCAAAGGCAATAAACCCGTAATTTTTCTAAACACTTCCCTAAAAGCCTTCGCATCCGAATAACCCACCTCATACATTACCTCATGAATGGTTTTGCGGCTCGTTTCAAAAGCCCGTTTTGCTGCCTCTATTTTTACCCTTTGTGCATACTCCAAAGGTGTATTGCCAGTGGCTTTTATAAATCGTCTGTCAAAATTCCTGCGCCCTACCGCTAGTTTAGAAGACAAATATTCAACAGAAACCTTCTCATCTAATTTACTCTCAATATAGTCTTGCGCCTTCTTCACCATTTCATCTCCATGCATTTTTTGTCCCTTAAATATCGTAAATACAGATTGGCTGTGCCTGTCCATTTCAATCTGAAAAACCTTAGCGCAAAATATAGCCGTTGGTCTATCGTAATATTTCTCTATTAAATACAATATAAGATTTAAAAAAGAATAAGCACCCCCATTGGTATAAATACCATTTTCATCTGTTATCAATTGGTCGGTTTGTAATTTTATTTTGGGAAACATCTCTTTAAAATCATCCTCTACCAACCAATGGGTCGAGCAACTTTTACCATCCAATATTCCAGTACTAGCCAGCAAAAAAGCACCTGTGCAAACACTCGCTATTTCTGACCCCTTCTTAAACTGCTGCTCTAACCAATTAATAAGTTGCTTATTCCCTTTCACAGCTTCGTTATAATTATGATTTAAAGAAGGAATAATAATCAAATCCGTTTTAGCAATATCAGAAATATGTTTGTGCGGTTTAACAGAAAATAAACCATCGTAAAAATCTACCTTTTTCGATATACCCGCCAATTCAATTTTAAACAAATCAACTTTTCCTTTCCCCTGCATATTCTCATCCTTCCAATACTTATTGGCTCGGGTAAATATTTTATATGCACCTACAATACTGCTTAGGTTATTCTCCCCCTCTGGTACCACTATGGTTAAATGTTTCATAACAATTTTTGTAGCAAAGGTATAAAACTATCCTGTCCAAATCAACCCGTTAGAAAGTCTATTTTGAACCCTTCGATATCTAATTTTAGACACTACTTTTGTATGGTTCTTACAAGAAAAAGCAGACCAATTATCAGATATTTTATCAATGAATCCAAAATTAGAGCATCTTAAAAAATTTAGAAATTTTTTACTCAATGAGATTAAAGAACTCAATGCCGAGCAACTGAATAAAATACCAGCAGGATTCAATAATAATATTATTTGGAATTTAGGGCATTTGGTGTCTGCAACCCAAGCCATTTACTATAGAAGAGCGGGTGTACAAATTGCCATTAAAGATAAATATTTTACCCCCTTTCTGACCAACACAAAACCCGAATATTTTATTAATACCGAAGAGATTGAACAAATCAAAGAATTGTTGATTAACAATATTGATACTTTGCAAACAGACTACAATAATAAACGATTTGGCAATTACACAAAGTCAGAAAATATAGAAAGGGTTTATGGCATTGCCGTATTGAACATAGATGATGCTATTGATTTTATACAATATCACGATGGCTATCATAGTGGTTATATTTTGGCATTAAAACATTTGTTAAAAAACAATTAATTTTAGTAAAAACATGGCACGGATGATAGCAATTTACAAAACGCCAAAAGACATGGCCGCATTTGACAAACATTATTTTGAAGTTCATATACCATTAGCAAAAAAACTTCCGGGTTTAATAAAGTACGATGTCGGCAGAAGTCCAATTATTTCAACAACAGGTCATTCAGACACCTACTGCATTGGCACTTTGCATTTCGATAGCTTAGATACCATTAAAGCGGCATTTGCCTCTCCCCAAGGACAAGCCTGCGCGATAGACAGAAGAATATTAGCCCCTAATGATGAAGATGTTCAAATTTATTTATTCGAAACCGAAGACGTATAATAACTAACATAAAAAAGCACAAATCAAACTAAAAAAATGGAATACAATAATTTTACCACTTTTATTTCAGTCGGTCAATCCGCTAAAGTAGTTTTCGATGCCATTAATAATGTTCGTGGATGGTGGTCGGAGAGTGTGGAGGGCGGTACTAATAAACTCAAAGATGAATTTCTTTACTACTACAAAGAGGTCCATATCTGCAAAATAAAAATCATCGAGTTCGTACCCAACAAAAAAGTAGTTTGGCTGGTCCTCGAAAATCAGTTCAATTTTACTACCAATAAAAGCGAGTGGAAAGGCGATCAAATCGTTTTCGAAATATCTGAAAACAACGACCAAACACAACTTCATTTCACACAAGTAGGTTTAACCCCCAATTACGAATGTTTCAGTGTTTGCCGAGATGCTTGGAGCAGCTATATACAAGGCAGCCTAAAGAATCTAATAACAACAGGCCAAGGCAAACCTAATACACAGGAAGATGGACTAAATGCAGAATTAATTAAAAAATGGAATCTTCCAAAGAAATAACCAACAAACCAAAATGAACATTCAAAATTATACCTTCAGCTTCGAATCTACTGATTCGCCAGAACAAATTTTCGAAACACTGCTCAATGTCCGCAGTTGGTGGTCGGGCCTATATTCAGAAACAATAGAAGGCCAAACCAACCAACTCAACAGCGAGTTTACCTTTAGCGCAGGTGATGGCGCACATTACTCCAAACAGAAATTAATTGAACTTATACCCAACCAAAAAATTACTTGGTTAGTGACCGATAGCAAGCTCAGCTTTCTCGAAAAACCCGATGAATGGACAGGCACAAAATTATGTTTCGATATGACACCAAAAGACACCCATACCCTTGTCCGTTTCACACACTTGGGCTTAGTCCCCCAAATTGAATGTTACAAGGCTTGTTCTGGTGCTTGGAGTCAGTACATGCAAACCAGTTTATTGAAGTTGTTAACAATTAGCCATGGTCAATCCTATTTGTAAGGAAAGAAATAGCACCTTTTAATTCACAACAGAATTGCGTCTTGGGCTCACCTTGCTGTATAAAATTTCTATTAAATCTCCTGCCTTATAAGTGTGCTTACTATTATTATAATGCCAATAGCCTCTGTAAATTTTGTAATCAACGATATACCGATACCTTATCCAGCTCGTGTGCGGATCAAAATAATAATCAGACTTATACTCGATGTAGGCCTCCGTTTTTCTCGGTAAATCCTCTTCCAAAATAATCCTATTATTTGGATCAATAACGCATCGCTCTGGATTCAAACTATCATAAACTATCTGGCATTTCTCTTTAAGAAAAGGAGAATAAGATCCAGTGCCTATATTTTTATAATAACTTGTACCATTCACAACATAGCCATATAAATAACAGGATTCGTTCCTGTAATATTTTCCCAAATAAGTGGCTATAGAAATAACAGGATGTTTTATTGACACTGGGCTGTATTGACTTTGAATTGGCTGGGCTATATTTAAAATATTTCGTCTAGGATTAGACGCAAGATATCTAATTTCCATCGTATCATCTACCTGAATAGAATTATATAACCCACTATCATTTTCGATTAAATATTGACCAACAAAAGTTGTGTCAGCCAACTGAAATGAATAATACAAATAACCATGCTGAGTTCTCTTAACATAATCTTTTTTATTGACAATTCCCTTTGTAATATGTGAGGAATCTGAAGAATTAAAAAACTTAGAATATTGCAAAAGCACTCTGCTACTTGGATTTATACTATCGTATACAAACCAACATTTTTCACCGACAATATTGTAAATAGATACTGCATCGGCAGCATATTTCATTAATTTACCATTGATCGAGTATTGATAGTAATAGTAAGTTGACCCATGGTAAGAATTCGAACCCATCAATGAAGTCAAAATTAGCAAACCCAATGGCGGTGAAACATACTCATGGCCTACATAAGTTGCTTCAATCATTTTAGGCACCTGCATTCTAACAGGCCCATATGGATTGGATTTACAAGCTTGAAGTACAACAAAAGCAATAATAGCAATATTCCCTATAACCTTACTGATTGACATAAAAATTGCTTCATAACACTTAGAATTATTTTTTATAGTTACTCAAACAAAGATAGAACAGAAGTATCAATTTTGCATAGATTCCAATCAACCTAAAATCTATTAACTTTGCACCAGCATGCAAATCATTAAACAACATTTCGAAGAAGCACAAAGGGTTTTAAGTACCTTTTTGGCAAATGAAAATAATTTTCTCACAATAGAGAGATCTGCTGCTGCCATGGTAGAAAGCATAAGAAATGGTGGTAAAATATTAAGTTGTGGCAATGGCGGTAGTATGTGCGATGCTATGCACTTTGCCGAAGAGTTAACCGGTCGCTACAGAAATGATAGACCAGCAATGCCTGCCATTTCAATTTCGGATGCAAGCCACATGAGTTGTGTGGGCAACGATTATGGCTATGAATTTATATTCTCGCGTTATATAGAGGCCCTTGGTCGTAAAGGAGATGTACTATTAGCCATCAGCACCAGCGGCAACTCAAAAAATATTATAAGAGGCATTGAAGCGGCCAAAGAAAAAGGCATGGTCATTATTGGCCTTACTGGAAAGGATGGAGGTGCTATGGCAGAACTTTGCGATCTTGAAATACGTGCTCCCTATTCGGAATTTGCCGATCGTGCCCAAGAGATTCACATTAAAGTGATTCATAGTATTATAGATTGTATTGAAAGAAATTATTAAAATTTTCCAGCGACTACACAACTAAGTTTCTCTCTTATTTTACTGCCATCCGGATGGGTGCACTCAATATGCAAAACATATAAGCCTATGGCCGCTTTCTGCTGATTATAATCCGTTCCATTCCAACTTAAAAATCCATTGGTTCCCAATGTTTCATTATTTATCCATTGACGAACCAATCTGCCTTCCAAATCATAAATCTGAATAGTAGTAGCGTAATCTTGTTTAGGCAATTGATAATTCAAAATTAATACATCTTCAAAACCATCATCATCTGGCGAAACAGTTTTATTCTGTAATGAAAAATACTGAGCAGGTGCGCTTAATGGATTGCTTTGCGAATTCAAATATCCCGGAGTTGCAAATCCTACAACAGAAGCAGCACTGTGCCAGTTATCCATTAAGCGAGGTGATGAAGTAAAATTAATGCGCTCCAAACTTACACCCTCCTTATCACTTAGTAGCGGAAAATGCCAGCCTTCTGAATATTTCAAACTATCTACTATTTTTCCAATCATATTTACTATGAGTAAATTGCCCTCATCATCAGGCAAAGCAGGCATCTTGGCGAAATCAACCAACTTGGCATCAGCATTTTTACATTGATAATTTGAACATATTTTTGCTGTATTTTCACTCAATAACAAATACTGATTTGCTTGGAGAATGAGTTGAGTATTGCAAATTCTATCGATGCTTTTATATTGATTGGTTTCGTCTAACACTGCTATAAAATGTTTGCTTAAATCAAATGCTTTATTGCTATTATTATACAACTCAATAAAATCATATCCCCCACTTTTAGGATTAAATAATATTTCATTTATAATTAATTCATTGCGCCTACTTAATGATGGCCATTGTAATGTAGATATATTGGCCCTGCAACCGTTGCCCGCACAATCCTTAATACCATCAATTGCAAGTTTATATACACTATCCGAATCGGGAATAAACTGGATAAGGCAAAAAAGTCCTTTATAATCACTTGCCATATTAACAAAGGAGGTTTGCTGAACTTGCCCGTTTTTGTAGAGCTTAAATTGACTTGAATTGATGCTGTCTATTTCTTCATTAAAAACCAATTCAATTATAGAATCATTGAATGGTAAAATTGATACAAGCCTTGGTGCCGCAGTATCTGATAGATGATATGCACCTACTGAATTGGGTTGCCCTGGCGTACCACCTGCCTTATCCATACTGGCTCCCCAATTGTTAGCACCTGCACACAAATTATCCATATTAATCATTTCCAAACTCCAACCTCCATTTTTCTTTTTATCATCCTTAAACCAAGTTAAATCATAGTTAATATCGTGTATAATATCCCCCTTTTGATTGGTAAGCCATAAATGATCCCCGGCATTATTGAGCGAAGGAATGGCATACATAACGATAATTGAATCCGGCGGTAGAATCATATTGGGAAGATTTTTTCCGCCAGAAGGATCGTGAAGAACACAACTGTTCAATTGAATAAAACCTCCAGAATGATTGGTAATTTCTATGTATTCCTTATCTGGTAAACCCACCACAGGATTTGGATCTGGCATTAATTCTGTAATCAATAATTGATGAAACTTGGCTGTATCTGGTCTTGAGTAATAGAACGTTTTTGAAACTGGTTTTATCATGTTTCCAGCGGTATCTTTTATCCCAGTAACCATTAAGCTCAAGAAGGTATTCGTTTTAAAATTATCTTTAAAAATTAACTGCACTCTTTTGGTATCCAATATCAAAACAGTTATTGGATGAATGCTATTTAAAATCTCAAAATGCATTGCATCCTTTAAACTAATACTGTCGCAAATTTCATTAAAAACACAAAGTAATTGTTGGGGTCCACTTATTACCAAGCTATCGAGCACTGGTGCAATGGTATCATTCAAAATAGGACCCGCATAAAGATTATCAAAAAAATGTTTATTAAAGAAAGAAGCAGTGCTTTGTTTAATTCTAATGCCCAAATTATTGGATTGTAAAATATCAGAATCTGCGGTAACACCTTCTGTAATTAAAGCACTGGTTGCATTCATTTTTCTTTGCAAAACAAACAACCCATTTGGAAGATGTTTAACAATAAGTTGCCATTGATTATTGCTGTTATTTAAAACATTGTCAGTGCCATCAATCAGCTTAGTTTCAATGCCATTCTTAGTTTTATAGAATGAAATTTCATCGGTGGCTCCACCCATTCTCACAAAATAGCCATTCTTCATTTTTAAGACATCCGAAGAATCCGAAACAATTACAAAATCAATATAATTAAGCGAAGAGGTATTAAACAACAAACGGGTGTTGAGTCTCCATTCGCAATTTTTAAGATGTTGCGATTTTGTAGAAATAGAATAGGTGACGTTTGCAAGAGAAGAATTACTCCTTAATTCTCCATTGGAAGTTGCAAAACTACTAAGTTGCCCAACCCATGGTGGCAAACTAGTTAAATCGGAATCGTTAAAATTATCTGTAACCTGAGAATAACAGGTGTGAGAAAGCCATAAGAATAGCAGTATAAGATGTGTTTTCATGCAGTGTCATTTTAGTTTTGTAAATGAAACCTACCATTAATAAGAACAAATTTTGCCGTTTTAACTCAAAATTTGATGTGCCTTTAAAGTTTTTATTGTTCTATTTTTTTAATAATTTTTTTAAGATTTTCCGACTTTAAAGGCTCCCTATCTTTGATATTAGTTTCTGTAAAATAATGGTGAGATGTTAGGAATTTTATCTGCAATTTATTCCAAGATAATTCATCCTTAACAACGCCAATATGCAGCAATTCCTCATATAAGTAATCGCCAATGACGAAAAAATCATCTCTTCCTAAATAGTCCAAATCAGCATCACAAATAATTTTTTCCAATTGAGTTTTGGGTTTCTGCGGCACTTTTGTTGCCATTATCAAACCCTCAATAATACTGATTTGTTTATCACTGTAACCATACTGAGGTAGTACTTCTCTTGCTATTTCGCATCCTCTTTCTTCATGATTGGTGTAGGTAGATAAAAAACCGCAATCGTGATAAATGGCGGCCGTTTCCAACAAATTTAATTCTTCCTGATTATCAATACCCTCGCTTCTTGCTATTCTCATGGCCTGCACCTTAACATCTCTGATATGCGAAACAGAGTGATACAGCAGGTATTCAGGCAAATCTGCCTTTAATTTTTCTAATATATGACTTACGGCACTTTTTACTTGCATCAAAATATATCTTAAAGTTCAAAAATACGATTTAAATAATACATATCAATCTCACCCTTATTTTTGGCCTCTACTTTTCCACGATAGGTGTATTCTACTTTTGTAAGAACCTCTTTAAAAGTACTTCCTGATAGATTAATTTTACCTGGTTCACAATTTTGTTCCATCCTTGCAGCAGTATTAACCGTGTCGCCCCATATATCGAAAGCAAATTTTTTAGCCCCTACAATACCAGCTACCAAAGGACCTGTATGAATTCCAATACGAATATCAAAAAACGGTTGATTTTCTTTTCTCTTTTCTTCTATCAAATCTTTTATAAAATCTTGGATTTCAGAAGCCGCCTTTAAAACATTCATTGGATTATGGGTGGCAGTATCTGGTAAACCGCTTACGCATAAATATGCATCGCCAATGGTTTTAATTTTCTCGAGCTCATTTCTCTCCATAATATCATCAAATGCTCGGAAAATAAAGTCAATATCCTCTACTAATTTTTTAGGAGTTACCTGTTCACTTATTTTGGTAAAATCTTTAAAATCGGTAAACATAACTGTTACCTTATCAAAGTATCGAGACTCGTATTTTCCAGTCTTCTTGAGCTCATCGGCTACTTCTGAAGGCAAAATATTTAACAGTAAATCATCACTTCTTTTTTTCTCAACCTCTATCTCACCATTTTTTTGCATCAACAAATCTTGAATGTTTTTCTTAACCGTATACATTCTGTAGAAAAAGGCCGCCAATACAATAAAACCACTAATGCCTAAAATCAACAAATAACTTATTAATCTCTGTTTCTCCACTTCGTTATTGGCCAATTCCTCATTGTTCCTTGTTATCTGCAATGAGTCTTCGTATACTTTTGCTTGAAGCTTCTGGGTCTCCAATTCCTGTAAGGTCATAGATAACTGACTACTAGTTGAATTAATTGTTTGCGCCTGTAAATTAATGGTCTGTTTCTTGTTCTCGATCTCCAATTGTTTTCTGGCAATTTCAAGTTTTCTTCTCTCCAATTCGGACTTACTAAGGGTCTTATCATTTTCGAGATTTTCTATCTCATCCATCCTTTTCTTTAACTCCTGCTGTTCCTTTTCCAATTGATTTTGTTGCTCCTTTATAACGCGCTCCTTCTCAATTTTTTCAAGGCGTTCTTTTTCATCTCTTTCGTAATTTATTTCCTCTAATTTCGATTGAGATTTAATAGCCTTTAATTTATATTTTGCAGAAAGCATTGGTTTTCCAGCATCTCTGTATAAAATTTCTAGAGCCTTATAAGATTTGTATTTGCCGTATTCGTAATTGGATTTTTCTGCTAAACTAACAGCGGTTAAAACAGTTTCAACAGCTTTTTGATAATCTCGTTTCTCTTCAAAAGCCTTGGCCTCGGTCAGCAATTTATTGATTTTTGCAGAATCCTCAACACTCAGGGTGGTGACATTTCCTAAAACCTTTGCATTTGCATTATTGGGATGCCAAAGCAATAAGCATCCTAAGAATAAGCAGATTTTTAAAACTTTCATTTCTATTGTTTTGATTAGCGACTTTTAAAACAGGGATGTAAAAGAAGTAAATTTTAACCTAAAAACAAAATATTCTTCCTTAAAGCTTAACTTTAGTTCACGAAAATTAGACAAAAAAGTGGCCGTTACGGCTATTAAGCCAACTGTAAGTTGTTTAGATGGCGGTAAATACCAGCCTCTTGCTGAATCAAATGCTGGTGTTTGCCCTGTTCTGCAATAATACCCTTATCAATAACAATAATATTATCTGCATTGCGTATGGTGCTTAAACGATGTGCAATAACAATACTGGTGCGATTCTGCATTAAATCTTCTAAAGCTTCTTGTACCAATAATTCACTCTCACTATCCAACGCGCTTGTGGCCTCATCTAATACCAAAATAACTGGATTCTTAAGAATGGCCCGCGCTATGGCAATGCGTTGCTTTTGTCCACCCGATAATTGAATACCTCTTTCTCCAACTATGGTCTCAAATCTATCTGGAAACGATTCTATAAATTGTAAAGCATTGGCTCTTTTAGCAGCTTGCACCACATCTTCCTTACTAGCACTAGGCATGCCATATAAAATATTTTCGTAAATAGAGCCTCCAAACAAAATTACATCCTGCGGTACATAGGCAATCTGACTTCTTAAATATTTTAAATCGTATTCATTGGCATCCTTACCATCAATTAAAATTTGGCCTTTATCAGGCTGATAAAATTTAAGTATCAATGCCGCTATGGTACTTTTACCACCCCCACTGCTGCCAACTATGGCTATTTGTTCCCCTTGTTTTACAACAAAATTAATGTCTTTCAAAACTTGTACTTCCGCTCTGCTAGGATAACTGAAAGCAACATTAGAGAAAATAATATTGCCACTAAGCCTAGAAAGTGTCTGATCCAATTCTCCATTAATCGCTTCGCCATCCATCGCCATTAACTCTCGCACGCGTTGGGTTGAACCAATGGTTTTTTGCAATTGACCGAACATATCTGCAAACCCCCCCAAGGTGCCTCCAACAAAAATACTGTAAATTACAAAACTAATAAGCAATCCTATTTCCATGGTACCGGCTTGCACCATTCCCGCACCATACCATACCACAAAACCAATGGCACCAAATACAGAAAAGATGATAAAGGATATAAAAAACCCTCTGTAAACACCACTTCTGAGTGCAAACTCAATTAAACTATCTATATTTTTTGCATAGCGCTTACGCTCTATAGATTCGCCAGTAAAGGCTTTTACAACACTTATGCCTTGCAATGTTTCCTGCACCACATTGCTACTTTCAGCCAACATATCTGTTTCTCTTCTACTCATTTTTTTTATTTTAGCCCCAAAAAAAACAGCACTAATAGCGATTAACGGAACTATGGAAAGCATAATGAGCGCTAACTTCCATGATATAATAAATATAAAACTCAACCCTATAATTAGGGTTAATAAACCTCTTAAAAATTCGGCCAATACAAATGAAATGGTGTCCTGTATTTGTCCTGTATCCGAAGAAATACGACTGCTTAAATCGCCTACACGCTGACTACTGAAAAAAGACATGGGCAGTGAAATAATTTTACTGTACAATTGTTTGCGCAAATCTGCTGTAGCACTGGTACCTGCCTTGGTTAACAAGTATACACGCATAAATGAAAAAACGGTTTGTACAGATAATTGAATAAATATTAATAGCAAAACAAAATTCAAAGACCAATGTGCTTGTAACAACCCACTACTAGAAGCCAAACTTCCCATACCAGGCATGGCTGCACTTGCCTTCGCACCACTCACAGCATCTATCATTTTTCCCATTAAAAATGGAAAAGCCATGGTACTAAATGCAGAGAGTGAAATAAAAATTAATCCTCCATAGAAATATTTTCTGTGGGGCTTTAAATATTTGAAAAGAAATTTGAATTCAGTGAGTGAATCTTTGGTAATTTTTACCTTAGGTAAATCGCGGTCTTGCCTTGGTCCGGCCATTGTAATATATTTAAGTTGCGAAAATAACCAATTGCAACAAGTTAATCTTATATTTTTAATCTATTAGATGGATGCATGCCATTTATCGTTTAGTGTGAAATGATATTACGACAATATTTATTGCTAAAATTATCCTCTTAATTTCTTATTTTTGAAAAGTGAGATTTCTGTTGTCTATTTTTTTCTTTTACGCTGCCTACAGTTTGTTAGGACAAGGCATTTATACAGATTTTGGTCAAAATAGAATACAAAAAAAACAAGTTACCTACAGCTTAAGACAAGATAATATTGAAATTATTTATTCGGAAGGTGGTGAGGAATTGGCCAAATTGGTTTTTGGATATGTGATACAACAATTACCCGAATTTGAAACCCGCTTAAATTACAATGTGAGCAATGGCGTTAAAATTGTTCTTTTCAATCATTTTATAGATTATCAAAACAGCAACATTAATTTAACCAACCCCCAACAATATGCCGGTGGTTATTCTAATTTAAACGACAATACCAGCAGCATTTATTTCTCGGGTAGTAGAATAGATTTATACAAACAAACCCGCAGAGCTTTGGCAGAAATATTAATCAGTGAATTTATTTTCGGTGGAGATATTCGGGATAGAATAAAAGCATCTGCCTTGCTCACACTTCCCAATTGGTACTACAAAGGTTTGGTATCTTATTTGGCAGAAAGTTGGAGCATAGAGAATGATAATTATCTAAAAGATTTTTTGTTAAGTGGTAAATCGCATTCATTTACAAGTTTGCAGGAGGAGGATGAGGTGTTGGCAGGCCATAGCATTTGGCGTTATATCGAAGAAAAATTTGGACCCGGTTCTGTCAGCAATGTTGTATTTATTACCCGCATTGGCAATAGTGTTGAGAGCGGTTTTAATTACCATACAGGCCTTACCATTAACGGCATGTTGAATGATTGGGAGCAATACTATAAAGATAAGTACAGTTTAGATGAAAGTATCTTTAAACTCCCCAAAGGACAAGAAAATGTGCCTGACAAATTGGTTAAAAAAAGAATCACTCAATTTAAATTAAGCCCAGATGGAAAAAAGATTGCCATTGTTACCAATACCAAAGGAAGGTACCAAGTGGTATTGTACAATATTAAAAGTAAAAAAACGGTGATTTTAATGAAGGGCGGTCATCAGATTCTGAACCAAGAAGCCTCTTACGATTACCCTTTAATTGCTTGGGACAATAGCGGCAAAAAAATTAGCATCATTACTTTTAATAACAATGTTTCATCGCTTACAGAATACAATACCGATGGCAAAAAAACAAAAACCATGGTGTTGGACAATGTGCCCATCATAAAAGATTTTAATTACAATTCCGAAGGTGATCAGATGGTCATGTCGGTCATACGCAGAGGACAGTCGGATATTATTATTTACCATATAAAAGAAAAAATAATTTCGGATATTACCAATGATATTTTTGATGATTTAAACCCTCGTTTTTCATTAGATGGTACTTCTATTTTCTTCTCCTCGAACAGAGAATGGCCCCACAATCAATTAAGCGATTACTATTCTATTTTCGAAGCCCGACTTAGTTCACTAGAAATAAACCAAATTGCAGGATATCCTGAGTTCTTTTGTAATTATTACCAACCCATAGAATTGCAAAATGGGTACATTAGTTTTCTGAGCGATGCCAATGGTATTGTAAATAATTACACGATAAAAAAAGGTGATAACGAAATAATTCAACTTACCAATTACAAGCGCTCTATTCTTTATAACGATGTGGCGGCCGAAACGCGACAAATTGCAGATTTGCTGTTTTACAAGAACCGTTACAGAATTTATGTAGGCGAAATTTCGGATAATTTAAAAGATGAGCAGGTAGAAAATCCCCGCAATACCGCTTACCGAAATTGGATGACGGACAATAAGGTCAAATTAAAACGCGCAGCTGATACCGCCAAGCAAGTTAAAGACAGCATTCGCAAAAAAATACAAAATGACACAGTTACTGCTGCACCAAAGAAAATATTTATCAGTGGATTTTCTGAAAAAGATGAAATACAAAATTCCACTTCTATTAACGAAAAAATTTCTTCTATCAGCATCCAACAAACGAAACTCAATTTTGGCGTCAATTATTTTTTGCAACAAATAGACAATTCTTTTCTTAACAATTATTTGTTCCCATCCAATGTAAGCGAGCGTGTATTCAATTACCCCTTGTTTAATCCATTATTATCTGCAAAAATTACAGATAATTTAAACAATATTCAAATTGAGGCAGGGGCGCGCATACCAATTAATATTAAGGCTTCCGATTATTTTATAAAATACAGCAATCTAAAAGGGCGCTGGGATAAATCATTTATTGCCCATCGCAGAGGGCGCGTTTTAGACATAGAAAACACCTACCAAAGAATGGTAAGTGAGGTTGCCAAATTTACCATTTCATATCCATTTAGCGAGCGTTCTAAAATAAATTTTAACGTAGGTTTAAGGCAAGATAGATTAATTACTTTGGCCATAGATTCTGTAACCAATGCCGAAGCCACAAGAGGCTATATTTATAACACAGGCGGTATTGAGTATGTATACGACAATATTCGCAGCAAAGGCTTAAATTTATTCGAAGGTTTAAGGTTTAAAATTTACAACGATAATTACATAGGTAGTAATAAAAAAGCATTGGTTATTAATACTGGTTTTGATGGGCGTTATTATCTAAAACTGCATCGCCAAATTTATTTTGCATCGCGCCTGAGTGGTGCATTTTCCATTGGTCCTCAAAAAACTGCGTATTATTTGGGTGGAGTAGAGAATGAGATAGGCTACGCCAAATCGACCTCCAATTTTAATTATAATATTCCTACTCTAACAAGTTCCGAGTATTGTTTTCAAACCTTGGCAGCCCCTATGCGTGGCTTTTTGCGCAATACCCGGGGTGGTAGCAATTTTATGGTTATGAATGCCGAATTGCGTGTGCCCTTGTTAACATATTTAATACAAAAACCCATTACCAGTGAGTTTTTTAAAAGCATTATGTTGGTAGGTTTTATCGATATGGGCACTGCTTGGCAGGGCACTTCGCCTTACGACCCCAGCAATCCTTTTAATACACGCATAGTGCAAACCCCCTCTTATGTGGTTACTGTTGTCTCCAAGCGCGACCCCATGCTATATGCTTCTGGCATTGGTATAAGGGCAAAAATTTTAGGTCATTATATTAAATTCGACCATGGTTGGGGTTATTTCGAAAACAAATTTCAAAAAGGCTTAACTAATTTTTCTTTGGGGTTAGATTTTTAGTATGCCCATACCAGATAGCATATCAAGAAAACTTTTACGCTAACAGTATAGTATAACAAAATTGTAAACTAATTTTACCTTCAGTGCTGCTGAGCGGTTTGCTTTGAAAAGAAAAATTCTTCCGAAAATTTTTTAAGAATTAGTAGTTTAAAATCTTACCAGTAGCCATTGCAGAGCCTGACTCAACAGCCAGTATTCGCCATATAAACAGCCCTTTTTCATTAAATGCAATGGCACTTATATTTTCCTTTATGGGCTGCTGCATTATTAATTGCCCTTCTATATTATAAATAGCGATAGTGCCCTGCTTTATGGTGGTGTTCACTATAATTTCATCCCTATCTGCATTGAGGGTTACCAAAGTTTTTTCTTTATGAATACTTGCAATGGCAGTATTGGGAATATTATTATTAAGCCTGGCCACAAAATCGCATTTGGCGCTATCTCTTCTATTAAACGCACCCCCCGCATACAGTTGGTTATTAAATACGCATAGTTCACCTGCAGAATAATTTAAGCCTTTGCCTATGGGCAGCCAAAGCCTTTTTAGGGTATCATATTTACTAACGCAGCTAAAATTAGAATCACTTCTTACAATTCCCCATCCGCAATACAAATTACCATTGTATACTTCTAAATCATTAATGCCTGGTAATTGTTGTTGACTAAATAAAACACAATCGCTGCCATCCCATTGCATTATTTGTGCATAAAAATCAAAGTTTATCATTATTTCTTGCGGCCCTATTAGCAGAGTACCTTTCCATTCTACCATACAATTGCCTTCGGTTATATGATCGCTTACCTTGCGCCATTGGGTGCCATTCCAACGGCCTATGCCCAGGCTGGGTATGCCACCTACCGAGTCTATAGCTCCGCTGGCATATAACTCATCTTTATATACATACAGGCAATTTACACTGCGGGCCGCAATGCCCAGGCCCAAGGCATGCCATTGGCTGCCATCCCAGCGGGCTATATTGTTGGCTGCTATACCATCTATGCTATCAAAATTACCAGCGGCATATATTTCATTTCGGTAAGCTGCCACACAGTTAATATTACCATGCGCACCCTTGCCCATGGCCTTCCATTGGCTGCCACTCCACATGGCAATATCTTTGGCAGCTACATGGCCTGCCGAATCAAAAACACCTGTTACATAAAGGCTATCTTTATAGCTAAGGGTTTGGCCCACTTGCGCGCTAAAATT
The DNA here is from genome assembly GCA_025354385.1 of Bacteroidota bacterium. GTDB lineage: Bacteria > Bacteroidota > Bacteroidia > NS11-12g > UBA955 > JABMMZ01. The sequence goes on from JANXMZ010000026.1 coordinate 35,182, forward strand.
ATGTTGTATTCTGCGCAAGCCCCCTTGCAGGGTGCTAAAACTGGTATCGCTCCAAGCCATTATGCCATTGGCTTTTAGGGGGCCTTTTGTATTAAACCCACCGCTTATTATTAAAGTACCTTTGTATACATTAAGTCCATACACAAAATCGTTGGGAGGGGCTATGGGTAAGCATTCCCAATCTTGTGCCTTAGCTGCAAATGCCATTATGCCTATTATAAAAAGCAACCTATATTTCATTGTTATATAATTGATATTTTTTTAGATAAAGCACCTTCTGTATACTTTATATTACAAATATAAACCCCCATTGGATAGGTTTCCTAATTCTATCGCAATTTCATCATTACCTGCATTATCTTTAATAAAGGAATTAGTGTAAACCAATTTTCCTGTAGCGTCTATAATATCAATCTTTACACTGCCGCTAATATTGGATTTAATTTTAAAGTTGCCGTTTGAATTAGGATTAGGATATATGTTAAGTTTAATATTTGTTAAAAATACAGCCTTGGCGCATCATTATTACACCTATTATTTATCAAATTCAATTGCAGTGTTATATTAATTAAGTAATAAATTTAAGCCACGGTCGCACCATTGTCTGCTTCAGCAGTTGGGGCAATTAATCTTAAGCTGCCATCTAAATTTTTGGCCATTAATATCATTCCATTCGATTCAATTCCTTTTATTTTACGAGGTGCTAAATTAGCCAATATGGTAATTTGTTGACCAATTAATTCCTCAGGTTTAAAATCCAAGGCTATGCCCGATACAATGGTTCTTTGCTCAAAACCTAAATCAACTTTTAGTTTCAATAATTTATCTGCTTTTTCTACCTTCTCGGCCTCTAATACTGTGGCTACTCTTAAATCCATTTTACTAAAATCATCGAAGGTAATTTGTGGCTTTAGGGGTTCTAAACTTGCTTCAGAAGTATTGGCTATTGCTGAATTAACCGTTGCCTTCTTCTCTGATTTTTGTTTTAAATTATCCAATTGCAATTGAATAATATCGTCTTCTATGTTTTGAAATAGTAAACTAGGTTGACTAATTTCATGGCCGCTCTGTAATTTTACGAAAGACTCCAATTGGTAATTGGTTTTTTCAAAATTCAACAACTCATATAATTTTTGGGATGTGAAAGGAATAAATGGCTCCATCCACCAAGCCAAGTGGGCCGCCAATTGCAGGCCATGAAACATTACAGTATCGGTTCTTGCTTGATTTGTTTTTACTGTTTTCCAAGGCTCGTTATCTGCTAAATATTTATTACCCGCACGTGCAATGTTCATCATTTCAAACAAGGCTTCTCTGAATTTAAAATTATCAATGTTCTCTGTAATGGCAGTTTCACATCGTTTTATTTCATTGATTAAATCTGCTTCCTTTTCTTCAGGTGCAACATTCATTGGCACTTTTCCCTCATAAAACTTATGGGTAAGCACTGCTATTCTATTAATAAAGTTACCCAAAATGGAAACCAACTCGCTGTTATTGCGGGTTTGAAAATCTTTCCAGCTAAAATCTGCATCTTTGGTCTCAGGTGCAATAGCAGTTAATACATATCTTAATACATCTTCTTTACCAGGAAAAGTGTTGAAATAGTCTTCCATCTCCACACTCCATTTTCGACTGGTGCTCATTTTATCACCTTCTAAATTTAAAAATTCATTAGCAGGTACATTATCTGGCACTATATATTTTTCGGTTGAGTGCAACATGGCCGGAAAAATGATGCAGTGGAATACAATATTATCCTTGCCAATAAAATGAAGCAGGCGCGTGCTATCATCCTGCCACCAAGTTTTCCAATCTTCTGCCTTTGCATTTTGCAATACAGTATGTTGCGGATAGGCGTATTCTATTTTTTGATCGCCCAATTCTTTGAACAAAGCTTTGGTAGCAGATATATAGCCAATCGGTGCATCGAACCAAACGTACAATACCTTTCCTTCTGCATCTTTCAATGGCACTTTTACACCCCAGTCCAAATCACGGGTCATAGCACGGGGCGAAAGGCCGCCATCAATCCAACTTTTACTTTGGCCGTACACATTTATTTTCCAATCGTTCTTATGCCCTTCTACTAACCACTCTTTCAACCAAGCTTCTTGATTTTGAAGCGGCAAATACCAATGCTTGGTAGCCTTTAAAATTGGCTTATTGCCAGAAATTGTGGATACAGGATTTATGAGCTCTGAAGGGCTTAATGACTTACCGCATCTTTCGCATTGATCGCCAAAAGCATTATCATAACTGCAATTCGGACAAGTGCCTTTTATGTACCTATCTGCTAAAAAAGTTTGGTTTTCTTCGTCATAATATTGCTCACTTATTTCTTCTGTAAACAACCCCTTCTCATACATCTCTAAAAAAATTTCTTGGGCCGTTTCGTGGTGTAATTGTTCGCTGGTACGGTGATAAACATCAAAGGCAATACCCAATTGATCAAAATTGCTTTTTAACAAGGAATGGTATTTATCAATCATCTCCTTTGGCGTAATGCCTTCCTTTTTTGCTTGAATAGGAATAGCGGTACCATGCTCATCGCTTCCACACACAAAAATTACTTCTTTACCCATGTTTCTTAAAAATCGAACGTAAATATCGGCAGGTAAATAAGCGCCCGCAATATGCCCAATATGTTTTGGACCATTGGCGTAAGGTAAGGCAGCAGTAACAAGTGTGCGTTTAAAATCTGACATGAAATAGATAAATTTTGGGCAAAGATAATACGCGAATCAGCAAGGTTTTAAATTATTTTGGATATATTAGCATAAAGTGTTTGTAAAAAAGAAAAGAAAATTTACCTTTGCAACCCTATTGCGATTTATTGCCCGATCGTCTAATGGCAGGACGACTGTTTTTGGTGCAGTCTATGTTGGTTCGAATCCAGCTCGGGCAACTTATTCATAGTAAAAATCAAGGTTGTGTCTATATTAAATAAAGTAAAAATCTTCAGCGGTTCGGCCTCAAGTAATTTGGCCCAGAAAATCGCAGACCATTACGGTAGTCCGCTTGGAGAGTTAACCATCAAAAAATTTAGCGATGGTGAAATGCAACCAAGTTTCGATGAGTCAATTAGAGGTTGCGAAATTTTCATTGTGCAATCCACCAATCCTCCAGGAGATAATTTACTAGAATTATTATTGATGATTGATGCTGCTAAAAGAGCCTCTGCCAATTCTATTACTGTTGTTATTCCTTACTATGGATACGCCCGTCAAGACAGAAAAGACAAACCAAGAGTTTCCATTGGTAGTAAAATGATAGCCGATGTATTAAGTGCCGCAGGCGCCAACCGGGTTATCACAATGGACCTACACGCACCACAAATTCAAGCTTTCTTTAACATGCCAGTGGATCATTTAGATTCATCTGTTGTCTTCATTCCTTATATCAAGTCTTTAAATTTAGATAAGTTGATGATTGCTGCACCAGATGTTGGCGCTAGTAATAGAAACAGAGAATATGCCAAGGTATTGGGCTGTTCTATGGTTATTTGTGATAAAGAAAGAAGAAAAGCCAACGAAATTGCCAGCATGACCATTATAGGTGATGTTACTGGAATGGATGTGGTATTAGTAGACGATTTAATAGATACCGCAGGTACCTTATCTAAAGCTGCTAAGTTAATTAAAGACAATGGTGCCCGCTCCGTAAGAGCCGTGTGTACCCATCCTGTGTTAAGCGGCAAAGCCTACGAAAACATAGAAAACAGTGTATTGGAAGAACTCATTGTATGTGATACTATACCAATGAATCATTCAAGCCCTAAGATCAGAGTATTATCCGTTGCCCCTTTGATCAGTAAAGCCATCAGAAATATCCACGAACACGGTTCAGTTAGTTCCTTGTTCAAGCTTGATAATAGTTTCCAACCCAATTTAATTTAAAGAAAAATGAAGACAGTAGCATTGACAGGCGAGTTTAGACCTTCGTTAGGAACGAAGGACGCCAAGACGTTGAGAAACGAAGGTAAAGTTCCATGTGTATTATACGGAGGAGGTGAAGTACTTCACTTTTTCGTGTATGCCCCGGATTTTAATGCCCTCGTTTACACCCCAAACACTTACAAAGTGCAGTTAACCATTGAAGGCAAAAAGTATCTTGCTGTATTGCAAGACATGCAATTCCATCCGGTAAACGAAACCATTTTACACGCAGATTTTCTAGCAGTAGATGAAAAGAAATCAGTAGTTGTATCTATTCCAATCAAAGTAACTGGTAATTCGCCTGGTGTTAGAGCCGGTGGTAAATTAATCCAGAAAATTCAAAGATTGAAAGTTCGCGGAACCATTAACAACATTCCTGATGCTGTTATTCTTCCTATTGATACCCTAGAAATAGGCCAATCTATTAAAGTGAAAGAACTTGACATTAAAGGAATCGAAGTTTTAGATGCCAAAGAAAATGCAGTTATTTCTGTGAAAATCACTAGAAATGTTGTTGCACCAGTTGCAGAAGCTCCTAAAAAATAAGTCCAGTAAAATAACATCAAAAAACCCATCTGAAAATCAGATGGGTTTTTTTTATTCTATCAATTTTACAACGCTTTTTAAATCTTAACAATTTTAAACACCTGTTTGAATCCACACACGTCTATGTTTACATAATAGAAGCCAGAGCTGAAGTTATTCAAATCAATCTCGTTCTTATTCTCTTGCTGCAACAAAACTTTACCAGACAAATCTGTAATGGTAATTTTATGTTTGGTTTGGGCAACCAACCAATCAATATAAAACAAACCCAAGCCTGGATTTGGATATATGCTCATGATATTTCTTTTTGTATCATACACCCCCAATAATTTATTCACCACCACATCATATTCCTTAAAGTGAATTTGATCTTGCGCTATCACTTTATAACGCAGGGTATTCGTAAAGTCATTTTTTGTAACTCCTGTTACTTGCGACACTCCACTTAAAAATATTTTGGCGGAGTCTGATACCGTAAACACGGCTGTTAAACTACTTAGGTCTGTATTTTCTGGCACACTTAAAGTTACTTTACCCAATGCCGTATCCTGTATAATTACAACCGATTTGGCAGGTATTATAAAATCATAGGCAATGATATTACATTGAATATTGGGTTGAATACTAAGCTTTACCTTGTACAATTTAAAATGCGCTTGGTCTTGCGAAATAACTTTCAATAAAACCGTATCGCTGTAATCTTGAGCGGTGACTCCACTATTTTGGACCAAATTTTTTACTTCTAATTGAGCGCTGTCACTTATTTTAAAATTGGCAATCAAGGTTTTTAAAGAGGTGCGAAAAGGCAAGGTGGCTATGATAATTCCACCGGTTGAACTCGGTGTTATTAAACCAATACTCGCTGGTGTTTTTACGCTCCATTGCAATAAATCGCTGGCCGTATTTTTCAGAACATTCACCATAACAGTGTATACTTTGGAGATGCTTGTATCTTCCGCATATACTTTAATTTTTACCGAGCTGCTAAAATCGTAAGTACTATTATTATTGATATGAAAAGTACCGTTTACTTTTATGGTTGAGCGCAAAGGAAAATAAATATTGCAAGTATTTGCTTTTATGTATGTCCCAAAAGGCAAAGTGATAGCAACTGTTCTATTTACTTCTGAAATAATACCTTTCATTTTAGGATTGATAAAAACAAAGGAATCTAACCTACATATGGTGTCTTTTAATACAATCACCTTCACATCGTATTGTTTGGTAATGCTACCATCCAGCGATTTTAAAACATAAGATACAGTATTCTTAAAATTATTTTTGGTAGAACCGGATACTTGCTTTGTTGAATTGATGAATAAAGTGGCACTATCTGTAATATTAAAAGCTGCTACAAGACTATCTAAACCTGTGCCCGCAAATACATACGATTTGATATTACCCCCACTTGCACTATGAATTATAGTGTCCGTTTTGCTATAACCTGGGAAAGTAAAACTATTCAATCCGAATTCAAAAAGTGTAGAATCCGCCACAGCCAAATTAAAGTTACCTGCCAAGTCTTTGAAGGTATTGGCTGCAATTTTTGCATAAACTTTGCCGGGTTTAATTGGTTTAATACTCAATGTGTATTGCAAAGGATTCATCTTTGTATAACCAATTATCCTTGCGTTGGTCATTACAACTTTAGTGGTATCCAAGTCGCCCACATATTCACTGAACTTGATGGATGCATTAAAAACGCCATATACTTTTGGCTTTGGTAAACTTAGCGTTACCGTTGGTTTCTTAGAGTCTATGTATAAACTATAATCTTCGGATTGTCCATACGATAAGGTAGCACAAGCATTAGGAATGGCGCTGTAATCACTCACCACTCTCATGCGTATAAATGTATTTTGTACGGGAGGATTGTTTAGTATTTTAACAGTAACACTGCGCTTTCCCAATCCGAAAGGTATACTTGCCGACAATTCGTTTGTATCCAAAAAATCGCCATCGTTGTTATAATCAATATAAATATTAACTGTTTCATTGTAGCTACTTCCAGTTGTTATGGTGGCAGTATAGCTGTTTCAAAGTCTAACAACAGCTGCATCAGAACAAGTATAATCTTCGTTGTTAGGATTCAAATAAGTAGAATATGCGCTGCTTCTTTTAATACCGTTAAATTCAAAATTACTAATTCCAATGGAATAATTGCCAAGTAAATTAGTGTTATTTTTACAAGATGCTGCCACTGCCTGTTCGGCCACTATCAATGTTTTACTAATTGAATTACTGCCATAACTATTCGTAGCTGTAAGGGTTATAGTATAAATACCAGTTTTATTGAAGAGCACTTCTGCTACCCGCGAAATACTATCCGTCTTATTAGTATAAACATAACCACTGTTGGGTGTAATATTCCAAACTCTTGTATAAGAACCTCCGCCCGATAAATCATTTAATAAATAGTTTTTTGTACAGGTTTCCGATGAACTGCCAGCTATTGCAAAATCGGCAACAGGTGCAAATACCTGATAAGGGAATAAACTGCTTTGCCATATACCACGACCATAAGTACTCACGCGCATGCAACTTTTAGAAGTGCCATCGTTGAATACTTCCATGTCTGTAATGCCGGCTATTACAGGCAAATTTTTACTAATATTCACCCAGTTTTTCTTACCTTTATTTCTGTAAAATACACCAAAAGTATTAGCCACATATACACTAGAATCATTAGTTCTGTCATCTATCTGAAGACTGATAATATTCAATGCTGGCAAATTACGGGTAAGGTCTAACCATGTTTTGCCCATGTTTTCACTTTTATACAATTTAGAACCAATGGTAATATAAATAACATTGGAATCCTTCGAATAAGTGCTCATCTGACTGATATAACCTCCCGGGGTAGTAATGATATTGAACACAGGTGTGGAAGAACTGACTTGATCCACCTTGTACAATACGCCATTATTTTTTGCCCAATATATAAAGTTATTCCCTGTTTTACTTCTTGCAACAACACTGGTACCAACGTTTCCGTAATGCAGTAAACTATCGCTTATTTTTTTCCATGTGACATTCACCGAAGGATTGGCTCTTAAGTTTTTGGATATATACAAATGATTGGCACCCATCAACATGATGTTGGTATCTGTTTGGTGCATCTCATACACCCCATTAGCAACGCCATTAATACTGCTACTGCTAAAATTAGAGAGTTTGTATTTATTACCTCCGCCCTGAAAATATTGATAGTTGGAATCTAGGTGATCAAATAAAAACTCACCACCGTAATCGCCACCACGAATGGTATAAAAAATACCGTCTTTATAATAATTTAAGCCATTGTCTTGCAAACCACCAAGTAATTTCTCACGGTTCAATTTACTCTGACCCATTTTATAAAATTCCGATGCTGTCAATCCATCTGAAATGGTTTTCCATGTTTTACCAGTATCTTTAGAATAATCGATACCACCATCGTGCGTTATAAATAATTTTTTGTTATTAAAAGGCGAAAACTGATAGTGGTGTTTATCGGCATGCACACCATATGCCCAGTGAGATTGCAATCGCCAGGTCTTTCCTGAATCGGCACTTTTCCATAAATTAATTGCGGCTAAATAAACATTGGCCGCATTTACAGGATCTACAGTAATACTTAAATTATACCCCCCCTGCCCATCATTGCTAGTGCCATCGCTACTGTATCCCAATATTTGGGGTTTATTGCTTTGAAGAGACCAATTGCGTCCAGCATTTTTACTTTTAAATACCCCTCCAAAAAACGTTTTAGTACCCCACGATTTGTTGCGCCAAGCGGTAACATACACCAAATTGGAATCCGCATTGGTTACACCAATCATAATACTGCTAAAAGTATCTGTTACACTTATTTTGGTTTGGGTCCATGTTTCACCAAAATTATCTGAATAATAAAAGGCTGTAAGGGATGTGGCGTAAAGGCCTGTGGAAGATTTAGGTTTCTTTACAAGGTCGTTATAATTATCGGAAATGCTGGATTTTTTAACCCATGTTGAACCTCCATTAATTGTTTTATATAAACCATTAATTGTTGAGGCTACAATCACATTGGTATCTGAGGGATTCATCACCATTTGAACTACCAATACATTACCCATACCCGTATTGCTTTGTTGCCAGGTTTTGCCATCGTCATAACTTTTGTATACACCCAAACCACCTCCATAATAGTTCGCATCTCCTGTACCGAGGTACAATGTTTTAGGGTTTTTATGATTTACACAAACTGATGCACAGGCTGTGTACGCCATGTTATCACACAATGGGGACCATGTTTTACCCTCATTGCTGCTTCGCCATAGACCACCGCTTGCAGATACAGCATAAAGTTTGTTTGAATCGGTGGGGTGAAAGGCCAAATGGCTGACACGACCCATACCTGTGGTTTGCACACTTGGGTTGGCCGGAAATTTTACCATGCCCAATTGAGTCCAATTGTCACTCTGTGCGCTCAATATTTGAACACCGAGCAGAAGGCAGAAACTTAGTTTAATATTTAGATTCAAGGTATATTATTCTCTTATAGATTGTATCATTTTTTGAATTTCGTACGGCGTCATTACCTTGCCATCAGGCTTTATTAAATTCTTACTGGCTTCTTTCCAATGTAAAAATTGCTTGTATTGAAAAACATAATCCCCATATTTCATTTGTTGGGTTGTATCATCGCCATAAATATCTTGACCCTCATTGTCTTCATCGCGCACTGGCTTTTCCTTGTCTTTCCAAAATAAATCAAAAGCACTAATAGCTGCAAAATAATTAGTATTGGAATCCTTTATCATATCGACCCAATAGGCGTGGTTCATGGTATCTTTTTGGGCAGTTTTAAAGCGTTTTAAAGCCTTGTCATTTTTACTCATGCAAGCCATTAATCCAATACAAACAATTAAAAAAATACGAAACATATAAAAAACAAAAGTAATGAATATTTAGCTTTTCAATTTTAACCTAAAAAACAGGGTTTAGTTTTTTTTAAATCGTTTGGCTCTTGGATGATAAAGCGCAATGGTTTCCTTTAAAAACTTACGGTCTAAATGGGTGTATATTTCTGTGGTAATAATACTCTCATGCCCTAACATTTGTTGCACCGCTCGAAGATCGGCACCGCCCTCCACAAGGCTGGTAGCAAAGGAATGGCGAAAGGTATGCGGACTAATATTTTTTTGAATACCAGCTTTGGTAGCCAATGTTTTAATGAGTTTAAAAACAGAAATACGGCTTAGGCCATTTCCAAAGTGATTGAGAAAAGTAGTATCCGAAAATTTCTTGTTCACTTTTAAATGTACCCTTGTTTCATGAATATATCGACTCAGTACTTTTAGTACAGATGGTGCTATGGGCACCAACCTCTCTTTGTTGCCCTTACCATGTACCTTAATAAATTCTTCTTCAAAATAAATTTCGGAAATATTAAGACCTATCAATTCACTTACACGCAATCCACAACCATAAAGGGTTTCTATAATGGCTTGATCGCGGTGACCCATGGGTTTACTCAGATCAATTTGTTTTAAGATTGCTTCAATTTCTAATTGACTTAATACCTCAGGTAATTTGCGGGCCAACTTGGGCAATTCCAAATTTTGTGTTGGGTCGTTCACCAAAACATCCTCTAACAATAAATATTTATAGAATGCCCTAAGTCCACTTATCATGCGTGCTTGACTGCTAGAAGCAACTCCTATTTTGGTTAATGAACTTACAAATTGCAACAAATGTTTGTATTCCACCTCAATTGGAGAAATGGACCATTCGTTGGAGGATAAGAAATTTTCGAATTTTAAAACATCATGTAGATAAGCCTCAATGCTATTACCCGTTAAGGACTTTTCCAGGATTAGGTATTGCTTAAATCCTTTACGAGCACTTTGCCAATCCATGTAATTATTTTAAATCAATCTCTCTTACATTAATTACTTCATTGGTTACACTATCTAGCACCACACAAATGGCATGGCAATTTTCTATCACATATTCTGCGGGCATTTCGTACTCATATTGTTTGACGTAGGTGCGACCCGGCACGGTAGTTTGGATAAGGGGATTACCCATGGTTAGACCGAAAGCATAGCGCAATGCATGGTTGTGAACATAATTTGGATTTATACCACTTTGGGTAGTTTGCGAACTAACAATTTTATCTTCGATAATATAGATGGCATATTTATGATTAGCTCCTGCAAGCGCATTGGTATTGTACTGCAAGTTAATTTCAACTTTTAATTTTCTATTATTGATTTCCTTTGTGATACCAATATTTACAGGTGTTTTTTCTTGTAAACGTATGTTAACGTAATTAATCCACTCGGTATAACTAATAACTGGATCAGATTTGCCAATAAAAATTTTCCTATCAACGTACCCATTTGGTAATCCTTGTGGCAAGCCGAGTGTTTGAACAATATCCTTGGCAATATTGGATGCCAGTTGAGGAACACCTGCATAAGGATGCGTAAAGTTATCGAAAATAGTAATTGGATAAATAGCCATTACGACCACACTATCACTTGTTTTCTGAGCCACAATATCCTTTGCTTTTTGGGCAGCATCGGGACAATTAATGCACCTAACTCCTGTAATATCTTCTATTAACACAGCCTTATGCTGTGGAGCCGGAGCAGTTCCAATATACGTAGAGTCTTTTAGTGGAATAATAGGGACTTTAAAATCAATTTCAGGAGGGGTTTCCTCACAACCGGACAATAACAAGGCGATTATGGCAGATAAAAACACAAACTTCTTCATAATACAAAAATACGCAAAAAATTATTCAAACGCCAAAATCACTTTTTTAAATCACCCTATCCATACCATCTAAATTTGGTAAGAAAATAAGAAGCGCAATAAGGCCTGCAAAAATGAATATTATTTTGCATCTATTTATCTTAACCAACTGAACAAATTAATTCTAATTCTTGGCTTTATTAAATGTTCTGCACGATGTAAAAATAAATCGGCATTCCAATCGTAATGTTTACTGGAAATGTAACAGCTAGTGCCATTGGTAAATATAAACCAGGATTTGATTTTGGAACGGATATTTTCATGGCTGCTGGGACTGCTATATACGAGGCGCTCGCTGCTAAAACAGCGAATACGAATCTGTTGGCGATATCTGGAGTAATATAGGAGCTTAGCCAAGCGATGATGCTACCATTGATTAATGGAATACAAATGGAAAACGCAAATGGAAACCATCCAAAAGAAAAGAAAGATTTTAATTTTCTCCCACTCACGATGCCCATATCTAGCAAGAATATGGCTAAAAACCCTTTGAATAAGTCATTTGTAAATGGCTTAATACCCTCTGCCTGTTTTGCGTTTGCAAAAAACCCAATTATCAAACTTCCCAGTATTAGCAATACACTACCGTTTGTAAATGAATGTCTCAAAACAGTTCTTTTCTTAATTACAGGCGAATCATCCTTGTTGTAAATGGAAATTAATATAAGTCCAGCTATTATAGCCGGAGACTCCATAAGTGCCATGATGGCCACCATATGACCGTGTAATGATAATTGTTGCGATTCGAGGAAGGCCACAGCTGTAACAAATGTAACTGCGCTTACCGATCCGTAGGCGGCCGCAATAGCACCTGAATCATAAATATTCATTTTCCTTTTCAGAATGAAAAATGTGTAAAGCGGGATTAATAAGGAAATTAAGATGCCAAAAATCATGGAAAATCCGATTGTATTGGTAAATGTTTCATGTGATAACTCCTGCCCGCCCTTAAATCCAATGGAGAATAATAAGTATAGAGAGATAAATTTTGAAGAATTTGCCGGAATTTCAAGGTCGCTTTTTAAATAAACTGCAACAATTCCAAGGACAAAAAAAAGCAGGGCGGGGTTGGTTAGATTTTCTATTAATAAGTTGATGTTCATTATGGGTTCCTATTTTTTTATTGATTGGGTACTTTTTTTTAGATTAATTGACTGTTCTATCCATCAACTAATATATTGGTTTTTTGTTTGTATTCAAATTCAGAATTTAGCTGATTATGGGTGTTCCTTGTGGTTTCCAAATTGCTTTCAGAAAGTACTTTAACAAGGCCCAGCAGAGAAAATATAGCCACTGACTTTGCAAATTCACATATTAGAACATTATTTGAAACTAAAATTTCATTAAGAGAAATAACAAGGATAATTATTGTTATTAGAACTTTAACTCGAAAAATAAATAATAGCATTGGGTGTATAATTTTTTGAGGGTTAATGAAGATTAATGATGGACTCAATCGAGATTTGTTTGCCTTCTGAATGGACCCATTTTCGAACATCTGAAAGTGAATTTTGTAAATGCTTGATTTTATTTTCGCGCATTTTTATATCCTCTTCACTGCTACTTTTGTCTATCCGGTTTTCGTGAAATTTTATTTTTGCATTGATTATTTCCGTCAATAAATCTATTGATTCTAATCCCGAAAATTGACCTTTAATAAGTTGAATATTCATATTTTTTCGTGTAATTTATTGTCCTTGACCCAGCGAATAAGCAGATCTACCATCAAACTCATATAGGTTCTCTGTTTTAATGGTATCAATATTTTCGTCGAGTGCATTTTTCAACAGCTCAATAATTCTTACTTTGCTTACCTCCTTACCCTCAGTTGATTTGAATCGGCACCTCCAATGGTCTGTGCAAAACGTTTCCCTAAAACCCTCTGGCCAAACCTTTATTCCTCTATTGGTAATCATGGTAAGTTGAATGCCATTGTTCTCAATTCTTTTTATTTTCTCTGCGAGTTCATCTGGATTGCTGCCGCTCCAGTGAACAAAAATATCCACTCCCACCAGTTGTTTATGTGTAGCCGGTTTGCGTTTGTATTTAGGCAAGTTTAAAGCCGTATTTTTAGAATAAATTACTGGGTTGAGAATACTTGGCTTTTGCCCAAGATTTGTTATTACTGCAGCTGCGAATTCTTTTGTACCAACTTTCTGTTTACTGATTCCTTCTTTAAAAATATCATAAGTATGAATACCATCTTCAATGGTTTTTAGCCATGCGTTTTGAACCCTTTCGGCAACATCCATTTGCCCTATATGATTCAACATCATAATTGCACCTTGCAACAGGCCTGATGGGTTAGCCAAATTCTGACCCGCTCTTCGAGGTGCTGAACCATGTATGGCCTCAAACATTGAGCACTCTTCTCCAATATTGGCGGAGCCTGCCAAACCCACAGAACCAGTAATTTGTGCAGCAACATCTGAAAGCACATCTCCATATAAATTTGGCATCACAATTACATCAAAGGCTTCTGGCGTATCAGCCATTTTGGCGGCACCAATGTCGATTATCCAATGTTCGTTTTCTATATTAGGATATTCTTTTGCAATTTCGTCAAACACTTGATGAAATAATCCATCTGTTTGTTTCATAATGTTATCCTTTGTGAAACAAGTTACCTTTTTTCTGTTTTGTTGTTTGGCGTATTCAAAAGCATATCGCACTATTTTTTCGCACCCTGGGCGACTGATTAATTTCAAGCACTGAACTACTTCATCTGTTTGTTGATGTTCTATTCCGGCATACAAATCCTCCTCATTTTCTCTTACAATTACAATATCCATTACAGGATGCTTAGTACTAACAAAGGGATGCAAACTCATACACGGACGAACATTTGAATAAAGTCCAAGAAATTTTCGTGTTGTAACATTTAAACTTTTATACCCTCCACCTTGTGGTGTAGTGATTGGGGCTTTTAAGAAGACCTTATTATTCCTTATGGTTTCCCATGAGGATGCTGCAATTCCAGAAGTATTACCTGCCAGATAAACTTTCTCACCAACTTCTATTTCTTCAATTTCTAATTGTGCGCCAGCGGCCATTAAAATCTCAAGGGTGGCATCCATAATTTCAGGTCCAATACCGTCTCCTTTTGCTATCGTTATTTTCGTCATATTTAAATTAATTGTTAGATGAGTTGTTTTTCATTTTCCATATTCCCTTTTTGGTTCTGGATAATTTATCCAAAGTGATATACAGCATAAATACTGCTATGATAATGATAGAAATTGTTGTCAATTGTTCCAATATTTTGACTTCAAAACCACTGTCTACTGCATCTGATGGGGAGATAGAGCCAGCTATAATTAACGCCAATGTGAAGAGTGGAAATTTTAAATTTTGAATCGTTTGCATTTGCTTATTTATTTAAATTATTTAGTTATTTTACAATCTGAGATTCGATAGAAACTGGTTCATCTAATTTACTAACTTTTTATAAATACCAAAAATTGTCGTAAGTGTCAACAGTAAAATTTGCTCATAGAAAGTTAATAAAAGTACTATTATCAAAATATCAAATCCGAATTCTATGATCTCATTATTATAATATTTACTGAGCTTAAGACTGAGCAACAAGACAAGTATCAGTGAGACTAAGAGTGTGGTTGCTTTTTTACTTTTTAACATATGATTTTTTTAATACGGCAAAACTAAAGTGAGCAATTCATATACTTTTATTTATATTTGTAATCTATTGCATTAATTATTTTTATGAATTACACTTTAAATCAACTCCAAATTTTTCTAAAAATAGTGCAGACAGAGAGTATAACTAAAGCTTCGGAGGAATTACATCTAACACAGCCTGCAGTTTCTATTCAGCTTAAAAATTTTCAGAATCAATTTGAATTACCTCTCACGGAGGTTATTGGCAGAAAGATTTACATTACTGAATTCGGCAAAGAAATTGGAATTGCTGCTGAAAATATAATTAACCAAGTGAATGCAATTAATTACAAAACAGGCGCGCACAAAGGACAACTTACAGGTCGCTTAAAAATTTCAGTTGTTTCTACAGGAAAATACATTATGCCGTTTTTCCTTTCTTCATTTATAAAAAAACATGAAGGAGTTGAATTAAAGATGGATGTTACGAATAAAAATAGAGTATTAGAAAGTTTAGAAAACAACGAAGTAGATTTCTCATTGGTTTCTATACTTCCCACTAAATTAAATATTGAAAAACTGGATTTGTTAAAAAATAAACTTTTCTTGGTAGGAAATATGAACAACAGTTCGAAAAAGCTCGCCTCTACGAAGGAAATTATAAATGAAAGGCCTTTGATTTTTAGAGAAAAAGGTTCTGGGACCCGTCAAGTAATGGAAAAATTCATTGAACGACACAAGGTTTCTGTCTCGAAAAAAATAGAGCTCACCTCTAATGAAGCTGTTAAACAAGCCATTCTTGCAGGATTAGGACATTCCATTATGCCTTTGATTGGTATCAAAAACGAACTTCAAAGCCATCAGTTAGAAATTATCCCTTTAAAAGGAACCCCCATTAAAACAACTTGGAGTTTAATTTGGATGAAGGGTAAAAAACATAGTCCAGTTGCACAAGAATTTCTGAAATACATGACCCATGAAAAATCTAAAATAATTTTAGAAAAATTTGATTGGTACGAGCAATATTAAATTATAAAAAATCATAAGCTTCCTTCATAGATTTTTGGATAGGAATTTGTTAAAGATTAGCTTTCTTTTAGCGCCAGCTTTATAAATTTTTCAGTAGACTATCAGCAATACATGCACTTTTTTCCTACAAAAGATATTACTTGACTGCTGAAATACCACCGTCTAAATGCAACACCTGCCCTGTCATCCAAGCTGATTGGTCGGAAACCAAAAAAGCCACCATATTAGCAATATCAATAGCCTCACCAATTTTTTTTAAAGGATGTCTTTGCTTATTTGATTCTATTTTTTCAGGCGTGTTTAATAAGGCAGCAGCTAAGGGTGTATCGGTTATAGAAGGTGCAATGCAATTCACTCTTATGTTTGGCGCTAACTCTGCCGCCAACGACTTGGTTAGGCCTTCTATTGCACCTTTGGAAGCACTTACCAAGCTATGAAAATTAAATCCCATTTGAACCGCAACAGTAGAAAATAAAACAATGGATGCTTTGCCAGAGGCTTTCAATTTTGGCAATACGGCCTGTATGGTTTTCACGGCTCCAATAACTTGCAATTGGTAATCGGTTATAAATTCTTCTGGTTTAATTCGCGCAAAAGGTTTTAATTGAATGGCGCCGGGGCAATAAACCAAGGCATCCAATGTTTCGGGTAAAAAATCCAAATCCATGGTATCTGAAAGCACTTCTAAGAAATGATAACTTATGGATGGACTCAAATGCTCTGAGGTCTTGGAGTAAGTGCCGAATACATTATAATCTCCAGTTTCAAATAATTGTTCTGCACTTGCCTTGCCTATGCCTTTGGAAGCTCCTATCACCAAAACGTTTTTCATAACTTAATCAACAAGTATTGGAATGCCTATGTTTATCTCACCTGTAAAAAAAATCACAACCCACTCTCTTGCATAGGCATAAATATTTTAAACCTGCATAGAATTCCTAAACGCCAATTTTCATGGCTGGTTAACTTATTCATCAAAAAATGAATCATTTTTGAATATGAAAAGTAATGATATATTTGCCTTACATTCATCATAAATTTATGTTAATCAATAAAAAATTGCCAATTACTTATATTCTCAAAAATGTTAGAGCTGAGTTGACTTATGTTTTCATCATTTCTATTGGTGTTTATTTATTAACCCACTTATTCAAAGAGAGTGTACCCGCAATGCCACTTACCATTCCTACATTCATTGGTACAGCCATTTCAATTTTATTGTCTTTTAAATTAAACCAATCTTACGACCGCTGGTGGGAAGCCCGCAAGGCTTGGGGCAGCATTGTTAATGATTCGCGAAGTTTAGTAATGCAACTCAAAAGTTTCATAGGACCTGAGCATCAATTTAATATCAAAACCATTGCGTATAGACAAATAGCTTGGTGCTATTCCTTGGGTCAGAATTTAAGAAATTTAAATCCCACAGATAATATCGAAGCATTTGTTTCAGAAAAAGAATTGCTTTCACTTCAAAAACATCACCATGTGCCACTGGTACTTTTATCAAACCAATCTGCAGATCTTACTGAACTCAGAAAGAACCATCAAATAGAACTTTTTTCTCAATTTCAATTAGATAATACTTTGGTAAGATTATGTGATTCGATGGGCAAGGTAGAGCGCATTAAAAGCACAGTGTTTCCTGTAACCTACAGAATATTTCTTCAATTTATGATTTATATTTTCGTTGTGACGCTTTCGATTTCACTAACAGATATTCCATTTTATTTCGAAATTCCACTTTTAATTGTCATTTCGGGAGTATTTTTTTTATTGGAGAAAACAGCGGCATTGATGCAAGAACCATTTAGCAATCTCCCTACTGATACGCCAATGACGGCCATTGCCAGAAATATTGAAATTAATATCAGGGAAATTCTCGGTGAAAAGGAATTGCCAAAACCTTATCAGATGGGGACCTTTTATTTAGATTAAAAACACTCAGGAAATAAAATCAAGCCACTTATTTGCCACCGAGCCATATTTAATCGAGTACCTTAAACAACAAGTCATCCAAAAACTTTGCTGCAAATCTATATTTGTTCTGAGGAACTACATCTGTTAATTTGGGCAAATATTTTGCAAAATATTGCTGATCATGCGCTGTTTCTATTAATGTGGTACTTAAAGATTTAGGGTATTTGTAAGTAGGATTATAAGCCATTATTATTTCAGCAATTTGATCGCATAAATCTTTATATGGCTTAAATACTTCTTCTTTGTTAATACGTTCAACCTCTTTTACAAAATATGTTTTACTTCCTTCGGCAATAACAATATGGTTTAAATACTTGCAATTATAATTAAGATATTCTGGATGGGGTGGCAAATCACTGGTTAAGAGTTGAATGATAAATTTTAACTTAGCCTTTGGGTCTTTAATATTTTGCAATTCAAACATAACATTAAACTCTAAGTAAGTCCAATACCAATTCAAAATATACAACAACAAGCGATGCTTATTTTCAAAATATCTGTAAATACTGGCCTCTGTTGTGTTAACTAATTTTGCCAATTTCTTAAATGTAAAATTTTCAAATCCAACTTCATAGATAAGGTCTATTCCGCTTTTAATTATTTGCTTCCCTAACTCACTTCCTTCGGGATCTCGAAGATATAATTTATCATTTACTTTAAAAGTTACCTTGAAATTCATCATTTATTCTAATGCTGCAAATCTATATATTCTGATGAGTACTTAAGGTATAACTATTTTCTATAGAACTATTACAACTATTTACAATAGTATTACTATTATTTAATAAAGTATTATTATCTTTGCCAACATAAATTAATTAAGCATGACAAAAGTTAACTCATTAGAAAGGCTATGGCAATTACTATTTAAGGAACGAAATGAGATTATTGCCATCTATTTTTATGCGATATTAAGTGGTCTACTGCAGTTAACAGTTCCCTTAGGAGTTCAATCTATCATTGGCTTTGTGCTTGGTGCAGCTATGGTAACTTCTATTTATGTGCTCATATTTGTAATTGTGCTTGCTGTTTTAATAGTAGGCCTTTTTCAAATTAATCAAATGAAAATTATTGAAAGATTACAACAGCAAATATTCACGCGTTATGCTTTTGCATTTTCCGAAAATATTGCACAAATTGACTTAAAAAAAGCCGATCAATATTATCTTCCCGAAAAAGTAAACCGTTTTTTTGACACCCAAGTGCTCCAGAAAGGACTATCAAAAATTCTTTTAGATATTCCTGCCGCCTCTATACAAATTACGCTGGGTTTACTGCTACTTTCACTTTACCATCCCATTTTTATCATCTTTGGTTTCTTGTTGATTTTTATTCTTTGGTTCATTCTAAAAATAACAGCCAGTAAAGGTTACTCAACAAGTTTAGAAGAAAGCTCATACAAATACGCCGTGGCCGCTTGGTTTGAGGAAATGGCGCGTACGATAAAATCATTCAAATTTAGCCAGGGTAGCCATCTCAACCTAAAAAATACCGATCAAAATGTTGTAAAATATTTGAAAGCAAAAACAGCCCATTTTAAAGTTCTATTATTTCAATTCAGAAGTTTGGTTGTTTTTAAAGTCGCCATCACATCTTCAATGTTGATTGTAGGCACCTATCTTTTGCTCAATCAACAATTGAATATTGGTGAATTTATTGCAGCAGAAATTGTTATTCTTTCTGTAATTAGCGCTGTAGAAAAACTAATTGGCAGTTTGGACAATGTATATGATGTTATTACTAGCCTTGAAAAACTGGCCACTATTACCGAAAGTGAGTTAGAGCCAAATGGGAATATCCCTTTTACAAATACTTCTAAGGGAGTAGAAATAGAATTTCACAATGTTGGCTTCGGATTTACTTCCAATAAACCAATTTTCAAAAACTTGAATTTTAGAATCCCAGCAAGCAGCAAGGTAGCCATCACTGGAGCAGAGAGCGTTGGAAAATCGACTATGTTATGTTTAATGAGCGGCAATTACAATGATTTTGAAGGTTCTATTTTCTTAAATCAAGTACCCATTAATAATTACGACTTGGGAGAATTAAGGCAGAATACTGGGGTATATTTAAACGAACAAGACCTGTTTTCTGGAACTGTATTGGATAATATTGGCATGGGGCATCCCAATAATACGGCAGAAAAAATATCCTTACTAGCAGAAAGTATCGGCATAAGAAATTATCTAACAGGTTTGCCAAATGGATTTCAAACTATATTGGATCCTTCTGGCAAAAAACTACCAGAGACCGTTGCCAAAAAGATTTTACTACTAAGAGCACTTATCAATGAACCATCCCTATTACTGCTCGAGGAACCATGGCAAGGGCTTGACAAAACATTAAAAACCAATATTTGTAAATACATATTCAATAAAATACCCTACAGTACAGTGTTTGTAGTTACTAATGATGAAGAATTTACTAGTAAATGTGATTATGAAATTAACATTTCTAACAATGAAACAAAACTTATCAAAAATAATTAAGGCTCTAATATGAAATATCCTATTCCTTTAAATGCTTGGTCGCAAATTTACCTAGAAGGCCAAAAAAATAAGATTAAATTTTGGTTTTGGAGCATCCTTATTTTCATGGCCATTATTATGGTTTTACCTTGGACGCAAAACATTAAATCAAAAGGAAATATTACTACCTTGTATCAGGAAGAAAGACCACAGGATGTGAATTCGCCTATACCTGGAAAAATAGCAAAATGGTGGGTTAAAGAAGGTGATTTTGTGCGTAAAGGTGATACTATCTTGCAACTTACTGAAATAAAAGAGGATTATTTAGATCCCTCTCTTGTAATGCGAACCAAAGAACAAGTAGATGCAAAAAAAGAAAGCATAGGCTTTTATGAAGGTAAAATCATCACATCAACCAATCAAATAGAGGCATTAGAAAAGGCACAAGCTTTCAAAATTGCTCAATTGAATAACAAACAAAAACAAATTGAAAATAAATTAAAAGGAGAAAATGCTGAATTAGTAGCTGCAGAAAATGAACATCAGTTGATAAAAAATCAATTTGAACGACAACAAAAAATGTTTGATGAAGGCTTAGTATCACAAACACAACTGCAGCAGCGAAATGCAGCCTATCAGAACGCTTTGGCAAAGAAAATTTCTGCTGAGAATAAGATAGAACAAACCAAGCAAGATTTACTCAATGTTAAAATTGAACAAAATGGCATCGTGCAGGAATACATTGAAAAAATTAATAAGGCCGAAAGCGATCGTTTTCAAAGTCAAAGCACCATTGCAGGCACTCAAGGAGAAGTTGCTAAACTGCAAAACCAACTTAGCAATTATACAATAAGAAATGAGATGTACATTGTATTAGCGCCTCAAGACGGTCAGATCATTCAAGCCAAAAAAGCGGGCATTGGAGAAATTCTAAAAGAGGGAGAGCGCATTACCGTTATAGTACCAAAAGCCAAACACTTTGCAGTGGAAATGTTCGTTAGACCGGTGGATTTGCCACTTATTAATGTTGGACAGAAAGTGCGATTTACTTTTGATGGATTTCCAGCCATTGTTTTCAGTGGTTGGCCCGAGAATAGCTATGGTACATTTGGAGGTAAAATAGTAGCCTACGAGAGTGCCATTAGTCAGAATGGATTATTTAGAGTGTTGGTTGCGGAAGACCCGAATGACAGGAAGTGGCCAGATCAATTAAAAATAGGAAGTGGTGCTCAAGCAATAACCCTGCTAAAAGATGTTCCAATTTGGTATGAATTATGGCGAAATATCAATGGATTTCCACCACATTATTACGAAATAAAAAAAGAAAAATAATTATGAAATCTATCATTCAAAATATTACAAATATTGCTTTAAAAAGGATATTCATTGTAGTAATTATTGGAATCAATACAATCCTTATTTCAAAAGCTCAAGATTCACTTTTGACTTTGAATTCTGAACAAGTTTTACTAATCGTAAGAGAATTTCATCCTCTGGTGCGACAGACTAAAATTGGTATTGAAAAGGCAAATGCTGACATATTATTGGCCAGAAGTGCATTCGACCCCCTAATAAGTTACCAATCCTCTGGTAAAAATTTCAGTGGTTTAAATTATTATCAGCACCATGCCCCTGAAATCAAAATACCAACCTGGTATGGAATCGAGATTCAAGGAGGATATGAAAAACTGACTGGCAATAGAATCGATCCAACACAAACCCTGGGCACAACCAATTACATCGGCATTAATATACCTTTATTGAAAAATTTAGTGCTCGATAAAAGAAGGGCCATTCTTCAACAATCTAAAATTTTCTTGAACATGGCCGTTGTGGAACAAAAAGCAATCATGAATGATTTAGCTATTCATGCAATAGAAGCTTATTGGAGTTGGGTAAAAGCTTATCAATCTTTTAAGGTTGCTCAAAATAACGTTCAAATAAGTGAGGCAAGATTTAATTGGATACGTGCCACATACAAACATGGTGAACGTCCTGCAATAGACACCATTGAGGCGCTATCACAATTGCAGAATTTTAAATACCAGCAAAGTGTTTTGTGGTTAGAATTTCAAAATTCTGGATTACAATTGTCTGCCTATTTATGGAAAAGTAATAATGAGCCGTATTACCTGCCAGAAGTGGTGATTCCTCAAAATAATTGGGAAGACGAAACAAGTATTCGTTCGTTTAATTTAGAGCTTAATTACCTATTGGAAATTGCTTCCACAAATCACCCGCACTTGAAACTTTACGATTTTAAAATCGATTATTTAACGATTGAAAAACGATTGAAATTTCAAGAATTATTACCCAAGGTTGATTTAAAATATAACATGCTAGGCAAGGATTTAGAATGGTCGAAAACAATTACGAATAGCAGTCCTTTTGAGAACAACTATCAATACGGATTAAAAATTGAAATTCCTTTAAGATTGTCACAAGGAAGAAGCGAGTATAAAAAATCTCAATTAAAAATTGAAGAAACAGAATTAGACATTAACCAAAAACGTTACAACATTCAATTAAAAGTAAGAAGTTATCACAACGAACTGACTGCATTGAAAAATCAAATAGAATTACAAAGCAGCAATTATAACAATTGTCTCTTATTAGTGAAAGCCGAAGAAATCCGCCTCAACAATGGAGAGAGTTCATTATTCGTTGTCAACTCAAGAGAAAACAAGGCCTTGGAAGCTTTGGAAAAACTGATTGATTTAAAGACGAAATTCTATAAAACAATTTATGCACTTCAATGGAGCGCCGGATTGCTTCAATAAAAATTTCTTTCCGTGGTAATCCTTTCTAATTTGTCAATATGTTCTTTCAACCAATGCGAATACACCTGCTGACCGCGTTCATTTAAATGACAGGATTCTGCAAAAATGGAATCTTGGGGATAGGCAGATAAATCAGAAAAAGTGCCAATGATTTTTTCTCCTCCAATTACCTGATTTATTTTTTGCCACCATATACGGTGTTCCTCTGCAAAAAGCTTTTTTGCGGTGCGCGTATAATCATTTCGCTTTGGGGGAATCACAAAAATTAATTCAATATTATGAGTGTTGCAAAACTGTTTAATTTTACCTAGGTATTCAAATTCCAACTCTGCCCAACCATACCTTTTTACATCAAACCAATCTTCATCAATTTTTCGAAAATTGGCGGCACTTTTGGTAAGTTTAATTGACCCAAAGTCACCAGGTATTTTATCAATTATACCAAGCGTAGGAGATGCAGTTTCAGAAAACCTGCTATACACTACTTGTTTAAATTTTGTGAAGTAAACAGATGCATCCTTTTGTCGCATCGCCCAAGTAGTACTTGCATCCAAATCTAAAAACATAATTTGATTTCTGTAATAATAATACCCTTTAGAAAAGATCCACGGATCTAGTCCTACTATTATTTTTTTTGGGTGCTTGTATGGATAGTACTTTTTTAACAATAAATAAAAAACAATGGGATCTCTTGCATCCTTAGACAAGTTAAGCCATTGTGAATTACTATCGCTCAAGGCAGAAGCAGATAAACCATATCGCAGGGAAGATGACCCAAAAATATACCCTTCGGCTTGGGGTATTTTATGAATCCATGCAAAGTTATTTAAATCTTCCTCATAAGATTTTTCCAATTGGCTTTCACTCAACATGTATTTCTTTGATGAAACTAAACCAACAATTATAAGTACCAACAAAGTTGGTAATAGATAATTTTTGGCAACGAATTTTATAAAGCTATGCATTTTTAAAATTGAAAATAAATAAACGTAGTTTCCCTATAAATATTGAAAAGAATAAGGATGATCAGTAAAGCCGAAATAATGAATTCTACCCATGGTTGCTTAATGCTTATTTCTCTTTCATTTCTCCTCAAATACCAGTCGCCCCCCAATAAAACAAAGATGTAAACAAATACCATTTTGCTGACGCCTAATTCAAATATTTGAGACGGTGAATGAAGTAAACTGCCCATCATTCTTTTTAGATAATCTATTGCAATCGTTATGTTATCGGCTCTAAAAAACACCCACGCCAAAGTAACAAAAACAAAGGTAGTACCCATTTGCCAAAGCTCCTTTAAATTAGGCCATTGCCTATTTTGGGCAACCACATCTGTTACATGTTTCCTGTTTTTATTCATTATTAAAAGTGGTAGAAAGGCACATGCATGCATGAATCCCCAAACAATAAAATTCCAGCTGGCACCATGCCAAAAACCGCTGACAATAAAAATAATAAATGTATTACGCACCGCCCTGGCCTTCCCCGATTTAGAACCACCTAAAGGAATGTACAAATAATCGCGAAACCAAGATGAAAGTGAAATATGCCAACGCCTCCAAAACTCTGCAATATCACGCGAAAAGTAAGGAAACTTAAAATTGCTCAGCAATTCAAAACCAAACAACTTGGCGGTTCCAATTGCAATATCTGAATACCCACTAAAGTCGCCATAAATTTGAAAACTAAAAGCAATAGCTCCAGTAATTAATGTTATGCCATTGTAGTCTTGATAATTTTGAAATACAGTATTAACCGTTTCAGCCAAGGTATCTGCTATTACCACTTTCTTAAACAAACCCCAAAGTATAAGCCGGGTTCCTTGAATAGCTTGTTGGTAATTAAATTGTCTTCGTTTCTGAATTTGCGGTAAAAGATGATTAGCCCTTTCAATTGGACCGGCCACTAGCAAAGGAAAAAAGCTTACAAACATAGCGTAATCTACAAAATTCGAAACTGTCTTTTGTTGCCCTCGGTAAATATCAAAAACATAAGACATGCCATGAAAGGTGTAAAACGAGATGCCAATGGGCAAAGCCAATTCAAGCATCATAGGATGGGTATGCAACCCCAGCAATTCAAAACCTTGTTGGAATTGTACGGCAAAAAAATTATAATATTTAAAAACACAAAGAATGCCCAGATTATTAATGACGCTCAACCATAAGAAAAGCTTTGCTTTTTTCCTGTTAGGAGAGGCCACCCAAAAACCATATAAATAATCTAACAAGGTACTGAGTGCAAGAAGACCCAGAAATTGGTAACTCCACCAACCGTAAAAAAAATAACTGGCTAACAAAATCAAGCCATTCTGCCACCGCAGCGTTCGGTTAAAAACGAACCAATAGAGTAGGAATACTATTGGCAAGAAAATTAAAAATTCGAATGAATTAAAAAGCACTGGTTATTTTAACTAGGTAGGCAACAAAACTAAAGCTTTTTTAATGTGCGAACCTCATAGGCCTTTTAAACAAATTGAGGCATTGTTTACAAAAATTGTCAGTTTTGAAAGAGCCTGCTTAATGCTTTAACAATTCGATAAAAAACCAAAAAGTTAAGACAATGTTAAAATGAATGCTTGTTTATGGTTTATAAAACGCTATCTTTGCAGTCCTATAAATCGTGGGGTGGAGCAGTGGTAGCTCGTTGGGCTCATAACCCAAAGGTCGCAGGTTCGAGTCCTGTCCCCGCAACAAAGAAAAGAAAAACCCCGCTATCAGCGGGGTTTTTTTATGAATCAAAAGAGCGCAAAACTTTGTTTTGCAGCGATTGAGACTCATAAAAAAATAGGCTTGCATAGCAAGCCGCATTTCATTTCTTTGTTAAGCCCTCCCATACAGGTCCTTTGCCGCGAGGCAAAAATCCTGTCCCCACATTTACCCATAAAAAAAAAAGGTCTGCAAAGCAGGCCGCCTTTTCATTTCTTGTTAAGCCCTCCCCTAAGGTCCATCAGCCAAAGGCTGATAGTCCTGTCCCCGCAATAATCTAAAATTAAAATTGTTCAATTTTTTCAACAAAAAAATTCTTCCATTTTACATCAATACAATTATTTACCTCAATTATTCGATTTTTATACATTCAATGATTTGATTTTAAAATTAAATTTGATAGCTTTGACTAAAACTAACATCATATAAAATGAAATATACTATTAATTTCATATGCCTTTCATGGCTCTCTTTTAATTTAAATGCCCAAACACATTTAGTGCTATCCGAAATTGCAATGCAGCCTTCTGCAGCAGAGTTTATTGAAATTTACAATCCAACAGACAGCACAGTCAATTTGGATCATTATTACCTCACAGACCATTCCAATTATTACGCTTTACCTTCTAATTCCTATACGGTAGATGCTGGTGATTTCATTGTAAAGTTTCCTTCAGGGGCAACTATACAACCCCGAAAGACATTGGTTATTGGATTTAATGGAACCGATTTTATTACCACCTATAGCGTAAATCCTGATTATGAGATTATCAGTCAAAACACAAATATCCCCGATTTAGTTTCAATAAAAACTTCAGGAATTCCATCCATTACCAATGCTGGCGAAAGTGTTATTCTGTTTTATTGGGATGGAGCCAAGGATTTAGTACAAGACATAGACCTTTTAAATGTTGGTATTCCTGCTGTTGGCAATCAACTCAAATCCAAAACAGGCCTAGCTTTAGATGGACCCGACGCTGACGCGCTTACCTCAACCTATTTAACAGATGCCAACACTATGCCTAATCAAACAACTGCTGCAGGCTCTGGATATTCTACTAAAAGAATTCTATTGGAAGAAGGTTATGAAACCCAAACCAATGGCAATGGAATTGGCGGACATGACGAAACAACAGAAAATACTGCTCTCACCTGGGACCAAACCTTCACTGCACCTACCCCAGGGAGTACCACACTTTCAAAAAACGCAAGTACCCAAAAAATAACAGCCATTGAACCTCAAATTACAATCTACCCCAACCCTGCTAACAATATTATTCATATAAAATTTCTGGATTTTGTTACTCAAAAAAATGAAATTACAATTTATAATTCCCAACAGCAAATTGTTTATCACAATGAATCAATATCAGATAATATCAATATAGATGGGCTCCCCGAAGGTTTATATTTCCTAAAAATAAACAATAGCATCGTAAAATTTTTGGTTAGTGATTAAATATATAGTCAATTAAGTTGTCTATTTTTTGAAGCTTCTTTTACCCCTTCAAACGACATTGCTATTGCAACAGCAAATACTGGTAGGGCCAAATAAAACATGCGTTCCATTGAACCTGACAATAGCATTTGAAATAGAACAGAGACCAAAAACCAAATTTTACAGACATCCCATTTACTTTTAAAACGTTTTCTGAATGGTTCTGAAACAAACCAAGCCAATAATGGTAGCCCTATCCATAAGCCAATATTGATGAGCATTTTGTAAGCCCCATAAAAACTAAAGAGCAAGGCCAACGTATATTTAAAATTATAAAAATGGTACATCTCCGCCATCAACCAACCAACAATTTTGGGTGGATAATAATAATCATATAGGCAATGGTACGAAAACACAGCAAACCCTGAAATAGTGAAATACAACAATTGGCGACTTTTGGGAATAGAACCAAAAAAGAAAATAAGAGGCGCAATAAAAATAAACGACTCCTTGGCAAAGGGCCCTAAAAAAATACAACAAATTAACATTTTAGAATCCCTATTCTTAATCCCCAATAGGGTCAATCCAATGACTAAACAAAAAAGTGAATCTACAAAGGGTAAAGCCGCAAAATAATATGTGTACCGTGATGATAACACAAAAACCAACCCTATTAAGGCCGCTACTTTTGACAAGCCGTGCGACAAACAATATTTGTAAATGATTAGTCCGAAAAACGCCATAATAACACTGTTTATTGCAAAAAAGCTAAAGGCCAAAGAAAAATCACCCTTGTAATAGGTGGGTGCTAAATGATCAAATGCAGAACCACCCATATAATTTAAAGCACTTGCCAACATAGGAATAATGAGGCGGTATCTTCGCACAGCACTTTGTTCAAAATCAAATTGCGCTAATCCTAAATAGGTATTGCAATCGGTGAATTGGCTTAAATCATTTTGAAAAAGAATAGATAAACACGGACCAGCTAGTACGGCCATGCAAAAACCAAATACCAATACTGATTCCTTAAATAAAATTTGCTTGAGTGTCATACCTATATAACGGCAGCAAGTTAAAGACTTTGAGATAAAAAATGATGAGGCCTCAGAAAAATGACAATACCATTATATTTCAGCTTCAAATTACCTTGAGCTTCAACTTGGGAAACAATAAATCATATTACAATTAACAACTACTCCACTACATTGACATTGGCGGCTTCAAAAACCCTAGTTTTTGAATTGTAGAAATTGCCCTTTTCCATGATATGTACAATCATATTCTCCACAGAAATAGGTGCTCCTTCTTCAATATCAGCAATGTTATTGTGCTTAATATGGCGACCATCAATGATTACAACAGCACCGCTTCCTATGGCTTCCATTTCGCAACCATTGCGAATTATAACACCCGTATCCTCGCCCAATCCTATTCCAATGGCGGATGGATTAGCGGCCACTGCTTGAGCCAATCTAGAGAATCTGCCGCGCTTATTGAAATGTGAATCGATGATTACATCCTTTATAAATGCTAAACCAGTGGTAATTTTTACCTCGCCTTTCAAATGTGCATTGCTTGCATTCCCTTGATAAATCATGGTATTGCTCATGGCCATTGCACCGGCACTAGTACCTGCAATAATAAATTTTTCATGCTCGTAACGATAATGCAACAAATCCAGAAAATCTGTTCCGCCAAATATAGCCGTTAAACGCAACTGATTACCGCCACTGAACATAATGGCATCGCAAGCTTTTAAACGTTCCAAATATTCCACTTGCATGGCATCTTCGCGGTTGCGAATTTTCATATGACCCACATTTTTGCATCCCAATTTACTAAATGCATCGAGGTAGTTTTCGCCTACTTCATCAGGAATTTGAGAAGCGGTGGTAACGATTTCAATTCTGGCTTCCAGGTTATTAATTTCATTAACAATGTTTTTAAGAATACCAATTTCAAAAAAATTAAGGTTGTTTCGAGCTATTATTCCAAGCTCCAAATCTGTTCCTTTATCCTCTGCCCCCCCAACTGAAATAAGTGTGCCTAATGGCATAATTGTCTGCATTTTTTTGATTAAGAAATTGCAAATTTAATGTAAATAATTGAGTTCCTTATTCACTTTATTGACAAAAGATGTGACAAGCTGTCCTTTCTTATGGACTTCATACCTCCATTTTTCTGTCAAATTCTGTCAAAACTTACTTGGCATAAAAAATGATAATTGAATTGTATCAAATCTTAAATCATTAGAAAAATAATATGAACGTAAAACCATTAGCAGACAGAGTATTGGTGGAGCCGGCAGTTGCCGAGCTTAAAACCGCAGGTGGCATCATCATTCCAGATACTGCCAAAGAAAAACCACAAAGAGGTACCGTAATAGCAGTTGGCACGGGCAAAAAAGACGAGCCAATGACTTGCAAAGCCGGTGATACCGTTTTATATGGTAAATATGCTGGAACCGAAATTCAAGTTGACGGTAAAGATTACTTAATCATGAGAGAGAGCGATATTTTCGCTATTATTTAAATAAAGTACACTTCGGCTACGCTCAGTTTACTTTGGCTGCGTTCAGTGTACTTTGAGCTTTGTTGAGTTTTTAAATCTAGAATAAGTAAACCGAAAAAAAACAATTAATTTAAAATAAAAAAATAACATAAGAATGGCAAAATCAATTCATTTTAATATAGAGGCCCGCGAAGGTTTAAAACGCGGTGTAGATGCATTAGCAAATGCAGTAAAAGTAACCCTAGGTCCAAAGGGTAGAAACGTAGTAATCGGCAGAAAATTCGGTTCTCCCATTGTTACCAAAGATGGTGTAACAGTTGCAAAAGAAATCGAACTTGAAAACGAAATTGAAAACATGGGTGCACAAATGGTGAAAGAAGTAGCAAGCAAAACCGCTGATTTAGCTGGTGATGGTACTACAACGGCAACTGTATTAGCACAAAGTATCGTTACAACAGGTTTGAAAAACGTAGCCGCTGGCGCTAATCCAATGGATTTAAAACGCGGAATAGAAAAAGCAGTTATTGCAACTGTTGATTCATTAAAAAAATTATCAAAAGAAATTGGTGACGATATCAATAAAATTGAGCAAGTTGCCACTATCTCTGCTAATAACGACAGCACCATTGGTAAATTAATTGCTGAGGCGATGAAAAAAGTAGGTAAAGACGGTGTTATAACTGTTGAAGAAGCAAAAGGTACCGATACCACTGTTGAAGTAGTTGAAGGTATGCAGTTCGACAGAGGTTACCAATCTCCTTACTTCGTTACTAATACAGAGAAAATGGAAGCCGAATTAGAAGGTGCTTATATTTTAATTTACGATAAAAAAGTAAGCAGCATGAAAGACTTATTGCCAATCCTTGAAAAAGTGGTGCAAACTAGCAAACCATTGGTTATTATAAGTGAAGAAGTAGAAGGCGAAGCTTTGGCAACATTAGTTGTAAACAAAATACGTGGTTCTTTAAAAATTGCTGCGGTTAAAGCGCCTGGTTTTGGTGACCGAAGAAAAGAAATGCTTCAAGACATTGCTACCTTAACAGGCGGTACTGTTATTAGTGAAGAGCAAGGTAGAAAGTTAGACGACGTTACGATGGAAGACCTTGGTAGAGCCGATAGCATTAGCATTGACAAAGACAACACAACCATTGTTGGTGGTGCGGGTAACAAAGAGGCTATCACTGCTAGAATCAATCAGATTAAAGCACAAATTGAAAATACTACTAGCGACTACGACCGTGAGAAATTGCAAGAGCGTTTGGCTAAATTAGCAGGTGGTGTTGCAGTATTGTACATTGGTGCAGCCAGCGAAGTTGAAATGAAAGAGAAAAAAGACAGAGTAGATGATGCCTTGCACGCAACCCGCGCTGCTGTAGAAGAAGGTATTGTTCCTGGTGGCGGTATTGCCTACATCAGAGCCATCACCGCTTTAGATAAACTAAAAGGCGAAAACGAAGATGAGAACACAGGCATTCAAATTGTTAAAAGAGCTTTAGAAGAGCCATTGAGACAAATTATTGCGAATGCAGGTGGAGAAGGTTCTATTATTGTTCAGAAAGTAAAAGAAGGTAAAGATGACTTCGGTTACAATGCCCGCACAGAGCAATACGAAAACCTAATCAAGTCTGGTGTTATCGATCCTACCAAAGTAAGCCGTGTGGCTTTAGAGAATGCTGCTTCAGTATCAAGCATGATCTTAACTACTGAATGTGCATTGGTTGATATCAAAGAAAAAGAAGCTGGCCATAGCCATGGTGCCCCTGATATGGGTGGCATGGGTTACTAAGCCTAACATAAAACTCATAAAAAGAAGTCCCGCAAGCAATTGTGGGACTTCTTTTTGCTTTATCCCTCATTAAATAAATTTTACAAGGGCCATCCTCCTGCTATCCGCTAAAGTGTGCAGCCTGTCTGCATGTGTTTGCTTCAGCAGGCGGGGTCTTCCTGCCGGTCGTCCGGCCTTGCTGGCAATCCACTATGTATACAGCCCGCCCCCTGCCGCTTCTATCAGGGGCATTTTCACTTACTGCACTATACAAGGTTTATTACTAGTGCATTACTTTTCTACTTAAATAAAAATCAAATCCTTATGTTTGTTAAAAATAAAAGGTAATAAAAACATTCTCTTATCCACCCAATAATAGCTGTATAAGAGAAGTTTTTCGAACAAAAACTGCTTATATAAATAAGTTATAAGCAAGCCTAAAAGAAGACAGTGTAACCATAAACAGACGACTAAAAACTGAACATTAATACAAAAGCAAACCATTTTGACAGGTGACCAACATACAGACCATATCATAATCGGACAACGAGAAAGCCGAAACTCATTGCCGACCCTTCTGTATTTTTTATTTTCCCCACCGCACATTTTTTTTAATTCAATTTTAGCCAGCCGCACATTTGGCACATTTGGTTTTGCCCGACACACAAGCCAACGCTTCGCAAAACCAAAAGAGCCAAATCTCCCACCGCACAGGGACAAAGACGAGTACCATAAAACAAGAATAACTTTGCCTATTTTGACGAACTTAAAATGACATTTAAAATATATGAGTGCAGACAATCCAATATTAAATAGTCCTTATGTAGAGCCGCTTCTGCATTACAACACAGACAGCGAAGGCAGTTTGGACTATACAGATATACGCAAAGGACGAAGAATATTTAAAGCGGATTCAGCTGTTATTCCAACAAGACAAACAGGGCAAAAAGAAGTTTTTGAATGGAACGAAGATGCAGAAGAATACATTACTCACATCATCAACCTTTGCCGAAAAGAAATCGGGCTTTGGCGTTCCGCCAATTATCCAAACACGACAAGAGTTACAAAAGAATTGTTGACCTTTTGGTTTAACAATCCTGAAAGACTGGTTACGAAAAAATTATTCTTTGCCCAACAAGAAGCAGTTGAAACCGCTATTTGGATAAATGAAGTTGCCGAAAAATCAAATGCAGGTCAACACATTTTAAACTTGTTGCGTAACGGACAGCACACAGTAAGTGACGACCCAGCCGACCAACTTCCAAGAATTGCTTTTAAAATGGCGACAGGTTCGGGTAAGACCGTTGTGATGGCTTGTTTAATTTGTTATCATTATTTCAACAGACAAGAATATAGAAACGATACCCGATTTGCTGATTACTTTTTAATTGTTGCACCGGGCGTTACAATTAAAAGCAGATTAGGTGTTTTGTTTGTTGATACGAAAAACAAAAATCCAAAAGACATTGAAGATTATTATCGTGTTCGTGGGCTGATTCCTGCCAATATGGAACATCGTTTGGAAAATCTGAATGCAAGATTAGTCATAACTAATTACCACACATTTGAACCAAAAATCCTACAAGGCAACAAACGCAGCCCGTTTGATGGCAAAGTAGATTTGCAGGGCAAGAAAATTGATACAGGCAATAAAGAAGATTTTAGCCAAGTAGTGAAACGAACACTCGGGAAATTCAAAGCAGGAAGCAGAGTTTTAATTCTGAATGACGAAGCACATCACTGCTATTTACCAAAATCGAAAAGCAAAACCACCGACAACGAAGAAGCAGACGAAAACGCAAGAGCAGCCGTTTGGTTTAGCGGACTTCGTGAAATTGCGAAGAAATTCAAACTGCAATCGGTTTACGATTTATCGGCAACCCCTTATTACTTGACAGGTTCGGGGTACACTCCGTACAGTTTATTTCCTTGGGTAGTTTCCGACTTTGGTTTAATTGAAGCCATTGAAAGTGGTTTGGTTAAAATTCCTTTTTTGCCCGAAAGCGACAACACACAAGAATTAACAATGCCAGTGTTGCGTAACTTATATGACCATGTAAAAGATGAATTACCAAAAAAAGGACAACGTACTCAAAAGAAAGATGCGGCAGCCGAAGGCAATAAATTCATAGAATTACCGCCACGTTTGCCTTCCTTAGTTAAAGGTGCATTAGACCAATTTTACAATCACTATGTTGAGTATTACAACGGTATAAGAAAACACAAAGAAGAAAAAGCAAATATCTTTTCTGCTCCGCCAGTTTTTATTGCTGTTTGCAACAACACAGGAGTTTCAAAAGAAGTGTACAAATACATTGCAGGTTACGAATACGAAGACGCAGAAGGAAAAACAGTAACCGTTCAAGGTGCAAAAGATTTGTTTAGCAATTACGACCCTGCAACCAACAAACCTTTGAAACGTCCACCAACATTGCTCATTGACAGCGATGCTTTGGAAAATGGCGAACAAATTAATGACGACTTTAAAAAGATATTTTCTTCGGAAATAGAAGAATTTAAAAAAGACTATGCCCGAATGTATGGGCAAGGAAGCACCGACAAAATTTCGGATGCTGAAATTCTTCGTGAAGTTGTAAACACTGTTGGACAACAAGGGAAATTAGGTTCACACATTCGTTGTGTAGTTTCTGTTTCAATGCTTACCGAAGGTTGGGATGCCAACACAGTAACACATATTATGGGTTTACGTGCCTTTGGGTCGCAATTACTTTGTGAGCAAGTCGCAGGTAGAGCTTTGCGTAGAATGAATTACTTTTTACAGGGCTATGATAAAGACGGAAACCCAACAGATGACAAACGAAAAATTGTTATTGAAAAATTTCCGCCTGAATATGCTCACATCATTGGCGTTCCTTTCAAAATGTTTAAAGGTGGCAAAACCGAACCGCCACCGCCACCAGTTGATTTAACACACATTGCTTCCATTCCTGACAGACAAGCAGCAATGGAAATTGATTTTCCTAATGTGGTTGGCTACCGAGTTGAAAATTTAGATGGTGAAATAAAACACGATTTCAGCAACATAGAAAACTATGAAATTGATGGTTCAAAATTTCCAACTGAAACCATTATGACCAGTCCTATTTCTGCATCAGAAGAAAAATTGGAAGTAAAAGGTGTATTGGAAAAACGTGACCAAGAATTGATTTTCTTAATCACAAAAGAACTCATCAAATACCATTTCAGCGATGAAGAAGGAAACCCACGTTTCCAAAAATTCAATAAGTTGAAAAGTATTGTAGAAGAATGGTACAACGAAAAAGTATTGTTGCTCAACATTCCTGACCAACGATTTAAACGACTGCTTTACTTTGAAGAGCCAAAGAAAATTGTTGACCATATTGCACGTGGCATTAATCCGCAAAATAATACTACCGAGCATATTCGCCCTGTGTTTAACTACTACAACAAGTTTAGCAGCACCAAATATGTAAATGGCAATACTGTAAAAGATGTTTACCCAACCGAAAAAAGCCATATCAACTATGTGGTAATGGACAGCGATTGGGAAGGTATTTGTGCCAAAACATTAGAAGAAATTAGTACGGTAGAATCCTATGTAAAAAATCAATTTTTGGGCTTTTGCATTCCTTACACCAAAGACGGAAAAGACAGACAATACTTCACCGATTTTATTGCCCGAGTAAAAAGCAAAGATGGAACTATCAAAAACCTGATG
Source organism: Bacteroidota bacterium (assembly GCA_025354385.1). Lineage (GTDB taxonomy): Bacteria > Bacteroidota > Bacteroidia > NS11-12g > UBA955 > JABMMZ01. The sequence continues at coordinate 70,452 of JANXMZ010000026.1, forward strand.
ATAGAAATAAGCGGAATGAGTAAAGACAAAGCTGAAAAAAAGTGGTTTGTAGAAAATCGTTGGATACCTGCTGTAAATGCTTTGAAAGAAAAATACGAATATCCCGAATGGCATTTTATTGAAGTGGCAAACGACATCCGAAACATCAAGAATCAATTAATCGAAAAAATTCAGAGTTTATGAAATCAGAAGAAATAAAAAGCCTGTTCGTTCAATTTGAAGCAGCATCAGCCGAAATAGAAGGCGTAGAATGTTGGAGTGCAAGAGAACTTCAAGAACTGCTGGGCTATAACAAATGGGAGAATTTTGTAAACGTAATTCAAAAGGCGAAAAGTGCCTGTACAAATGCTGGTGAAGAAGTTTCTAACCATTTTCCTGACGTCAGGAAGATGGTGCCAATTGGTTCGGGTGCCGAAAAACCTATTGATGATATTCTGCTAACTCGCTATGCTTGCTACCTAGTAGCCCAAAATGGTGACAGCCGAAAAGAAGAAATCTCTTTTGCACAAAACTATTTTGCTGTGCAAACCCGAAGAGCAGAATTGGTTGAGCAAAGGCTTTTAGAAAATGAAAGAGTAATTGCAAGAGAAAAGTTAAGTCAAACAGAAAAACAACTTTCGGGTATTTTATATGAACGTGGTGTGGATAGCCAAGGCTTTGCTATCATTCGTTCCAAAGGCGACCAGGCTCTTTTTAGACTAAATACTCAAATGTTAAAAAAGAAAATGGGAATTCCTGATAACAGACCAGTAGCTGATTTCTTGCCTACCATCAGTATTAAGGCAAAAGATTTGGCTGCTGAAATGACTGGGTTGAATGTGCAAAGCAAGGATTTGAAAGGGCAAGGCAAAATTGAAAAGGAACATATTGATAACAATTCGGCAGTAAGAGATATGTTGAACAAAAGGGGCATCATTCCTGAAAATTTACCAATTGCAGAAGATGTAAAGAAACTGCAACGAAAATTGGAAGGAGACGAGAAGAAAATATTGAAAGATGCCAAACAAAAGAAAAAAAAATAAGCTATGGCAAAGAAAGTAGAATCAATAAAACATAAAACCGATACCCGTGCTCACATTCCGAGCAAGGAAGAAGCGGGCTACGAAGATGCAAATGCCAAAGTGCAAGACGGTAAAAAGGTTTTGGAATTACCTAAAAATCCTGTGGTACATCGTGGGCAAGACCCTGAATTGTTTTGGCTGAACAAATACGGCAATGACGACCGTGATGATTTATTGCGTGTGGACATACGAAGCCTATACCGCCACGAACACATAGCACCCGAAACGCTAATTAAAAATCTGTACAATGTAACAGAAACCAAAAGTGACCAAATGGATTTGTTTAGTGTAAACGAACTGTTTGGCAATGCTTTGGATAAAGACGAGGTAGAAAAGGTAAGCGAATACTACCACCACCAAGATGGCTGGACAAACCGACTGATACAAGGCGATAGCCATTTGGTAATGGCAAGTTTGTTAGAACGGGAAGGAATGGCAGGGCAAGTACAAACAGTTTATTTTGACCCACCTTATGGAATTAAATATGGTGGAAATTGGCAGATGAAGTTGAATGATAGGGGAATGAGTGAAGGTGATGATAAAGACTTAACAGGTGAACCAGAAGTAATAAAAGCATTTCGTGATACTTGGGAATTAGGTATCCATTCTTATTTAACCTATTTAAGAGATAGACTTATTATAGCCAAAGAATTACTTGCTGAAAGTGGTTCTTGCTTTGTTCAAATCAGTGATGAAAATGTTCATTTAGTAAGAAGTTTGATGGATGAAGTTTTTGGAGCTGGCAACTTTATTACACAATTAATTTTCAAGAAAACTGGCTCAATGTCAGGTAATTTTATTTCAGGAATTGCTGATACTATTTTATGGTATGGTAAAAACAAGGATTCTACGAAATTCAGAGAACTTAAAATCGACCGACCAAAAGAATCCGCTGATTCAGGCTTTCCAATGATAGAATTGTTGGATGGTTCGAATCGAAGATTATCAAAAAATGAATTGGAAGGCGTTGAACCAATCCCTAATGGTAGAAGGTTTCAAACAAGTCCTGTAATGTCTGCTGGTGCCAGCAAAACTGAAACACCATTGGAATATCAAGGGAGAGTCTATAACCCTTCGGCAGGGAATCATTGGAAAATTTCAGTTGAAGAATTGAAAGAAGTAGGTAGAAAAGGTCGTCTTTATCCTGTTGGTAATACAATGACATTTAAAAAGTATTTGGATGAAAGTCCTTACGTTGCTTTGACAAACATTTGGATGGACACAATGGAAAGTACATTTGCTGTTGAAAGGAATTATGTAGTTCAAACAGCGAAAAAGGTAATTGAAAGATGTGTTCAACTTTCAACCGACCCTGGTGATTTGGTATTAGACCCAACTTGCGGAAGTGGAACGACTGCTTTTGTAGCCGAGCAATGGGGCAGACGATGGATAACCATTGATACCAGTAGAATTGCTTTGAATATTGCCAAGGAACGTTTAATGACCGCAGTGTTTCCTTATTACAATTTGTATGATGAACAAGGAAGTGATATTCGCCAAGGCTTTAAATACAAAACCGTTCCGCATATTACTTTAAAAAGTTTGGCAAACGATGAACCACCTGCAACGGAAACATTATACGACCAACCAGAGCAAGACAAAAAACTACTTCGTGTAAGTGGCCCTTTCACTGTTGAAACCTTACAAAACTTTGAGCCAATCAGTCCCGAAGATTTAGACGATGAAGTTAGAGTAAATGAAGAAGAAGGAGCATTTGAAGAAGTGATAAAACAACACCTAATAAGTGCAGGAATTAAGAATGGCAGAAAAGATGAAATGGTTGTTTTCCGCAGTGTGGAGTTATTGAGCCATTCATATTTACATGCAGAAGGTTTTTACATGAATGGAATTGGCGAAAAGAAAGCCTATTTCCATATCGGTCCAAAGTTTGGTACAGTCAGCAAAACAGCCGTCAACGAAGCAGTGAAAGAATGCCGTCAGCGTGGTGATGCAGGTTGGTTAATCATTCTTGGTTTTAGTTTTGAAAGCGATATTGAAGGCAGCACTCAAACAATGAGTATGGGTAAATTTGAAGTTACCAAAGTCCGCATTCACGATGATTTGTTGCAAGAAGGTTTGAAAAAGAAACCAGCTAAATCAGCAGCTAGTTTTGTAACCATTGGCGAGCCAGATATTGACCTAAACAAAAACGGAAACGAAGTAACTGTTGAAATAAAAGGTTTAGACATTTACGACCCCATCAAAGACGAAGTAAAACCACGTAACGTTCACGACATTGCTTACTGGATGGTTGATGAAGATTATGACGGCAGCAACTTTGTGGTAAAACAGGTTTTCTTTTGCGGTGGCGACAAATCTGAATTTGATAAATGGAAAAAAGGGTTGGACAACTTAGCCAAAGACAGCACCAAAAAGAAAGTTGAAAAAACCTTGAAAATTGAAATTGACGATGAAGCCTTCGACCGTTTGTATGGACACATTTCTCATCCAATAGAAATCAAAAAGAAAGGACAAAAAATTGCTGTTAGAATCATCAGTCAATTTGGAGAAGAATGTACAAAGGTTTTAACTGCGTAATCAAAGCAATATGTTATTAAAGAAAGTCAGCATAAAAAACTTCAAATCAATCAAGGACATTGAATTTGAATTTCCTGAATCAAATATTCTTGTTTTGGTTGGTGAAAACAATGCTGGTAAGTCAAATATAATTCGTGCTATTGATGTAATCTGCGGAGAATCTTGGTATGGTAAAGAAAAATTGGAAGACCACGATTTTTATTTACGCAAACACGAAAACGACATTGAAGTAAATTTATTTTTTGATGATGGTAGAAGTGTAAATTTTCAGCCAACAAAAAGTAAATGGGGCGTAAACTATTTTACTAATTGGCAACAAACCAATAAAGCCCCTTTCACAAGTCAAATCAAAGAAGATTTTCCTTCAACATATTTGGGTGCAGATAGAACATTTGACAAGCATCTTTCCTTTTATGACTGGACATTGATTGGACGAATTAGAAAAGCATTTCACAAAAGAATAAGTGATGAATTAAAAACAGAAATTGAAAAAGATTTTGAAAATGTAATTACTTCATTTCACAAAGTTCCCGGATTTACTGATTTTTTAAAAGACTTTTCGAAACAGTTTAAAGAGTTATTACCAAGCGGTAAAGGTCATATGGAAATTGACTTTAAACCATTTACACCTGCCAATTACTTCAAGACAATGCAGATACTGGCACACGACCCAAACCAATCTGACAAACCAATTGATGTTGACGAATTGGGCGAAGGTGCAAGAAATATGATATTAATTGCATTGCTTAGAAGCTATGCAAAGAATTTTAAAAATGGCGGTGAAGTAAATGGAATTTTAGCATTGGAAGAACCTGAATTATTTTTACATCCACAAGCAAGAAGACATTTAGCAACTGTTCTAAGAGATTTGGCTCAAACAGGTTTACAAGTAATTATTTCGACACATTCAGATTCATTCATTGATACAGAATTTTTTGAATCAATTGGAAGAGTAATAAAAATTGCAGACCCCGATAATGAAGGCAAAGAGCAAACTGTTTTAATTCAAACAGACAATAAAAAACTTGTTGATTTTGCTATTGAAACAGGTGTTCCCAAAGAAAAAGTTGATGTTACCAATATCCAACCATTTTACAAAACCACATCAAACCATAGGTTGAATGAAGGATTCTTTGCTCGTTGTTTGGTATTAGTAGAAGGTGAAACCGAAGAATTAGCAATTCCTGAATATTTGGCTGTTTTAGGTTTAGACTGTGATGCAAATGGCATTTCGATAATAGAAGTTAAAGGCAAAAATCAAATTCCAAAATATTGGCGACTTTATGCAAGTTTCAACATTCCAATAATTGTAATTTTTGACAACGATAATAAAGACAGTAAAGAGAAATCAAATAAAAACATTGCGACCTGTTTCAATATTTCAACAGAAGATATTCTGAATGAAGTTGATTGTCATAAACATTTATCAAGTAAAACGACATACCCAACAGACATTTTAGTTTTAGAAATTGACTTTGAAACAACAATAAAAAAAGACCTTACTAAAAAAGGTTTTGAAGGACTTTATGAAGCATTGGAGCAAGAAGCAATAAAAGTTATTAAACCACTTAAAGGACAACAAAAAGGGGCAATTGCAAGACACGTAGCAAGAGAACTTCAAACGCAAATTGGTGAATATACACCGGACTTTGTTAAACAATTAGCCGAAATCATTAATGGGAAAATTAATCTTTCATAGCAGCCGCACAGGTATAAGCACATTTGCAAGCCGCACAAGCCCAAGCACAGACCAAAGCTTGCAAAAGAGCTTCCACCTTTCCCACCCAGACAAAATTGAATTAAAAAAAATTCCCTCCGCTTCTGAAAATAAAAAACACCCAACCGCACAACCCGACCCGACAAAGACAGAGAAACGTAGTATTGACAATGGTTTGCAAGGACTGTGGACAGAAGGCCAGCTTATAACAGCACCTACAAAAAATTGGCGGTTCAGTGCTCCGTATGACAGTTCAGTGGTTCAACAAACTTTCATTCTTCGTATGAACATTTGTGGTAAAAATCGCCAACTTCTTGTAGCTGCAAAACGTTAAATACCCCGCTACACACTCGCTTTTTTCTTAGAAACTCCAAAGAAAAAGAACAAGTACCTACCGCACCCTTTAAACAGCCAATTGGCTTTCAAAGCCATTTTCCAACCCACAAAGCCCAATATCAAATAAATCCCGAAAACAATTTGCTGTAGGAGCTTTACCTACCGCAACCTATTCGCAGCAAATTCCCCTTCTCCTTTAGAGCATAGCCTGTCCCGTTATATCAGGTTAGAGCATGAGGCCCCTAAAACAGTTTCTCAAATCCCTCAGGTTTCAAACTTTCATGCGGATGGTGTATCATCCCGCTTTCATTGGTTCTATAACCAGCTATCTTATTTTTATAAAAAGCGAAGTAGAGTAGCCAGTCCTCCTTGCCCCAAGTGGTAATGGTTTCGTCATACTGCCCTACTTTTATAAAATTAAATTTGGTGGAAGCAAACAAGCCTGTGCCTTCTGTAAAAAAACGCCCGCTTTTTTTATCATCGCTCATCCACCACACTTGCGGAAACCAAGCAGTATGGGGTGTTATGTATGTATTTACTAATTCAACAATATTTGGGGGCAATTGTATATCGGCATCGCAAGCCATTATATACTCGGTAGTACTTTGGCGTATGGCTGCATTAAAAGTTTTGGAACGGGCAAATACTTGCTCTTGCTCAGTATAAATTAAAGGACCGCTCCACAACGCTTGTATGGCTTCTTTTAAATTTGGCACATCGTTACTGCCAGCATCGAATATGGAGAGAGTAATAAGTTCCTTATGCTTAGCTGCATTCAAGGAGGGTATCACATAGTTCAACAAATGTTGACTGCGGTTTTTAATGCCTATGCAAATGCTAATAGGTTGCAAGGGTTTAGAGGATTTGGTTTTAATGGCCCAATAACCTTTTATATCAGTTAATAAGGTGCTAAAACCAACTTGCATGCGCTGTGGCGATTTAAACAGCCACCACAACCATTGCTTCAACGCTATGGGCAGCCATTTTTTCATTCTATAATGGCATAAGAGCCGCAGTGGTCGCTGTGAATTTCAGTACTATAAATACCCGATTTTTTTATTTGTGATTTTAGAATTTCCGATACCGATATATAATCGATGCGCCAGCCTTTGTTATTAGCACGGGCATTGGCTCTAAAGCTCCACCAAGTATAATGGTGTGGGTCGGGGTTAAATATTCTAAATGAATCTACCATACCTGCCGCAAACCAGCGGTCCATCCAAGCGCGCTCTTCGGGTAAAAAGCCCGAGCTGTTTTTGTTGCCTTTAGGATCATGTATATCAATTTCTTTATGACAGATATTATAATCGCCACATACAATCAATTTTTGATTATGGTATTTTTCACCAGGAGATAAAGCCTGCGAGCGGGTTTGAATATAATTCATGAAATGATCCAAGAATTGGTACTTAATATCCTGACGAATATCGCCCATGGTACCCGAAGGAAAATAACAACTCAATACGCTGGTATCGCCAAAATCTGCTTGTATCACGCGCCCTTCAAAATCGAACAACTCATGCCCACAACCTTTTGTTACTAAATCTGGCTTTTGCTTAGAGAGAATGGCCACACCGCTATAACCCTTTTTTTGGGCTGAATACCAATAGCAGTGATAACCCAAATCCATAAATGCCTTTTCATCTATGTCTTCATAATTGGCCTTTATTTCCTGCAAACAAACCACATCTGGGTTTTCTCTTTTAACAAAATCTACAAAACCTTTGCTCATCGCAGAGCGAATGCCGTTAACATTGTATGTAATAACTTTCATCTTATTCAAATAAATATAGCAAACAAATATAGGATTATATAGCAAAAAGGTTATTGACAAAAACGTATCTGCCAATAAATTTTTTTTAAAGTAAAAAAAGGCTTCCTTTGTCGCAATAAAATATTCATCATGAACATGTTCGCTAAACTTACTTCAATTTGCATTTTCCTATTTTTTAATAAAGCATTGGCTCAAAATGTAACCATTCAACAATCTGATTTTATAAATTATCAATCGGCTAACTATATAGGAAGTAATACTCAATTTCATTATTTTTCTGCATTTAAAGAGGAGAAGTACTACCTATTAAAAACAAATGTTACAGACTTAAAACTTGCATTTGAAGAGGTGATAGCATTTAAAGACCCTGAGGAAACTTTTAAGGAAATGTTTGTAGATGCAAATTATTTGTACAAATTAAGTTATATCGGCCATCCTGAAACATATACAATGACTGCCGAAGGTTATAGAAAGGTTGCATCCACGGTGAAAGCTATTAATTTATACAAATACAATGCGCTTAACAATGAACTGATAAATAAAGAGGTCATTAAAATTAATACAGCCATTACCTATATAGATGAACCGAGGGTATACGAAAAGCAACACCTTATTCTGATTCAAAGTACGTATTACGATTATAATTTTAAGGAATTAACGAATAAAAAAATGGAGGTGTTTTCAGATAATACACCTCATGATTCTTTGCAGATTGAAGAAAAAACTTATGTTAGAGCCTACGCACATTTTCCGCAAATGCCCTACCTTGTTAAGGGCGACTTGCCCATTAAAACTCAAGAACTGGAAAAAGAAATTTTTGGCTTTAAAGTGAATTATGAGGGGACTACAGATAATTCGGTAGCTGTATTTAAAACGACTTTGCACAACATAAAAGTTAAAAGCAAATTTGGAATACTCAATGATATTAATATCAAAATTCCCGATAATAAAAAGATTATAGACCTACATTTTAAAACCAATGCCAATAAGGAACTAATAGTGCTTGGTAAGTTTGCTGAGGTCAATGAAAAAATTGTAAAATATGGATTCTTTACTATGAAATACGATAGTAATCTGAACGACATAAATGATGTGCGTTACACACCTGTGATTGAAACCAATATTAAAAATAAAGGCCTTAAGGAGAGTATCTACTTTGCGCTGTTCTTTAATACACTTGAAGAGTCGTTCTATTATGATGTGATGGGTATCAATACACAAATATTTTTCTTTCAGCACACTGAAACGAATATTAGAATGCTGGTAAACTATAATGTGGTTGGTGACGATATTTTTGTTCTCATAATCAATAAAATTGGTGAACTAAAAATTAATAGAATTTCTTTGAAACAAAATTCCCGATTACTTGGCTATTGCAAAATGCAAGTATGCTTGGTGGGTAAAAAAGTTTATTTGGTATACTATGACCATAAAAACAATATTAACAAATCTGAAAATGAGGTGCCTACTTTATGCGAGTTGGCAATCGAAAACACAGTAATGCTAGGCACCACCATTGATTTAGAAACGTTAGAAATGACGCCTAAGAAGGTTCTTTTTAGTTGCAATCAATACAAGGCTATTCCACCTACATTTCCATTTGCGAGTTATTATAATGGCTATTTTGACTCCAAAATTTTCTTTTCCTTTAAAGATGGTTATATCTATCAATTTACTTTTAACTAAAGTAAACTGACTTACTCGGCAGTATTCATTTTCTTTTTCAACTCATCAATCTGATCTCTTAAGCGGGCTGCTTCCATAAACTCCATTTCCTTGGCGGCTCTGTGCATGGCCTTTTCAGTTTCTTTAATCGCTTTCTCTAGCTCCTTTTTGGTCATATAGGCAAACACAGGATCGGCTGCCAAATTCATGCTCTCTGGTTCAGAATAAAAACGTGGGTCATCAATGTGTCGGGCATCGGCCACACTGGTTTGCTTATAAATCTCATCTTTAGATTTATTCACAGTGGTTGGGGTAATGCCATTTTCGGTGTTGTATCGAATTTGTTTTTCCCGTCTGCGCTCTGTTTCTTCTATGGTTTTCCGCATGCTCTCTGTCATTTTATCGGCATACATAATGACCTTGCCTCTTTCATTACGGGCTGCCCTACCAATGGTTTGCACCATACTGGTAACACTGCGCAAAAAGCCTTCTTTATCAGCATCTAATATACACACCAAACTTACCTCCGGCAAATCCAATCCTTCTCTTAACAAGTTAATACCAATTAATACATCAATATTGCCCAATCGCAAGTCGCGTAAAATTTCTACTCTGTCTAAAGTTTTTACCTCGCTGTGTATGTATTGGCAGCGAATGCCCAAGCGAGCCATGTACTTAGCTAATTCTTCGCTCATGCGTTTAGTAAGTGTGGTTACTAAAACCCTATCGCCCATTTTTACACGCTCTGCCACTTCATCCAACAAATCATCTACTTGGTTTACACAAGGTCGCACTTCTATTACTGGGTCCAATAATCCGGTAGGCCTTATCAATTGCTCTACCACAACCCCTTCCGATTCGCGAATCTCATAATCTGCAGGGGTGGCAGTTACGTATATGACCTGATCTATTAAGGCTTCAAATTCTTCGAATTTTAATGGGCGATTGTCCATGGCTGCTGGCAATCTGAAACCATAATCTACGAGGTTTATTTTTCTGGCCCTATCGCCACCATACATAGCCCTTACTTGCGGCATACTTACGTGACTTTCGTCTACCACGGTTAAAAAATCTTTAGGGAAATAATCCAATAAGCAGAAAGGTCTGTCACCCGGATTGCGCCTGTCCATATAACGGCTATAGTTTTCAATACCGCTGCAATAACCCAATTCACGCATCATTTCCAAATCAAAATTCACACGCTCTTCAAGTCGCTTGGCTTCCAATGGTTTGCCATGATCCGAAAAAAATTTAATTTGCTCCACCAAATCATCTTGTATCTCATGTATGGCACTGTTCAATCGCTCCCGTGGTGAAACATAAATATTGGCTGGATAAATAGCAATATCATCCAGCGATTCTATTAAATGACCGGTAGAAGGCTCAAAGGATTGTATCTCGTCAATCTCATTTCCAAAAAATGAAATGCGGTAACCAAAATCATTGTAGGCTAAATACACATCTACCACATCACCTTTGACACGAAAATTACCCCGTTTAAAATCGGCTGTGGTTCGGCTGTACAAACTGTTGACCAAGGCATGCAAAAAATTATTACGCGCTATTTTTTGCCCCTTACTTACACGAATAATACTGTCTTCATAATCCCCAGGGTTACCAGCACCATAAATACAACTTACCGAAGCTACTACGATTACATCTCTTCTGCCACTTAATAAACTGGTGATGGTTTTTAAACGCATTTTCTCAATCTCTTCATTGATGTTCAAATCCTTTTCAATGTAGGTATTGGTGGTTGGCAAAAACGCTTCGGGTTGGTAATAATCGTAATAACTAACAAAATACTCCACCGCATTTTTCGGAAAAAACTGGCAAAATTCACTGTACAATTGAGCCACCAAAGTTTTATTATGACTCAAGACCAAAGTAGGCTTCTGCACTTGCTCTATAACATTGGCAATTGTAAAGGTTTTACCACTCCCAGTTACCCCTAAAAGTGTTTGTGCATGAGTTCCTTCGTTAAGACCCTGCACCAGTTGTTTTATCGCGGTTGGTTGGTCGCCTTTTGGTTCAAAAGACGATGTTAATTCAAATTTTGGCACGGACTGGCGAAGATACTAAAATTAAGGAAATTTTGCTATAAAAGTCTGGCAAAAAACGCTTTCATTCAAAAGATTTTTTATTGTTTTACAATTTTATAAACCGACCCATTCAGTTCATAAGGCCCAGTAGATTTTTGGCATAAAATATAAATTTCACCTGCCTCGTCTTCTCCAAAACTATTCACATTTTCTTTAAATATTTTACCCGCTTCATCTGCTATTTCAATTCCTTTCATTTTCCACTCCTTGCCCTGCTGTTGTAAGGTATATATTTGCCCTGTCCAGTCGGCAAAAATATATTGCCCTTTCAATTCGTCTATTGCTATACCATTGTATACGTAGCCGCCTGTAACACATACCCCTTCTTGATGGCTATACTCTGCAATAGGTAACACCAAATCTTTGGTATCACAATTTTTGGAAGGATTAAAACAATTCGAAGCTTCCATTATTCGCCATCCATAGTTTTTGCCCTTTTCTATAATATCAATTTCCTCCCATTTGTTTTGACCTACATCTGCACAAAATAATAAACCTGATTTTCTATCAAAAGAAAAGCGCCAAGGATTGCGCAAACCATAGGCCCATATTTGCGGTAAAGCATTCGGATTATTTACAAATGGATTGTCTTTAGGCACATTGTAAGCTGAGTCTGCATTCACATCTATTCTCAAAATTTTGCCCAACCATGTTTTTAAATTTTGTCCATTGCCAACGCCTCCATGCTCATCGTTTGCTCCGCCACCATCACCCGATGCAATGTACAAATAACCATCGGCACCAAAGGCCAATTGCCCCCCATTGTGGTTCTCTTCCGGTTGTTGTATTTCAAGGATAACTTTTTCTGAGTTGACATTTGCAACATCTGAATTTTCCGAAACTGTAAATTCTGCCACTATGCTTTTATGGTCGTTATTTTTATGATTGCCTTTACCACTGTAATACACATAAAACTTGCCATTGCTTTTATAGTTAGGATGAAAGGCCAGACCCAATAACCCTTTTTCTGAATACTGTTTATTGATAACATCCAATTTGGTATTGATATCTAAAAAAGGAACGGCTAACAATTGGCCCTCTTTTACGATGCGTATTTTACCCGTTTGCTCACAAATAAAAAGACGCCCACTACCATCCTTAGGTGCATCTGCAGAAACAGGACCAGCTATGCCACTTGCAACCAATGCCAATTGAATTTTAGTCTTTTCCTTGGGTATTTTGGGCGCATTGGTACAGGTAGAAATTAAAATACAGAGCAACACAATACCCAGGGGCTTTGGTAAATATAGTATTTTCATTTTCGCAGGAACAACTAAGTTCAATTAATTTTTTCTACCACTACTGCTGTGCCATAGGCCAACACTTCTGTTAGGCCACTCATTACCTCGTTGGCATCGTAGCGCATATTGATAATAGCATTAGCACCCATTTCTCTACCATGGGCTAACATTAGTTGGTAAGCCTCTTCGCGTGCTTTTTCGCACATTTCGGTATAGATGGCACTTTTGCCACCAAAAATGGTCATAAAGCCACCGGCCATATTGCCCAAAATACTGCGCGAGCGCACGGTAATACCGCGCACCAAACCGAGTTGTTGTGTAACTTTGTAACCTTCTAAACTGGTGCTGGTAGTAATTAATGTTAAATTATTCATGGGATATTTTTTTATACAAACATAAGTGATTTGTGGTTTTAAAATTTACCAATTACAGTATTTTGTTAAATGCTTAGAAAATCAAACATTGCTATGAGAGTATACCCCTAAAATTTCAAAATCTATATCATTTGAACATCAATCTCCAAATCTCCGCCAATACATCTATAATAGATAGAATTAGCTGCATAGGTTGCCGAGAATAAGGTTAATTTTCGATGTTGTAAGAGTCGTTCCTTTTTGATACACTGAAATCAACTTTATAGATAATTTGTTGGGATAGAACCCATTTCTGCCAAAGAAGTTGGAGCATTGAGTTTTAAAGTGCCATCTAAATTTTGAATATCAGGTAGATAGATTGAAAAAAAAGATTAACTGCTCAAATTTTGTATTACAACTTGTAATACAAAAAACAATCCTTATCCTTAAATTGCAACCGTGAGAGAAACATTTGCCATTTCCTTATTATTCAATCTTATACTAATTTATTTAGGTACTTACATCATCTATAAAAAAGGTGGCTGGCGGTTTATTAAAAAGAAACTGCGCGTAGGGCAAGTACTCGAGGATAGCGGCTATGGCCCTTATTACGACCAAAGAAAAAGCTTGTTTAAAATGCTACCTAAAACCAACACCGATATTTTATTTATTGGCCATAGTTTAATGGATGGTGCGGAGTGGGCCGAGCTATTGGAAAACCCACATGTAAAAAACCGCGGCATTAATGGCGAAATAATAGAGGGCGTGCTGCACAGGCTAGATGATATAACTATGCCACCACCAGACAAAATATTTTTGATGATTGGCACCAATGATATTGACCATGGTTTTAAAACCCCGCAAATTTTAAAAAACTACGAAAAAATAGTGGTCAAACTAAAACAGAATTGCCCAAATACCAAAGTTTATACAATGGGCATGCTGCCCATTTTTCCATATAACAGAAACAAGGTAGGTAGCATACCCGAAGAATTTAACGCTGGCCTGCAACAATTGGCTGCTAAAAATGGCTATACCTATGTAGATTTGTACAATGTATTGAAAGATGATAGAGGCAACTTGCCACAAGCCTATAGTAATGATGGCTGGCACCTAATGGGCGAGGCGTATGTAAAAGTAGCCCAACATTTAAAAAATTATTTAAAAGAGTAATTGCTTGGTTGCCATAGTGAATAAAGCATTTATTGCTTCCTAATTCAATGCTCTATGATAATTTTGGTAATGATACCTTCTATATCTATGCTATAAACCCCACTGCTCAATGTCGAAATATCTATGCGGGTGCTTTCGGATTTTATTTTATAGGTTAATACTTTTACACCTGTGGCATTGTACAAATGAAGGGTTGTATTTATTTTTTTAGTTTGTATAATTAAATCGTTACCATTTTGGTAAGACACGTAATTAGAAAGATGCTTGCCAATTACTTTGTAACCTGTAAACCATGGATTAATTTCTACTCTGCGCAGGCTGGCATTGGTAAAGCGTTTTTCGTTGCTTACATATAATTGGTTGCCTTTAAAACAAGTGGCCTCGTATTGCCCAAAGGTAAGACCATTTCCCAATTCAATTCTTCGCTTATTACCTGTAAAAAAAGAATGCCCGTTATAGTCCCACAACATCCACATAAAACAGGCACTGGAGCTGGTATTATAGCCACCCAAAATAATTTTATTGCCTTTTTCATTGATGCATGCCGAGGTAATTACACCCCCAATGTCCATGCTCTCCCTTGGACTTAAAACATAAGTACCAGGCTTGGTGCTAAGTACATAATGCCTTGTTTTATTATCTGCCCAATTTTTACTAAAAAGGTGTATGCTATCGCCCAACACCAGCATGGCCTCCATATCAAAATTGGTATTCTGATTGGCGGAAACAAAACTGCTTTGATCAGCATAGCTCAATTTAATTTCGCTTACTGTCACCGAATCGCTTTTACGATTTAATTTCAAGTCCGCTTTATTGAGAATATATATTTTCAAATCTTTACGACTACCATCGTTATTACCAAATTCGCCTACATAAATATAGGTAGAGTCTTGGGTCATTTCTTCCCAATCTATATTAGTTTTATTGCTTACAAAAGTTCTGTGAGTAATTACACCAGTAAAACTATCTAAAGCATAAATAGCTGGCTCATTGCCGCTGTCATTAAGGGTCCAAAAAGCATTGTTGAAATAAATAAGACCACTGGTTTCTTGTAGGGTATCGCTTAATTTCGAACACAGTGCCTTGGGTGAATAAGAAGTAGAAGGATATTGACACGAACCATCGTTGAGTTTGGCAGAGGTATCGTAATTACTAGCCTGTGGATCGGTGCAGCCTTTTTTTTGCGCACTAACCATTATATACTGGCAAAAAAACAATCCGATTAAAATAAAATGTATTTTCATATTTAGTTGGCAATATTTGTTGCATCCGGAGAAACCAAATCATCGGATACTTCGTTCCCCATATCTCTCCATAAATACCCTTTATCGATATTGGTGTAAGGTGGCATATTGTTAATGTATAAATGCCCCGTACCCAGCCCTTGGTGTACCTTTGGGTTAAAATTAGCGGTGTATTGTGCAATGGCATTTAGGCCTATATTGCCCTCTAAGGCGGAGGTAATCCACCATTGAATACCCAACTCCTCAGCCACTTTAATCCATTTTTCGCATTGTACAAAGCCCCCTACCAAATTGGGTTTTAATACAATGAATTGTGGTTTTATTTTAGATAGTAGTATTTTAAATTCTTCTTCACTGGTGTAGCCTATTAATTCTTCATCCAATGCAATTGGCACTGGCGAATGAGCACACAATTGAGCCATGGCTTCAAATTGTCCCTTTTTAATAGGTTGCTCAATGCTGTGCAAATTAAACTCGCGCAGTGCGTCTAATTTATTCATGGCCTCTGCTGCAGTAAAAGCCCCATTGGCATCTACCCTCAAAATAAGTTTATCGCCATTCTTTTGCTCTCTTATAAATTTTAATAAACCACACTCTTCCTTAAAATCAAGGGCGCCAATTTTAATCTTTATACATTCAAAACCTTTGGCCATTTTATCAATCACTTCTTGCTTCATGGCTTCAATATTATCCATCCACACAAGTCCATTGATTGGCAAACCTTGTCGGCCTATGGCATAAAAATTCTGATAAATAATTTTCTTACCTCCGTATTTTAAATCAAGTAAGGCAGTTTCTAATCCAAATTTAATACTGGGAAAATGATCGAAATCAAAATCTTCGGTCGCTTTATTTTTATTAATTTGGTTAACCAATTTTTTCAATACAGTTTCATATTCTGGAACATCATCTATGCTCAATCCTTTTAAGGGTGCGCATTCGCCAACACCTTTTGTTTGTGGGTTGGCGCTGTTCCAAATGGTTAATAAATAAATAGTGCGCTCCATTAATGCACCCCTACTAGTGGTGGCAGGTTTTCTGAACTTTAATATTTGCTTATCTATGCTTGCCTGTAATCCCATGTTTTATTTTATCACTATTTGACTCGCACAAAATACAAGGCACAAACCCAATGTAAAAAGCGAGAGATATTTAAGTTGTTGGTTATAGGCTAGTCGGCCCAAAGGTTTGGCATTTTTGACATTGTAAAAATGTTTAATTAGCAAAGGTGTGAGTATTAAAAACACCAGTTGCAGCGAATGATGATATTCTTCCACTACATAAACAATTAAATAAAAAATGGCACTCACCAATAAAAAAGCATGGTAATAAATAGCATTTTTATACCCCAGTATTACAGGAACTGTGCGTTTATGTTTTTGATAGTCGGTTTCAATGTCTCTAATATTATTAACATTTAAAACCCCAACACTAAAAAGACCTACTGCTGCCGCTATCCACCATACAGATGAGTTGATACTTTGCGTTTGCAAATAATAAGTACCAACTACCGCTAATAAACCAAAGAAGATAAATACAGATAAATCGCCAAAGCCAATGTAGCCATAAGGATTTTTACCAGCTGTATAAAAATAAGCCGCTAAAATACCTGCAATGCCCAATGCAAACATGATAAAAAATTTCATATCAAAATGTTGTATGCTATGCACCAAAAGCGAAATACCAATAATAAGAATAAGTGCTATGAGTACCCCAATGGCGGTTTTCATTTTACTTTCTGTTATTAAGCCAGAAGCCATCATTCTATCCGTTCTTTCTTTGGTATCCGCACCATTTTTGTAATCGCCATAATCGTTGGCATAATTGCTTAATATTTGCAAAAAAACGGCTGTTAATACACTTAATAAAAAAGTAAGATAATCAATAGTACCAGTTTCTGCAAACGCCATTAAATTACCTGTAATAGCTCCAGCAATGGCCAATGGCAAGGTGCGAAATCTTGCCGCTTTTATCCAAACAACTATAGACATGGGGTCCTTCCTCCATCCACCACCACATTGGTACCAGTAATATATGCTGCTTTATCCGATGCCAAGAAAACAGCTGCATAAGCTACTTCCTCAGGTTTACCAAAGCGTTTCATGGGTATTTCGTTCAACATTTCTAGTTTCACTTCATCTTGTTCTACTGCCATTTTATTGGATTTATTTTGAATAATGGTAGACAAGCGTTCTGTTTCCGTAGCACCCGGTAAAATATTATTAACTGTGATGCCAAATGAGGCCAACTCTGTTGCAATGGTTTTAGACCAATTGCCAACAGCGCCTCTAATGGTATTACTAACACCTAAGTTATGTAAAGGCACTTTTACAGAGGTAGAAATGATGTTAATAATGCGGCCAAACCCTCTTTCTTTCATGCCAGGACTTAAAATCTGCACCAGTTGTTGATTATTAATAAGGTGGGCGCTAAAGGCTGCCATAAACTCGGCAGCTTCAGCATCTATGGCTTTACCTGCAGCAGGACCACCAGTATTATTAATTAATATATCGATTTTATACGTTTTGGAAATTGCTTCTGCCATTTGCAAGACATCAATTGTATTAGAAAAATCGGCTGTTAAACTTGTATGCTTCTGCCCATTCGAACTGTCCAATTCTCTCTCAACACTTTTAAGCTTATCGGCATTGCGGGCCAATAAAATAATGTTTGCACCAGCCTCTGCTAATTGCATAGCAATGGCTTTTCCAATACCTTGCGAACTACCACAAACAAGTGCAGTTTTTCCTTGTAAATCTATAATCACAAGGCAAAGGTAATCGAAATTTTTTTGATAGACTCTACCAATCGAATGATATAATGAATCGCAAATTTCGGTCGAATTTGTTTTAATACTTTCCCATAAATCTCTAATTTTGACCATTCTTATGAGACCTCTATTGTTCAATTTTCTACTATTATTAAGTTGTAGTAACTTATTTTCACAAAACTCTTCCTCAAAAACAAATGCTTCAATGAAGGGCAAATTCTATTTCTATTGGGGTTATAACCGCGAGACTTACACCAAATCCGACCTTCATTTTCACGGCAAAGATTTCGATTTCACGGTTAAAAAAGCAGTGGCCTTAGACCGCCAATCGCCATTGGCTTTGGACCCATATTTGCGCATTGACCAACTTACCATTCCACAATATAATTACAGGTTAGGTTATTTCATAAGCGATAAATACAATATTTCTGTAGGTTGGGACCATATGAAATATGTGATGGTGCAAGATCAAATCGCAAAGGTTACAGGAACCATTCACGATACAGGCACCCCTTATGATGGTACTTATAATAACACAGACGTAAAAATGGCTGGTGATTTTTTACAATTTGAACATACAGATGGTTTGAATTATCTGAATGCGGAACTCAACCGTGTAGATCCTATTTATCAATATAAAAAAATGAATATTAGAAGTACTTTTGGCGCAGGTACTGGAGTATTGTATCCTCGCACAAGGGCTGTGGTGCTTGGTAATAATGTGAACGATCAATGGCATATTTCCGGTTTTGGCATTTCTGTAAAAGGGGGCATTAATATTTCTTTTTACAATCATTTTTTTATTCAGGCAGAATTAAAATCCGGTTGGATAGACATGCCCAACATCGTGATAGAAGCGCATTCGAGTGACAGGGCAAAACAAAATTTTGGCTTTGTGCAAGGCAATGTTGTATTGGGCTACATGTTTAACTTAATTAAATAATACATTTGTAAGGTGAGTTTTATTAAAAAACTAGCCGGGCAAACAGCCATTTACGGCCTAAGCTCAATGCTAGGTCGCTTTATCAATTTTTTATTGGTAATTCCACACACGGAGTACTTAAAATCTGTTGGTTCCTATGGCGATATCACAGCTATCTTTGCCTTTATCGCCTTCTTAAATATTGTGCTTACCTATGGAATGGAGACGACCTATTTCAATTTTATTAGAAAAGGTTATCTACCCAATCTTATATTTTCAATTTCACAAAAAAGTCTTTTTTTAAGTACTGTTGTTTTCAGCGCAATCGTTTTGCTGTTTGCCCCTCAAAGTGCTGTTTTGATGGGATTTCCTGGCCATGTCGACTTTGTATATTGTTGTCTTATTTTCTTGGTTTTCGATACCCTTTCACTATTGCCCTTTGCTCGCTTGCGGCAGGAGGAAAAACCATTGAAGTTTGCACTTATAAAACTAGTTAATATTGGCATCAATGTGAGCTTAAACTATTGGCTATTGGCCCATACACCTTCGTCTCTTTCTCAGGTAAATCAAGTAACTTTAATTCTTATAGCCAATGCCGTGGCAAGTATTTTTTCTTTTGCGTTATTGTCCCCAATTGCATTTAAAATTAATTTTCATTTCGACCGTAAAATTTACAAAGAAATGCTACAGTATGCATGGCCCTTAATTTTTGTAGGGTTGGCAGGCATCGTCAATGAAACACTGGATAGGAATTTACTAATCAGGATGTTGCCAGAGCAAGAAGGCTCTTATCAAAATGGTATTTATGGTGCCTTTTATAAATTAACCATGGTAATGACCATGTTTGTGCAAGCCTATAAATACGCTGCGGAACCCTTCTTTTTCAAGCAAAAAGAC
This sequence comes from Bacteroidota bacterium, assembly GCA_025354385.1. Taxonomy (GTDB): domain Bacteria; phylum Bacteroidota; class Bacteroidia; order NS11-12g; family UBA955; genus JABMMZ01. The sequence goes on from JANXMZ010000026.1 coordinate 90,245, forward strand.
GATTCAGAAAGCAGGGTAAAATATGCAGATATTATGTATTGGTTCATAGGTGTTTGCGCCTTTATATTTTTAATATGCATGTTCTTTATTGGAAATCTTGCTCATTTATTTATTAAAAATAAAGACTATTTTAAAGATAGCAATGGTCTATACATTGTGCCTATTTTATTAATGGCCAATCTTTTTCTCGGTGTTTACTATAATTTAAGTGTTTGGTACAGGCTTACCAACAATACAAAAATTGGCGCCATAATAGGTATTGGTGGCGCATTGGTAACCATTATTGGCAATATAATTTTTATTCCAATTTATGGTTTTCTGGCTTGCGCTTGGTTAACCCTCATTGTTTATTTTATCATGTGCATTGCAGCCTACATATTGGGCAACCGATATTTTAAAGTGCCTTATCCAATCATTAAATTATTCACACTTATATTAGCTTCTGTTATTATTTGGCAATTGTTTATTGGCATCAATGCATATATTTCCATTCCTTGGCAATCAGTAAGTGTCAAAATAGGCTTACTTGCGCTCATGATGTTAATAATTTGGATATTACAACCAAAGCCTAAAAAAGCTTAAATTTGCCCACTCTTAGTTTTAAACATTGAAAGTTAATATTAAAAATACAGGTGCTTGTCCTCTGCCAATTTATCAAACAGCTTTGGCAGCGGGTGCAGATATTTGTTCAAATAACCAAACGCCAATAATACTTAAGCCTTTGGAAAGAGCACTTATACCTACAGGATTATTCATTGAATTGCCCGAAGGTTACGAAGCACAAATACGACCAAGAAGTGGTTTGGCTTTAAAAAATGGCATCACGATTTTGAACTCTCCTGGCACTATAGACGCGGATTACAGAGGCGAAATAAAAGTATTGCTAATTAACTTAGGAGAAGATAATTTTACAATTAACCAAGGTGATAGAATTGCACAAATGATAATTGCCAAATGCGAACAAGCCGATTGGCAAACAGAAGTTACCTTGTCGCTTACAGAGCGAGGCGAGGGTGGATATGGACATACAGGAATTTAAAATAAACAGATAAAAGAAATGAGCGGAATGAACATTATTATACCGATGGCAGGTATGGGAAAAAGAATGAGACCACACACTCTCACAGTGCCAAAACCACTTTTACCCATTGCTGGTAAACCAATAGTGCAAAGATTAGTAGAAGACATTGCAGCTGTTTGCAAAGAACCAATTAATGAAGTTGCATTTGTTATTGGAGATTTTGGTGAAGCCATAGAAATACAATTGTTGAAAATTGCAGAAAGTATTGGTGCCAAAGGAAGAATATATTATCAACACGAGGCTTTGGGAACCGCCCATGCTGTTATGTGTGCCACTCCAGCGCTTACTGGAGAAGTAATCGTTGCCTTTGCCGATACCCTTTTTAAAGCAGAATTTGAACTTGATAAAACTGCAGATGGTACAATTTGGGTTCACAAAGTTGCTAATCCAAATCAATTTGGAGTAGTAAAATTAGATGAAGATAAAAACATTACGGATTTTATAGAAAAACCAACTGAATTTATTTCAGACCTTGCCATTATTGGTATTTATTACTTTAAAGATGGAGATAATTTGCTAGATGAAATACAATTTTTAGTTGACAATGACATTAAAGAAAAAGGTGAATATCAACTTACGAATGCTTTGGAGAATATGAAAAATAAAGGCTTAATTTTCAAAGCAGGAGAAGTAGAAGAATGGTTGGATTGTGGTAATAAAGACGCCACCGTTTTTACCAATCAAAGAGTATTGGAGATTAATAAAGATGAATTCAATGTGGACCATTCCCAAGTTAATCACGGTTCCAAAATTATTGAACCATGTTTTATTGGCAAAGATGTAGTAATAGAAAATAGTGAAATTGGCCCACATGTAAGCATTGGCGAAGGCACTGTTGTAAAGAATAGCAAAATTAGCAATAGCATTTTGCAAAACAATTGCTCCATTGAAAATGCAATATTTACTAATAGTATGATAGGTAATCATGTCGTTTTAAATGGCGATTCCAAAGAGTATAGTATCGGAGATTACAGTACACTCAGTTAATTTGTTATTAATTGAAAATTTACGCCCGCTTTTCGACCTACAGGTTTTTGATTGTATTAATCGCAATCATATTAACATCGTGTAAGGCAAAAAAGCTGGCGAGCAACCAGGCCGATACCAAGGACCTTAAAGTAAAATTTGAACGTTTGTTTATTGAAGCATGTACCCAATACAATGTTGGCAATTATTCTGTAGCACTTTCTCAATTCAATAAATGCGCAGATATTAAGCCTGAAGAGGCTTCTGTTTATTATGAATTAAGCAGGGTTAAGCAAAAAATGAATGATGGTAATGCCTGTTTTCAATATGCATCCAAAGCCAATACACTAGCACCCTATAATAAATTTTATGCCTATCATTATGGTCTGTTATTGCGCAATATTGGTGATTATAAGAAGGCTCAAGAAATTCTTTCAGCTTGCATTGAATACAATTTAAAAGATGAAACTCTATACAATCAACTAGATGAAATATATGCTATACAGAAAGCATTGCCCAAACAAATAGAATTGTGGAATAAATACAAATCCAATGCAGGACTCAAAAGCAAAACAGGTTTAAAACTAATAGAACTTTATAAAAGAAACAACGACTTTGCATCTGCGCATAGCGTTTATGATGAATTAAAGAAAGGTGCTCCTAATAAAACCATTTTTTATATTGATGATGCCAAGTTATACGAATTGCAGAAAGATGAACCAAATGCTATTTTGAATTATGAAAAAGCAATTAGTATTAATCCTAACAATTGGGACATTAATTATGCTTTGTTTCAATTTTACAATAAAAAGAAAGAAACAGCCAAAGCCACTCAATACCTAACATCTGGATTTCAGAGTACCTCCATCAGTTTTGAAACAATATTACCAGCTTGTGCTAGTTTGTTAAAATCTATTAAAACAGATACTGCCAATTGTTTGTATGGCCGAATTGCTGCAAACACCTTGCGAACGAAATATCAATTAAATTCCAAAGCACTTTTAACTGCAGGCCAATTGGTCTATAATTGTTCGGAATACGCCAGGGCAGGAAAAGATTTTGAGCTAGCTGCTCAATTAAATCCTAATCTTTACGATGCTTGGATAGGTGCGTTAGATTGTAATTTTAAATTAAAACAAACCACAAATGTAATTTTGGTTGGCGAAAAAGCTTTGGAATATTTTCCAAATACAGTATTGCTCTACGAAAAATTAGCCGAAGCCTATAACATTGAAAAGAAATACGACAAGGCTTTAGAATTGGTCGCAAATGGCGAACGCTATATTTTTGATGATACCGCTAAAGCCAGCCTTTTGCTACAAAAAAGTATCAGTCAATATTATCTTAAAAATTATAGCGATGCAAAAAAAACAATTGAGGAGGCAATTGTAATAAATAAGCAGAATCCCACGTTATATGATTTACTAGGCAATCTTTTCATGATTGAAAACAATATCGAAAAAGCGATAGAGAATTGGAAATTGGCCAAAGACAAAGGCAGTAACAATAACCTGATTGATAAAAAAATTCGAGATAAAAAATTATATGAATAGCGTTTTAAAATATTTTCCAATTTTAATTTTACTGGTTTTTTTCTCATGTAAAAGTCGCAAAAAATTTGCAGCACCTAAAAAGGAGGTTGTAGGTAAAGATACAATTGTTGAAGGTAGTAAAGTAAATGTTTGTGAGAACCTATTGAGCCCTACACTTAAATCATGGACCTATTTCTCAGCCAAGGCAGATATTGAATTTACACAAAATGATGACAAAAAAAATGTAGGTTCAAATATTAGAATGTATAAAGATTCTCTCATTTGGATTTCAGTAAATCTTTTTGGAATTGAAGGCGCCCGAATATTAGTGAACAAAGACTCCATGGTAATGATTGATAAACTGAATAAGAAATACACAGTATTCAACAAAACTTATATCGAAACCATGCTAGGTTCTGCGCTTAACGTAAGCGAATTGCAAAATTTAATATTAGCAAAACCCATTTACAGTTTATCCTTATATCAAATGCTAATGAATAGTGAAACCAATCTTAAAATCAGATGCACGCAACCCAAAGTATTGGTTAGTCATGAATATCAAAAGCAACTATTTACAATCGATTCAACTTTGATTGAAGATAGAACTGCTCCCCACTACGCATTGATTAAATATTCTAAATTCGCCAGTGTAAACGAGCATAATTTTCCAATGAAAAACGAAATTACTGCCTATAATGGAACATCTTTAGTAAACATAGTTATGGAATTTGCTAATCCAGATTTTATTACAACACTTTCATTTCCATTTACAATCCCTGCCTCTTATGAAAGATCCAAATAAATTCAACAGTTTGTTGCTAGCATTCTTGTTTTTGTTCGGACCACTGCAAGGACAAACATCACGGAAGGAATTAGAAAAACAGAGAAAACAAACGGAAGAACAGATTGCTATCACAAAAAGGATTTTAAACGAAACTAAGAATAAAAAAAATAAAAGCTTAAAAGAATTGGTTTCCATCAGTCGTCTGATTGAAAAAAGAGAAGAACTTATAACTACCATTAATAGCGAAATCCAATATGTGAATGTAGATGTAGAGCAAAAAAAGAATGATATTGATAGCTTAAATTCGCAATTGGATATTGAAAAGAATAATTATGCCAAAGCCATTATTCAATCATATAAAAGTAGAAAAGTATATAATAATGCGCTTTATCTTTTTGCAGCCAAATCTTTTAATCAATTATTTCAAAGGCTTAAATTCATTCAATATTTATCCGAAGCACAAACCCGTTTTTTGTTAAAGATTGAAAATAAGAAAAAAGAATTGGAAAATAAATTATCTGAACTTTTAGGACTAAAAGTTTCAAAAGAAATATTGGTTAAAAATAAAGTTTCCGAAGTCAATGAACTTGAAATTGATAAAACACAAAAGAATAAGGCTATTGTTTCCCTTACTGGTAAAGAGAAAGAACTTAAAGCCCAATTAGATAAACAAAAGAAAGCGAAGGAAAATTTAAACGCTCAAATCAATGCCATTATCAGTAAAGAAATAGCAGAGGCTAGAAAAAAAGCGAAGGAACAGGCTGCTAAATCCGGAAAAGGAACAGCCAAAACCAACACAGACAATAAAACAAATCCAAAAGTTGAGGTAAAAGAACCACTTTTAACACCAGAGGCAAAGGAACTCTCTGATAATTTTGCTGCCAATAGAGGAAAATTGCCATGGCCAGTTGAAAAAGGCTTTATCAGCGAGCGATTTGGCACACACGCGCATGCAAAACTCGACCAGGTGATGATTCAGAATAACGGCTTAGACATTCAATCAATAAGCGGTGCCACAGCACGATGCGTGTATAAAGGAACTGTAGCTGCTATTATTTCTATCCCAGGTCTTGGTAAAACTGTATTGGTTAATCATGGAGAATATTTTACTGTCTATTCTAAATTAAAAAACGTGACGGTTAGCCAAGGTCAGGTTTTAAGTTTAAAGCAATCCATTGGCACCGTGGATGAAGATGAGGACGGTGCAACAGAAATACATTTTGAGATTTGGCTTAATCAGGACAAGCAAAATCCCGAACTTTGGCTTGCAAAAAAATAAAATTAATATCATGGAAATAAAATCAATTGCAATTGCAGGTGCCGGAACCATGGGAGCAGGCATCGCTCAGGTTTGTGCTCAAGCAGGTTATAATGTAATGTTATTTGATATTAATGAGGTGATGCTTGAAAAAGCACATCAAAACATTCAGAACTCTCTTAAAAAATTAAGCGATTCAAATAAAATTAGCGCAGAACATGCTGAATTATATTTAAAGAACATTCGATTAGTATCTGATTTGGAAGCGGTAAGAGCAGATCTTATAATTGAAGCCATCATAGAAAAGCTAGATATTAAGCTAGACTTATTCGCCAAATTAATGGATATCAATGGTCCAAATACCATTTACGCGTCCAATACCTCATCTATTCCTATAACACAAATTGCGGCTAAACTTCAATATGCGCAACAATTTATAGGTATTCATTTTTTTAATCCCGCACAAATAATGAAACTTGTTGAGATTATTAAGGGTGCTAAAACAGATGAAAAAATAGTCAATATAGTTTATGATTTTGTTTTAAAATTAAAAAAGGAACCTGTCATTGCTGCGGATGCACCTGGCTTTATTGTTAACCGAGTGGCGCGTTTATATTATGTTGAAGCATTAAAAATATTGGAAGAAGGGGTGGCTGAATTTGAAACCATTGATCAACTCATGGAGGCATCTGGCTTTAAGTTAGGTCCTTTTAGATTAATGGATTTAATTGGTGTTGATACAAATTACTCTGTAACCGAGAGTCAATACCAATTGTTTAATCATGAACCGAGATTTCGCCCCAGCCGAATTCAAAAACAAAAGGTAGACGCAGGACTTCACGGACGTAAAACAAAAGAAGGATTTTATAAATATGAATAAATTAGTGCTTATTTTAACAATAGTGTTGGGATTAGCTTGTAAAAAATCTAACAACAATACCAATCCCGAACCGATTAACAATGTTCCAGTTAGTTTAACTATCAACTTGGCACTTCCAGCTTATTTTCATTTGCAAAATGTTGGAACCTATGTTATTGAAAACGGCGGTGTTAAAGGCATTATTTTGGTTCACAATACGGATGATAATTTTTATGCATTCGACCGGTGTTGCAGCTATCAGCCGAATTCTTCAAATTGCTCACGACTTGAAATAGACAGTTCATCACTTCAATTTAGATGTGGACAAACAACCTCAAAAGGCTTTGTTAAATGCTGTGATTCCAAATTTTTTTTCGATGGTTCTGTAGCCCAATCTCCGGCGCGTTTCCCTCTTAAACAGTACAATGTAAATAAAAGCGGTAACACAATAATCATATCAAATTAATTTTTTTTTAAAAAATTGTAGTATAAGTTAATCCTTTTTATATATTTGTCGGGTTGTAAAACTTTTGTAAAATTTTAATACAGCTTATGATGAAAAAACATTTACTACTTACTTTTTGTGCCTTTATATTAATATTGCAGGCATTCTCTCAATCTGCCGAACGTAGGCTTGGTATCGAAATTAATGGAGGCATTAATGAGTATCAAGGCGATTTGGGTTCAGCTCTCTTTTTTGCCCGAAAGCCCAATTATCAAGGTTTAGGTGGCTCTATCAGTTATTATTTAAACCCAAACATAGATGTTTGTCTATTCGGTTCTGGCGGAGATGTTGGATTCTTCACAATTGTTCCTAATGTCATACCTTCATTAACTTATCAATATTTCAGAGCCAATGTGGCAACTGTTAATGGCGGTATACGCATCAAGTTAATAAAAGACAAACCATTCACCCCTTACATTATGATGGGCGCTGGTGGTGTTTATCTACATAGCAATGTAAGTCAAAGTCCTGATTCATATACTGGTGCTGCTGGTAATTTGGCAGGAGGAATTGGATTCCAATATAGTTTCAGTGAAACTTTTGGTGTTCGTTTGCAAACTATGGCCAATTATACTATGAACGATATTTGGGATGGTGCTCCTTTTTCCTATTTAACACATACCAGATATAAAGATAATGATATGTTTCTTTATCACTCCTTAGGTTTCTTTTATAACATGCCATATGGCAATTCTGCTCCTGGAGGAACTTTGAAAGATAAAGACAAAGACGGTGTGCCTGATAAATTGGATAAATGTCCTAAAACAATGCCTTGGCAAATGCCAGTTAATGAAGAAGGTTGTCCTAAAGATTCAGATTTGGATAGTATTCCTGATTACCAAGATAGCTGCCCTTATCAGTTCGGTCCTCGTAAATTCAATGGTTGCCCTGACAAAGATGCTGATGGTATCATGGATAAATTAGACCGTTGTCCAGATAAAGCAGGTCCAATTGAATTCAATGGTTGCCCTGATACTGATGGTGATGGTATTATTGACATCGAAGATCAGTGCCCTGCAGTTAAAGGTCTAAAAGAATTTAACGGTTGCCCTGATACTGATGGTGATGGTATTGAAGATAAAAAAGATAAATGTGTAAACATTGCGGGTCCTATGGAGGGCGAAGGTTGTCCAGATAGCGATGGTGACGGTGTCTTTGACAACAAAGACGTTTGTCCTAAAGTAGTAGGTACATTGGCAAATAAAGGTTGTCCTGAAATTCAACAGGAAGTTATTCAAAGAATAGCTTTGGCTGCAAAAGGTATTAACTTTGAGACTGGAAAAGATATTATCAAAACAGAATCATATGACGATTTAGATGCTTTGGTAAAAATCTTAAACGAATATCCTGAAGCCAATGTTGCTATTGAAGGTCATACTGATAATGTAGGTGTATCTGCCGCAAATCTTGAATTATCTCAAAAACGCGCCAATGCAGTATTAGCCTACTTAATCAATAAGGGCATAGCTGCTTCTAGATTAACTGCAACAGGTTATGGTGATACTCAGCCAATTGCTGATAACAAAACAAAAGCAGGTAAAGCTAAAAATAGAAGAGTTGACTTTAAGTTGACTTACTAATAAAATTATTAAACAATAAAGGCGAATCTATTAAGATTCGCCTTTTTTTATGCTCTATTTCTCTAAAGCAGTTTATTTAACATTATGAGAAATTCACTTTGAGGAATCTCCTTAGCACCAAATTGTTTCAAATGCTCTGTTATAAATTGGCAATCCAATAACTCCATCTGATTTGCTTTCATCCATTCTACTAAAAATACAAGCGCAATCTTACTTGCATTTGTAACCTTATGAAACATGCTTTCACCAAAAAAAACTTTACCCATTGCAACCCCATATAAACCGCCAACCATTTCATTATCACTCCAAACTTCAAAACTAAATCCATAACCCATATCCTTTAAACCGCAATACACTTCTATTATTTCTTCTGAAATCCATGTTTCTTCGCGTTGAGCACAAGCCCTCATAGTGCCCTCAAAATCCTTATTAATGACCAATTGAAACAGCCCTTTTCTGCACTCCCTTCTTAAATTTTTATTGCAAATAAACTCCGAAGGAATAATAATTCCTCTTAATTGGGGCTCATACCAGTATATCGCATTGTCTTCTTCGGGCTCTGCCATGGGGAAAATTCCATTGCTATAACCATGAAGTACCTGATGAGCATTCAACATTTTAATAAATTAGAGTAATACAATGGATTAACCCATTAATTTCGCCTTTTATTAAAGCATCATTTCTACACTGCTCATTGATTGAAAGGCGCGAACCCTCTCATTTAATTGAGCTTCAGAAACCAATAATATATTTTCTGTTCCAAATTTTTCAACACAAAAACTTGCCATTGCACTGCCATAAACAATGGCTCTTTTCATATTTTCAAAACTTATATCTCCAGTTTTTGCTAACCATCCAATAAATCCACCAGCAAATGTATCGCCAGCCCCTGTTGGGTCGAAAACATCTTCCAACAGCATTGCAGGTGCAGAAAAAACATGGTTTTTATGAAATAATAAGGCCCCATGCTCACCCTTTTTAATAATCAAAAATTGCGGACCCATTTGGTTTATTTTTTTTGCCGCTTTCATCAAACTGTATTCTCCAGAAAGTTGTCTTGCCTCCTCATCATTTATTGTTAAAACATCCACCATTTTTAATGTTTGTTTTAAATCATCCATGGCAATATCCATCCAAAAATTCATGGTATCCATGACTACCAATTTTGGTCTTTTGGTTAAACGACTAATAAGTGTGCTTTGCACTATTGGTGCTAAGTTTCCTAACATTAGAAACTCAGGTGCACTCAATTTCTCTGGTACTATAGGGTCGAAATCGGCCAAAACATTCAGTTCTGTTATAAGCGTCTCTCTGCTATTCATATCATTAAAATAACGACCGCTCCAAAAGAATGATTTCTCATTTGGCTTAATCTGTAAGCCATCTGTATTAATGCCCTTATCCTTCAAAATCTGTATATAGGATTCCGGAAAATCATCGCCAACAACTGCAATTAAACTTATATCTTTAGTAAAATAGGAGGCTGCCAAACTAATGTAAGTAGCAGCACCACCAATAATCTTATCTGTTTTGCCAAATGGTGTTTCTATGGCATCAAAGGCCACAGTTCCGGTTACAAGTAAACTCATTATTAAATTAATTTTTTGCAAAAATCACCCTTATAACTTGATTTATAAAATTAATATTTGAAGATAAGGCTATCGTTATGAACATTCTTTCCTGTAAAGCTTCCATATGCGCCATTAATATTACCTTTGACAAGTGTTGGTTGCGAGAAAGGATCATTCTGATAGAAAATATGTTCATTCAGGGTTGAATAATAATCATAGGCCTGACGAGTGTAGTGCTCCATATATATGACGATTGATTTTGTCTTTTTACTAATAGAATTGGCTAAAGCTCCTGTCCCGAAATTAAAAATAATGGGACTGCCGTTAAAATACTTATCAGAAAATAATAAATGTTTTTTCGAAAATTTATTATTCTGATCTTCTGTTAAAATTGGGTCGATTGTTTCAACATCAATCCATTCCTCTATCAACGTAGTATCCTTGTCTCCGTTAGGCTTTAAAGTATACAATTCACAATAATGTTTCATTTTAATACCGTAATAATCCAGTCCATTTTGAAGGTCTTTCAACTGATAGTTAATCCTGAAGAAATTCTCCTTGCCTTGAAAAATAATACTATCTGTTTTTAATATTTTACTCTGGCTGGGGGAAGGAACGCTATCTCCCATCCAATATACCTTACCTGGCAAACTTATTTTTACAAGGTAAAATAATGAAGCCTGGGCTTTTGTATTTACCGATAAGTAATGTCCGTTACTTCCCATTGGAATAGTTTCTAATAGCAATGTATCTTTAGTAAAAATTTCAATTATTGCGTTATTTTCAAGTAACGGTTTTGTATTATCATTAATGGCCTGCGTATACTTAAGTGTAAAACTGATAAAACTATCTGCACACAAATTTGAATTAACAACCAGGCTTTGTGTTTGCGTTGGCAACTGAAAATCAATTTGTTTTCTGCAGGAAAATAGCACCAGGAACATCAATATATATGACACATTTCTCAAAAGTTTATTTTATAATTTATGTTGGGTAATATTGGGAACAAACTTACTAGTTTAAGTGTCCTATTACCATCTTGATTATAGGTAGGTGTTACATAAAAAGCGTTCAAACGATTGTATACATTATACGCACCAAAACTCCATATACGGGTATACCTAGGTTTTTGCTTTTTATAATTAACACAAACATCCATTCTGTGATAATCTGGAAACTTGTAAGCATTCCTGTCGCCATAAACATATATTACATTATCTGGAGATACACCGGAGTTTGCATAATAAACCTGCACAGGTAAGGTTGTATTAGCACCTGTTGTGTAAACCCAAGTAACCGTGCCGTCCCATTTATCGCTCCACTGATGATTTACAACCATTGCCAGATTATGCCTTCTGTCATACTTGTAAGGAAAAATTTTACCCGCATTAATAGCATCAAATTGTCTGTAATTCCAGCTATATGTATAACTTAACCAACCTGTTGTTTTACCACTTCTTTTTTCTATCAATGCTTCCAAGCCATAGGCCCAGCCTCTTCCACTGGTTACTTTATCTTCCCAATTATTATCCTTTCCTATATAATTTACCTGTTCCTTATACTCAATCAGATTGCCCATATTTTTATTGAACGCCTCAAAATTGTACAAATATTTTCCTTTAGAATAACTGATACCTGCACTTGTAATATTTGCAAATTCCGGCTTTATCTTCATTGTAGAAGGCAACCATAAATCTATCGGCAAGCCAGCTGTAGAATTTGTAAGCAGGTGCAAGAACTGCATCGAGTAACTGTAGGAGGCATGCACTAATAATTTCTTATTTGGTCTGTAATTCAAATTAAATCTGGGTTGACTTTTTGCATACTGAATGCCCTGCAAATTATATTGGGCATATAATAAACCAAATGTAGCACTTACTTTCCGATGAAATCTAATATAAACATCAGAATAGGCATTGTACTCTATACTATTAATGGCCTCTTTGGAAGAGGGTATTGGTTTAACAATATTGGTGGCAGAGGTACTTACCTCGCGCGAAAACTGATGAAAAACAAAGCCTGTACCAGCCTTAATACTGAGCCAATTGAGCGGTTTATATTCAATATTGTACATCAAGTTCCAATCCCTTATTACCGACACAAAAGTATAATTATAACTATTCTCAATACTTTGGGTATCATTTTTCTCAATGTATGAATAATTAGATTCGTTACCAGAAGTATATTTACTATACGAAGCCAAAAACCAACCAAATAATTTAGGAGAAATTACATGGTTATACCTAAGTGAAGCGATGCTATTACCCCAAAATAAATTTTGATTGTCCTTTTCCTTGATAACCTTTTCCGGATCCTTTGCTTTAAAAGAGTTTTTTGTAAATGAATTATCTAAACCTCTATAAAATGATAAAGATAATTGGTGCTTTGCATTAAATCTGTGATTGACTTTCCCATTTACATCATAGAAATAATAATTAGAATAAATAGGTGAAAACTGATTACTAAAAATACTGCTTTGGGTTAATGAATTTAATACATCTAGGTAAGACCTTCTTCCAGATAATACCATTGTTGTTTTTTTGTTTCTGCTAATAGGTCCATTTAATGTTAACTTAGTAGAAAGTACCCCCAAAGACAATTGATAATTTAATTTTTTGGTGTTTCCATCTATGGTTCTAACATCAATTACACTGCTCAATCTGCCACCATATCTAGAACTCATACCACCTTTAATCAGTGTGACATCCTTTACTACATCCGAATTGAAAATACTAAAGAACCCATAAATATGGGATGGATTATATACTGGCACATCATCCAATAAAATCAAATTTTGATCTGGACCTCCTCCTCTTATATTGAGTCCTGTAGTACCATCATTACCTGCACTTACACCTGGCAATAACTGAAGGGACTTTATGACATCCGTTTCTCCAAATAGTACTGGAAACTTCTTTAAAGTATTAGCATTTATTCTGTATTCATCGGGCTTAAACTGGTTGGTATTATCCGGTTTAGAGGTAACCGTAAACGTAGGTAAATTGATTGTAGATTTAAGTGTTACGCTGTAAATAAAGTTGGCATTTAATAGAAATGTAGAACTGACAGATTGGTAACCTATATAAGAATACACCATCTTTACACTGTCTTCATCAAGTGTTAAGCTATAAAAACCATCTTGATTGGTTGTCGTTCCTCTTAAAGAATAAAGGTTGTAAATATTTGCATTGATGAGTTTTTCGCCCGTTTCTTCATCGTATACAAAACCGGAAATTGTATGCTTAATAGTTTTAGTAACCGTTTTTGTAATAACAAAATTATTGCCATAGAGCAAACTGTAGGTTAATTTATGCGGTTGCAGCAATATTACCAAAACAACACTCAGTTCTTCATCCTGTACATTTAAACTAAAACTCCCAGCAGGAATTATTTTTTGATTATAATTAAATGTTGCTCCTGTCTTTTCTTCAATCTGCTTTAAAATTAGTGGCAGTGTTTGTTTTTTGATTTTGAGTGAAATTCTTTTGCTTAAAAAATCGCTCTGTGCATTTAATTTTAATCCAAATACACCTGTAAATAAACAAAAAAATAAAACAGCCCTGATAAACATTCAGACTGCTAAATTACTTCTTTTTCTAATTATTTAATACTTACCTTAGAATTTAAGGTTTTACTGAGAAGTTCTGAAGCCTGAGCAGCGGTTAAATGATTAAATGTAAGCGTTAATTTCTCGGTGTCAAGTTGCTTATCGTATTCGAACTTAACATTGTATTGATCTTCTAGAGTCTTAATAATATGAGCGAGGGTTTGGTTCTCAAAAATTAGTTTCGACTCCATCCAACCAAGTGTTTGGATATTAATATTCGTTTTGGTAAAAGTGTTGTCTTCATTGGCAGTAATTATTTCACCAGGAGACAATACATAATGACCATTTGAAGATATAAAATCTACTTTTCCCGACTTTAATGCTACTTGAAAAGGACTACCCTTTCTATTTTTTACATTAAATTCAGTACCCATTACGTTTACTTTTCCTTTTTCTGTAATAACAGTAAAAGGTTTATCATTGTGCACGACTTCAAAAAATGCCTCCCCCTCTAAATTGACAATTCTTTCATTGTTACTAAAGTCATTGGCGGTAAGCGAAGAGAAATTGTTAAGCGTTATTAAAGTACCATCAGAAAGCTTGATTTTTTTAGTTTGATCAGTCGAAGAATACACAAATTGTTCTTCAACTTTTTTGTCAAACTTGTATTTCCAAAAACCAAAAGAAACAGACAATATCAACATCGCTGCTACAGTCCATCGGAAGTAGGTTTTCAAAACCACTGGCTTTTTAACAACTTTCAATGGTTCTGAAACATTCAATTGATTGCTTATTATGCTCCAATTGTGAACCGTATTGGACTCAGGATATTTAAAACTACTAGATAAAGCATAAATATTTTCAATTTCCTGCATTTCATGATCAGACAATACAGCATCCTTATTCATTGCCTCAGCAATGTAATTAGGAAAATGGTATTTGTTCGACTCTGACATTCAAAAATTACTTGGAAAATCTTAAAGATTGAGGAAAATTTTGTTGGACAAAGCCCAAAAATAATTGATTAGCTGGATTGTTCTTTAACCAGTTTTTCAAAAAGGTTTCCTCCTCCATGGTGCATAAGCCAGCTATGTACTTTGTAAAAATATTGGCTTGGATTTCTTCTTTCATAACGATTGTATTTAATGTGGTGTAACCCCCTTAATACAATTTTAAGACTAACAGCCCCCAAAATAAACTGCCAATAATTTCCAAAAACAAGATAACAATTTAATTATCTGATAATTAAAAATTTATTGTATGCCTTTGATTTTAGAAAATACCACTAACTTATTTCTACTAAAATATAATTCTACTATCATTTTAAGAATTACCAAAAGAATAACATAGGAAAACCCTGGAGTTTTGCTCACTGGAAGCATACTTTCAAAAAATTGACTTCCAAAAGTGCCCAAAACAATAACTATGTGCATTATGATGGTTCTTGCATCAAAAAATAATTTGTATTTGGAGGGTAAATCTGTTTTATAATCCTCGGTTGCAATAAAGGTCCCCAAAAAAGCAATAGCCTCCGCTATAAATGTTGCCAGTAAAACTTGGTTAAACGACTTATCCATAAAAAATATTATGACGTAATTTTGAACAACCACAGCATGATTGGCTGTATCACCTGCTCTTGCAACAAATGCCAACAAGAAAATCCAATAGAAGAAGAAAATTCCTAGGCGCAGACAAAAAAATTTTACTGCAGAAGATATTCGTTTATTTTTAGATTCTACAACACCTGCCTCGTTTATTCCCCTTGACATTACAATTTTAATTGAATCTGACAATGCTACAAATATGCCCTGAACCCAGTACAAATAAATGATAGCAAACATGCTCCAATGAAAAAAAAGAAATCCTATCAATGGAAGTAGATTACTAAGCAAAATTAATGATAAATTGTATTTATCTTTCATTTAGAAGTTGATTGCTTTTGATTAAAATATCATTTGAATTTGGACCCTCATTGAATAATAGATCAAGAATTGTCAAGTTGGGCATAAACGTTGATTTTTCACTAAAAACCTGATAATATTTTGGCACAGGTTGATTATAAATTTCTGAGGTCAATTGCGGCTCTTTAATTTCAAAAGTCATTTCAGATTTAAGACATTGAAGGCTTTCCATAAAAATCGCCATGTTCAAGTCCCATAAATAGCAATGCTTCTCCATAATGATTTTCTCGAATCTGTAACCATAGTATTCATAAAAAGGGCTTTTGCCATATGAAGTTTGTAAAGCATTTAGCAATTGTTTCTGCCAATGCTGCGAATAACTAATTTTAACTTCTTTGTACCTCCCATTCAATGTTGAGTGAACCAATGGGATAGAAAAGGTTCGAATACCTTGAAAGGTGCCATACTCAATTCTATTGCGGTGAGTTTGTCTTTCAAATTTTTCATCTTCGGCAATGGCCCATTCCCCGTTTTGAATTTGATTGGCGTACCAATTAAATGGTGCTGCAAATAACAAAGGAAATACTCGAGTTGTCATTAATCCTTCCATTTTCTTACCTCTAATTCATCTTTACATTTATGAAGTAACTCTCGAACAGTTTCAGACAATACAGGATGTTTCAGGCCAGGAATTAATTCCATACAAGGCAATAATACAAATTTTCTGTTTTGTATTTCAGGATGAGGTACAATTAAATCTTTAGTGTGAATAAATTCCTCTCCATAAAAAAGGATATCTATGTCAATTGTTCTTGGTCCATATTTAACAATTCTCTTCCGACCCAGTTGCAATTCAATTGATAATATTTTCTTTAAGAGAAACCGAGGCGGTAAAGGCGAAAACACCAAAATAGCTTGATTCAAATAATCAGGTTGCACAATTGGACCCCAAGCAGCTGTTTGGTATACAGAAGACGCCTTAAATATTTTACCAACCTCTTGGTTTATCAAAACTTTAGCAATATTCATCACCTCAAAAGTTCTTTCCTCGTTCCCCCCCAACATCAATATTACCCTATTGTTTTTCAAAATGACTTGCAAATTATCAATTATTTTGTAAGAGTTAAGTTAAGAAACCATTTCTCATTTTCGCCATTCAACTATGTTTAATAATGAAGTATTGATTTCTGATAATATTAATAAAACACCATAAAAACAAGACTCATTTGAGACAATTTGTCACACAACCTCAATACTGGTATCGTCTTGAGGATCTGATGGTCCTGATGAAAACACCCAATATTTTTGACCTAAGAAATTAAATACTGCACTAAAAACAGTTGCAAAAAAGAAGGCTATAAATTTATCTCCCTTAACCGAGAAAATATTAAAAAAGCTTTGATCTGGCTGTGTGATGGTGGCAGAAATGAAAAAATCAGGAATTAACACTAAACTGTATTTATTAATAACGATATTAAAAATAAACGATATAGCATAAATAATCGCAAATCTGCCAATCATTCCCTTATTGGTTTTCTCGGTATGTCGCCACGTCCATTTCTTATTTAAATAATAAGTATATACAGAACCTATTAGAAAACCACAAGCCTTTGATATGTCTAAATTTAAACCAAGTATATCGGACAATGCATAATAAACTATTAAATCTACTAGGACGGCAGATACTCCGATTATAAAAAATTTAGTTATTTGTTTAATTACTAATTTCACGCAGTTGCAAATGTAAGGATTCCATTTTGAAAAGACACATTTGAACCAAGAGGAATTGCCATGTTATGCAAATGGTGGCCACTGTCAATATCAAAAACAATAGGATAACCATAGTTGGCGCAATGTTCCGATATTATATCCTTAACATTTTTACCAAAAGGAGTCTGATGATCTCGCATACTTGTAAAACTACCAACAAATAATGCCTTTAATTTAGATAGTTTGCCGCTTCTCTTAAACATTAGAAATAATCTATCTATGTGGTAAAAATATTCATCCAAATCTTCTAAGAATAAAATTTTTTTTGTAAAATCAACCTCTGATTGGCTACCAGCAATGCTCGCTAATACAGATAAATTTCCACCAACAATAGATCCTACAAAGTTAGAAGACGAGTTCAATATCTCATTTTGGGTAAGATTGTAACTTGCGGGCTTACCTGAAATTAGATTTAAAACACTGTCTACAGCTTCTCTAACCTCTTCATAATCACTTCCTGTTTTCCCATGCATAAAAATTGGCATTGTGCCATGAATCACTGAGGTATTACAATTTTGCAATACATGACTATGCAAAATACTAATATCACTGAACCCAATAATCCATTTTGGGCTTTTCTTTAGCAAGTCAAAATCAATAAAATCAACCATTCTGAGGCAGCCATAACCGCCTCTGGCACACCATATCGCTTTAATAGTAGGATTGCCTAGCAAATCGTTAAATAGCTCGCCTCTGTGCATATCTGAACCTCCAAATTGATTTTCTGTAACTGTCAGCGACTCATGTATAAATATTTTATAGCCCTTACTCTCAACATATAATTTAAATAGCTCCAGTTGCTCCAAACTAATGCTGCGAGCCGGCGCTGCAATAGCTATTGTATCGCCAATATTTAAATAAGGAGGAATAATCATTCTGAATATTTGAGAATTAAATTTTAAAAACAGACAATGCATTTGCGGTTGTTTGCATAGCAATATCTTCTATAGAAACCGTATAAATTTCTACTAGTTTTCGTGCCACAAAAGGCACATAAGCACTTTCATTGCGTTTGCCTCTATATGGTTCAGGACTTAAATAAGGTGCGTCTGTTTCCAACAAAATGTGTTGCAAATCAATTTGCTTAAGAACATTGGGCAAAGCTGAATTCTTAAATGTTACCACCCCGCCTATGCCTAATTTATAACCCATTTCAATCACCTCATTGGCTTCTTCGAGGGTGCCACTAAAACAATGAAATACACCTCCCGGCTGTTTGGGCATTTGCTTTAAACAGTCAATTGTCTCCCGTGTCGCATTTCTAGTATGAATGGCAATGGGTAGCCCTAAATCCAACGCCCATTGACATTGAAGCATAAACGCTTTTGCTTGCTCATCAAATAAAGTCTTATCCCAATACAAATCAATGCCAATCTCTCCAACGGCATAATATTTACTACCATTCTTCAACTGGTTGTATATAGTTCCCAATTCACTGATATAATTTGGGCTAACGGAGCAAGGATGCAAGCCCATCATCGGAAAACAATTGTCTGGAAATTGACTTGATAAGGTCATTAATCCATTAATAGTTTTACTATCTACATTTGGCAATAGCATTTTGGTAACACCAGCATTAATGGCATTTTCTATAATTTGCACTCTGTCTTCATTAAATTCTTCCGAATAAAGATGCGTATGTGTATCTGTAAAATTCATTACCAATTAATTTTTTCTTTATTTAAAAATGAAGCTATTCCCTTTTTACAATCAACTGTTGCCCTTGCCTTGGCATTATATTCTGCTGCCAAGTCCAATTGCTCTTGAATAGATTTACCTGGAAGTTCCGTTAACAGCTGCTTTGTAAGTAAAATCGACTCTGAAGAGACAGTGCCAAGTAGTTTAATAGCAATATTCATTACTTGCATTTCAATTGTTTCTGCATCAAATAGTTCGGTTATTAGGTTAATTTCATGTGCCCGCGCTGCTGATATAATATCACCCGTTAGCAAGAGCTGCTTTGCCTTGTTCTCACCTATTTTCCTAGTTAGAAAAACAGAAACAATTGCAGGTATAAATCCTATTTTTACTTCTGTATAACCAAACTGTGCATTGGGCGTAGCATAGCAAAAGTCACATAATCCAGCGAGCCCACATCCACCTGCCAAAGCAGCTCCTTCAACCTGAGCAATTGTTATCTTAGGAAAATGATAAAGTGTACTAAACATTTCCATTAATTGATTAGAATCCTCAAGATTTTGCTCATAAGTGTTTTTTTGCAGTTTCTGAAGATATCCTAAATCTGCTCCCGCACAAAATGCTTCTCCTCTTGCTTTTATTAAAACTATCTTGCATTCAGGATTATCTTTAAGTTCCAATAATGCGTTGTGAAGTGCAATGGCCATTTCATTATTTAGCGCGTTTCTCTTCTCCGGCCGGTTTAAATAAATTGTTGCAATTCTATCTTGCACATTAACCTCAATCATAATGCAAAGAACGGAATATTAAACAATTATTATATGTCAAGCATCAATATTTCAATAAACACTTTGGGTATAAAATAAAAAACCCGGACCAATATGGTCCGGGTTCCTCATATAAGATTACTTTAATTATTTATTTAAGATAATTTGCTTAGTAGCTACTTGATTATCTGCAACGACAGTTACTGTGTAAACACCGTTTGCAAATGCTGATAAATCAATGTCTGCATTGTTGGTATCTACTGTTACTGTTTTCACTATTGCACCTA
>JANXMZ010000085.1 GCA_025354385.1 Bacteroidota bacterium
AGACATTAAGCAGTTGCTGCATATTAAATCCTTTATTGGAACCAGCCAGAATGCTGTGCTTATTCAAATTTGGACTGCATTGATAACTATCTTGATATTAAAAGCGCTTAAGGCTATGGCAAAATACAAGTGGCACTTATCCAATCTGGTTGCTTTTATAAGACTCAATATCTTCGTTAAAATCAATCTACAACAATGGATAGACAAGCCTTTTGAAGACAACAACGGACCTCCACAAATACAGACACAGGGGGTTCTTTTCTGAAAACAGTATTATTCTGGTCAAAGGTTATTGATAATTTGAAACTTATGTTCTTTATGAAAATCGTTTAGGACAGGATTGCTTTTAATTCAATTAAAATCTTTCTATGGCAGAAAAATAATAATTACCTTCAATTTCAGCATTTTCATCGCTATCACTTCCGTGTACAGCATTTGCCTCAATACTCTTAGCATATTTTTTGCGAATTGTTCCCTCTTCTGCATTTGCAGGATTGGTTGCACCAATTAATTTTCTGAAATCTTCTACTGCATTTTCTTTTTCAAGAATAGCAGCTACAATAGGACCACTGCACATAAAATCTACTAATTCCCCGAAGAAAGAGCGCTCTGAATGCACCGCATAAAAACCTTCCGCTTGCGCTTTGGTAAGGTGAATGTATTTCATTGCTTTTATTGTAAAACCAGCTGCAAGAATATCATCAATAATCTTACCTGTGTAACCATTACCCACTGCATCGGGTTTTATCATGGTGAAAGTTCTGTTAGTTGCCATTTTTATTAGAAATTTATTGTTTTTTTAACGGGTGCAAAGGTAAGTATATTTAATTTAAATTATCAAGATTTCGGAAAGACAATCCAATAATCCGATTAATCATCCAATTGAAATTATTCTGACCTTTTGAAATAGAAATCCTATTCGCTCACATATACCCGCTTTACGCGTTGAGAAATGGCTGTTAAAATCTCGTAAGGTATGGTATTCATTTGCTGCGCTAGCTCAAGTATACTTTTATCTTTACCAAACAAAATTGCTTCATCGCCTTTCTTACAAATAATATCTGTAATATCCACCATGCACATGTCCATGCAAACATTGCCTAGTATAGGAGCCGAAAAACCATTGATTAAAAAAGAACCTCTTCCATTGCTCAATAAACGATTTAAACCATCGGCATAACCAATGGCTAATATCGCTATTTTTCTTTCTCTATTTTCTATTGCTTTTCTTGAATAACCTATGCTTTCGTTAGCAGCAATCGTTTTTATCTGCGAAATACTTGTTTTCAAGGTGAACACTGGCTCCAAACTATTCTGATGCAATCCTGCAGGATCTATACCATATAATCCAATACCAAGTCGTACCATATCGTATTCGCTTTGATTGAATCTCAAAATAGCCGCCGTATTGCTAATATGGCTCAAAGGATGGTAGCCTATTTTTCTATCAATCGTTTGTGTTACACCTTTAAATACTTGAAATTGATGTTTTGTAAAATCATCGTATTGCGACTCATCGCTGGCGGAAAGGTGAGAAAAAACAGATTGCACCCGTAAGTTGGCATTTTGGCTAAGCAGGTCACCAAGTATTTCTGCTTCATTTTCCGCAAAACCTAATCGATGCATGCCTGTATCAAACTCCAAATGAATTTTCAACTCCCTTCCATTCAAATATTGCAAAATGTCCTTTAATTGGTTGATGCTAAAAACAACTGGTTCCAAATGATGCGTGATTAAATGACTGAGGGTATCTTCCTCGGTATTCATAATCATAATGGGTGTTTGAATTCCATTTTGTCTTAATGTTACACCTTCATCTGTATAGGCTACTGCTAAATAATCCACTTTGCTTTCCAGCATCTTGGCCATTTCGTAACTACCACTTCCATATGCAAAAGCTTTTACCATGGCCATTACTTTGGTCTTTTTTGGCAAAGTATTTTTTATAAACTGCAAATTATGTTGAGCGGCTGTTAGGTTAATCTCCAATACAGTACCGTGGTTTTGCTTTTCCAAACGCACCGCAATTTTTTCAAATAAAAATGATCTAGCACCCTTTAATAAAATGGTCTCGTTATGAAATGAATAATTATTCCAGTCTTCTAAAAAATCAACAGTGGTTTCATAAAAATACTGATTTGCTAAAGATGTAAATTCATTTTGGTGCTTTTTAAACATACTGCCAATAGCAAAAAAACTATCAACTTTATTCTCATTTAATAATTGATTCACCTGTTTGCACAAAACCTGCGGAGTTAATCCACTTTGTTCAATATCCGAAAGAATGACACTTGTTTTTTGATGTATACTTTGTCGCTTTAAAAACGAGAAGGCTGCAGTTAATGCATTTAAATCATTGCTATAACTATCATTTATTAGCAAACAACCATTGATGGCTTGCTTCAATTCAAGTCGCATGCTTATTGGAGCAAGTTTTAAAAATGCTTGCGGATTAAAGGCATTTAAAAACAATGTAACTAGCCAACATAAACATGTATTTTCTATCGAGGCTTCATCTTTAAAAGGCACACTCAACAATATTTCCTTACCCAAATAAGTGCCTTTCAAATGAGTTGCAAAACTATCTGAACCAAGTATTCTAATATTCAAATCAGCATTAACATTATCAAAATCATACGTCAATACAGATTGATCAATAAATTGAAGTACCTTTTTATCAAAGCGCAACAATACTTTTTGGCAATATTTGAAAAGCTTCAATTTCTCTGTTAACTTTTGTTCAACATTATCAAACCCCTCGTCATGGGCTGTACCCATATGGGTTAAAACACCAATGTTTGGATGAATAATATTGGCCAGATTTTGCATCTCTCCTGGTTTTGAAATACCTGCCTCAAATAGACCCAAATTAAATTCTGCGTTTAAAGCCCATACACTTAATGGCACTCCTATTTGACTATTATAACTTTTAGGGCTTACGCAAATTGAAAAGTGCGAATTCAACAACTGCAGCAACCATTCTTTAACAATTGTTTTTCCATTACTCCCAGTAATACCAACAACTGGTAGAACAAATTTATGACGGTGACTTTGCACCAATGATTGCAGTGCTTCCAAGGTATCATCTACTACCAAATAATTAATATCAGGTTGTTTATAAATTGTATGATCTTTCGTAATTACAAATGTTTGGACACCCTTAGAAATTAATTCACGGATGTACCTATGTCCATCATTTTGCCCTGTTTGTAGCGCAAAAAATACAGCGCTTTCTGCTTGAATTAAATGCCTGCTATCAATTAACAAATGCCAGTCTTTTGAAAGGTTGGGACTCCCAATCAAAAGGGCATTCATCATTTCTGCTAAATCAGAGAGTTTGTACATTTTTGGACACAAATTTGACCAATATTAATCATTTATCATATTTTTTATTTAGGTTCGGACCCTAATTGGACGAATGAAGTTAAAAAGAATACTAAAAGACCCTATCATTTATTTTTTATTATCGATAAATATCGGATTGGCGGCTGCATATTTTAGTCACATTATTACAGCCGAAACCATTGTGTTTACCTACTATTTTCAATCCATTGTGTTAGGCCTTAGTTATTTTTTTCAAATGCTTACTTTAAAGGATTATTCGGTAAATGACTTAAGCATCAACAACCAACCTGTTGAAAAATCATCACAGACAAAAGGTTGTATCAGTTTCTTTTTTCTATTTCATTATGGCTTTTTTCATTTGGGATACCTTATTTTCTTAACCATCTTCTTAGATTTAAATGGCAAAGCGGATGTTCATTTTATATTAACTTCTATTATTGCTTTTGCTATTGGAGAAGTAATGTTGGTGGTTAGAACAAAAATGACTTACCCAAATAAGATACCCAATATTGGGAGCATGATGTTCACACCCTATTTGAGAATTATTCCAATGCATCTTTTTATTATGGCTGGGGGATTTATAGGACATCATAATCCTATTGTGTTTTCTATTTTTATGATTTTGAAAATCATTAGTGATGTAATCATGCATATTGTTGTAAACAAAACCTGGAAAGAAAAAGAAGAAACCATTCAAAAACCAATTATTCAGATATAACATTTAATGTCTTCGCATTTAAAACAACAACTTGGTGTATTTTCAGCAGTTATGGTAGTTATCAGTGCCATGATTGGCAGCGGTGTATTCAAAAAAATTGCCCCTATGAGCGAATACCTTCACAGCAGCGGCTGGGTATTAATGGCATGGGCTGTAGCTGGACTAATTACTTTGATGGGCTCATTAAGCAATGCAGAGGTGGCCGGTATTATCGCAAAACCCGGAGGGCAATATGTCTATTTCCAGGAAATGTATGGTAAAGTATTTGCCTTCTTGTTTGGCTGGGCTTCCTTTTCTGTTATACAAACGGCGACGGCATCTGCAGTGGCCTATATTTTCGCGGAATCACTCAACAATATTTTAGCAACTTATCATTGCGCTTTGCCAGATCTTCCTGAAAATATTAGTAAAATTATTTTATTTCATACAAAAGATTTCGACTTGATGCCCTTTTCAAATTTCGGGGTAAAAGTGCTGGCCTGTGGATTGGTACTATTTCTTTCAGCCATTAATTACCGAGGTATTCAATATGGTGAGAAAATCGGAAATATACTGGGAGGCACAGTGGTTTTTGGTATTTTGTTCGTTGTTGTTCTATCTTTTATTGCCGGCACTAATCCATCCGTTTTAACAGAATCATTTCCACCTCAGAATACCATAAATGGGGAATCTAAATCCTTTATCTCACTTTTTTTCATGGCCATGATGGCCGCTTTCTGGGCCTACGAAGGGTGGAACAATGTTGGATTTCTGGCCGGGGAAATAAAAAATCCTAAGAAAAATATACCGCTTGCATTGACTTTCGGCACCTTGATTGTCATTACATTATACCTCACCGTGAATACTGCCTTTTTTAAGATTGGGAATATTTCTTTTTACGAGACAATTTCTGGTAAAACCAATACAATAGCGGCAGTAGAAGCTATGAATGCAATATGGGTGTATGGCGGATTATTTATATCCCTTCTCATTTTGGTGAGTACTTTTAACAGCACCAATAATAGTTTGATGAGCGCCCCAAGGATCTATTATGCAATGGCCAACGATGGATTATTTATTAAGAGTGCTGGTGAAGTGCATTCTAAATTCAAAACACCCCACAAAGCCATTATCATGCAAATGTTCTGGTGCTTTATGCTCATCATCAGTGGCAGTTTTGATATGCTCACGGAAATGCTGGTTTTTGTCGCCTTTATATTTTATGGTTGCGGGGCTTTTGGCGTAATTATCTTAAGAAGAAAGTTGCCTTTAACTGAAAGGCCTTTTAAAGTACCATTATATCCGGTTTTACCTATCATATTTACTTTATTCAGTTTCATATTAGTAACCAATACGCTCTGTGAATCGCCCGGCAAGTCATTTTTCGGACTCGGACTTGTGTTATTAGGATTACCTATTTATTGGTTCCTTAATAAGAAATCCCAATGATTTTGTTTTCTTTTTATAATGCAGTTTATGCATTAAGTAACTTGTTCCGAATCCTACAATATAAGCCGTAATGGCATCGGTAGGATAATGCTTACCGGCTGTTACCCTTAACAAGCCCTCAAGGGCTGGCACCGTGATTGCGTAAAACCATATTATTTTGTTGTACTTACTATCTGGCAGATAGGTTTGATGGGCGAATGCAAAGCTAAAACAAGCACTCGCAACGGTAGTGGTATGAGCAGAGAAAAAAGAAAACCTATTATAGTTGTGCCGTTTAACATCCATAGAAACGTTTGGATTGTACATGAGCGGACGGTTCCTAAGAGATAATTTAAACGCATTGGCGATGCTTTGTGACATAATCAGGCTTTGAAAAGAAACCAACCCGATTTGGAATGCATTTTTCTTGGTCTTTGTATTGAATATAAAATACGACTTCATGAGTATACTGCCAACCAAAACTGCATCACTAGCCGCATTGGCAAAGCCACTATAATTATTAGTAGCCACTCTGTCGAAGGAATTAACATCTTCTTTTCTAAGTCCTCGAATTAAAGCATCGGGCAATGGCTTTACCTGCCTTTGCAAATAATAGGAGGTTAAGTAAAGTGACCCGGAACTGGCAAACAAGGCAATATCCATTTTTTTCCTAATAATATACTCTCCTCCTTGCGCTGAAAGGTTGCACATAGCCAATAAAAAAAAGCCAAGCATAAAGCCTGACCTTTTTTGCAAATATTTATTGTTATTTTTCAATACGTTTATACTGCAAAGCTTTCACCGCATCCACAGGTACGTTTGGCATTCGGATTTACAAAATTAAACCCCTTGCCATTCAACCCATCTGTAAAATCAAGCTCAGTTCCTGCAAGATAAAGATAGCTTTTTAAATCACAAATGATTTTAATATCTCCATGCGGAAATTCCTGGTCACTTTCCTTGCGTTCATTATCAAAATCGAGGTCATAGCTTAAGCCACTGCAACCACCACCTTTTACTGAAACACGAACAAAATAATCAGGACCCATTTTTTCTTCACTCATCAATTGATGCACTTTTTCTGTAGCTCTTTCTGTTATTGTTATTCCTGCTGACATAACTTAGTTTAATTAATAATGTTTTTTAGTATCTTCAATTGGTGCAAGACCATTTTTTACTCTATAATCATTGATAGCAGATTTTATAGCATCTTCGGCCAGCACACTGCAATGGATTTTTACAGGTGGCAAAGCCAATTCTTCTACAATATCCATATTATCTATTTTCAAGGCATCTTCTACAGATTTGCCTTTTAACCACTCCGTTGCCAATGAAGAAGATGCTATAGCACTACCACAACCAAATGTTTTGAATTTTGCATCTTTAATAATACCAGTGGCATCATCTACCTCAATTTGAAGTCGCATGACATCGCCACACTCTGGCGCACCAACAAGTCCTGTTCCAACATGTTTACTGCTTTTGTCTAAGGTACCAATGTTGCGGGGGTTACTATAGTGATCTATCACTTTTTCTGAATATGCCATGATTTGTTTCTTCTTAATGTTTATTGTAATTGTGTTATTTGTAACAACTAAATGTTGTTTTGGTTCTCTAATTATATTATTAGTGTTCTGCCCATTGAATGGATTTAAGGTCGATACCTTCCTTAAACATTTCCCATAGCGGACTCATTTCTCTTAGTTTCAAAACAGCTTCTTTTACATGATCGATGGCGTAATCAATTTCCTCGTCGGTGGTGAATCGGCTTAAACCGAAACGCAATGAAGAATGGGCTAACTCATCGTCCAAACCTAGTGCTTTTAATACATAACTAGGCTCTAAACTAGCGCTGGTACAGGCAGAGCCAGATGATACAGCAATATTCTTTACTCCCATTATCAAACCTTCTCCCTCTACATATTTAAAAGACATATTAGTAATATGTGGCAAACGATGTTCAACACTGCCATTCACATAAGCTTCTTCTAAAACCAACAATTCCTTCTCTAGTTTATCGCGCATTTTGCTAATTTTAGCCGTATCTGCCGCCATATCTTTTTGACAAATTTCGCAGGCCATTCCAAATCCAACAATACCTGGAACATTTAAAGTGCCGCTTCTCATGCCACGCTCATGACCACCACCATCCATTTGTGCAGTTACCTTAACTCTTGGATTTTTTCTTCTTACATACAATGCTCCAACGCCTTTCGGACCATACATTTTATGAGCAGAGAAACTCATTAAATCGATTCCATCTGCCATTACATCTAAAGGAACTTTACCAACTGCTTGTGTAGCATCGGTATGAAACAATATACCATTAGACTTGCAAAGCGCTGAGATTTCTTTCATGGGTTGTATAACACCAATTTCATTATTGGCATACATAATACTAACAAGGATAGTATTGGATTTTATTGCATCGGCAACTTGTTGCGGTGTTATTAATCCTTGTTCATTCGTTTTAATGTAAGTTATTTCTGCACCTAATTTTTCCAAGTGTTTGCAAGTATCTAGTACCGCTTTGTGTTCTGTTTCTATGGTGATAATATGATTGCCTTTTTCTGCATACATCTCAAATACACCTTTAATCGCTAGGTTATTGGATTCTGTGGCACCACTTGTAAAAATAATTTCTTTAGGGTCGGCATTTATAAGCGCTGCAACTTGACCTCTAGCATTATCAACCGCCTCTTCGGCTTTCCATCCAAAAGGGTGATTTCTACTGGCCGCATTGCCAAAGTTTTGTGTAAAAAATGGAATCATTGCTTCTAACACCCTTGGATCCATTGGTGTAGTAGCGTTATTATCAAGATATATCGGGAGATTAAGCATTTTTATTTAGACTAATTCTATATTACAAAGGTAAGGTAAGAAATGTTAAGTTCAAAAAAGGTTTTGTATGTTCCTATTGAGATTATTGATAAGATTTTGACTGTTAGTTAAAAAAATTCAACCGCTGATGATTACCTAGCAAAATAGAGGTAGTAAAACAAAAAAGGCCGACATTTCTGTCGACCTTTTTTGTTACCTATGAAAACTATTAACCTCTCTTTAAGATTTTTATCTTTTTTCGGTAATCCTTGCAGATTTACCGCTTCTATCACGTAAATAAAATATTCTAGCTCTGCGAACTTTACCAATTTTATTGACTTCGATTTTATCAATGTTGGTAGAATGTAAAGGAAAAATTCTTTCTACACCAACACCGTTGGAGATTTTACGAACTGTAAAAGTAGCTGCTAAACCAGCGTTTCTTCTTTGGATAACATCACCTTGGAATAACTGGATTCTTTCTTTAGCACCCTCCTTAATTTTATAGTGAACTGTAACTCTATCACCAGCTTTGAAAGTTGGCAGCTCAGTTTTTAAATATTCTTTTTCAACTAATTTTATTAAATCCATGGTGTATTTATTTGGGGAGTGCAAAAATAGCGAATTTTAATAAAGTGCAAAACTTTTTTTGCAAAATAATGCAAAGCTTTGTCACAAAAGGCCTAAAGACCTACTCTACAGTCACAGATTTTGCCAAATTTCTTGGTTGATCGACGTTGCAACCTCTTAAAACTGCAATATAATAACTCAAGAGTTGCAAAGGAATAGTGGCCAATAGGGGTGTTAATGATTCATCAGTATCTGGAATCTCAATCACATGATCGGCCATGGCCCTTATTTTTGTATCCCCTTCTGTTACGATGGCGATAATTTTGCCCTTTCTGGCTTTTACTTCCTGAATATTACTCATCACCTTTTCGTAGACACCGCGTTTGGGAGCAATTACAACTACTGGCATCTCTTCGTCGATTAAGGCTATTGGACCATGTTTCATTTCGGCTGCTGGATATCCTTCTGCATGTATGTATGATATTTCTTTAAGCTTTAATGCGCCTTCCAAAGCTACTGGAAAATTAACACCTCGACCTAAATATAGGAAGTTTCTTGAGTCTTTGAATTGGGCAGCCAAAGCTTGAATGGCGCTATCTGTTAATAATGCCTTTTCAACCAGGGCCGGAATGGATTCCAATTCGCTCAATACCAATCTCAATCTTTCCTGAGAAATAGTACCGCGAATTTGTGCAACTGCCAAAGCCATAATAACCAATACCGAAACTTGTGCAGTGAATGCCTTGGTAGAGGCCACGCCAATTTCTGGTCCGGCATGCGTATAGGCGCCCGCATCGCTAAAACGAGGGATAGAAGACCCTACCACATTGCAAATTCCAAAAACTGTAGCTCCCTTTTCTTTGGCCAATTCCATAGCCGCTAAAGTATCTGCAGTTTCGCCACTTTGAGAAATAGCTATCACTAAATCATCCGGGAAAATAACAGGATTGCGGTATCTGAATTCTGAAGCATACTCTACTTCTACAGGAATTCTTGCAAACTCTTCGAATAAATACTCCCCTACTAAACCAGCATGCCAACTGGTGCCGCAGCCAATTAAAATTAATCTCTTAACATTTCTTAATTTATCTTCATACTCTTGAATACTGCGCATGGCTATTTTACCTTTTGCAGAATCAATTCTTCCTCTGATACTATCGTGTATGGATTTTGGTTGCTCAAAAATTTCTTTAAGCATGAAATGAGGGTAACCCCCTTTTTCAATTTCTTCCAAATTAATTTCCAATTTTTGTATGAAAGGTGTTTTAGCAATATTTTGAATGGTTTTAATGCTTAAAACACCATCTTTTACAATGGCAATTTCACCATCATTTAGATACGTTACATCGCGCGTGTATTCTACTATTGGGGTGGCATCACTGGCCATAAAAAACTCACCTTTCTCCTCGCCAATACCCACTACTAGTGGACTACCTTTACGAGCTGCAATTAATTTTGCAGGTTCATTTTTAACCAGAATAACAATGGCATAAGCCCCAATTACTTGGTTCAAAGCTATTCTTACAGCCTCATCGATAGAAATTTGCTCGTTCTCTTGTATATCCTCTATTAGGTGAATTAATACTTCGGTATCGGTATCGCTCGCAAAAATATGACCGCGCTTTTCTAATTCTTCTTTAATAGTGGCATAATTCTCTATAATACCATTGTGTATAACGGCCAAATTGCCACTTTGAGACATATGAGGATGTGCATTTCTATCATTAGGTTCGCCATGGGTGGCCCAACGTGTATGACCCATGCCGATATTACCTATAATATTTTTTCCAGAAGTGGCCAATTCAAGATCACTTACTTTTCCTTTGGTTTTGTATATATTTAAATCGTTGTTATTAATTAATGCAACACCAGCACTGTCATAGCCTCTGTATTCTAATCTTTTTAATCCTTTGATAATGATTGGGTATGCCTCTTTTGGTCCTATATAAGCTACTATTCCACACATAATTTATTTGTTATGCAAATTTACAGATTAATTTAATAAAACGTTAGGTGAATTGTCCACCCATTTCGTTTATAAAATAAATTAGCGATTCAATTCATAAACTTTTTCTCACTTCAACAATTTAGCACTTTTCTTTTACTTTCACTACAAGACGGGATGTCCGCCACTGGCGGAAGGACCCTGAAGGGAAGGCTCTCAAATAAAAAACCACGACCAGGGTCGTGGCATTTTTTCATAATTTCACCTTTTGCATTTCACCAAAGGTGAATGCAACGGCTCAATTACTATCGGGATTGTCCGCCATTGGCGGACGGACACTGAGGGGGGGTGGCCCTCAAATAAAAAACCACGACTGAGGTCGTGGCATTTTTTTATAATCTCACCTTTTGAATTTCACCAGAGGTGAATGCAACGGCTCGATTACTATCGGGATTGTCCGCCATTGGCGGACGGACCCTGAGGGGGTGGCTCTCAAATAAAAAACGGATCAGGCACAAAACCTGTGGGGAAATGATTTAAAATTTGATATTTGCGGGACAATATTTCCATATGCACGAATCCCTAAATGTACTATTAGATTTGGTCCTTCCCGAAGGAGTGAAGACGTATTTCGAGTTAAAATCA
>JANXMZ010000001.1 GCA_025354385.1 Bacteroidota bacterium
TCTATTAAAGGTATCCTTACTTTTAAAGGTACCCAAGGGGGTTTCCCAATGGAATTTAAAGTTAGGTACACCATAAGCTATGATTGGTTTTATTACCAAGCTATCGCCTGCACATACAAAGGTATCTCGGCCAAAGGCCAACTTTACATCTAATACTGGTGGCATGATGACAGTGTCGGTGTAAATCGTTGGACAGTTAATTGGTAAATTATTGATAATGTGGGTAATAATGTATTTACCACCTCGCTTAAATTTAAAACTATCTAGCTTTTTGAAACTCTTGTAATAAGGCAAACCGGAATTTGTACTATCTCGAATGGTCCATTCGTAGTTGTACTGTCCTTTGTAATTTACAGTATCTTTAGGAAAACTGGTAAATCTCAACTTACCACAATCCAAAATTTCATATTTGCGTTTGGCTTGCGCTTTGGCTTTAACTGTTACTAGGAATCCTTTGTTAATTTTACCTGGTCGAGGACAATTGTCATCCACTGCGGTAACGGTAAACTGATAAGCATAGTCTCTTGCATCTCCAATTTTTGTTTGCCAACAAAACTCGGCTGACTTTTCTCGGGCAGTGGGATCTACTATTCTAAAGGTAGCTCCAGGAATACCAAAGTTCCAACTCATTTGTGTTGTATCATCCTTGGTTGCATTCACAGTTCTAGTGTCTCGTGATTGTATAGTGAAACAAATTTTATTGCCTTCGCAAATGGTTTGCTTATTGTTGGTAGGAATGGATGGTGGATTATTGTCTGCACACTTGGTTACCACTAATTGCATGTCCCTCCTCGTGACACCAATTAACAAATATTTACCACTTGCGGAATCCTTTCTATACTCATCAATTTGAATAACAATTACACCAACCTCATCACATTTTGATGGCGTAAAAATAATATCACCTGTATTGCCATCGAAATATAATCCACGTGGTGGTTTAGCATTTGGCAGGGCTTTACAATTAATAACACCAGGAGGCAAACAGAAAGGGGTCATCGGAATTGTAGGCGTAAACGCTCCTTGATAAGATTCATTAGAACCATGCGCATTTAATGGATTTGCTAGAGAATAGGATAAACTATCTCCATCAATAAACTCGTAGGCACCATTATTAAAAGTAAATGGTAAGTTACAGCAAATATAGGCTACAGGAGGAATGGATAACTGAGGAGAAGTATTACATTTTCCTTTGATGTTACATAAATCCAACATCGCTTCTGTGAATAGGTTACCTTGGGTTAAGGTTGTGATAGCTCCATTACGGCAGCACTGCTCAACAGAAAAATAAACTTTGCAGCAACCGTTCTTTACGAAAGCATCAAATGGAGATGTGTTAAAATCGACAATACCTTCGAACACGTGTTCTTCTATACCCTCTGTGCTAACGGTTGTATTTTGAGGATTACATGGAGCAGTTCCACCGATACAAGTTGGAGAAATATCATTGATTGCAGTTCTGGTGTAGGAAATAGATATACTAGAACCACAATTTGGACTAAATGCTTGAATGGAGGGGCTATTCAAAGGAATACCGCGGCAGTCTCGATACACCTTGGCAATGATTTTATATTTACCTGGACTGATACAAACATAGGACACATCACTCCCCATCATGTGAGATGCCTTGACTGAATCGGCCACAAAAATGACAGATAAAATTAGTAATAAGTTGTATATTTTTTTCATCGCTATATGAGTAATTTATTAATTTATGTTGAGAATTTGTCGTTCAATTGTGTTTAATGTTTTAAATTCAATAAAGTACAACCCTCCTTCTAAATTAGCAGGTAAGATAATACAATTTTGAAAAACATCCAAATTATAATTATTGATTTCTTTGCCGTTAATGTCAACAATCCTTGCAATCATTGGCAAATCTGTATTCCTTTTGATAAACAGTTTATCCCCTGCAGACAGTGGATTTGGGAAAACTAAAATTTTGTTAGTTTTAGCACTATTTACTTGGGGTAAATCAAGCAGTTTTTTACCATCTAA
The DNA here is from genome assembly GCA_025354385.1 of Bacteroidota bacterium. Taxonomy (GTDB): domain Bacteria; phylum Bacteroidota; class Bacteroidia; order NS11-12g; family UBA955; genus JABMMZ01. The sequence continues at coordinate 1,999 of JANXMZ010000001.1, forward strand.
AGCCTGCTTTAAGTTTAAACAGAAATGGCCTATTTGTTTAATATTATTAAACTTTTCTTCCACATTAAAAAAGATGAAATCATACACCTTAGCAGCTCCATTATTAAGTTGGGTAGAATCGCAGTTTAACAATCCAATTCTTTTACCAGGGATATTACCGTATTCGTTCCACATCAAATTACCATTGCTATTGTCAGAAGTATAAGGATATACAAATTTTGCATTTCCTGTTCCATCAATTCCTGTACCGCCATACCCCAAAGGTTTTCCTGACTTCCATTTGCCCTGCATTAGATTCAAAAATTGTGAATCTGAACTTGGTCTTCCATTCAATACATTACTATTATCATTGAAATAGATAGAAGAAGATATGTTTTGATTGAATGCCATACAACCTAAAGACACAAGCTTGTTCTTAAACGTTGCTTCCATCGTATCATTAATGGCAAAAATTGTTTTGTTGTCAATATCCGTTCCTAAAAATTCATTTTCCACACTCCCTATTTGAAAAGCAGTAACCGCGCTCAATCTGAAATTTTTATAATTTCTTCCAGAGCGATTGTGTATGACATAGCGCACCAGTATTGAATTTGCAAGAAATGAATCTTCTGTTTTAAAGGTGTAAAGAGAGGTGTGCACTTCCACTCCTAAAGGGAGAGCTTTTGAATAAGTATGAGCATTGGCGTTATCATTCGTAATCGTATATACCAGTTGATCACACGCAATGTAAGGATAATCACCTGTAAGCGGCTGGTAGAGCAAATCATTGACCTTTGCATCTACAAAAGGTGCCAAAATTTGGGCATATGGCGACCCTAAAGAACCGGGCCAATTTAAAATATCTGCTTGAACCTGATAGCCGTTATCCTTATAGTGTTGCTGATGATATGTAATCTGTCCTTGTGATATTGGATACACCTTGTTCCATGCACTGGTATCTGCAGATACCCCTGTTTTTATTTGCATTGGTCCCGGCCAAAAATCGTGTTGCCCTCCCAAAATATTATGTGCAGCTAATCTTATATTTCCTGCGCTATCTGTTGCAGAAAGCCATATTCCAGAGCCCCTTGCCAAATTATAACTTCGATTTACCAAACCTGGAGCTCCATTGTAATCGAACAAAAAACCTTTGCTATTGGCACAACCATTCAGATGAATTGAACCAGTATAGGCAACCGTTTTCTGAGCAATTAAATTGAATACATTGCCAATGAAATACAATATGAAGAATCGTTTTATCAAAACAATGTGTACCTTAAACCTATACTCAAAGCATTATTGAAAATAGTCTCATTCATGAGATTTCCATTTTTCTGAGCATTGATTTTATACATTTGAAAACCAGGCTCAACAATAAGTCTCAATTTATTATTCAATTTATAGGCAGCCATAAAGCTTAAAGAGGCGCCTAAACTGATTGATTTTTTATTAGAATTAAACCTTGAAGTTTGCTCTAATTCAAAATTAGCATTGGTACCCTTTGCATTACTTAATACATTTAACAAAGCGCCACCATGAATAGCAAAATCAAATTTTTTGTAACCCATGTTATAACTCAGCCCTATTGGCAATTGCATTATTTTATATGAATTCCTAAAATTATAAGCCATTGGACCATTTTGAACAGTATCTGTTTGTTGGATGGCTGTTGGCTTGCCAGTAATTGGGTCGTTGATATAATGAACCGAAGTTTCATAATGCACTTTACCGCTATGGTTTGCAATACTACCAGTGTATTGCGTGTTTATATTACAAATAGCAAAGCCAGTGTATATATTGATTCTTTCTGAAACAGGGAAAGAAACTCTTGCATTAAAACTTTGATTATAATTTGATCTGTTTAAGGTTTTGTAGTCTGCCTCGAAAGCTTTATTTCCGTTAGCATTATGAACTGTTAGCATAGACATCCAAAGTATGTCAATAAAGATTGGCTTTTTCTTATGAAAAGAATTGTCTGAAGGGTGGTAAGCTATTTGAGAAATCTGTTCAGATTCAAAATTTCTAACTGGTATTGAAAGCGGCTTCATCACCAAATAACTCAAATCCTTTGAGGCTATCATTTCTTCATTTTCTGTGTGATAAATGTAAAGATGAGATTTTCCTTGATGTATTTGAGAAGCTATTAATGGTCGGTTAGTAGCGTCAACATTGAAATAACGCTCTGCAATTTGATCTCCATTGTCATGAAAAGTTGGAGTACTTTTTGAAGATGGTTTCGCAATTGATTGTTTGTGAGTAACATCGACAAACTTAGCAGGCAAAGCCAACTTGCTTGCATTCATATTATTATTTCTAATCTTTTTGTCTTTTAAAGAACTGCCTGACAAAGTATTTACAGGTTTTGCTTTGCTAAGCGAAGATTTTGCGTCATTTTCTTTATGAATTGGCTTTGTTGCGGAAGGCTTTTGACCATCTGTACCATTGCTGTTCTCTAAAAGCATAGACTCTTTAGTATCCTTTACTTCTGGAGACTGGGCAATTGTAGAATTGGCATCTGCCGAAACACTGTCGCCTGCAGGCTGGTTCAGAATTATTATAGCAGCAATTGCCAAAACACTTAACATGGCAATACCAAGTTTAGTATATGAGAATCTAAAAAAACTTTTAGACCTAGCGGCTCTTTTTTCGAGAATGGTATCAAACAAATTTTCAGAAGGTTCAATCTCGTATTGATTGAGTTTATCTTGAATTTGTTTTTCAAATTTATTATTCGTCATAACTTAATGTGTTCTAATTGTATGATTTGATTTTGTAAGTATTTTCTAGCTTTAGCGTATTGACTTCTTGAACTCGCTTCTTCTATGCCTAGTTTTTCGGCAATTTCGCGATGTGTAAATCCTTCTATGGCAAACATGTTAAAAACATAGCGGTATCCATTTGGTAATTGGGCAATTATTTTAAGAATGGCTTCTTCACTCAATTTATCCAAAATTCCAGAATCACCATCAACAAATTGACTTCCCATGCCATCTATGTCTTCGAACTTCATTTTATTCGTTCTGATTTTATTGAGTGCAGTGTTTACCATAATTCTTCTCACCCAACCTTCCAGTGAACCCTCCTGCTTAAATTTGCCAATATTATCAAAAACCTTTATGAATCCGTCTTGTAACATATCCTCTGCTTCTAATTTATCTTTTGCATACCTTGTGCATACAACCATCATCTTGCCAGCAAAGCGTTTGTAAAACTCCCGTTGACATTCTTGTCGTTCTTCTATACAGCCCTTTAATAGCTCTTCTTCTGTCATTCGATGTTTGATATTGGCCCACAATTTTTGCTATTTTTAATCAAAGACACAAATTTTTTAAGTTTCGTGGCTTGATTATTCTATTTTTTTAAAAAAATGTGCTGAAATCGTTTAAAATTAAAGTGTAAAATTAACTAAACCTTTTGGTATTATTGCAGTGAATGTCGTTAGTTATTCAAATCCCGTGCAATATTTTTCATTATTTTCCTGAAACAGCAGAAAATATCAAACGCCTCTGTAATTCGATTCAAGTTCCATATTCAATACCCGAAAATCAAACTTGTTGCGGTTTACCGTATTTTGAAAAAGGTGAAATCAAACCTGCAAAAACAATTGCTGAATATAACCTAACCGTCTATGGTGAAAATGAAATCTTAAGTACTTCCCTAAAATGCGAAAACACTTTTACTTTAAGCTATCCTAAAATACTAAACAATACAGTTTCACATATTCAATGCATGAAATTAGCTAACCAAGCAAAAGGATTGGATTTTTTATTGGATAAAATACAATTGAGCAAATCAAATACTATTTCTGGATCTTATTTTTTTATAGCAGATTGTTCGGCTCAGAAAGATTTTCAGTTACATTGGCTCTTTAAATTCGCTTCAGCTAAGTTTCATTTCCCGCTACTAGAAAATACCTGTTGTGGAGCAGGTTTCTGTCTGCCTACGTTAAATGCTGAAGAATCATTAAAAATGACCAATAACTTAATTCAACAGGCTCTTGCATCCGGTGCTGATACTATTATTACACCAAATGAAATTTGTTTGCATCAACTACAATTGCAATTAAAAAATCAACCTACTCTTAAAGCCATTCACCTCATCGATTTGTATGCATCCGCACTTTAGTTTATGATAGAACAATCTCTATATAGCACCGTTATTGCCGATGATTTAAAAACCTTCACAGCTTCTGTATTTAAAGCCATTGGCTGCAACATAACAGATGCAGAACTGGCGGCAGATGTACTAATAAAAGCCGATATGCGAGGCATCGATTCGCATGGTGTTGCACGCCTTACTGGCTATGTGCGACTTTATGAAAATAAGAGAATTAATACCCAACCCAATATCCGTATTGTTAGGGAAAAAGGAAGTGTATTTACTGTGGATGGTGATAGCGGTCTTGGATTGGTAGTTGCTCCAAAAACCATGCAGATTGCCATTGATAAAACAGATATTCATGGTGCAGGATTCGGAGCTGTTTGCAATAGCAATCATTTTGGAATTGCCGCTTACCATGCCATGATGGCCCTTGAAAAAAACTATATTGGTATGGCCATGACGAATGCAAGTCCTTTAGTTGCTCCAACGTATAGTAAGGAACGCATGTTGGGAACCAATCCTATTTGTTATGCAATACCAGCAAAAAAATATCCCCCTTTTATATTGGATATGGCTACCAGCGCAGCAGCTAATGGGAAATTAGAAATTGCAGAACGACAAAATAAACCTGTTCCAGAAGGCTGGTTGGAAACAAAAAATGGCAATGTTACCAACGACCCAAAAGATTTGAAAGATGGCGGCCATTTATTACCATTGGGCAGCGACAAAGACCATGGCAGCCATAAAGGCTATGGCCTTGGCGCTTTAGTGGATATATTAAGTGGTGTTTTACCGGGTGCTAATTTTGGACCATGGGTACCGCCATTTGTAGCATTTCTTCCTGTACTAGAAAATTTACCAGGCAAAGGACTCGGTCATTTTGTTGGGGCAATGGATGTAAGTGGTTTTGATGACGTAGATGTATTTCTTGACCGTATGGATCTTTGGATAGACCGCTTTAAAAGTGCAACACCAGTGAACGACCAACAAAAAGTTTTAATTCATGGAGAACCAGAATATTGGACTGAAATCAGTCGCCAAATTAAAGGCATTCCAATTATTGATAAGGTTAGTGCTGATTTAATAACCTTAGCAGAGAAATACAAAATTGAACACCCTTTTTAAATGCATATGAAAAATAAATTATTGATTCCTTGCGTTGTGGCTTTGTTGACCACAAGTTGCAGTAACAATGCCAAAGTTTCCTCTTCGGAGAGCAGCGATTCTGCTCATGTACAATTCAAATTATATGACGAAGAAAACAGATTTGCAGACATTGAATTATTGCGTTACGATGTTCCAGGATTTGAAAAACTGAGCTTGCAACAAAAACTTTTAGTTTATTATTTAAGCGAGGCTGCGGCCTGTGGTCGCGATATCAATTACGATCAAAACAATAAAAACAATTTGCGTTTGCGAAAAACATTGGAAGAATTGTATACCAATTTTGAAGGCGATAAAAAGACCGAAGATTTTAGAAGATTCGAAGTTTATTTGAAAAGAATATGGGTAAGTAATGGTATGCACCATCATTATGGGGAAAACAAATTGGTTCCTGAATTTTCTGCAAATTATTTAAGTGCATTGATGCTAAAATCGCCAAAAGCAAAATTGCCATTAATAATGGAGAATGACACCATTGGTTTCAAAACATGGTTGATGGATATTATTTTCAATCCTAAAATTGAGGCCAAGCGTGTTAATAAAGCGAATGATGTAGATATTATTGCAGCATCTGCCAATAACTTTTATGAAGACCTAACAGATGTAGAAGTAAGTGAATATTATCGTGAAAAAAAACACAATGATTCTATTGAACCAATCAGTTGGGGATTGAATTCCAAACTAATTAAAGAAAATGGTGAAATAAAAGAAAAAGTTTGGAAAACAGATGGCATGTATGGCTCTGCTCTTACCAAGATGGTTGAGTGGTTGGAGAAAGCGGCTGGGGTTGCAGAAACACTAGAACAAAAAAATTCTATCAACTTATTAATTTCATTTTATAAAACCGGCGATCTCAAAACATGGGATGCCTATAACATTGCTTGGGTGAAGGACATAAGCAGTACCATCGATTTTATTAATGGATTTATTGAAGTTTATCACGATGCAAAAGGCATGCGGGCAAATTTTGAAAGTGTTATAGAGATTAATGATTTTGAGGCCAGCAAGCGCATGCAAACTCTTGGTGCTAATGCCCAGTATTTTGAAAATAATTCTCCAATAGAACAGCAGTATAAAAAAGCTAAAGTTACCGGTATTACCTACAAAGTAGTAAACGCTGCTTTCGAAGGGGGCGATTTGGCACCTTCAACTGCTATAGGTGTTAACTTGCCAAATGCCGAATGGATTCGTGAAAAGCACGGCTCTAAATCTGTTAGCTTAGGAAATATTTTAGACGCCTATAACAAAGCCAATTCGGGTGGAATGTTGCAGGAATTTTGTTGGAACGAAGAGCAAATAATCAGAACTAAAACCTATGGACAATTAGCGGCAAAAATGCACACCGCTATGCATGAAGTAATAGGGCATGCAAGCGGACAAATGAACAAAGGCATTACAAAAGATAATTTAGGTGCCTATGGCTCCACATTAGAAGAAGCCAGAGCAGATTTGGTTGCATTGTATTACATGTTAGACCCTAAGCTGGTGGAGTTAAAATTAATTCCAAGTATTGAAGTTGGCAAAGCAGAATATGATGAGTATATCCGCAATGGATTAATGGTTCAATTAAGAAGATTACAGGAAGGTGAAAATTTAGAAGAAGACCATATGCGCAATAGACAAATGGTTGCTATGTGGGTGTATGAAGAGGGTAAAAAAGAAAATGTCATTGAGAAAAAAACGAGAGATGGAAAAACTTTTTTTGTGGTGAATGATTATGAAAAATTGCGCATTCTGTTCGGTCAACTATTAAATAAGATACAAAATATTAAATCTACTGGCAATGAAGAGGAAGGGAAGAAACTAGTAGAGACCTATGGTGTGAAAGTGAACAAAACAATACACAGCGAAGTTTTGAAACGTGTAAAAGCATTAGATGTTGCTGCTTACAGAGGGTTTATACAAGCGCGTTACACACCTGTTATAAGCAATGGTGTAATTACTGATATAAAAGTTGATTATACCGAAACATTTACTCAACAAATGTTGCGTTATAGTAGTCAATACGGTTTACTACCATTGGTCAACTAGCCAGCAATACATTCTAAAAAAATACCTGATTTGAAATACCGCAAATCAGGTATTTTTTTAGATTTGACTATCAAACCTAAAAGGCAATTCACTCAAATGAGACCCTCTAATTCTGAAAATTGTTCAATCAATTCTGCTCTTTTTGCTTCCAACTTTTGGTGTAAAATCGCTTTATTGGATTCAGAATCTATTAGTGGTCTGTGATTTTTCAATCGGCTATAGACATCTAAAGCATCCATTATATCTCTTGCATCCTTTGACAAAACACTGTTGCAAAATTTATCAAAAACATAATCAATTGCCATTGCATTTGGATGTCCTCCATCCGTTTCATAAAACCTATAATCTCTAAGGTCATCATTCACCAATTCAAAGGCAGGAAAATACGATACATTTTCTCCAACCAATTTATCAATTGCCAAATGCAAAGTAGCTTTGCTCAAAGTATTTTCGGATACGCCATCTCTTAAATGTTTAACTGGAGAAACTGTAAATATGATGTTAAGCTTGGGATTTATTGCTTTTAATTTTTTAACAATCAGCTGCCAACACAATACAATTTCATCTACTTCCAGCAAGCGTTTTTTAAATTGTTGCCCTGGAATTTTATGACAGTTGGCAACTATTAATTGCTCCGGCAAAAAATGATAGACCCAAGCTGTCCCGAAGGTTATAATGAACCATGGTGCTTCTGTTATAAATTTTTCAAAAGCGCGCTGCTCATGGTTAATAGTAGCCAACAAAATCTCCTTACTTTCGTTTGAAAATTTTCCATGGTGAAACCAACTCACCCATCTATCATTGCTATAAATTAAATCCTCTTCTGTATAAGCAATGTTATCGAATTGCCTCCGAAACGGTTCCGCCAAGCTGATCGGATTAAATACAATTCCGTTTGGATTGAGAAAAGTATTAAAACAATAATCGTTTAATTTTTTCCCAATATTTTCGGTAAAACAAGAACCAATTAAGGCAATTTTATCTTTGAACTGTATTGGTTTTTGGTACGGCTCAACTTTAATTCCAAGTGAGTATCTGATCATATTTTAATGATTTAATTAATTCACCAATTCTGTTACAAACTCATCGCGCATGTCATAAAATGCTTGTCTCAATTCTGTTTTACCATTGGTACCATAATTTACCAGATTGATAAATATTCTATTATTCCGAGTTGGGAAATAATGTGCATCACCGCTGTACCCTAAGTCTCTACCACTGTGACCTACACCCATGTGGCCTAAATTTAGGTGTTTGTATTGTTGCAATAAACCAATCCCTAAATTGCCTCTTTCATCGTCATCAATAAAGGTTTGCATGATGTCTAACGATTGTTGATTCACCAAAATTTTATCAATAAATAAGGCTTTTATAAATTGGTGCAAATCTAATACATTGCTATAAATACCACCATAACCATTGCCACTGCCTGTTATCAAATTCGATACATTTACAATGGTTCCATTGTTATAAAGATCGTAATAACCTTGAGCTGTAAAATTTGGCAATGCATCGTGATGTGCATAGTAGGTATTTTTCAATCCTAACTTATCTATTACCAACTCATGCATATATTGCTGATGCGGTTTACCCGTGATAGATTCAATACACATGGAGAGTAAGAGGGTATTGGTATTGCTATAAGACCCCTGTGTTGCATTTTCTTTGAATGCAAACATCATTGGTTTTTTGTAAGCAAATTTAATAAGCTCTTTGCCGCTCCAATTTTTATTCGGATTGTTTAGCACTGCCAGATAAAAATCACCATCAGAAATAATATCATAAACACCAGAACTATGGCGCATCAAATCTCTGATCGTTGCCTTATCTGCATTTTCAACATTCTCTATAATTTCATTCGACAACCATTTTGATATTTTATCATCTAAATTAACCATTCCTTGCTCGCGCAATTGCATCACCGCAGCAGCGAACATCATTTTGGTAATACTAGCTACCTTACTCACCGTACATGGTTTAAAATCAATGCCTGCATCCAAATCTGATTTACCTGCATTGCCCAACCAAACACCATTTTCATCTTCTACTAATATTGCAATACCTGGCAATCCCTTCTTATGGTATTTTTCAAGTATGGCTTTAAAAATTAAATTTTTGGGATGCTTATAGCTGCTATCAGTATAATTGGCATTGCATGTTTCTGTTTTGCCTACAATTGGTTTTTTGCAAGCAGTAAATAAAAGTAGAGCAACAATTACAAAAGATAATTTTTTTCTATTTAGCATTTTTGTCTCCTTTCTTTAAAACACTTACCGGCACGGTGAATCCAACATGTAAAACATTGTATGGAAGCAATGGAACATAACCAGGGACAAAGGGGGTTTGCAACATATTTTGGTAGCGAATAAAGGCTCTGCATCCGGAACTTGTCATTTTATAATCTATGCCCATAGACAGGCTTATTAAAGCTTGAGGACGGCTCTTTAATTTTTTCTTTTCCCATTCTCCATCTGCATTTTTTTCAAATTGCTGAGTCGCTGGTATCATGTGCAAATATCCTGCACCTGCAGCGATGCTTAAGCCTATTTTGGATCCCAATTTATAGCGATACCCAAACTCGGTATAAAGCATAATACTTCTTTGCACAAAACGATGACTAAAATACCCTGCTTTAAAAGATTGCATCCAATTATGTTTCGGCTTTTCTTTCCAATTAAAACCCGTGCTAATAGTAATACCAGGATGAAATTGAGAATAAAATATTTTCGGAAAACCCGATATGGGTTTGGCCGTTACAAAATTATTCACCGCTACGCCCCAATATAATAGGGGTTTCTTCGCTCCGTGCATTTGCGGCACAGTTAAAAGTACGATTATTAAAAATACGTAAATTCTTTTCATGGTAGGGCAATGATAAAACTTATTTTCGAGAATTAATCGACAATCAATCCTCTTTTTCATCCCCATTCATATCATCTATTATGTCTGGATTATAGTCCGATTTTTGTACAGACCATCTTGCCAAAATAGAAGACCATAATGCTAGAACACCTATTCCTCCTACTAAACATAATTGAGCATAAGGCAAATGTAATAATTTAAAGAAGGCACCTACTAATATGGCAATATTTGCAATAGATTTAAGCCAAGTGATTAAAACTATTGTGCTTCTTTTGATAAGCGGGCTATATTGTGTTTTTTCCTTAGAAAATATATTTAACAAAAACCAAGCAGCCAAAAGTATACTAGGTACCAATCGAAACATTAGAGAAAATTTAAGTTGCAGGTCTGGGAAAAACTCAATTTCAAGAAGCAACAAAAGGACGAATGCCATCCATAATAAAAGCGTTCTAAAAATCAACATTCCCCAAAATTAGTATAATGGAAATCCTTGCATCAGGTTATTTACTTTAGTCTTCACCTCTTTTAAACGGGTTTCATTGCCATGATTCATCAATGCATCATCAATCAACTCAGCTATCACTGGCATGTCTGTTTCTCTCATACCACGGGTTGTAACAGCAGGTGTCCCAAGGCGTATACCCGAAGTTACAAAAGGTGAACGGGTTTCGAATGGAACCGTATTTTTATTAATGGTAATATCGCAACGCACCAAGGTATTTTCGGCCAATTTACCGGTAATATCATCTCCCTTTGGCCTCAGGTCAATTAACATCAAATGATTATCTGTACCTCCCGAAATAATTTTATATCCAAGGTCAACCATCGATTTAGCAAGAGCCGAAGCATTTGCTTTTACCTGCTTGCAATAGGTTGTAAATTCAGGCGTCAATGCCTCCCCAAAAGCAACTGCTTTGGCGGCAATCACATGCTCCAATGGACCACCTTGAGTGCCAGGAAAAACAGCCCCATCTAAAATAGCGCTCATCATTTTAGTTTCTCCCTTTGGTGTTTTTTGACCGAAAGGATTTTCAAAATCTTTACCCATCATAATAATACCGCCTCTTGGACCTCTTAAGGTTTTGTGAGTTGTAGAAGTAACAATATGGCAATGTGGCATTGGATCGGTTAATAATTTTGTAGCAATTAAGCCCGCAGGGTGAGCAATATCGGCCATCAATAAGGCCCCAACCCTATCCGCAATTTCTCTCAATTTTTTAAAATCCCAGTCGCGGCTGTAGGAAGATGCACCGCAAATAATTAACTTCGGCTGTTCTCTAACAGCAATGGTTTCAATTTTATCAAAATCAATCATACCTGTTGATTCCTCTACGCCGTAAAAACTTGGTTGGTATAATTTACCAGAAAAATTGACAGGCGACCCATGCGTTAAATGCCCGCCATGACTTAAATCGAAGCCTAAAATTTTATCGCCAGGGTTCAAACAACCCAACATTACTGCGGCATTGGCTTGAGCGCCACTATGCGGCTGCACATTGGCCCACTCCGCACCAAACAATTGCTTTAATCTATCAATGGCAATTTGCTCTACTTGATCCACCACTTCGCAACCACCATAATATCTTTTGCCTGGCAAGCCTTCGGCATATTTATTGGTTAATACACTTCCCATTGCCTCCATGACTTGTTTGGTTACAAAATTTTCTGAAGCTATAAGTTCAATGCCATGTTGCTGGCGGTGAAGTTCCTGATTGATTAAATCGAATATTTGAGTATCGCGTTGCATAATTATGTGTGGCAAATATATTTGAAAGTTTGATATTTTTTTGACATCTACAAGATTTATCTCATTCAACGAAGCATACAAAATATATAAAATCAATTTATCAATCCACTGAAATTAAAGTTTTGTAGAATTCAAAGTAACAATAAAGAGATAATTTACGTTAATTTGTTACATTGATATTTTTATGCAAATGCGTGTGATTTTAATACTGCTGTTCAACTTTGTTATTTTAAACAATATCAAGGCGCAGTTTTACAATATAACTGGCAAGGTTACGAATAGTGCCATGGAACCCATCGCCTTTGTAAACGTATCTATTGTAGAGAACTCCACTGTGGGCACAACCACTAATTTAAAAGGAGAATATGCCATAAAAATGAGAACCGGTTCCTATGTTTTAGTGTTCTCTTTTGTAGGTTATAAATCTATCAAAATTCCTGTTACACTGAACCAAAAAGACCTCGTTCAAAACGCAATTTTAGAACCTGAAACTCGAGAGATACAAGGTGCCGTTGTTAAAGGTAAAAAAGTAGACCGTTCCATAGAAATCATTAAGAAGGTAATTGATAATAAATATAAATACGCCAATCCCACCCCATTTGTTGTAAATGCATACATCAAAGCTACGCAGCAAGAAAGCACCAGTAAACGAAAAAAAGATACCACTATTCTTTCTTCTAATTTAAACATGGCAGAAATTTACATGACTTTGAATTATGCACCTCCACAAAAAATAAAAGAAGAGAGAACTGGAGTAGATATCAGAGGAGATAAAGATGGTTTATTTTTTCTGACCCATACAGACGGTGATTTCAATTGGTATAAAAACCTTTTGGAGGTACCTGCCCTATCGGCATCGCCTTTTTTATCCCCTATCAGCAACAGTGGTATTTATGCTTATAAATATAAAATGATGGAAATTTACACCGAAGACAACCATAAGTTTTACCGCATTAAAGTAAGTCCAGGTTTATTAGGAAATGCATTGGTTACAGGTGAATTAATTGTAATGGATAGCGCTTGGTGCCTTACCTCTGTGCAATTGAGTTTCCCTAAATTTCACATGGTAGAATACGATGCTTTTGAAATAACCCAAAATTATATTTTAAAAGACAGCAACTATTATTTGGACAAACAAATATTCAATTATACAGCCAAATATGGGCGGACAAAAAATAGCGGACGCACAGTGGTATATTACTCCAATTATGAATTTAATCACCCGTTTAAAAAGAAATTTTTTAGCAACGAGTTAAGTAGCACAAATCAATTGGCCTACGAAAGAGATTCCAGTTTTTGGACCGAAATTCGCAAAGAACCATTTACGCCCGAAGAAATTAAATTTATTCATACCAGCGATAGTGCAAAGGCCCTGCATTCGCAAAAAAAATGGAGAGATTCTGTGGATGCTATTTTGAATAAAATTACTTTCAAAAAAGTATTTTTAACTGGTCAAAGTAATTATAAAAGAAGCATTGAACGTTTTTGGAGTTTCAAACCCCTTATTTTTGCTTATACCCCTGTATACATAGCGGGGCCACGCATTAACTATTGGGTAAGTTATAGCAGAACATTTAAATCTAAAAAAACACTCGAAGTATATACCAGAGCAAATTACGGCTTGCTCAACCAGGATTTGAAAGGCACTGTTTCTGTAGGCCGCCTATACAATCCTTTTAACAGGGGTTATATCAGCTGCTCTGCTGGGAGCGACTTTGGTATCATCAATCAAAACGATGCATGGATTGCCATTTTCAAAAGGTCTAATTTTTATGCTCAGGATGGTGCCACACTCGGTCACAGTGTTGAGCTAATTAATGGTCTCTATTTGGGCAATAATTTTGAATTTACCAATAGACGATCCATTGCCAATTATAAATTTGATGTGAATGCAGATAGTACCTCCTTATACGGCAAAAATGCTCCCATTGCTTTCGATTATTATATGGCCATGTATGGCAGTATTTCCCTAACTTACATCCCCTTTCAAAAATACATAAGAGAACCCAATCAAAAACTAATCTTGGGGTCTCGTTGGCCCGAATTAACAGTTAAATTTAGAAAAGGCATCAATGCCTTAGGAAGTACTATTAATTTCAATTATCTGGAGTTTCAGGCCGAACAAGAGTTTAAATTAGGGCTTGCAGGCATTAGCAGATATCGAATAGTTTCTGGCGAGTTCCTAAGTCACCAAGATTTAAGGTTAATTGATTATAAATTCCAAAGAAGGGCGGGACCAATCTTTTTTTCAAATCCTTTGTATTCGTTTCAAGGAATAGATAGCACTTATAGCACTATTAAACGATTTTATGAAGCACATTATTTTCACCGTTTCAATGGTGCAATACTTAATAAGATTCCATTTATAAAAAAGCTCAACCTAGTAGAATGCGCTGGTGGCGGACTTTTGTACACCAAAGAACGCAATATGAAATACGCAGAAGTTTTTGTAGGGTTGGAAAAGGTTGTAAAAATTTGGAAGGATCGTTTTAAAATTGGTTTATTCTATGTAGCTGCTGCAAGCAACCATTATTCGTATGCGCCACAATTTAAATTTACAATTGAGGGGTATGACAGCCGCACCAATAAATTCAACTATTAAAATTCAAAGCATTTGCGCTTACCGTTGATATTGCCTCTTCTAGGGCGACCAGCTCTAAGCGAAGAACTTCTTTTATCAGCACCTAAAGTAATGTTGTAGGTAATATTTAAAAAGAAGTAAGAATCGTTATTCCAATAATGACCTCGTATACTGCCCGGAGAACTTAAAAAAGGAACATTCCCATCGCTTCTATCAGCTAAATCTGCCGCTATTTGCCCCTTAGCTTCCACCAACTTTACTGGATCTGCAAAATAGCTACTCACATCGTCGATATAATCTGTTTTCGTTTTGCGCATATTTAATTCAAATGCCAAGTACTGACCTTTACCAATGGACATTTTATAACCAAAACCCATGGGGAAGCAAACTGAATTTAGTGAATATGGCGATTTACCTGGTAAATAAAATTGACCTTCAGTGCCATATTTTTGCAATTCATATACTTTACCATTATAGCGTGTTTTGGGGTTAAAATGAAAATACCCAATTCCTCCAAATACATATAAGACGCCTTGCCCCTTATTGAATTGTTTGATATTTATTTCTGCTAAAGCATCCGCTTCGAAGATATTGGTAAAAAAACTCAAGTTTCTACTTCTTCTTTGTTTATTGATGGTATACTTATCATCACCATAAAGTCGCGCATACCAAACATCGGAACGAAGTGCAAAGTATTTCCCAAAGTTAATTCTTGCCCCGGCTGTAAGGCCATAGCGTGTAGAGAGCAAATCTAAATCCTGAGGGTCGTTGGTTCCTAAGAAAGGTTTACCACCGAGATCGCCCAAAAAATGCGCGCTACCTCCTCCAAAGTAGAGGTCAACGCTCTGGGCGTTCACTCCTTTAGAAGAAATAACGAGAACTGCTATTGAAAGGCACATTTTCAATAGGTTCGTAATTCTACTTTTTTCTGATAATTTTATCATTACGTTTTGCTAAATTTTTTGTTCTAAAAACTAAATTTTCAAGCTTCATTTTATGAGTTTTTATACTTAATAAGTATATATACTCATGATAATCAGCATGTTATACACAAACATACACAAGAAATCGGATTTTTACCAACAAGCTTGGAAAATTCTGTTAAACTGTTAATTTTTAGTGTTTTAAAATATTTTATCATTCTCCCCAACGTTAAATTATATTTACTTTATCTCTTTTACAATCTATTTTGATTTTAAGGCAATTACAAAACCTATTCAACCCAATTAAGAGTTTAAAATTAATGCACATCAAGGGTTTATACCTAAATATAATGTCTGAACGGGAATAAATAATTTTGAATGGGAATAAAAGAGAACCCGCAATTTTCCTATTGGGCGTTTTTCAAAGAATAACTCTCCAATTTTTGATCAAAATTTACATCTACCAAATTAAAATAAATAAGTTTGGCCAGACTGTGTATAACGCGGTGTTTTTTTACCTTTAATTCGAACACAAGCTCATTTAAGCTAATGGCCGGTTTCAATTTCAATAAATTCAGCAATTGCGTTTCCAAAAAACTATATTTAAGAATGGTATGGGTATTTTGATTTTTTCTTTTAATGACTTGGAACATCACAGCACTTGCCAATAAACTCCTATCTCGCACACGGTTATACACCCACCACTTTCCTTCTGTATCTTTGGCATAGTATGGTTTATCAAACCCCTCGTTAATTTTTGCCTCAATAATAGTTTTTCCTTCTATCTCATGCTCTTTAAAATTGACATTGATAGCAGGTTTGCAATAATAACTGCCAGCCAATTCCAACATGTACTTTTCATCTTCACTGCGAATGCCAGCCAAACTGCCATTGTCTCGAACACCAATTAACAAAGTCCCACCTTTGTGATTAGCAAAGGCTACCAAGGTTTTAGCAATTTTTGGCGCATCGGAAATGGTTTGTTTAAAATCTAAAGTACTGCCCTCCCCCGTTACGATAAGTTTTTTTATAGAATGTACAGGTGACATGAGACGTATTGTTTTTTAAGAAACATACGCAAGATAACTCATTTTATCAAAGTTGAAAATTCTGTTCGATATGTCCATAATTTCTTCCGAAGTAATGAGGTCTAATTTGTGTAAAACTTCCTTTAAAGTTTCTAATTCCTGATGTTGTGCTAAACTTTTTCCCATCAATAACATCAAGTTCATTCGACTTTCTTCTGCCAAAACAATTTGACCTTTGAGCTGCGTTTTTGCTTGGTGCAACTGCAGTTTAGATAATTTTTTATCTTTTAATTTTTGAAGTTCTTTGTATACCAATGCCACAGATTTGTCCAAATATTTTTTATCTGTGGAAAGATAACAATGAAACAATCCTGTATCGCTAAATGCGGAATAACCACTTTCTACATTGTAGGTATAACCATGTTTTTCTCTTATGGCCAAGGTGAGGCGCGAATTCATACCAGGACCTCCTAATAAATTATTCAACAACATCATTGGGAACCGTTCTTTACTGCTGTGTTTAAAACAAGTATTCCCTAATATGGCGTGACATTGTACATGCTCTGTTTCTTTTGTTTTATGTTTCGGTCTGTAATTTTTAAAGGGCGCTCTTTCAATTAAATTAAATTTCTTAAATTCAATCCCGGTTGTATATTTTTCGGCCCAAGTAATAATTTGTTTGAACGGCAAACTACTACTGATACTCAACACTACATTCTCGGGATGATAATACACTTGATGAAATTTTTTCAAATAATTGGCATCAATTTTATTTAAACTTTCTACACTTCCTAAAATATTAGGGGCCAATGCATGCCCCTTAAAAACCAACTCTTGAAACTCGTCATAAATATTCTCTTCGGGTGTATCTAAATACATATTTATTTCTTCGGTAATCACCTTTTTTTCTTTGGCAAGTTCCTTTTCTGGGAAGGTGGAATTGAATGTTAAATCGGCTAATAAATCCAATGCTCTTTCTGTATACTCTGTTACTACAGATGCATACAAAACAGTTATCTCTTTGGTGGTAAAAGCATTCATTTCTCCACCCACTACCTCTAGACGATTAATGATATTGAGCGCGTTTCTTTTTTGGGTACCCTTGAACAACATGTGTTCGAAACAATGGGCAGTACCAGCCAACGCGCCATCATCGCGAGCACCACCATTGATTGTGAATCCTAAATGTGTAACTGCTGTATTAAAGGCTTGCTTATAGGCAATGCGCAATCCGTTTTTTAAGGTATGAATCTGAAAATCTATCAATGCTTATATTTAAAATGAGTGGAATTGTGTAATGGTTTCATTGTAATCGCGCACAACATTTTCAAGAATTTGTTGAGCGGGTATAATTTCTTTAATGGTGGCAGCTATTTGTCCTATTTCTAATTCACCTTCTATCATATTGCCCTCGAACATGCCCTTCTTGGCGCGCCCTCGGCCCAATAGTTGTTCTAGCTCCTCTTTGCTTGCACCATTCATTTCGGCTTGTTTAATGGCTTGGTAAAATTCATTTTTAATTAATCGTACTGGGGTCAATTGTTTCAATGAAAGTTCTGTATCCCCATCGTTTAAATGGGTAATTTTTTCTTTAAAATTTAAATGTGCGCTGCTTTCATTGCTAGCGGCAAATAGGCTCCCAATTTGAACAGCATCGGCCCCCAAAGCAATAGCGGCAGCCATGCTTTTGCCACTTCCTATGCCACCCGCTGCAATTAAAGGCAAACTGCAATTTTGTTTTATCAATGGAATTAAACACATGGTAGTGGTTTCTTCTCTTCCGTTATGACCACCGGCTTCAAAGCCTTCCGCAACAATTGCATCCACACCAGATTGTTCGCATTTTTTAGCAAATTTTACATTGGCTACCACATGCACCACTGTTATACCATGCGCTTTTAAATGCGCTGTCCATGCAGCAGGGTTGCCCGCACTAGTGAACACAATTTTCACCCCTTCTTCTATAATAATCTGAATATGCTTGTCTATATCTGGGTATAACAAAGGCACATTGACCCCAAAAGGTTTTTGTGTAGCTGCTTTGCATTTTTGAATGTGTTGGCGCAATACTTCTGGATACATGCTGCCGCTGCCAATTAAGCCGAGTCCCCCAGCATTACTAACTGCAGCCGCCAATTTCCAGCCACTGCACCATATCATGCCTGCCTGAATAATAGGATATTGAATATTAAAAAGTCGGGTAATTTTATTCTCCATCGAAAGTGCAAAATTAAGCAATTTAAAACGATTCCATATAAAGTGTTGTTAATTCAACTTTAAACTCATTTTACAAAATTTTAATTTTTTAATTTTTAAAAATGTCGTTGTTTTGTAGTTCCTAACATTATATAAAACATCATGAGTGATACAATTAACAGCGTACTGGGTGACTATAGTCACAATCTTGAAAAATGCATCAACCACACCATCCATGAATTTAATAATATCCGTGCAGGCAAGGCTTCACCTTCTATGTTAGAGAGCGTAATGGTAGAGTATTATGGAGCACCTGTGCCTTTAAGCCAAGTGGCCAATGTATCTTCTCCCGATTCAAGAACCATCTCTGTTCAACCATGGGAAAAAAATATTATTGGCGAAATTGTAAGGGCCATTATCAATAGTAATTTAGGATTTGCTCCCGGTAATGATGGCAATGTTATACGCATTACCATCCCACCATTGACACAAGAACGCAGAATACAATTGGCGAAAATGGTAAAACAAGAAGGCGAAAACAGCAAAATTGTAGCTCGTAATTATAGAAAAGACACCAACGAAAAAATTAAAAAACTACAGAAAGATGGATTGAGCGAAGACGAAGCCAAAGATGCAGAGGCTAAGGTTCAAAAGCAATTAGACAATACCATTGCGAAGATAGATGCCTTGGGGGTTGAAAAAGAGAAAGAGATAATGACGGTGTAAGTGCACCCTTCGGCTACGCTCAGGGTGCCTAGTCCATCAATAATACAAATATTTTCTAAACTAATGCATTGTTTCAACTAGCCATCATAAATGAATAAAGGCCAACCATGAATTGGTTCCATTTCGTTTTTATCTTTGACTTAGTTTTCATACTAAAGGAATTAATAACGATATTATTATTTCCTTTATATCTAAAAAAACAAACAAATTATTTAGTTAATTGATTATCTAGATAGATATTAATAAATGTTTCAGTTTGGAAATAATCAATCAAGAAAGTATCAATCAATTTTAATAATACCCTTTCTTTTGGCTTCGGAAAATTTAGGGGACATAGCAATCAACCAATGGCAAAGTCGGTCGACCCATTGCAGAGAAGTTGGCAAGGCGCGCTTTACATCCAGAAACAAAACTATGCGGTACTCAGCTGTTAGGTTTTTTACTTCGTGAAAATAAATATCATCAAATAAAACGCCTTCGCCTTGTTTCCATCGGTACTCTTCTCCCCCTACTTTTATAAAACAATCTCCTTGCTCTGGCACTTGTATAGCCAAATGATAGCGGTAAAAGCCTTGCATCTTACCAGTGTGCCCAGGAATAACGACACCTGGTTCGAGTATGGAAAACAAGGCAGTAGAAATTTGATTGGATTGTTTCAATAAGTAAGTAGTTAAAGGGAATTTTTCGCAATTGGCATCTATCCATTGATCATAAGCCTTCAACAAAACGGTGCGCCATGCTGGACCCTTATCAAAAGATATTTTATGCTGAGCGGCATCCATTTCGTGCAAGCGTGGAATCTTATTATTAACCGCTAAAAAATTGAGCAATTCAACTTGAATAACCTCCCAATTATTTTCTAACAATTTTGAGATAGTAAACAAGGTTTCCTTTTCTTGGTGCAGAAAAGGTGGATTTTGTTTTGCCCTAAAGAATGCTTTGTACCATAAAAACAGAAAGATTCTTGAATCTATGCACCATAAAATAAATAGAACGATGGTGGCAAAAACAGCAATGTATAAAACGAGCATTATCATATGGCATTAGATGTTTGAATTGTTTTTACACTTGGTTTCCATCCTGGCTTTCCAAATGTATAGAGCCATTTGTGCTGCCAATTGTCGGTGCTTTTTACATCGGCTATTATTTTGTTCATTTCGTGCATTACCACATCCGAAAAATTAGCGTGGTCGACATGATCGTGAATGCCATAATCCAAATGACCCGGATTCTTTTTATAGGTGCCAAATATTTTATCCCATATCAAAAGCGTTTCACCAAAATTCTTATTGTAATTTTCTTCGTCTTTGGAGTGGTGCAATAAATGGTGATCTGGTGTGATTAAATATCTTTCAAAAACACCCCACTTTCCCAAATAGCGACTGTGAGAAAAGAAAGCCCATAGCTTACCCAAACCATACAAGGTAATGAACATAGGAATAGGGAAGCCCATTAAAATAACCGGCAAATGAAAGAAGTAGCGATAAGTAGCTTTAAAGACGCCAGAGCGCAAGGCGGTACTCAGATTCATATAGCTAGAAGAATGATGATTGATATGAATAGCCCACATAAAACGCACATTGTGTTCGGCCAAGTGTTTGAGGTAAAATAAAAAGTCCCAGATAACGAAACACAGCCCCCAGCTCCACCATTGAAACCCAAAATGAAAGAGAGAATGCTCGGAAACTTTTAACATGAGGTAAATAATAAATAGTTTCAGAATACCATCTACCACAAAACCTGCCAGCATTAGTTTAACACTGCTCCAAGTATCTTTTAAACTGTAGTAATTGTTATCTTTCTTTTTAGTAATCCAATACTCTGCTAAAGAGCCTCCAACAAAAAAGATGACCAAGGCGATGTAAAATAATTGATTGTTCATATATAATAAATTTAAGGTTGAATAATTTCTTTGATACTTGCACCTGTTGCGGCATCGGTGCCATGTAGTTCCACGGCAGTTATTTTAGGGAACCAAAATGAGCCACCATGAATGTGTAAGAAAATTTTGCTCACTTCAACTTCACGGTTTTGCGAAACAGTGAAGACACGGTAAGTGCCTGCTTTATTTTTTTTGAGCGTAAAACTCCTTTTATCATAGGAAACAAATTTGAATTTTGCCTCATAATCTGTAATGCTTATAAAACTTAAGCCGTAGGCATATTTTTTCTGAATGTAAGTAAGCGGCTCTTTACGGACGCTATCGACATGTTTTATCCAAAAAACATCAATGGGTTCTTGCCCATTTAGTTTGCCATTTGCCAATTTTTTAACATTGTAAAAAATTTCATTTGCATCTTTATTTCTGGTAATTTTAAACAAGGATGCATTTTGCTTATCTGTCTCCAAATTAATGCCTTTAAAAGCCATGGATATGGAAAGCAATAGAAAAAATGAGATTGTAAAAATATTATTTTTCATAACAGAATGAATTAATTGGGTTCAAAACTACCTCAAGTAAAATGTTAGTCGGTAAGGGCTACCGCGCAGGCTATTGCAGTGTTGAATTAAAAAAGACTACAAAATAGATTTTCTAATGTGCTTCGTCTTGCTTTCATGAAATAACAATATCTCAATTTGGTTAAAAAGAATTATTTGCAAGAATTAAAAAACATAATTACGGCTTATCGCAAAAAATAAGAAGGGTCACTCATCATTAAAAGAATGTGAAAATAAATTACACACAATAATGAATATATTTGCATTGTTCAATTGGCTTTATAGTTCAACGGATAGAACGAGGGTTTCCGAAGCCCTAAATTCAGGTTCGATTCCTGATAAAGTCACAAGAATTTGGTTGTTTTTGCAGCCGAAGGCTCAATTCTATTTTGCAGAGGCGTTGAAAATTTATTTTCAAAAGACTCGGCAAGGTAGAATTGAAAAATGCGCAGCATTTTGCAAAAACAAACAAATGCTTGTAAGGCCACCCCCAAGAGGAACAGCGCAGCTATTCCTGATAAGGCTACCCTGAAGCAGAAGAAACCCTGAAATATACTTCAGGGTTTTTTTATGAACTTTCGGCAGGTTTTTTACTCTTCAGGGTGAGTCCTGAATTGTGTCCGTAGCGAAGCGGAGGATTCTACTTCAGGACCACCTATCTGTAAAACCCCTGCAAAGTATATTTGAAAAAATGCGCAGCGTTTTGCAAAAACAAACAAATGTTTGTAAGGCCACCCCACATAGGAACAACGCAGCTATTCCTGATAAAGCCACCCTGAAGCAGAAAAAACCCTGGAATATACTTCGTTTTTTTATGAACTTTCGGCAGGTTTTTTACGCTTCAGGGTGAGTCCTGAATTGTGTCCGTAGCGAAGCAGAGGATTTTACTTCAGGACCACCTATCTGTAAAACCCCTGCAAAGTATATTTGAAAAAATGCATCACATTTTGCAAAAACAAAACTTACACCGAATACACAAAATACCTAATATTTGGAGGACTTTAATCATTATCAAATTGCCAAAATATCAAACTATTAAATTATTCCCATTGTCATTTTTCGGTCATTAATAACCCTTCTTCGCAACTTTTTGAATCGCATAGCGTCTATTAATTAAATGTGATTGTAAACAATGTTTTTGCAATTCCTCATGTTATATGCTGATGCAAAGAAGCTACTTAAATTTTAAGTGGCTTTTTTGTTGTAATGACTCCCATTTCTAATTTATGTCCAAGATATTTTGGATCAGGCACAAAACCTGTGGGGAAATGATTTAAAATTTGATATTTGCGGGACAATATTTCCATATGCACGAATCCCTAAATGTACTATTAGATTTGGTCCTTCCCGAAGGAGTGAAGACGTATTTCGAGTTAAAATCA
>JANXMZ010000012.1 GCA_025354385.1 Bacteroidota bacterium
AGCACCAATGCATCTGCTGAATCTTTTAATGCTAAGATTAAAGCTTTTAGAGCACAGCATAGAGGGGTAAGGAATATCAATTTCTTCCTCTTCCGATTGGCCAAATTATATGCCTAGCCCACAACTTTTGGTCTTGATCCATGAAAACGACTGTTAATTTTCAGGAAAAATTAAACCAGATATTACAGAAACACGTTCATGCCAATGTCTCTCTGGCTAAGGAACTCAGCGAAATTCTCAATATCAGTATGGATAGCACCTATAGAAGGTTGCGGAATGAAACTGAATACACGGTGAATGAGATGGCAGTTATTTCACAGCACTTCAATATTCCTTTAGAGGCGCTTAACGACGAATTGAATTCATTGGTTACCTTCAAGGTCAATGTTTTAAACAACGACAGTGACTCATACTTGCTTTATCTGCAGCGCATACTTGTCAATATTGAACGCCTCAGCCACTTTGACGATGTCCGTATTATCATTGCGGCAGAAGACATGCCAGTATTCTACCATTTCATTCAACCCAAATTAATGAACTTTAAAATGATTTATTGGATGAAGTCTATAATGAATGTTACCGATTTTCAGCATACTCCATTCGAAAAAATCGAAATCCCTGAAGCAATTGTTCATACAGCAAAAGAAATTAACCGATATTACGAAAAAATAGAATCTACTGAAATTTGGACGAATGAAACTATTTTAAGCACCCTAAAACAAATCAGATTTTATTGGGATGCTGGATTTTTCAGTCAGGCAGAAACTGCAATTGAAATTTTAGAAGACCTAGAAAGCATACTTAAAAGTATTCAGAAAAATGCAGAAACAGGCTATAAGTTTTCTAAAAATGGAAGTATGACCAAAATAAAATTTCATTTTTATGCCAGCGATGTAATGATAGGAACCAACAGCATAATTGCAAAAACGGATAGTATGATGGCTACTTATATAAGCTATAGTACTTTTAATTTTATGCAAACAACCAATGCTAACTTTAATGCTCAAAATGAAAATTGGATAAATAATATTTTGTCAAAATCAACTTTGCTAAGCGGTGTTGCAGAAAAACAAAGAAATCAATTCTTCAAAACAATTACTAAGCAAATAGAAGAATTAAGGAATTATGTTAATAACACCTAAAAGTAAGTTTAACCTTTTAAAACTTTTGAATTTTTTAAATACGATTTATGCGGGTAGTAAGCAAAAACACAAGCACCATTGCTAATGGTATTGGCCAGATGATTGATGACATTCTCTGAAACAGCTGGGCAACCCTGACTTCTCCCTAATCGTTGATTGCTCTGTATAAACGATTCACTTACATAATCGGCCCCATGTATCACAATCCCTCTTTCGAATGCTTTGCCGTTAAACTTTTTTTCTAACCCAAATAAACGCAAAGATGTTTCATGTTTTCCTTTATAAATATCACCAGTAATAAAAAACCCTAAACTACTTTGAAACGAATTGGTTGTATTAGAAAACTTTCTTGCATATTGATTTCCACTATTTCTGCCATGGGCCACCAATTCATGAAACAGTACCGTCAAATTTCTTAAATCAATTACCCAAAGGCGTTTTTCATTCGATGAAAGTGAATAATCGATAATCGTTAATGTGTCTTTCTTTTGCAGAGTTCCTTGGTTCAACAAAAAGAAATATCCTTTAAGCGCATAGTTGAAAACTTTTTTATTTAAACCCAATTGCGATTGAAAAATTCCACTGTAAAAGCTATCTACAACCTTCTGCGAATTCACCATTATACAAGCCTCCAAACATACAGTTGTTGCAACGACAGAGGCAGAGTCCACCATTTTCAATGGAACTGGAGTTGTATTTTCATTTATTTTATAAGTATATGCACTTATAAACAAGGTGAGTAACAAAATTATGGCTGTATTTTTTATTATACGCATAAGCAACAAAGATATAAAAAATGTGGATAAATGCAAATATAAGCTATATACAGTGCGGGATAACGCCAATTAACAGTGTGTTTCTAAAATCACCCGTTCTTTAATTTTTTAAAATATGAATACCTTTTCAATTTAGAAGCAAAAAACACTTAAAGTGAAAATTCCAATATTTATTTAAAACGCTGTGGAAAAAATACTAAAACACAAAGTATTATTGAAGCAGTTGCATTTTAAAAAAAATCTCCTCTGGACGTATAGCTTTTAACTTAAATATATCACCTATTTTCGCATTGTAAAATTAGAATTTCCAAAAATAGATGAGCACAAAAGTTGATATTGAATTCAATAAAAATGAAGATCTGAACAAACAATTGGTTTTTGACCTTAAAACAAGATTTAAAAAAGTAGCACTTGGTGGAGGCGAAAAAGCTGCAGCAAAACAAAAGGAGAAAGGCAAGATGTTATGTCGCGAGCGTATTGAATACTTGCGCGACAATGACAAACCATTTGTAGAAATTGGTGCATTTACTGGCGAAGGCATGTACACTGAATATGGAGGATGCCCAAGTGGTGGTGTAGTTGCTGGAATTGGATATGTAAGCGGCAGACAATGTATGATAGTTGCCAATGACGCAACCGTTAAAGCTGGTGCTTGGTTTCCTATTACTGCTAAGAAAAATTTAAGGGCACAAGAGATTGCCATGGAAAACAGATTGCCTATCATTTATTTGGTAGACAGTGCGGGAGTATTTTTACCAATGCAAGATGAAATTTTTCCAGACAAAGAGCATTTTGGCAGAATGTTTCGCAACAATGCCATTATGAGTAGCATGGGTATTACTCAAATTGCCGCTGTGATGGGCAGCTGTGTAGCTGGTGGCGCTTATTTGCCAATTATGAGCGATGAGGCTTTAATTGTAGAAGGAACAGGCTCCATTTTTTTGGCAGGCAGTTACCTTGTAAAAGCAGCTATTGGAGAAGATATAGACAATGAAACCTTAGGGGGAGCAACCACTCAAAGTGAAATCAGTGGTGTAATAGATGATAAATTTCCAGATGATAAAAGTTGTCTTGACCGGATTAAATATATAGTAGATAAAATCGGTCATTTTGAAACGGCTGGTTTTGATAGAAAAGAGCCAAAGAAACCACTCAAAAATGAAAAGGAAATTTATGGTGTTCTGCCTGCCGATAGGGGTAAAACCTACGACACCATGGAAATTATTGAAAGATTGGTGGATGGCAGTGAATTTGAACAATACAAAGAAGGATTTGGAAAAAGTATTATTTGTGGCTACGCTCGTATTGATGGCTGGGCTGTTGGTATAGTAGCGAATAACAGACAATTGGTAAAGAGTAAAAAAGGCGAAATGCAATTTGGCGGTGTAATTTACAGCGATAGTGCGGATAAAGCTGCAAGGTTTATAATGAATTGTAATCAGAAAAAAATTCCATTGGTTTTTCTTCAAGATGTAACCGGCTTTATGGTTGGTAGCAGAAGTGAACAAGGTGGTATTATTAAAGACGGGGCAAAAATGGTAAATGCAGTGAGCAACAGTACTGTTCCAAAATTTACGATTATTATGGGCAATAGTTATGGGGCAGGAAACTATGCTATGTGCGGTAAAGCTTACGACCCTCGATTAATATTTGCATGGCCAGGCGCAAAAATTGCAGTAATGGGTGGGGAACAAGCCGCTAAAACTCTCCTACAAATAGAAAAAGCCAGTTTAATAAGTAAAGGTGAAGTGATTACACTCGAAGCTGAAAAAGCTTTGCTTGATAAAATTACGGATCGTTACAATACTCAGATGAGTCCCTATTACGGAGCAGCCAGATTATGGGTTGATGGTGTTATAGATCCAATAGAAACCCGCACCGTTTTAAGTGAAGGCATCAATATGGCAAATAATGCACCAGTAAAACCATTTAATGTTGGTGTGCTGCAGACCTAAATAAAATTTATTTACCATTCATTTTCAAGCCTATCTAAAAAAGTGCTTTATTTTTTGGTGAGTTTTTGCGCTTATTTAAAGTTTGAAAAAAAACTATAAGTCAATAATTATCAATTAATTAAAATTGATATATAGGGGCATGAGTGCATTCACTTATGCAAAAGTTTGGCATGAAATATTTTGCATTTTTATTGTCTTAAAACTTGGAAATCCATTTAAAATCCATTTAAATTTGTTAAAACACACACACAGATTTCCATTCTATTATTTTCTTAAAAACACTACTAAAACTATGAAACGAGAAGAACTAAGACGCTACAAAATGAGCGATGCTCAATTGGTACAATTGGCAGACAATCTCAAAAAAACTGCCGCCCGAGATTTAGAAGACCTTTCAGATTATGGCGTTCTACCTGCCACCCTAATTGCTTTCCAATCTGCACGCGATGCCTTTTTTAAGAGCCCTACAGACGAGCAACTCAGCGAAGACATGGTAATTGCCACCCAAATTCAAAATGCTGAAAAATCGGAACTCATGCAACAAATCAGACAAATCTCAGAAAGAGCTCGCATTAAATATGGCGATACCGATTTTAGATTTAGAAAATATGGTGTTGATTTGCTGAGTAAACAAGGTACAGATGAGATAGTACGAACTGGCAGAAGAGTGCAAAGAGTAGCCGCAGAGCAATTGCAAGACTTGTGTACGGAAGGCATTAGCCAGGCCACACTTGACACACTTGGTATTTTGAATAATAATTTAGATGCTTTGATCGATCAACAGTTGGATACAATAAAAAATAGAGACATTGCAGTAGACTTACGAATAATGGCTGGCAATTCTTTATACTCCATGATGGTAACAATTGCGGCAAAAGGCATTTTGTGTTGGTTGGATATTAGCGAAAAACGATATAATGATTATGTATTATCCGAAAATCACACCATTGATGGTCATACCATTGACGGCAATATTGCTTCTAAAGCTGTTGTCAATGCAAGCGCTACAGGGATTTCTAACGGAACAGTATTCCGTTTCACAAATAAAGGTCATGCGCCTTTGAATTTTTTCTTTGCCCTCAATCCAACCGATATAAAAAGTGCGCATTCAATTACTGTTTTACCAGGCGATCATCAAACAGTAACTGCCAATGCATTGGGATACAATGAATCCACCAATTTCACGCGTTTGAATATTTATAACGAAACTATATTGAATGGTGCTTATGTTGTTGAATGGATATAAAACGAACTTATTACTCGGATATAACACCCTTGTGGTAAATGAATTTCCCCTTGGGTGTTCCATCCTTGTTATAAAAAACCCATTCCCCTTCCTTTAAATCATTTTTATACTGACCACTTGCATTTAAAAATCCATTCTTGTACCAGTATTCGCATAATCCTTCCTTTTTATCGGCAACGTAATTTATCTTGCTTGCCAATCTGCTGCTATCATAATAATTAATCCAGAGACCTTCCCTTTTCTTTGTCTTTATTTCTCCTTCATTGCATTTGGTGCCACTAATAAAACAATACACTTTATAACCATCGGATTTTACTTTAAAAATAAGCGTGTGTTGTATTTCAAGTGGAAGCTTGTTTAACAATTCCATTTGGCTAGGATCTAATAAGAGCGTATCGTATAAATAAAAATCAAAATCTGCCGTACTTCTGGTATTTTGACCATGGATAGAACCTATGAAAAACAGGGTGGTAATTAGAAAAAAGCACTTCATAGAGTTATTAGAGATTATATTTAGCGACCAAAGGAATTATCCTTCCTCTACCATAGGCTTTGCTTGAAACGCGCAAAATTGGTGGTGCTTGAAAACGTTTGTATTCATTGTTATTTACCATTTTCAAAGTTCGTCTAACAATCATTTCATCATATCCCAAAGCTATAATATCCTCCGCACTTAATTGCTCCTCTATATAGTTTTTTAAGATACCATCTAAAACTGGATAAGGTGGTAAGCTATCGCTGTCTTTTTGATCAGGCCTTAACTCAGCACTGGGTTCCTTTTCAATAATATTCATTGGAATAATTTCCGTTTGATGATTGATATAACGTGCCAAAGCAAATACATCCATCTTATATACATCTCCTATTACGCTTAAACTGCCGCACATATCTCCATATAAAGTTGTATACCCAACAGACATCTCACTTTTATTACTGGTATTGATTAAAATATTTCCTAACTTATTACTGTATGCCATCAGTAATACGGCTCTGCTACGCGCCTGAATATTTTCTTCGGCCACATTAAAAGGTAGCCCATCAAAAACAGGGTTCAATGTTTTTTCAAAGCTATTAAAAACATCTTCAATAGGTAAAATATGATAAGGGTTGCCTAAATTTTTTGAAAGTGCAATTGCATCTGCTACACTCCCTGTGCTGCTATATTGGGAGGGCATTAAAGCTGCAGTTACATTGGCATTGCCAATTGCTTCGCTTAACAAAGCCTGAACAACTGCGGAGTCTATTCCTCCAGAAGAACCTAAAATAGCCTTTGTAAAACCCATTTTAGAGAAATACTCTTTTATTCCGTAAATAAGTGCTTTATGCAATTGATCAATACGATCTTTTTCCTCAAAATCATGATGAGGTTGAGGCTTTTCCAATTCAATAAATGCTATTTCTTCATCAAAAGATTTAAGTTGCTTTGCAATGGTTCCATCGTTGTTCAGAAAAAGTGAATTGCCATCAAAAATTAAATCAGTATGAGCGCCTACTTGGTTAACATAGATTAATGGCATTTTGAAATTTGCTGCTTGGTTCTTTAAAATTTCGTAACGAACTTTCTCCTTATCGGCATTAAAAGGCGATGCTGAAATATTAATAATTAATTGAGGATTAAATGCGCTTAAGTTTTTAAGTGGATCCTGCGTATAGCTAAAGAAATCCATTTCGTCCCATAAGTCTTCACAGATAGTAATTGCAGTATTAACACCATTAATTGGAATTGTTTTGAATACCTCATTGCTTTGAAAATAACGTGCCTCGCTAAAAACATCATAGGTTGGCAACAATGTTTTATAAATCGTATCAATATGCTGACCATTACTTAAAACACAGGCTGCATTATAAAGTCTTCTACCCTTATTATTGTTATTGGGTAAAGGGCAACCGACAATGGCTGTAATGTTGGATGTTGCTTTAGTAATTTCGGAAAGTGCATTAGCACAACTCTTAATGAAATGAGGATAGTCGAGTAAATCATCGGGCGGATAACCGCATACAGATAATTCACTAAAAACAATCAGGCTCGCACCTGCGGTACGAGCCTGATGAATACCTTCTATAATCTTAGCAGTGTTACCTGCAAAGTCACCAATCGTGTAATTAAGTTGAGCAAGAGCGATTTTCATACGCCCCACAAAGAACGGTTTTTAAAAGAAAAAACCCAACTCCAAACCTAATACATTGTTAATCATCTTAGATTTTTTGTCATTTAAAATATCTGTAAAACCATTGTTGAAACGCAAGCCCGTGTAGAAGCTAGTGTTACCGCTAAGGTTATACTCGATTCCAGCACCCAAAATCATAGAAGCTCTTAAGGCATTTATGTTGTCTTGATGTTGAGTGAAATCGTATTTATCATTATCACTTGCTGTTGAAATATATTTTTCATTGGTCGGAAAATTGGGCCCACCAACAGCAGTTGCGGTGGTGGTAACTTGATTGCCAATCATAATACCAGGCGCTATTCCAATTTGCCCCCAGTAACGCATTCCATTACTTTCATTGGTTCTGAATTTAAAGGTTAATGGTATCTCAATGTATTTTAAACTGTATTTATAAGTAACATTATTATAGTTTCTGGTTGGACCAGCAAGGGAATAAATAGAATCACCTTTCAATTTCATACTATTAGACATTGTAGTGATATTTATTTCTGGAGTAAAGAAATAATTCTGATCCAATTTTATATCTGCCATTAAACCAAAAGAGAATCCTATACCTGAACCATTCTTAACTACATTGGAGGTAACTGCTTTGGTCCAATCAATACCAGGAATAATTTTAAATCCAATTCTAAAATCTCTATCATCTTGGGCTTGTATATTTGCATTAAAAAAGATGATGGCAGCCAATAAAAATGTCGATTTAATCGTTCTATTCATAATATAATTATTTAATTTGCACAAAAATGACCAAAAAATTTATATTTATCACTAATTCATTTGCATTATTTATCCTTTTAGTAATGAGCGGGTGCAAAGAAAACCGTTTGGAAGTCAATGTTTCAGACATAGATGTAAAACTGCAAATCAAACATTTTGAGACAGATTTATTCGAGAATAAGTTGAACTCATATGAAGATGCTCAAAAAAAATATGGTGTATTTTTAGATGATTACATGCATGGTATTCTTGGATTAACGGATAGCAGTGCTGCTGCTTTCCAACAGTTATTACAGTTAAGGAACAGTCCTAATTTTAAAAGCGTTTATCAACAAGTTCAATCGAAATATAGAGATTTTACACCTTATGAAAAAGAGCTAACAGATGCTTACAAACATTTCAAATATTATTTCCCCAATGAAAAAATTCCGACCATTATAACTTTTACCAGTAATTTTAGTTTTTATTTAAATCCTGTTGGCGAAGATTATATTGGCATTGGGTTAGACATGCACATGGGCTCTGATTATAAGGTATACGATTATGCCAATATTGAGCAATACTGGCGAAAAATATTAACCCCGCAAACAATTGTTACTAACCATATGATGGCCCACGCCAACGATTTATTTGCCACTACTAATACAGGCCAAACCTTTGCAGATGAGATGGTGTATTATGGCAAACTACTTTATTTTCTTGACGCAACATTGCCAAATGTTCCCGATGAAATAAAAATTGGCATGACAAAAGCAGAATTTGATTGGTGTAAGGCAGAAGAAAAAAATATTTGGGCTTTTATTGTTAAAGAAAAATACCTGTATGAAACCGAAAGCAAAAAATATGAAAAGCTCATTAACGAAGGTCCAAAAACTATTTTGAGTGGAGTACCAGAAGGAGCACCAGCTATGCTAGGGCGTTACACAGGATGGATGCTCATACGACAATTGATGAATGAAAACACCGACATTACACTTCCTGATTTGATGAAGAATGGAGATGCAAAAAAAATAATTCAGGAGAGCGGATATAAACCATAATGTTGAACACCATTTATTCGGCATATAATTTGACTACACTATAACAACCATATATTATGCAACCCAATATACCAGCTTCTGAATTACCACGAGTTGTCATTATAGGCGGTGGGTTTGCAGGGCTTAAAATTGCATCAGGATTAAAAAATTCACCATTTCAAGTGGTGCTTTTAGATAAAAATAATTTTCATCAATTTCAGCCTTTGTACTATCAAGTTGCAACTGCAAGTTTGGAACCAAGTGCCATTGCTTTTCCATTTAGAAAAATATTTCAGCACTACAAAAATTTTCATTTTAGAGAAACACTTGTTAAGAATATAGACTATGAGGAACAAGTAATAAACTGCAGCATTGGGCAGATTCGATATGATTATTTAGTGATGGCCATGGGTACTGATACTAATTTTTACAAAATAGAGTCCATACAGGAAAATGGTTTTCCTATGAAAACAGTTTCTGAAGCATTAAAATTAAGAAACACAATTCTAGAAAATTTTGAGTATGCACTTGTGGCAGATAATTTAGAAGATCAAAATAAAAATTTGGACATTGTTATTGTTGGCGGTGGGCCAACAGGTGTTGAATTGGCTGGTGCTTTGGCTGATTTAAGAAATGATGTATTGCCCAAAGATTATCCTGAAATTGATTTCAACCAAATGAACATTCGCCTTATTGAATCGAGCACGGGACTATTAGCTGCCATGAGCAAAAAAGCAGGTGGTCTTGCATTAAAATATTTGCAAAAATTAAAGGTGGATGTGCAATGTGGCATTAGTGTCAAAAGTTTTCAGAACAATGAAGTTGAACTCTCCGATGGCACCATAATAAAAGCTAAAACTTTGATATGGGCCGCTGGTGTAAGTGCCAATAAAATTGAAGGTTTGCCCGATGAGGCTTACGGGTTTTCGAATAGATTAAAAGTAAATCAATTCAATCTGGTTAACGGCTTCGATAATATTTTTGCAATTGGTGATTTAAGTTTGATGATAGATGATCAATACCCAAAGGGACATCCTCAGGTTGCACAAGTTGCTATTCAGCAAGCCAACCTTTTAACCAAAAATTTGCTCTATAGTACATCTGAAAAAGCAATGAAAGGTTTTAAGTATAAAGACAAAGGCAGTATGGCTACTATAGGTCGCAATCTAGCAGTAGTAGATTTGCCATTCTGGTCGTTCGGTGGATTCTTTGCCTGGTTAATATGGATGTTTGTGCATTTGATGTCCATAGTGGGTGTTAAAAATAGATTTTTTATTTTTATTAACTGGACATGGAATTATTTCACAAAAGACCAGTCGTTGCGGTTAATAATTCGTCCAAAAACAAAACAATCTTTTAGTTGAATATTTGAAAAAAAGTAATATGTTTGAATACAAAATGAATAATTTGAGAAATAGTTTAGTGGGCACTTGCCTATTCGCTTACTCTTCATTAATGAGTCAAGGCGAGAGCTATTTTGACTTTACACCCAAATGGAAAAAAGGCGATAAATTTGTTTATCAATTAGCAGAAACCAAATACAAACAAAACCCTTACGGTCAATTTTTATACATTCAATACGACACCAGTTACATGATTTTTAATGTCACTGATAAAAATGATAGCAATACTTTGGTAAACCTTAATTATGCAAAAGGGTATTATAACGGTATACCAACTAAAGATGTTATGAATGCCCCTGATTTGTTGCAAACCGAAACTTACCAATTGGTTTTCGATAGTAAAGGTGAATTTATCGAACTCTCTAATTGGGAAAATTTTGCGAAAATCCTCATCAACAACCTTAAAATAGAATACAAAAATAATTTATTGGATTCCAATACACTTAAGTATTATTATATCTATTATCACAGTCAAGAAAATGTTGAAAAAACAGTATTGCCAAGGGTTTTAGAACTAACAGATTTATTTGGCAAAACTTATACGGCTGAAACCGATTTTACCATAGCCAAAGAAATTGTCAATCCATTTGGTGGTCAGAATTTAATGAAGTCGGGGACCTTCCGGGCCTTTAAAGATCCAAAGTCAAAAAACTCTGTTTTTTTTAAAGGTCAGATTAAAACCAATTACGAAGACAATGAAACACTTCAAGAAGATTACTATGCTTTTATCAATTCTGTAAGACCAGAAAATTTTGACGAAGGTGCACCATACATTTACATTCTTGATGCCTATGAATATCAATTCGGCAATATCAATAAACTCATCGTTCAATACAACACAACCCATACCGTATACTTGGGCAATGACAAGCAAGGATTAGACCGCAGCTACCATTTGGTTAGCTTAAATTAGTAGATGAATGCAGAATAAATCAATTAGAATTGCATTCTTTTTTATTGCCATTCTTTTAGGTTTTTTGTATTTTCAAAGTCAAGGCATTGAAGGTGGACAAGACAGTTGGCAGCATTTTCTGATTTCTAAATACGCCATCAAATATCCCAACCTGTTGTTGGATCAATGGAACAAACCAGTGTTCACTTGGTTCACTGTTTTTATTTGTCAAAAAGGAATGGAAGCCCTTGTTGCCTTTAATATTATTTGTGTATTGGCAAGTGGTTTATTGATTGCATTGGCACTTAAAAAAAACAATATTAGCAATGCTTGGCTCGCAATTCCATTTCTTTGCTTCTGCCCTATCCTATTAGGCAATACTATTTCTTGTTTAACGGAACCTTTGAATACATTTTTATTAAGTCTTGTTTTTTATTTGTGGTTTTGCAAACATTTAAAAAGTGCCGTTGCACTCGCATCGCTTTTACCATTTGTAAGAACGGAAGGATTTGTTATTTGTGGAGCATTGTTTTTTATTATTCTTTATGAGAAACAATACAAGTTGCTTTTTTGGCTTTTAATAGGCAGCATCATTATGAATTTTGCAGGTTTTGTTGTAACAGGAAAACCATTTTGGATTATTACAGAAAACCCTTATTTAAAATTTGAGCAGGAAGGTCAGTTTGACCCAGGCAGTGGTGAATTACTATACTATGTAAAGCAAGCGCGTGCCCTATTTGGGATACCATTACTCGTCTTGTTATTAACCTTACACATTCTGTTTCTTTATAAAATATATAAGAAGAAAGCAATTCAAGATTTACCTCATACTAGAATGGTGATGTTGGTATTCTGGTTTTATTTTGCAGCACATACCCTTATTTATTATTTTGGCATTTTGGGCAGTCATGGCTTAGTGCGCGTAATGGCAGTTACAGCGCCTTGTATTGCTATCTTGGCGGTATATGGATTCAATTATATTGTTGAATTATTGCCTATTTTTAAATATAAAAATATCGTCCTACCTTTGGTAATAGTTTTAGCCACCTTGCATGTGGGTTACAAAGAAAATCATTATGCCAAACCCTATCATCCTAATGAGGCAAGCGTAAAAGTGGATAAATCGCTTACCAATTTTGAACTTGCTACCGAATGGCTTAAAAGGGAAAACCTGCTCAACCGAACAATTATTCATCAATTACCGGCCTTTAATGTTTTAATGAACAAAGACCCTTATGACCCGCATTCTAGTTATTATATTTGGAGTATAAACAAACCAGACGACTGGGCAGAAAAAGGGGTTATTGTTGTATGGGATGGTTTCTATAGTACCCGCGAGGGCAACATGCCTTTGGAATGGTTGATGAAAAATCCGAATTATAAATTAATACACAGCATTGATGGGTTCGAAAAATCTAAGGACTACCCTACCATTTATGATATTAGGATTTTTGAAAAGATTAATAAATAGTTTTATTTCAACGCAAGAATCCATTCTGCTATCATTTTCAATGCCTCTTCCGAAAAAGTTTCATCAATTTTAACATATTCATTTATTGCTCCTGTATTAGCAGTTTGCATCAGGTGATTTAAATTTGGGAAGGTATGAACAGTGAAGTTGTTTAATTTTGATTTCGAAAAAATACTTGTAAGTATTACCGCATTTGATAACGCCTCCACTTGTACATCCTTACCACCATATATGGCCAAAGTAGCTTGTGTTATTTTACTTAAATTATCCATGGGATTGTAATTTATAAAATAATAAAACCAAGGTGTCACTTGGGCGTGTATCTGTCTTTTTGCAATTTCAAATTCACGATAAAACCCTAATGTATCATGGCTCATCTGTTGTAATAAGGTTTCATGAACGAAGGTATCTAATCCAGATTTGGCGGAAGGATAATCGGGTTTAGATTTTAAGTAATTAAACAAACGGTGATTAATAGCAAGTTGTTTTTTTAAACTTTCATCGGAAGCCATTCCCGATTTAAACACCAAACGCAATTGATCATACATCAAAGAGTCAATTGGGACGGCTGGACCAGCCACCATTACTTCAAAAGCTACTTTTTTATTTCGAGCAGCTATCATTGGTGCTATCATTCCTCCTTCGCTATGTCCCAATAAACCTGTTTTTTTTCTATCAATCTTATCTTCACTGTATAAAAAAGCGAATGCAAACTCAGCATCTTCTGCAAAATCTAAAGAGGTTGCATCTGCAAAATTACCTTCTGATTGTCCTGTGCCTCTATCGTCATAACGTAAAACAGCAATACCATGTCTGGTTAAAAAATCTGCCAATACAAGAAATGGTTTATGTCCAAATACTTCGCTATTTCGGTCTTGTGGTCCCGAACCACTAATCAACACAACAGCAGGAAAAGGTCCTTTACCAACAGGCAAAGTGAGTGTTCCATGTAAGTTTATGTTTTTAATTGTATTTTTAAAAGTTACCTCTTTTACGATATATGGTAAATCGCCTTTAGGCTCTTGTGGTCGGCTCAATTTAGTATCCGAATTTAATTTGTAAAACGTGATGGGTAAATTGGCAGGACCTTGTTGCCATTTTACACTTAATGAATCACTTGGCATTATACTCCCTACTATTTTTAATTGCATCTTTGGTATCTCACATACCAACAATGCATCGTTATATGTAACAGTAGAGAATGGAATCCCAAAAGCACCTTGGTCGGGGCTATCAAAACTACCATTATAGCTCTCTTTCTCCTTAACGATATGTAATAAAATTTTCAGAGGTGTGCCTTGAATAATGAGTTGTCCTTGCCAGGCGCCAGTAATCTCCTTAGTCTGAGAAAAAGAAAATGTATTGATTAATAGTAAACCAATTAAAAGAGTTTGTTGTTTTATAATATTCATATCGATAATTAAGCAATAAAAGTTCTGGTAATATAAGACGAGGCAATTTCGGCAACAAGCAATCCAACAATAAAGCTGATGATTAATTTTTTCCCTTTAAGGTTGGTACATGTTTTCCAAGCATTGAAGTAGAGAATTACCATCCAAACAATAAGCACCAGCGAGAAAATTGTTAGTACCGCAAAAATAATTGACTCCATTGCATTTAAAGGCCACGAAGGATGTTGCTTATCTATCTCCATTAAACGCTCTGCTAACTTTAACTCCCAGCCGCCTGCATTGCTAATTGGTGCAATTGCGTATGGGAAACGCGCCAAAGCAAAGGTGCCTGCGATGTCTACAAATCTTGGTTTTGTTCCTAACATTAAGGACAATGGATAAAAAATGATCACTAAAATAAGCCATATCAAAATTTGATCTAATAAGGGACTTATTTGAATGGCATCACTCGAAAAATGCAAATCTAAAACGCCATCAAAACGGGCATTAAAAAACCCACCTAGCAGGGCACCGATCATTATAAATAGAAAGCCAAAAGACAGTGCCTGAATTCCTGCAATTTTAATGAAAGGGTTGAAAATAAATTTATTTTTCATATTATTTTTTTGATTTAAGTTCTTTTTCTGTTTTGCTTATTTTGGTTATTAAATCATCCAACATATTGCGAACAGTTGGATAACTCAATCCCAATTGGGTTGACATATCTTTAATACTGCCACTTGTTTTTACAAATTGCAAAACAAAGTCAAGCTCTTCAGAATTCAAATAATTAAGCACAGGCAATTCAAATGCACCTTCTATAGAAGTTTCGCAATTGGCACAATGCAAGCGCTGCACTTTCATCCTTCCTGCACAGCTAGGACAAGTTACTGGCAATATTTTTTGAATAGTCATATTAATAATATTTAATGCAAAGTTATTATTATTTACAATATATTCAATTTTATTTATAAATATTTTCCATAAAGTGAAAAGTAAAGGGGAAATCTCCTATAATATTACATCTTTTTCCTCCCTCTTGTTCGAATAAATTCAACAAACAGAATCATTTATTCTATACATTTGCTTTATGAAGATGATTAAAATTTTCTCCTTCGCATTATTATTGTTATCCATTAATGCATGCAAACAAGCCAAAAAAACTGAAGCAATGAAATTGAACTACCCACCTACAGATACACTTGATATTTCCGATACTATTTTTGGAAAAATAATCCACGATTCATACAGATGGCTGGAGGATGATTTGAGTGCTAAAACCCGGAGGTGGATTGATTCTCAAAATGCACTGACTTATGCATACCTCGATAAAATACCTTACCGCGAAATGCTGCGAAAAAAAATGGAAGTTTTATGGAATTACGAAAGATTTACGGCCCCTTTTCATGAAGGAAAATACACTTATTTCTTTAAAAATGATGGTTTACAAAATCAAAGTGTCTTGTACAGACAAATTGGAGAAGGAAACCCCGAAATATTTCTAGATCCCAACACATTTTCAAAAGACGGCACAACATCTTTGGGCGGCATTGAATTTAGTAAAGATGGCAGTTTAGTTGCTTATCAAATTAGCGAGGGCGGAAGCGATTGGAGAAAAGTAATTGTTCTTAATGCCGAAACCAAAGCAGTAGTTGAAGACACTTTAATCGATATAAAATTCAGTGGCCTTTCATGGAAGGGCAATGAAGGTTTTTATTACAGCAGTTACGATAAACCAAAAAATGCCAGCGAACTCTCTGCTAAAACAGATCAACATCAATTATTTTTTCACAAATTGGGCCATAAGCAAGCTCAAGATGAATTAATTTTTGGAGGAAGCAAAAATCCCCGCAGATACGTGGGAGGAGGTGTTAGCGAAGATGAAAATTATTTAATTATTACTGCTGCTACCTCTACTAATGGTAACGAGTTATACATTCAGGATTTGCGTCAAAAAAACTGTCCTATTAAAACCATTGTAGATCATTTTGATAACAACAACAATATTGTTCATACAGAGGGGAATACGCTTTACATTTTAACAGATATGAAAGCCCCAAATATGCGATTGATAAAAACAGACCTTACTAAGTTGGAACCCGCTAATTGGGTGGACGTGATTCCTGAAATCAATATGCCATTGAGCATTAGCACGGGTGGTGGTAAATTATTTGCTTCTTATTTAAAAGACGCCACTTCGCAAATGTTACAATATGATTTAAACGGTAAAATGGAGCGCGAAATACTATTGCCAGGCAAAGGCACTGCCGATGGTGTAGGTGGTAAATGGGAAGAAACAACGCTCTATTATTCTTATACAAGTTACATTAATCCAAGTACCATATTTGCTTATGATGTTGCCAATGGTGCATCAAAAATGTATAAAAAATCTGGCGTTAAATTTGATCCTTCTGGTTATGAATCCAACCAGGTTTTTTATACCAGTAAAGATGGCACCAAAATCCCCATGATGATTACACATAAAAAAGGCATGACCATGAATGGCAATAATCCAACTATTTTATATGGTTATGGTGGATTTGATATTAGCCTAACGCCAGTATTCAGCACTGCGATGGTGGCTTGGCTAGAAGCGGGCGGTGTTTATGCTGTACCTAATTTGAGAGGCGGTGGAGAGTATGGAAAAGCTTGGCACGATGCAGGCATCAAAATGAACAAGCAAAATGTATTTGATGATTTTATTGCAGCAGCTGAATGGTTAATTAAGCAAAAATACACCTCCTCACAATTTTTGGCAGCATCTGGTGGTTCAAATGGTGGATTATTGGTAGGCGCATGCATGACCCAAAGACCCGAGTTATTTAAAGTAGCCTTGCCTGCAGTTGGTGTATTGGATATGTTAAGGTATCATAAATTTACTGCTGGTGCCGGTTGGGCATACGATTATGGAACTG
This sequence comes from Bacteroidota bacterium, assembly GCA_025354385.1. Classification (GTDB taxonomy): domain Bacteria; phylum Bacteroidota; class Bacteroidia; order NS11-12g; family UBA955; genus JABMMZ01. The sequence goes on from JANXMZ010000012.1 coordinate 17,096, forward strand.
CAGATGATTCGAAAGAAATGTTGAATTATTTATTGAGTTATTCTCCTTATCATAATTTACGCAAAGGCCAAAATTACCCTGCTACTATGGTTACCACTGGCGACCATGATGACCGGGTAGTGCCGGCTCACTCTTTTAAATTTGCGGCTAAATTGCAATCTGTGAATGACGGCCCTAATCCAACTTTAATACGCATAGAAACCAAGGCAGGACATGGTGCTGGAAAACCAACAGCTATGGTTATTTCGGAATATGCAGATAGATTTGCCTTTGCCCTTTATAACATGGGTATTATGGAACTCAAATAAATTGTGATTTTAGAATAATTCAGAAAAAAGTTGCTGTACCCTATCGAAGCCATAAAATTTACCGCCATAGCTTTCAACCCATTGCATGCCTTTACTGGCATTGCTTATAAAAACTTCATCGGCCATCAATAATTCTTCTTCTGTTATTGCTACCTCATAAATTTCTTTATTGAGTGCTTTACAACGAGTAATAATATGTTGTCTCATTACACCGTCCAAACAATATTCTCCTAATGAGGGCGTAAGTATTTCTTCATCCCTAATGATAAAAATACTCGCATTATGCACCTCACAAACTCTGTTGCTTTCATTGAAAAGAACCACTGAATCACAATTTTGCTCTGTTGCAGCAATGCCCGCCATTACATAATTGATTGCGGATAATGGCTTAAAGAAACTAACAAAATTCGATGGTTTCAGAATCTGTCCATAAGCACCTAATGTTAGGCCCTTATCATTCAGCCTATAAACGCCATTATCCTCCGATAATTCAATTAAAAAACCACCTTTATTGGTATTGGGTGTATAGAATCCTTGGGCATCCCTGTAAAAAGTAATACGACATCTGGCATTTATGAATCCATTTTTTAAACATAGCAAATTCAATTGCTCTACAAAGTAGGTTTGAGTCCATTTTTCACTTAATAATATTTTGAAAAGTTTGGCTGCTCGGAGAATTCGGCTGTAATGCAAATCAAACAATTGAGGTTCGCGGTTGATTATTTTAATGCTCTCAAAAAAACCATCACCGTATTTATAAATGCGGCTATGAGATGAGAATATTTTATCATCTGCATCGGTTAAAACACCATTGAAACTAATCAACATGGTTGCAATTTAGTATAAATTTTAAAACAATTCTAAACTGCTAAAAATTTATTCCAACCTTTTAAGAACAAAATGCTTTGCCTTTTCATTAAAAATCAAATCGAATTTTGAGATTATCTCAATATCAAAAATTCGGGTGGTATCTGGCTGAATGTATTTAAGATAAAGTTGATGATTTTGATAATGCCAAGTTCCTCTCATATTTTTATTGGCCATTGTTATCTCATAATGAAAACTGCTGTCTGTATTCAATTCTAAGAAATCTGTATCTAGTAAAGGGTATAAGGGTGTATCATTTTGAGATACCTCAACAAACTTCCATTTTCCTAGCGCCATATGTTGCTCACTAATATGATGACAAGCGGTTCCTAAAAATATAAAAAGGACCATTAAAAGAAGAAAACTATTTTCTTTTATCAATTTCATCTCTTATTTGGGCAGCCTTCATATAATCTTCATTGTTCAATGCAGTATTGAGCATTCGTTCTAATTCTTCAGTAGTTTTGTTTTTAAAAATATCGTTGTCTTCTCTTGGTTTTTGAGAAGGCACATCCGATTTTCCTCTACCAGGTTTTTCTATTGAATGATCATCAATACTAATACCAGCAGATTCTAGTATTTCTTCGGTAGTATAAATTGGGCAATCAAATCTAACGGCCAAAGCAATGGCATCACTCGTTCTACTATCTATTGCATGTACTACCCCATTACTTTCGCAAATTAATAATGAGTAAAAAACACCTTCTTTCAATTGATGAATGAAAACTTCATTGATATGGATATCAAATTTTTTTGCAAACGACAAAAACAAATCATGAGTCAAAGGACGACCAGTATTAATGCCTTCTATCTGAATAGCGATGGCTTGTGCCTCGTATTGCCCAACAATAACAGGAATTTTACGTTCCCCATCCTCCTCCACCAGTATTAAACTGTAAGAGCCTTGCATCTGACTTGGCGCAATACCGTAAATATCAACTTTAATTTTTTGCAAAATAAAAAACTAGTTTTTTGCTGCTTTAGCGGCAGCTATTAACTGAGGTAATACTTCAAATGCGTCTCCGACAATTCCATAATCTGCGGCTTTAAAGAAAGGCGCTTCAGGATCTTTATTAATTACAACTATTACTTTACTGCTACTAACTCCAGCCAAGTGTTGAATGGCTCCAGAAATACCAATAGCGATGTACAAATTTGGCTTAATTGTAATTCCTGTTTGTCCTACGTGCTCACTGTGTGGTCGCCAATCCATATCACTTACAGGTTTAGAACAGGCAGTTGCTCCTCCCAATATCTGCGCAAGCTCTTCTACCATACCCCAGTTTTCTGGTCCTTTCATTCCACGACCTGCCGATACAACCACTTCTGCTTCTGTCAATGGTATTTTACCCGCTGCTTTGTTAATACCAGTTATTTGTGTTAGATTCTCTGGTGAACTAACTGTGGTTTTCTCAATGTTGATACTTACAGGGTTTTCTTTTAATTCAATACTGTTTGGCGTAATTGCAATCACTTTATTTTCTCTACTCAATTGAACATGAGCGAATCCTTTCCCTGAAAAAACACCTCTTTTTATACTAAATCCATTAGTTGTATTTGGTAATTCCACTACATTGGTAGCTAGAGATGCCGCTTGTAAAACTGCAATGCGAGGTGCAATGGCCTTACCTTCATAGGTATTAGCAATAATCAAATTTTTCACATTTTGAAGATTCGCGGCAACTGCTCGTCCGTAGTTTAATGCATCAAAGGCATTGAGACCTTCTACAACAATCAATTTGTTAACACCGTATTTAGCTAGCTTTTCTGCCTCGCCATCTTTTGGCATACCTACACAAACAGCTGTAACATTTCCACCGCTAATTTGCGAAGCATAAGATGCTGCTTCTAATACTGCTTTTTTAAAAACACCTTCTGAATTCTCTGCGTATATTCCTGTCATTTTATCTTTTTAATTAAATTACTTTAGCTTCATTTTTTAATACCTCTATTAATTGTGCAGCATTTTGAGCATCAAACAATCTAACGGCTTGTTTAGCAATTGGATTCTCAAATGTGCTATACTGACCAAAACTATCAATTGCAATTGGTGCAACAATATTTAGAGGTTTAGTTCGAGCGGCCATAATGCCTTTCATATTGGGAATACGAGGCTCACACAAATCCTTTTGAGCACTCGCAACAACTGGCAAAATACTGGTTACAGTTTCTCTACCGCCATCTATATCTCTTTCAAAATGTGCTTTCCCATCAATTACTTCCATTTTGGTACATACATTAATGGATGGCCATTTTAACAATGCACCTAATAAACCGCACACCTGACCACCATTATAATCAATACTTTCTCTTCCTGTGAGCACCATATCATACCCTCCTTCATTAATAACATACGCCAATTGTTCGGCCACATATTGCCCATCCAAAGGTTCGGCATTAATGCGAATTGCATCATTTGCTCCTATGGCTAAAGCCTTCCTTATTACAGCATCAGCCTCGGCCAAACCAACCGTAGCAACGGTTACTGTGCCTCCATTTTTTTCAGTAATATCTAAAGCCTTGGTTAAGGATAACTCATCATAAGGATTAATAATAAATTGAACACCCGCAGTATTAAATTTGGTATTATTGTCAGTAAAGGTAATTTTGGTAGTGGTATCTGGCACTACACTCATGCACACTAAAATTTTCATGTTAATTGATTGTTGCAAAATTAAGCATAAAATGTGCTAAGAAAAAAGGAGTTTTGCATAGAAAATAAACAAACTTACATTTCTTCATATGCAACGATTAAAAATACTTTTGGAATGGCTTAAAAAATCTCCAGATGACCCTTTCCTACATTTTGGTATTGCGATGGAATACTTATCGGGAAATGATACAAAATTAGCATTGGAAAAAATGGAATATATTGTGACCCTATTTCCAGAATATTTAGCAAACTATTACCAACTCGCCAAATTGTATGAGCAGTTAAATGAAAATGACAAGGCCGTTGAAATATACAAAAAAGGTATTGAATTGGCCCTTGTTCAGCAGGATAAAAAAACTGCAGGTGAACTTCGAAGTGCTCTCGAAGAACTAACTTTCTAAACTTATTACAAAGATTAATACCTAACCTAAATGACTCCTAAAAATCCTGATTACGAAAAAACAATTAGAAAAAAACTTGAAAAACAATTTTTCATGCACCACATCGGTTTTGACCTTACTAAAATAACTCCCGGCTATGTAGAAGGTGAGTTATTTCTAGAAGAAAAACACCAACAACAATTCAGCTATACCCATGGTGGAGTAATTGCAACTGTGGCAGATTTGGTAATGGGATTTGCCGCCTATTCGCTTGTTGAAAGCCATCAAGGGACGGTAACTTCCGATTTGAAAATTGCTTATCTGCGACCTGGCATTGGCGATAAAATAATTGGCCGAGGAAGCGTTATAAAATCAGGGAATCTCCTTCATTTTTGTGAGGCAGATGTGGTTTGCATTAATTCAAATGGTGAAGAAACTTTAATTGCCAGAGGTTATGCCACCATGTGTGTTGTAAAAGCTCATATTTAAAACAAATAAATATAAAACACTGAAAATAATTCATATAGAAGTTAATTTAATCCTTGGAATTTGCAATTGAAGTGTTTTAAATAAACTCGGGTATGGCGAAGCCTCTCAATAAAATTATAAGACAAAACTGGTAAGCTGGATAAAAACGAATATTGACAATTACCCAAACCCCTGTAAATGAGTATTGATTTAAATAACCGAAAGCAGTCGGTAGACTTTGAAAATAGACTCCTTTAAAAAGTATAACTCAACCCAAAACAAATCTTTTGTATTGGATTAACTCTTCCGGGCGAACCGTTAAGCTCAAATTCATGTCCATTAAATGTAATTGGTCTCACCTGGAATTGTGCATTTAAATTGTTGTAAATTTTAGCTTGATAGCCTACTGCAAGATAAGGTGAAATATAATTCAAGCTGCTTGATCTGGCTGAAGAAATTACACTAGTACCCTGTATTCCTAACTCGGCAAAAAGACCAATTCTAAAAGGAGTTATACGTCCAAAACCTATGACACCCATTGCGTCTGAATTACCATAAGGCCTCAAAAATCCTAGATAATTTAATTCCGCCCCGTAAGCAAACACTTTAGTAAAAGAATGGGTTCCTCGCACAGCTATGCCGTATACTTGAAAAGTGGGTGAGACATATCCTGGGCTAAAAAGCACACCAATAGAATTTTTACGATCAATTTCAACATCCTTGGCGGAAGCCGAATTACTAAAAACCACTAAAATTAGAATTGTTATTATTTGCCTCATCTAACAAACTTAAAACTAAAAATTTATAAAGTAAAATTTATTTTTTCGAAAAGCAATGCTAAATTTGTTTTTGCACTCTCTTTTCTAATACAAAAAAACTAGCCGCAAAAGCGAGGACTGCACAGATAATAAAAGCCATTTTAAAATTTTGCACCTCATTGTTGTATAGCAAGCCGCACACAGAAGACCCAAGAATAATACCGATTTCAAGAAAAATAAACAGTGTTCCAACCGCCTTTCCCTTCTTACCTTCTTCTGATAAGTCAACAGTCCATGCAAACAAAGAAGGAGATAATAAACCAAAACCAACTCCAAATAAAACGGAAGATATAATATACAGATATGTGCCACCAGTAAACGCCAAAACCAACATGCTTATTGCAAGCGTTAGTGATCCATACAATGCTATTTTTTTCCGCCCATAACGGTCGCTCCAACGCCCCGCCAAAAATCGCACTACCAAAGAAGAAACAATATAAATGGCCATATAAGCACCTTTATTGCCGATGCCGACATGGTATGTAAAGTCCGCTATTAATGCTAAAATACCACCCGAAGAAAATGCAGTTAACAACAATACAATTCCTGGAACCAACACCTTCCATTCAAACAATTCGTTTCGCTTTAGCTTCAACATGCTCCATTTAAACTTTTGCTGCACTACAATGTGCTCCTTTAATGTCATAAACATTAATAAAGATATGAATCCTAAAAGCGAAGCAATTTGAAACATGGTATTGATACCAAACACACTGGTGCATTTGCTCCCTATAACCCATCCGATAGCATTGCCAATATTATTACAAATTCCAACAATTCCCATTGCCTCTCCCCTTTTTTCTAGAGGTACAACATCATCGGCATAGGCTGTAAAACCCGTTGGGGTAAACCCAGCGCAGATGCCATGAAAACCTCTATTGAAGAAAAACAATAAGGCAACCGGAATAAAAATATAAAAAAAACAAGCCAATGTTGTAACAATAGCACCAATGCACATTACCTTTACTCTGCCGATATGATCAGATAATTTTCCACTGTAAGGACGGCTTATAAGTGCAATACTTGCAAAAGTTGGAATGATTAGCCAATTGTACTCTTTGCCACCTATGGTATTTAAAAGCATTGGCAAATCTGGAATTACCATGGTAAAACTGCTAAAGAAAATTAAACATGCAAAACACAATTTCCAAAATTGTATAGGATATGCTTTGAAAAGATTCAATGTTTAAAATTTATTTTAGCCAATATTTTTATTAAAAGTAAAAGAAGAAGTAAATTACGTATTGGCTACTTGAAAACTTCTATTATCAATCGTCCAACTTAAGCACAGCCATAAATGCAGATTGGGGTATCTCTACGTTCCCCACTTGTCTCATTCTTTTCTTACCCTCTTTTTGTTTTTCGAGCAATTTTCGTTTACGACTTATATCGCCACCGTAACATTTTGCAGTTACATCTTTTCTCAAAGCACTAAGCGATTCTCTGGCAATAATTTTTGCTCCAATAGAGGCTTGTATGGCAATATCAAACTGCTGGCGAGGAATTAATTCTCTTAATTTCTTACATATTTTTTTACCCAAATCATAAGCTCTGTCTCTATGAATTATTGAAGACAAAGCATCAACAGGATCTTTATTTAGCATAATATCCATTTTGACCAAATGAGATAATTTATAACCGCAAGGCGCATAATCAAAAGAGGCATACCCACGACTGATGGATTTTAATTTATCGTAAAAATCAAATACTACTTCGGCCAAAGGCATTTCAAAAGTAAGTTCAACTCTATTGGTGGTAAGGTAAACCTGATTTTTTATCATACCTCTTTTATCCATACAAAGTGCTATCACATTTCCAACATAATCGGATGCAGTAATAATGGTGGCATTAATAAAGGGTTCTTCAACATAATCGATGGTGCTTGGGTCGGGTAAATCACTTGGATTATTCACTTCTAACATTTCACCTTTAGTTGTATAGGCTTTATAAGAAACGTTTGGAACGGTCGTAATGACGGTCATTCCAAATTCTCTTTCAAGGCGTTCTTGAATAATTTCCATGTGCAACATACCAAGGAATCCGCAGCGGAAACCAAAACCAAGTGCTGCAGAGCTTTCAGGTTCAAAAACCAAAGAGGCGTCATTCAGTTGCAATTTGAACATGCTGTCTCTTAACTCTTCATAATCTTCTGTATCTACAGGATAGATACCCGCAAAAACCATAGGCTTAACATCTTCAAAACCTTTGATGGCTTCGGCTGTAGGATTAACAAAACTTGTAATTGTATCTCCAACCTTCACCTCTTTGGCTTGCTTTATACCTGTAATAATATAACCAACATCTCCAGCCAATACCTCCGGACGAGGTTCCATTTCCAATCTTAAAACACCAACTTCATCAGCACCATACTCCTTATCGGTGTTCATGAATTTAACAATCTCCCCTTTAGACATTTTACCATCTATTACTTTGTAATAGGCAATAATTCCACGAAAGGAATTAAAAACGGAATCGAAAATAAGCGCTTTTAAAGGTGCGTTAATGTTTCCTTTGGGATGGGGCACCCTTTCAACTATTGCACGTAAAATATCATGCACCCCCATACCTGTTTTACCACTTGCTGCAATAATTTTATCCCGGTCGCAGCCAATCAAATCTACTATTTGATCTTTCACTTCTTCCGGCATTGCACCGGGCAAATCCATTTTATTTAGGATCGGAATAATTTCCAAATCGTGCTCAATTGCTAAATATAAATTACTAATAGTTTGGGCTTGTATACCTTGAGATGCATCAACAATTAACAAAGCACCTTCACAAGCAGCAATACTTCTGCTAACCTCATAACTAAAATCAACATGACCAGGCGTATCAATCAAATTTAGAACATAGTGTTGATTATCCAAAACGTAATTCATTTGAATGGCGTGACTCTTAATAGTAATACCTCTTTCTCTCTCCAAATCCATATTATCGAGTACTTGAGCCATCATATCACGTTTGGAAACAGTCTCGGTATATTCGAGTAACCTATCTGCCAGCGTGCTCTTACCGTGATCGATATGGGCGATAATACAAAAGTTCCTTAGGTGTTGCATAAAAAGTGTGCAAAGGTAAGGATTTGATAACTATTTTTCATGAAATTCAATTGTATTATTCAAACCATTTTAAAGCAATAAAATTTTTAAATTTAAAAGTACTTAACATGTTTTTGAACCGCGAAAATCCGAGGTGAAATACCATTACTGCAAAGTTTCATTAGTAGAAATAATAATTTTTAAACCTTGCTCATAAAGCTGTATTTGAAGATATTAAAAAAGTTTTTTACGACTATAAATTTGTATGATTAAAAAAATAATTGAAAACAAATCATATTTTTTCTTTGAAATGTTGAAATTTATTATACTTTTGTAGCAAACTATTTACTATGCGATACATTATAACCAATACCTCTGAAAAGAAGGGTAAAATTGATGAGATTACTCGTTTGATTGAAAATTCAATCAAAGGGCAAAAAAAGCTGCAGTCTCGTTTGAAAACAAAAAAAACCCTTATTCTTAAACAAAAAGAGATTATTAATTTCTACAAACAACGCGAAAAGGAAGACACCACTATTAAAAGTAAATTTCGAAAGTTGTTTAAGGATTATTACATTAAAGCTTCAGTATCTGACCTCTAAGAATTTGCATTTATTTGAATTCAATTGAATTTCAGATAATTACACCTTTAATCTTATTATTTATAGCTATTAAAGTTGTAAACCTTTATGTTTGTGTCTGATACTGTAATATCCTTAAAAAAACACTAATATAGTAAACATTGATTTCCAAGGCTCCAATATTAAAATCAATAAAGATGTTCGACGACCAGATTGTAGAGGTTGTTTATAATGATTACGTCATGGTAACTCTTAAAGGAATTGAAGATGTCTATAATATTCTCGATTCTGTGACAGAGGATAAAAAAATTGCCAAATTACTAATAATCGGAAAAGGCACTCAAATAACTGAAGAGGCCAGGCTTGGAATAATTGAAGCTAATAAACTCCGCAAAGATATGATACATGCGGAGGCCATTGTAGTTAATTCAATTGCTCAAAAAATAAGTGCTAATTTGTATATGAAATTTATTCATCAAGAATATCCAATTCAATGTTTTACCGATATTGAAAAGGCCATAGCGTGGCTTTCAAAACATATTAGCAAATCTTTGACCGCTTAGTCACAATTTTTGAGGTTCATAAACAAATAATTCTCCATCTTATCTTTATTTTAAAAAGGCATTCAGTTTTTTTAAAATCATTGCTTGGAAACCAATCTTTCAAGCCAAAGATCGCCTAATAGAAAAAGGCCTTCAATCTTTCAATATATAACCTTTTAATAGTTCCAACAAATAATGTTACATATATCTGATAAACATGCAATAGCAACACCTATCACCAAATTATTATGAATATTTAGAGTTTTTCTACTTAGCTTAAAGATATTAGATAAATCACAAAGCTAAATACATGACTTAAATCAAATTTAGAGCCGCAAATCAAACAATAAGAGTTTATTTATGAAAAAAAATAAACTTTTATAATTGATAATTAAGTTATTACAATATTTCGGTGATTTTCGTAATGCACTTCAATTCATTAGAATTCTATGTACTATATTTGAGTATAAGCTATTGGTAATCATAAGTTTATAATACTATGTGTAATTTTACTCAGTTTTAATTATCTATAAAGTATTACAACATGATTTTTCAAATTGCTTAGGCGCTTTACAAAACATACAACATACAATTCAACAATATGAAACTAAAGATTCAGATTACAGCACTGATTTTTATAATGCTTTCGGCATTTCAAAATCTAAAAGCACAGACTTCGTGGAAAGGAACCACTAGTACTAATTGGAGCACCGCTTCCAACTGGACTGCTGGAATACCTACCTCTACTGTCGATGCTATTATTGGCGATGCCAACTTTACAGGCTCATTTCAACCCACTTTTACTGTTACATCTACTTGTAAAAACTTGACCATTGGTGGTGCCGTTAGTTCGACACTCAACGTTGCCAAAAGTGTTACAGTTAGTGGAAATGTTTTAATTAACAGCAATGGAACCATATTAGCTAATACAAGTAGTAAAACCATGACAGTAAAAGGAGATTGGACGAACTTAGGCACTTATTCATCCTCTACTTCTAGTTCCAAGGTCACCTTTTCTGGAACCAACCAAGCTCTAACAGGTGTGACAGCCTTCAGAAACTTAACAATAAACTCAGGCTGCATTTTAACCCTTGCCAATAATATCAGTGTAGCTACTGCTCTTTCAGTTAGTGGAACATTAAATCCAACGGCCTCTTATGTTGTATCCGGAGCTGGTACAATGACCATTAATTCAACTGGAACAGTTTATGTTTACACTTCTGCATTTACTGGTAATTATAGTATTTCTGGCACCAAGTCGTTAAATGGTACAAGTACTGTTAACTATACATCTGCAAGCACTGCTCAAACTATCAGCAGTTCGCTTACCTACGGCATATTAAGAATAAGTGGAGGTTCAACAAAATCACTAATTGCTAATTTACCCAACTTAAGCTCAAGTTCAACTTCTTCAGGTAAAATTTATATAGATGCAGGAACATTCGATTTGAGCTCATATACTGCTAACAGATCTTCTTCTGGTGGTGCCCTTACCTTGGCTGCAGGGACTACTCTTAGAATTGGGGGAGCAAATGGATTTCCAACGAATTACAGTACATTAAGTATTGCAACTACTAGCACAGTGGATTATTATGGCACGAATCAAACAATATTGGCTGCGGCCTATGGCAATTTATTACTCAGCAGCAGCAGCGGAGCTGCAGTTAAAACCATGCCAGCAACCGCTTTAACAATTGCGGGAAATTTTACAAGTTCGCAAGGAGCAGGCACAAGTGTTTCCTATACCGCAGCTCAAAACATTACCGTTAATGGCGATGTTACTATTGGAAGTGGATGCACATTTAATGGATCAAGCTTTACACATGCATTTAAAAATAACTTTATAAATAGTGGCACTTTTACGGGGAGCACTTCCTCTGTCACATTTAGTGGTATTTCATCATCATTAAGCGGCACAGGGACCAATAACTTTTATAATTTATCCTTTATTGCATCAGGTATTACAGCAAGTGGAAGTACCAATTTAACTGTTTCAGGAAACTTAAATACAACCGCTCCTGGTATTTTTACACATGCCTCTGGTGGCAGTTTAACAATGTCTGGCGCAAGTAAATCAATTACAGGAAATGGTTTAGAACTTGCTAATTTTGTTATTACTGGCAGTGTTACTTCTACAGCTAATGTACTAGTAACTGGGAACCTGACCAATAATGGTACTCTTACTGCATCTTCTGGAACAATAACTATGGGAGGTACAAGTAAAGTTATTAATGGAAGTGCGGCATGTACTTTCTATGCTTTGAGTATTGAAGGCACCATAACGACCGCGAATAATTTTACAATGTTATCAAGTTTAACGGTTTCATTAACAGGGTCTTTTACAGCTACCGCCAATGCCGCAACCTTTAATGGAACAAGTTCATTATCTGGAACAGCCAATCTTTTTGATGTCATCATTAGTGCCACAAAAACATTAACCTTGAGTACTAGCTCAGTTTTAGGAATTGCCAATACTTTCACAAAAACAGGCACTTTAGATGTTACTACTTTACTCCCGAATACCGTTAATTATAATGGAAGTGGAGCTCAAAGTTTAATCGGCACCACCTACCACAACCTTCAACTTTCAAATGGAGGAACAAAGACGCCAAGTGCCGCCATTACTGTAAATAACGACTTCACAATTAATTCTGGTGTAACTTTTAATGCATCTTCTTATATTTTTTCATTGTATCGCCATTGGAACAACGGCGGTACTTTCACCGCATCAACATCGGATGTACAATTAAGAGGTATAAATGCAGCAACCATTACTGGAACAACGACATTTAATACTTTAACTGTTAATAAATCTAGTAATGCCATTAGAATAACTTTGGCTAGCAATGTAACGGCAGCAAGCATTGTTATGACCACTGGTAATATACTGACAGACATTTATACTATTACGACTACAGGTGGCAGAACAGGTAATGGTATAATTTTAGGAACCATTACACATAGCCATTCATTTACAAATGGAACAGCTTATTCATTTGAAGGTCCGAATAACTTGGTAACATTTACAAGTCCTTCTGGCATCTCTTCTGTAACAGTCATTACAAAACTTGGTGAAATTGCAGATTTCGACCCCTCCATTGAATCACTTATTAGGGAATATAAAATTACCGTTAATTCAGGGACCTATACCAATGCAAAACTGCGTTTTCATTATGAGAACAACGAATTAAATGCATTTTCAGAACCCTTTTTAGCCCTCTATAAATTTAATTCTGGTATACTTTGGGACAGTGTTGGCTTTAATGCAAGAGATACCGCATTGAATTATGTTGAACAAACAGGAATTACTAACTTAACCGGGAGATTCACATGCTCGGGCACACGAAATGTTGTCAGATGGAACGGCTCCGTTAGCACTGCATGGAACAATGCCTCTAATTGGACCACGGTTTCCGGCGCATCTATGTCTAACAGAGTTCCAAATTCAACCGATGCGGCATACCTTGGTTCTGCAGTATTTACCAATAATCCTACATTAAGTTCTGCCCAAACAGTAAGTGTACTGAGATTTGGAAGTGCGCAGGCCATAACCTTAACTTTGAGCAGTGGCTCTCTTACCACATTAGGAAGTTTAAGAGGCAACTGGACAGTCAATCGCTCACACATTATTGATGTAACAGGAGGAACCTTAAATGTGGGCACACATTTACTGCTAAGTGACAGCGTTAATAACCATGACATTACTCTTAAAATCGGTTCAGGAACAGTTAATATTATTGATAATTTAGAGCATACTGCAACAGGGGCATTGATTTTTACAGGAAGTGGCACTTTGAATATAGCAGGAGATTACAATTACAGTTCTGGAACATTTACCTCTGGTTCTGGAGGTGTTACTTATTCAGGTGGCGAATCTCAGACAGTGGCCCCTGTTACCTATAATAATTTAAATATAAGTAAAACAACAGAACGCGCTTCGTTCACTAGACCTTCTAGAATCAATGGTAATTTGACAATTAATACCGGTGGCGAAGTTGCAGTTTTTGACACCTTGAGTGTAGCGGGTAATATTTCGATAGGAACTTCTACATATTTATACAATGAAGCTTCATATATTAAAGTTGGTGGCAATTGGACCACCACGGGTATATACATCAGTAATAATGGAACCGTTAATTTTAACGGAACGGGCAATCAAACAGTGAATGCCAATACTTTTTCTAATATGTTAGTCAACAAAACAGCGGGCAACCTTACCTTAACCAATCATATTGTTATTAACAATACCCTTACCATTACTGCTGGGACAATGGATTTGGATACTTTCCGAGCCAACCGTTCAAGCGATGGAGGCACTTTTACCATTGGTACGGGCGCAATATTAAAAGCGGCAGGCACAAATAATTTTCCCGCCAATTTTATAACCAATACATTAAACGCTACAAGCACAGTGAATTATTATGGCACTGTAGCACAAATTATAGGCAAGGTGACATACGGTAACTTAACATTAACCAATGGAGGCAGCAATGCTAAAACTTTAATTGGCAACGTGCAGATTAACGGCAATTTGCTCATTAATTCTGGAGCAACTTTTAATCCGGATATAAATTCTACATCCTTATACGGCAACTTTACAAACAGCGGAACTTATACCCCGGGCACCAGCACACTTATTCTTAATGGCACTTCTAAAACTATAACAGGAAGTTCAACACTCAATGATTTATCTGTTGTTACTGGATCATACACAGTAAGTTCTGGTACTACGACTATTTCAGGTGATCTTTATGTAGAAACTACGGGGTCGCTTAATTTTGGTAGTAATAATGCCATTTTAGATGGTGATCTTACAAATAAAGGCTCTCTAACAAGCAATGGTACTGCAACTTTTACAGGCAGCAGAGTTCAGACTCTGCAATTGCTCAATTCAATTACGAGTTCATCTACAGGTATTATCAATTTTAATGGTACTGTTTCTCCCGTTATTAATTCAACCAGCTCTCCAAGTTTTGCCACTGTTAATATTAACAATACAGGGGGTATAACAGCATCTGTCCCATGGTTTGTTTTCTTCGCCTTTAACGTAGCCGCTGGAGCAACTTTTAATGGTGGTCCTTTAACCCATACTTTTTATGGCAACTTTACAAATAATGGAACTGTAACAAGCAGTGGTAAATTAAAATTCACGCCTGGCGCACCTTATTCTGCTAGTGGCACCATTAAACTAGACGGTGTATCCTTTATTAGCACAGGCGAAATAGAATTTGCAGGAACTGCTCCAATAACTGTGCAAAATAGCAGTCCTTCTTTAAACGTTGTACGTATTACAAATACCAATGCAGCTGGTGTTACTCCTCCAACTTCTTGGACAATTTCAGATGAGTTAAGCATTGGTTCTGGAGCTAAATTTTATGGAGGAACAGCTACCAGCCATTTAATCTCAGGGTCGTTTTTAAACAATGGCACTTTTGATGGACAAACATCCACCGTAAGATTCGATGGAAATCCGGCTGAAATTAATGGCATCGGTTCAAGTACATTTTACAATCTTAAGATTGAAAGCACTGCTGACATAACATTAAATAACGCTATAGCAGTGAAGCAAAACTTTATTGTAGATGGTAATTTTAATGGAAACGATGGAACTCTTATTTTCACTGGTAGCAGTGCTTCAACTATTAGCGGAGCTGTTGCTTTAGTTACTTTAGGGGACGTTGAGCAGGCCAAAACGAGTACAACAACGACTCTTTCAGTTCCGGTTTCTATAACCGGTGATTTAACCTTAACAAGTGGCAATATTATAACAACTTCAACAAATTTATTGACAATAGAAGATGATGCTACATCAACACCTGGCAATGCTTCAAGCTATGTCGTGGGCCCTATGAAAAAAGTAGGTAACGATTCGTTTATTTTTCCTTTAGGAAAAGGCACAAAGTGGGCAAGAATGGGCATAGGTGCACCTTCTAGTGTAACAGATGCCTTCACTGGTCAGTATTTTAATTCGGCATACTCAGACACCGTTACCATGGCTGGCTCACCTTCTCCTGTATTGCATGATGTAAGCACCAGAGAGTATTGGGTTTGCGATCGCACAACTGGCACTTCGAATGTTAAATTGCAATTGTTTTGGGAAACCACTTGGAGCGGTGTCAATACTTTTACATCAGATTTAGTGGTTGCTAGATGGAATGGAACAGGTTGGGAAAACAAAGGACAAAGTGCTATTACTGGCGGTGTTCCGGGCAACGTTACCTCAAATACAATAACAGGTTTCAGTCCATTTACTTTTGGATCTTTGTCTGGTTTTATCAATCCATTACCTATTACATTAATTGATTTTAAAGGACAACTCAACAAACAAAATGAAGTTGAATTATCTTGGAAAACTGCTACAGAAATAAACAATCAATATTTTACAATTGAGAGAAGTGCTGATGGAATTAACTTTGAATATTTTCAAAAGGTAGCCGGCGCTGGCAATAGCAATGATTTAAAATCCTATGCCATAAAAGATGTGGCTCCCTACAGAGGGCTTAATTACTACCGATTAAAACAAACGGATTATAACGGCAAAAATGAATATTCAAAAGAAATTGTAGTGATTGACTATCAACCAACTCAAATTGGATTAAGCATTTTGCCTAACCCAGCAAGTCGCGAGATAAAGGTTACAACAAATTTTAAAACTGAAGGCAAAATAATCATTAAAAATACCATGGGAGGAGTTGTATACACTGATTTAATTTCAGAGAATGGATTAAATATTGACATCTCCTCTTTTGCTAATGGTGTTTACTTAATATTTGTGGAAACGAAAAACAACACAACTTGCCAGAAATTTATTAAATCATAAGCTTGAGATTTTATTATTTTGAAAGACCTCCAATAATTGGGGGTCTTTTTTATTTGGGGATTTATAATATTCTATAACAATTAAACCTAAACTTAAATAAGTATTTTTACTTTTTTCCTTATTTAAAACAAAAAAGATGTAAAAACACTTAGGTTGAGCAAAATTTATATAACTGTAATTCAATTGTTTAAATAAATTTAGCCCATTTTATACCTAGTTTATTAACATAGTATCAAAATACTATATTATTTTTGTGACGTCTTAAAGATTTAAAACGCCTTTAAGATTTAAACTAAAACTAAACACAATGAAACGATTTTTAAATCTCGTTAT
>JANXMZ010000040.1 GCA_025354385.1 Bacteroidota bacterium
TTCATATTAATTGATTATCAAGGTGTTATATTAAGATAAAATTTCAAACTTTTCAAATCGTGTTAGGCTACAAAACCGCTGAAACACAATACAGACAAGACTTTCAAAGAACTTATATTTATAACATCAAAACACTAGTGAAAAAGTATTTAAGTTGAAAATATCCTGGCAGAAAACTTTTCCAAAATTCATTTTTACTTATCAAGCCTTTTTGCTTTAATCTACTATAATCTGCTATTGGACGATATATAAACGCATAAATCAATAATAATAATACGAATTCCTCGCTGCTGATAATACCAAATTTACCAAGATAAACACTAATTAGTAAGGGTAGAATAGTAACTAAATAAAAGATAATTGTATTTCTCATTACTGATATTTTTAAACTAGAAAGATAATCTTATAAAGTGATCTTAGCTATACCATGATGACAGTTTATCTGTAATTACATATTTAAAGTGCAGAATATACCTACGCTGAAAACCCTTTGGGTTATTGGTTAAAAGATTTGTTACAGATCAACCGAAATTATTACGACCGTATCGTGTATTTTAGTTTTGAGTTTTTACTCTCGTATCCCATGCGGGAATATTTTAAAATCATTTCGGTTGGCCCAATTGGGTTAGCTGAACGCTTCCCTGCGAAATTCGCTATCCTTTAACGCTATGTACGTATTACTAGAATGGATGGTTGCAGACATTTTCTTCCCTTCAGAGGGTGATGCCTATTTGGGCACCCAAGGTGATATATGGGATGCACAAAAGATATGGGCATTGCTTTTGTTGGCGCTGTAACTGCTATGATATTGATCAGCATCATCAAACGGCTTTACAGAAAACCATAAACTCATGATTAACCATTCCCACTAACAATAAAAACTTACCGTTCATAAATATTCATTTTGTGCAGCTTGATATATTGAATTAAATTAGTGTATGCTTACATTTTTAATCTGGATCATCCTATTTATACTTTGCTGGCCGATTGCACTTCTTGCACTGGTTTTATATCCAATTTTTTGGTTATTATCTATTCCCCTTAGAATTCTGGGTATTGCAGTGGATGGGGTATTTGGATTATTGAAAGGCATCATCCTATTGCCTGGTAAATTATTGCAGCGATTGTAATACTCCAACCCGACTATATTAAAAAAAATGACCCTTGAAAAGCGAGGGCACTGAAAAAGTGTTAAGGAGTTAAAATTAAAAGGAGTAAAAACGCAAGTTTTTGCTCTTTTTTTTTATTTTGTGGTTGTAATTGAAAACATTGCCGAATGCTAGTTTTACAGAATAAAATTCAGCTAAGTGAAT
>JANXMZ010000013.1 GCA_025354385.1 Bacteroidota bacterium
AGCACCAATGCATCTGCTGAATCTTTTAATGCTAAGATTAAAGCTTTTAGAGCACAGCATAGAGGGGTAAGGAATATCAATTTCTTCCTCTTCCGATTGGCCAAATTATATGCCTAGCCCACAACTTTTGGTCTTGATCCAGTAAAAGCCTCGCTGAGTTCACGAAGAAATAGCCTATATCAACATCCTCAAAATTGGAATTACTAATTTCAAAACAATAGAACTCTTTGGTTAGT
Organism: Bacteroidota bacterium; assembly: GCA_025354385.1. GTDB lineage: Bacteria > Bacteroidota > Bacteroidia > NS11-12g > UBA955 > JABMMZ01. The sequence goes on from JANXMZ010000013.1 coordinate 237, forward strand.
ACACGATAAAGTACTTTAATTTCATTTAAATTATCTTTGAAAACAAATTTAGATGGAATTTTACCAATTAAACAAAGAAGAAAGAATACAAAAAGTTACTGCAATTACTGAAGAAATCCAGACCAGCTTCAGTAATAGCAATATGATAAATATTTTAACTTTCCTCTCCGATTCTGATACCTACATACGTAAAACGGCCTATATTGCCATTGGCAGGCTGTATTTTAGACAACCTAGTTTACGAAATAATATTATAGTTGCATTGCAACTTTTTATGAATGAACCAGATTTTAAAATCCGCCAGACAACCGTTAATGCAGCCGGTGAAATAGGCATTCGCGATTTTGAAACTGTGGTGCATTTTTTTGATACGGGCCTTTTTGATGCCCACCACTCGGTGCGCAATGCCGTTATTGGTTCTGTAAAAAAAATGGGAGAGAAAAATCCAAAACCTGTATTGCAATGGGCATACAAATATTTGCACCATAGTAACAAAGAAATACGCAGAGAAATTTGCCATGGCATTGAACTGCGCGGCCGCACCCACCCTCAAGACATTCTTCCACTTTTAAAAGAACTACAATTCGATAAAACAGCAAGGGTGCGCAACACACTGGTGCACGTACTCGGTCAAATTGCCTACAAAAAAGGCTGTTTAGAAACTGCTATTGCAGATTTAAAAAACTGGGAGAATAAGGAAGTGGTAAAAAAAGCTATTGAGGAAATCATAGATGTACATCACCGTTATAGAAACTTTGCCGCACTATCGCAAGAAGAGGCAAAGGTTTTTATTCAATTCAATTCTCCGCTTTAGTTGAATTGTTAATGTGATATCATATGAGATGTCACAACAACGATTACCTTGCATACTTTCTTCTTCGGTACCACGAATTCAAAATACCAAAAAGAATGACAGCCATTACAGGAACAACCGTATTAATGAGTTGCCATTTGGTTTTTTCTTTTAACCAATCACCTTCTTGCAAGGGTGTATTAATTTTTGAACGGTTCAATAAACGCAAATTAATTTCTTTAGTTCTCACTTCTATCAAACCACTTTGATCGAATAAATAATCGAAACAATTCAACAAAAATTTCTTATTGGCAAATTGACGTCCAGTTTCCCTATCATACCCCAAAGGGAAAATCTCACCTGTGCTATTTTTAACTGCATTGATACCGATATCTCCATCGGCTAATACAATCATACTGTTGGTGCAACTCTCTTTTACTGGATATTGATATATTTTATCTGGTCGTTTAAAATTTGATTTAAATTCTCCTTCTAATAAAACACCCGCTACTTGTGTACCTTGTTTGAAACTGGCTATATAATTTCTGTCAAAATTATTGGCAACCATGCTTAAATCAACATACACTGGCGCCTCTTGTACCTTCGTTTTGTCGCTACTAATCAATAAATTGGTAATATTTAAATCTTTGCGCGCTATTGGTTTTAAGGTACCGCTGTATTGTCCCCAAATAACTTCTAAATTTTTAACAATTGGGTGATTATTCCCCGTAAATGCAAAAACAGGATAATACACCCATGCAAATGGCACCATTCTACCTTGCCTATTTGGGTCGTTCAAAACAATATTATTGCAATTTAAATCGAGTAATAGATTTGAATTTAAACGCACCCCATAATTAAACAGCATGGTTCTCAAATTCTCATTGTTATAATCCGGAAAATTTACTTTAGGATTTCTTCTTAAACTGTCTTGCTCGGCCATAATAGGATCTATCATCCAAATGGTTTTACCCCCGTGCATGATGTATTGATCAATGATGTAAGCTTCGTCTTTATCCAATGGCACGGTTGGTTTTACTATTACAATACCATCGTATTGTTTCATCATCAACAAGGTTTTTTTTATGATAGTAGCCCCCAAAGAATCATAATCTCTAATTTTATCAGCATCGCTCATGAATTGTTTTAGAAACTCTTCGTCGCGTAGATTGAAGAAGAAACGATCAATAGAATAGTTATCACTCAAAGAACCCATTAAATCATCCAGGTGTGCCTCATCTGGCTCCCCATGTCCATATAAAAAAGCAATTTTTTGTGGTTTTTGAATTAGGCATTTTCGAATGGCATTGGCAATTTCATATTCTAAATTTTCTATTGATTTATTAATGGCAGTTTCTTCTGCCTTACCCATTTCGGTACTCAATAAATTAATGGTGTACTCCTTATTGGCGCCATAACTAACTTCGGCACAAGGCAATATTAAATTGCGCTTTTGTTGATCGGCCTCCAGCTCTATATCATTGTAATAATTCAAACCCTTTTCCGATAATTGTTTAATTACTTCACTGCGTTCCTTATCTGATTTATCTTTCAATACATTCACAAATTCGAAATCAATTTTATTATGACTTAAATCTCTGAACTCTCTTAACATATCTAACGTTGCAGTTCGCAGTCGTTTGAACTTGGTTGACAGATTATCGCCTTCTAAATACACTTTAAAATACATACGATCGTCAATTTTAGAAGCCAAATCCTTAGATGTATTAGACAATGTATAGCGACTCTCTTTTGTCAAATCTATTTTCTTGTAATATTTGGATGCCAAAATATTGACAATTACAATGACTACTACCAACAATAGCATTTCAATAAAAGATTGTTGCCTATAGGCGCGTTTTTGTTTCTTTTCTTTTACCATTTTCTGCTGCTAAAAATAATTTTTGTTAACCATAAAAATAAACCAATCAGACTCAGAAAATATACAATGTCTCTTGAGTCGATGACACCCTTGCTAATACTTCTGTAATGATAACTGATGCCCATCCATTCTATAAAGAAATCTGAATCTTTAAAAAACGAGAAGGATCCTAAATAATCGAAGGTTGAATAAAAGAAGAAACACAAAAACATGCTGATGATAAATGAAACAATTTGATTATCGGTGATAATACTTGAAAACAAACCAATGGCCACATAACCTGCGCTCAGCAAAATTAAACCCAAATAGCTGCCCCAAACGGCACCACTGTCTAAATTACCTTCGGGTAAGCCCAAAGTATAAACTGTGTAATAATAAACAAGCGTTGGTAAAATTGCAAATATTACAATAATTAAACCTGCCAGATACTTACCCATAATGATGGACATGTCGGTTAAAGGTTTTGTGGTTAAGATCTCGAAAGTACCACTCTTTTTTTCTTCACTAAAGGAGCGCATCGTAATGGCGGAAATAAGGAAAATAAATATGATGGGAGCCAAGTCGAATAAAGGATCTATATTAGCATAACCAGCATCCAAGATGTTGGTTTCCTTAAACACCCATAAAAACAAACTATTGGCAATTAGAAAAACAACTATCACAATAATCGCTATTAGCGAACTGAGAAAGCTTCTAATTTCCTTTTTTAAAATACTAAACATACATTGCTTCTTTTATAATTATCGGGTCACATTTTTAAATATATCTTCCAAAGAATTCTCACTCACTTTCATTTCGGATAGCATCAGTTGGTTTTTAACTGCAAAATTAAATGCCAAGGCTTTCAGAGCTTCTTCGTTCTTACCTTTCAAATGGTATTCATTGTTATTGGCAGTTTTTACCTCGGCCATATTTTCTAATTCCTTCAATTGCTCTTTGTTTAAAATTTGATTGAATTTTACTACCAAAATAATATCGGAAGAAAATTGTTGCTTGAGTTCATGGGGTTCTCCATTGGCTACAATATTACCTTTATTAACAATCATCACGCGGGTACACATCGCCTCTACCTCCTGCATAATATGTGTAGATAGCATCACGGTTTTTTCTTTACCAATGGTGGTGATTAAGTTTCTAATTTCTACAATTTGATTAGGATCCAAACCACTCGTAGGCTCATCCAAAATTAATACCGATGGATTGTGTATCATGGCTTGTGCTAAACCCACACGCTGGCGATATCCTTTGGAAAGTTGTCCAATTTTTTTCTTTTGCTCTACTTGCAAACCAGTTATTTCTATCATCTCCGCAACTCGTTTTGTTGTATTAGGCAAATGATAGATGGAGGCTATAAAATGCAAATATTCCTTCACGTACATATCTGTGTACAATGGATTGTGCTCGGGCAAATACCCAATTTGCTTGCGCACCTCTATGGCCTTTAACTCCACATCCATATTATTGATATAGGCCCTACCACTGCTTGGAGGAATAAAGCAAGTCAATATTTTCATGGTGGTGGTTTTGCCCGCCCCATTGGGTCCTAAAAAGCCTACAATTTCTCCTGAGTTAATATTAAAGGTAATATCATTAACGGCATTTTGCTTACCATACGTTTTAACCAAATTTTCTACACGGATAGACACAATTTTTAATAAATATGAAGTGCGAAAATAACGGATAATGATGAATAGTTATTGCACAGTGTTTGAATTTATATACAGACAGATTATATAAAGGACAAAGTTGAATTAAAACCTTCTATTCCTTCTCCTTTTTGAGCACACTTAGATGCGACCACCTCCGGGGTCGTTAACTGTTTATGCGATTTTAAACAATTAATATTTGACCACCTTCGGGTCAAAATTTTTATCACCTTTGTATTCAATAACCAAACATTGTTGCTCACAATAAAAATCAAAAAATTATAATATCCTTAAAGTTCCCAAATTTCGAAGCTGCCAATGCTCTTTATTTTGCGTTTTAGGTTTATTTGATTCATAAATGGCTCCAATAGAGCTCCATCTTTTATAATCAAATATTTTATGCCAGCAGCTCGCATATTGTCGATATCCAATTGCTCCTGTTTTACTTTTACTAACTCTTCTGTAAACTCAAAAGAATAGCCCTTGGTATGTGTAAAATAGAAAAATATGCATCCCGAAATATCTGGCCCTACTACACATTTACTATTGACTGGTAGTGCCTTATTAAATTCATTTCTGAGTTGAACATTGCTAAATTCTACAGGTATTTGCAATTTATTTTCCACCCATCTGGAGGGAATGATGCGCACCATGGCCCATGCAAAATTCAACACCAATACTGCGATGAGCAATCTTGACCTTTTTTCTAATTGCTTTGCTAATATTAATATTACCAAAATAAACAACGGCAGCAAGGGTATAAAATAATAGGTATGATTTTTCATACGCTCTATGGCCACTATATAAAAACACAAGAATTGAATTAACCAGAACATGCAAAAATAAAATTGCCGATTGAATTTTATTTTCCTCAACCCCTTCAATAGCAAAATCAAACTTGTAATTAATAAAGGCCATCCAAGCAATACTTCAGGCAAGTCCATTATCAAATTTCCAATCAATGTATTACACTTTTGTTGAAATGATATTGGCAATACCCATAGCCCAAATTCCTTCAAATTATTCAGTCGGGTTAATTCCAATGCGTAGCCATACCAAACAAAAACAGGCGCCAAAATAAGCACCCATAAAGCGCTATATAGTAATATACTCTTCCATCGCCATTTCATAAATACCAGAGCTGAAATTGGCAACATTAAAAACTGAAATTTAATGAGCCCGGCTATTATTGAAAGCACCAGGGCCGATATCAAAATTAAAATTTTCTTTTCTTTCTGCCATTGTATCCATGATACCAAAGCCCATAAAGACAAGCTAAGCGCCATTACATCGGGCAGGGCATTGATGCTATGATAGTATAATTCCGGTATAGAAAGCAACATACAAGCACCGATTAGGGCCACTTGTTCGGACATTCCGAATTGTTTCAATAAACAATAAAAGGCCCACATACCAATGCTGAATAATAACATACTAAACAACCTACTGAGTAAATCCGAAAATCCGAATACTTTGGACAGAGCGGCCAAACACCATTCATATAGAGGAAAATTAGACCCTGTTATGCCATTGGTTGCATTTCTGCGATCAATACGAGGTGACAATATATCCATATCCTCCTCTGCAAAATTTCTGGCCATTGCCAAGGTATTACATTGCCGCCAAACATGGGTACCGCAAGGGGGCAAGTTTAGAAAAGGAAGATGAACAACTAAATTAAGAATTAAAAAAAATAGAAATTTTTTCAATGTGCAATTGACTTTATTACCAAGTATGGTCCACAATTATTTTCCATTCGCCATTTATTTTTTTGAAGAGCAACGAAAATATTCCAGAGCCCCCATTTACATCATTAGACATGACATGCCATTGACCAGTGCACTGTACAATTTCCGCATTGCTATCCAAAGTATAAAATTGCAAATTATCAAAGGAAAGCTGTCCCATTTTTTCGGGGGTATTATAATGTCTTTTGTAATTGGCAGAAACCGAATCATAACCCATTCGCACACCCTTTTGGGTAATAAATTTTAAACTATCGGAATGCCAATAACCAAGCATAAAGCCATCCACACTGCCTTGATTCCAAGCCTTTAATTGGGCTTGCATCACTGCTTCCACCACTTTAAAATCTACAGTTGGTTTTTGCTTTTGTTGAGGAGTACAAGCCGAAAGCAATAAAATAAAAATGAAAAAAGCTTTATAGAATTTTTTACTGATCATTAAAATGAACCCAACACTTCATCGGTTACACGACTTGCTGTTTCCAATGCTCCGTGAATTGAACCACTATTGCCTTTGGCATTGGTTGCTTCACCAGCAAAGAAAATTTTCTGATCTATGGCTTTGGCCAATGCTTCTCTATTAGCCATACTGCCACCTACTTTTTGATAGGAATAAGTACCTTTGATATATGGCATATCCGACCAAAAAACCACTTTAGAATCCACAATAGAATTGGCCGCATCTGCACCGAATGCTGTTGTAAAATCTGCTTGAATATCTGAAAGCACATTGGCTTCGCTTCTATTGTTCATCTTCTCTGCTGTTTTACCGACAATCATAGATGACAATAAATAATTATTATCCGAATCTTTCTCAATATTGAAAATACCTGCATCACCACCGCTATATAAAACAGTTGTATCGTTAGGCCAGAATTTTGTTTTTACCTTCAATATAACTCTTATGCCCGCATCCATACCCAACATTTCCATGGCTTCGTGTTTTGCCTTTGGTAACTCAGGAGAGAATTTAATATCACCATCTTTTAAAATAGAAAGCGGCACAGTTACAATTAACTTGTCGTAAATTCTCACCAATCCATTTTGGTCTTTTACTTTAACAACATCACCACTATATTCAATTTCTTTAACAACAGTATTATTTCTTACTTTGGTTAATACGCTGCTGTATTGTTTTGTAAGAACCTCTGTAAAATTAGTATTCTTAAGTCTGTATTGATCTTGTTGTCTATTTTTCAAACCTTCCTCATTGGCCATTAGCAAAGATACACGATCCATGCTACCACCACTGCAAGTTTCCATGTTGTTCTGATAAATGAACTTAACACGCTCAGGTACGTTATTATTCATCATGAATTGCTCTATAGAAACATCATTGCTAGCGTATCCATAAGTGCTATTAATAATTTTATTGACCTTAACAAAATCAGCATCGCTGCTCAAAGTACTTTCAGATTTAATTGTTTCATCAATGACATATGCTTTAGCCTTGTAGGCATCGGTATTAATAGGATTGTATTTTGAAATCATGTCGTACCAGGCATTGTTAGTATTGCCATAGGCAAACTGGGCACCTAATTCTATGTTATTAGCTGAAGAAAATTGATTGTTGTTTAAGGATTGTATGCGACCGCCAATATTATCGCTTGCCTCTAAAATTTCTAGGTCAAATTGATTTTGTAATTTTAAAAGATAGGCAACTTGTAATCCTGAGATTCCTGCTCCAATAATTCCAATTCTTTTTACATGTTTTTTATCGGCCGATTTACTGCATGAGGAGGCCAAAAGTATCTCCGCTAAGGAGAGGGCCGGCAGCGCGAAAGCAATGTTCTTAATGAAACTTCTTCTCGAATTCATTTTTAGTTTATAGTTTTAACAAAAATAGTATTTTTATACTATCTCGCCAATCAATTCCGCCTTACGAAGCAGTAAATTATTTATATTTAATTGATTTACAATTATTTACAATTCATTAAGTTTTATTTATATTTTCTAAATTCACCATATATGACCCGTTAAATACTCAATTTAGAGGTCAATAAACCTTCATTTATGCTTATTTATTTAGTAAAAACACCTAATTAATGTAAGTTTTAAGACCAAAAACTACAAGTAGTATCAAAAGATAAAGGGTAAAAATATTAATAACATTGCCCTCCTAAGCCGGTGCAGAATGACTAACTTGCGGGTCTCAAAAAAAATATAAAAAATGATAGATTATTTGATTGTTGGCGGGGGGATGGCTGGATGTAATATGGCCTATAATCTTATGAAAAATGGTAAAACGGTGCACATGATAGATGAGGACAGTGATCATGCAGCATCTTCTATTGCCGCAGGAATTTTCAATCCCTTGTTGCCAAGACATCGCAAAGTTGCCTACAATGCCAACCTTATTTATCCAATGATAACGCCCTATTACAAAGAATTTGAAACGTATCTTGGACAGCAAATTTTATTCGAACAGCCGATACAATACTTTATAGAAACCAATTCAGATTTAAACGACTGGAGTGCAATGGCCTACAGCACACATTTAAGCCATTGGATAGAAGTTCATAATACGCGCGTGCCCTATGAGTTTAAAGCACCAAATGGATTTTTAAAAATAAAACATTCTGGATGGGTAGATGCCAAATTGATGGGCAGCTTAATGAAGAAAAAACTACAGGTGGCCAACTGTTTTACTAATGCGCGTTTTGATTATGAAATGTTAAATATTTCTGATACTGAAATCAATTATCAACACCTAAAAGCCAAGAGCGTTATTTTTTGTGAAGGCAAAGAAGTAAAAGAAAATTCGTGGAATAAAAACATTTCATTAAAACCAGCCAAAGGAGAAATTCTAATTATCAAAACAAATTTAGAAATAAATTATATTGCACAACAAGGTGTATTTATGGCGCCCCTTGGAAATAATTTATTCAAAGTGGGTTCAACTTTTTCGTGGGATGAGTTGGATGAAATACCGACAGAGGCAGGACGAAAAGAAATTATATACAAGTTTGAAAAATTTTTCCGTGGGGAATACGAGGTCGTAGACCATTATGCTGGCGTGCGTCCTTCGAGTGGCGACCGCAGACCAATATTAGGGCCGCTTCAACCCTATTCCAATGCCTTTGTTTTGAATGGGCTGGGTTCAAAAGGTGTGGCACTTGCACCTTACTACAGCGAACTATTGACTCAGTTTTTATTAAAGGGAGATACTATTGAAAAAGAAGTCAATACTTCTCGTTATAAATTCGAAGTGCAGCACTAAATAGACATTAAATTACAGACCCTTTCGCTGGCCTGCTCTTCCGCAATTTTTTTAGAATGGTTGCGCGTTACCATCATTTCTTCCTCATCAATGGTAATGGCCACTTCGTAAAGTTTCCTTTTGTTTAACATTTCTACGCTTTTCACAACAAACTCAATTTTCTTGCGCTCTTTCTGTCCCCACTTTACTAGCCTTGCTTTGTAACTCAATTCATCTTCTACCAATGCCTTGATATCGATGTGTAAACCCACCATTTTATTCAAAATAAAATGACGCGTAAAATTAAATCCTCTGTCTAAGTAAATGGCTCCCACCAAAGCTTCCAAAGCGTTCCCACAAATGGTTTCCATGAAAGTATGATTATAGGCTAAAACCTTATCAAACTTAATAAGTGTTTGAAGTCCCATCTTTTTCCCAAGGAAATTCAACTTCTGTCTACTGACAACTTTGGAGCGCATTTCGGTTAAAAATCCTTCGTTGTTGTAGGGAAATAAATTGTACAATTTTTCGGCTATTATGAACCCCAAAACAGAATCGCCCAAAAACTCAAGCCTTTCATTGTTGTTCTTTTTATCGACCTTGCGGTGATTGTGCTTGTAAGAATGATGTGTAAGTGCTATCTCATAGAGAGACAACTTGCGCGGGCAGAAACCCAATACATTGTATAACTTTTGGTAAAGTGCTTTGTTACTAGAAAATTTTAGACAATATATACGTCTTAGCACGTTTTGTAAAGATTGTTAGAGGACCTATTAAAAATTAACCGTTGTATCTTTTGAAAATAACAGAAGCATTATGTCCACCAAACCCAAATGTATTGCTAATGGCAATATTGATTTGTTTTTGCTGAGCTACATTGAATGTTAAATTCAATTTTGAATCTATATTTTCATCATCGGTAAAATGATTGATAGTTGGTGGCACTAAATTATGCTGCATAGCCATAATAGAAGCCACTGCCTCAATTGCACCTGCGCCACCTAATAAGTGACCAGTCATTGATTTGGTAGAACTGATGTTCAAACCATAAGCTTTTTCTTTAAATACTGCTTGAATCGCTTTCAACTCTGCCACGTCTCCCAATGGGGTAGAGGTACCGTGAACATTGATGTAATCAACATCTTCAGGTTTAAGGTTGGCATCTTCTAAAGCCCAATTCAAAACATTGATAACCCCTAATCCTTCTGGATGTGGCGCTGTCATGTGGTAAGCGTCGGCACTCATACCAGTACCAACAATTTCGCAATATATTTTAGCGCCTCTTGCTTTGGCGTGTTCCAACTCTTCAAGTACCAATGCTGCAGAACCTTCACCCAACACAAAACCATCTCTCTCTTTATCAAAAGGGCGAGAAGCTGTCTTAGGATCATCGTTTCTTTCGCTTAAGGCTTTCATGGTGACAAAGCCACCAACTGCAGGTTCGTTGACACATGCTTCGGACCCTCCAGTAATAATCATTGGACTTTTTCCCAATTGTATCATTGTGTAAGCATCTATCAAAGCATTGTTACTAGATGCACAAGCTGAGACGGTGGTATAATTTGGACCACCAAAACCGTACTTAATGCTTACCAGACCACCAGCAATATCAGAAATCATTTTGGTAATAAAGAATGGAGAAAAACGCGGTGTTCCATCTCCTCTTGCATAATCCGCACTCTCGTTAAAAAAGGATGTCAATCCTCCAATACCAGAGCCCCAGATAACACCAATTTTTGTTTTATTAATACTAGATAAATCAATGCCTGAATCTTTGATGGCCTCATCGGTTGTAACGGAGGCAAATTGAGCAAAGCGGTCCATTTTGCGGGCCTCTTTTCGCTCCATAAAGTTTTCAGGATTGAAGTTTTTTACCTCACAAGCAAATTTGGTTTTAAACTTGGTGGTATCAAACTGCGTAATCATATCGGCACCACTCACTCCGTTAGCCAATCCTGTCCAATAATCTTGAACGTTATTGCCCAACGGTGTAAGCGCACCCAATCCTGTAACTACTACACGTTTTAGTTGCATGTAAATGGTTGAAGGATATTAAATAAATTACTTGGAATTGTTTTCGATGTAAGTAATCGCATCACCTACAGTGCCGATTTTCTCTGCCTGTTCATCAGGAATTGCAATGTTAAATTCTTTTTCGAATTCCATGATCAATTCAACTGTATCTAATGAATCTGCACCTAAATCGTTGGTGAAACTTGCTTCAGGTGTTACTTCACTTTCTTCTACACCTAATTTGTCAACGATTATTGACTTTACTTTTGCTGCTACTTCTGACATGATTTTTAAATTTTTGGTTGGTGCAAATAACCATTTTTTAACCTAAAATGCCAAATTTTTTTTAAGGTGTTTTTTTTCAGGCATTTACCGTCCATGTTTTATATTTTACAAGGGCCGTAAAACCCTTCAAACACTGATTTCGAGGTGGATTTGAATTTTAATTACAAAAAGTTTTAAATTTCACTATCTCACGAGAATCAATTTCTTGGTTTCGAAAAAAGCATCTTCAAAAAGGCTAAAAAGGAAAAACTCTTTCACTTTTTTATTTCTATAGGCCTGTTTAAAAGTATGAATTTCTTCATTTAAATCTCCGCCTTTTAAACACACTACTTCAGAATCAGGTTTCAAGTTTTTGGAAATCCATCCATAAAATTCAGTCAATTGAGTGACAGCTCTGCACATTATAATGTCGTATTTGCCATTAATTTGCTCGGCCCTTGCTTGCTCAGCCTTTACATTGCTTAATCCAATGCCATTTGCTACCGCTTGCACTACTGTTATTTTTTTCCCAATAGAATCTACCAAATGAAAATCTATTTGCGGAAACAATATGGCTAAAGGAATGCCAGGGAAACCACCACCAGTGCCAATATCCAAAACGCTATGAACATTTTTGAAATTAATTAAACGCGCAATCGACAATGCGTGCAATACATGGTGTACATATAACTCTTCAATATCCTTGCGAGATATAACATTGATTTTGGCATTCCATTCCACATACAAAGGATATAGCTGATTAAACTGATCCTTTTGTATCTCTGTTAAATTTGGGAAGTATTTAAAAACAATGGATGCGTTTACCATTTTTTCTGTTTGCCAAAAATTGTGACGATGCCAAAAATTATATTATAAAACACAAAAAGAAAATCGAAAAGTGGCAACCATAAAGCATAATTGGCCCTTTTTAATTTCTTAAATATCTTAAACATTAGTGGAATTCTAATCATCCACGAGATGCTTAGTATTATTAAGCACCAATAACGGGAAGGTTCATATATTATACATGCTATTAAAAACAACCAAAAAAAAGCATGTGTAAAAGCAAAGAAGGACAATTGCATGCGATGCTTTTGCTTATAGTATTTACCTACATAATTGTGACGCACTTTTTGTGAAAACCAGTCGCCAAAACTTGTTTTTGCTTTGGTATTAACAAATGCTTTAGGATTAATACAAACTGCAGTATTAATTGTATTGGCTGCATCTTGAACAAACAGATCATCATCACCAGAGGCAATGTGGTGATGGTTTGCAAAACCTTTAACACTGAAGAACAAAGATTTTTTATAACTCATATTTCTACCCACTCCCATGTAAGGATTGTTATTAATGGCATAACCAAAATAAGAACTTGCGGTTAATAAGTTTTCCATTTGTGCCATTAAATTCACCATAGAATTTCTTTTAGCGAATGGCGAATAACCCAATACTATTTGTGTTTGTGGATTTAAATGATAAGGCATTACCATTTCACTTATCCAATGTTCGGAATTGGGAATACAATCAGCATCTGTAAACAAAAGCAATTCATTTTTTGCTGCTTTGATACCAAGTGTTAACGCCAATTTTTTTCCCTTGGTATTCTTCTTCATTTCATCTGTTATGAATACAGCTTTGATACGTGGCTCTTGTGCTTGAAGTTCTTCAAAATAGGAGGTCGTTTTATCCCAACTGGCATCGTCTATTAAAATAATCTCGAAGTTGGGATACTGTTGATGCAACAACACCGGCAATAATTGTTGAAGATTTTCATATTCGCTTTGGGCACAAACAACCACACTAACAGGCTGCCAAGTACCAGCATATTCCTCTTTAGTTGATTTATTGAGTAATTTACCGAAAACCCAAAAGTGATAAAACAATTGTATAATGGAGAAAATTGCAAGACCAGATAACAGGACAATGGCAATTATAGATAGATCGATGGGGAGCATTAATTTATTTTAAATCCTATGCCAGTTCTTTGAGTAGGAATATTATCTGCTTTGAATTCTGATACATCTGCTAGGGTTAATGTGCCAACAATTTTAGGCGTGCGTTTAGTTTTCGGCAATTCACTTAAACGCAAGTGTTGGTTCTTAACAGCCTCTTCCACTACTTTTCTAACCGCTCTTCCGTTTCCAAAAAACTTATCGCGCTTGTCATACATATAAGTAATGTAGGCCTTTAAATGTTCGCTGGTTTCGGTATCAGGTGTGATATTGTGATCTGTCAATTGTTGCAATGCAATGTCGAACAAATCATCTGGTTTGAAATCTTCAAAATTAAAGGTTCTGTCAAAACGAGATTTTAACCCAGGGTTTGCTTCTAAAAAGCGTTCCATATTTTGGGTATAACCAGCAGCAATTACAATAAATTTACCACGCTGATCTTCCATCCTTTTTAGCAAAGCTTCTACGGCCTCTCTTCCATAATCATTTCCTCCCCCTTCTGTCAAAGCATAGGCTTCATCAATAAACAATACACCACCCATGGCTTTCTCAATAATCTCTGCAGTTTTAATAGCAGTCTGTCCAATGTAACCACCCACCATAGATTGTCTGTCGCACTCCACCAAATGACCGCGCTCTAAAATACCCAAGGCTTTATAAATTTGAGCCAAAATACGCGCCACGGTGGTTTTACCGGTACCCGGATTGCCCAAGAACACAGAGTGCAGCGAGAAAATTTCTCTCGGATTTTTACCTGACTCTTTGTAAAAACGCACCAATTTTATTAACTCATCAATATCGTGTTTAACGGATTGTAGGCCAGTTAATTTTTTCAATTTAGCGGTGGACTCTTTCAATAAATCTTCATCAATCGGAATATCTGCTAATTTACCCTTGTGTTCAAGATAAGTTCTTTCTATATCTTCTTTCTCAATACTACTTAAACTTTCAATGGTTAATTTTTTAGGGTCTTTGGTTTTCATTACGCGCAAACCGAGGTTCATTTTAAATTCATCTATCAATGAATTGACCATTCGGGCATTGCCAAAAAATTTATCTCTGTCTCGGTAAGCCTGAACCAAATGTTTATACATTTCGTCTGAAGCATCTTTGCTTAAATTAACACCTCTCTTATTGGCTGCGAATACTGCTATTTGTGCTAGTTCCTGCGGCACATAATCAGGAAAATCATAGGTCATTGTAAACCTTGATTTAAGACCTGGATTCGATTCCATAAATGTATCCATCTCCGCAGGGTAACCTGCTACAATAATTGCAATATCATTGGCATCGCTCAATTCCTTTAATAATATTTCAATAGCCTCTTTACCAAAATCTTTGCTATCATCGTCCTTGCGAGCCAATGAATAAGCTTCGTCTATAAACAAAATACCATCTTTGGCTTTCTTAATAGCCTCTTTTGTTTTAGGCGCTGTCTGACCGATAAATTCGGCTACCAAATCACCTCTATCTACCTCGTGTACATGGCCTTTTTTCAACAAGCCTAATTCTTTGTATATACGGCCCAACATTCTAGCAACAGTGGTTTTACCCGTACCTGGATTGCCTTTGAACACTGCGTGTAAATTGATATGCTCGTCATCGGCCAAGCCCTTTTCTTTTCTAAGCGCTAAAAATTTAAGGTAACTGGTGTATTCTTTAACTTTGTCTTTTATAGAATCCAAACCAACCATACTGTCCAAATCCTTCATTACATTTTCGTAAGAATCATTTACAGGTATGGCTGCTACTTCTGATTTTTCGCTTGATTCTCCATCCATGTCATCATCCAACAAGTCGAAATCTGCATCGAAATAGAAACCAGTTTGAACCAAAGGGATGAAATCTTCTTCAACTGCATCAATATAATCATCGCTTACCTCAAATGGCACACTGGCAACCAATTCATCCATAAATACGACTTCTATGTAATATCTACCGCGACCCCATGTACCAAGCATATCGCTACCCCAACCCACAGTGGTATTAAAATAATCCTCATCAGGTTTTACAAAAAATAATTTAGAAGCCGATCCTTTTAAATGGCCTGATGATGTTTTATAATTGAATGTAAGTTCACAAGCCCAATCGGTACTTTTGCGCACCAGATTTTTGGCATTAATTTCTATCCAAATATAACGGGTGCTTAATGCATTAAAACCGACATAATATTTGCGTTCGCCTTGAACCATATTGGCATCTGGACCTTCGTATAATTTAACGGCCTCAACTTTAAAATAAGGATTAATACCATTGCGCACAAGCCCTTGGCGTTCGATGTAAAAACTTTTTGAACCTACCAGTTCGTCTTCTAAGAAAGCCTCCCAACGATAGGCTCCAGACTTCCAATAAGTGCTTGGTGTTTTAACACCCCATCCTTCACGGACAAAAACGATGTTATCGCGCTTATCTACCGGGCGATCACAATTAAGTTCACAAATTTCTTCGTCTTGTTCGTTCAAACATTTTAGTTTGAGCTTAAGGTCCCAGTTTTCCTCATCATATTTCTTATTGAAAAAAGAAAACTCACAATACACATAAGAGGCTTCCTGTTCATCAAAAACGGAGCGGTATTTTTTTGCATTATTGGCCAGCCATTCTGTACTGCCATAAGTCTTGATGTCTCTAAATTTTAAACAATCCTTGTAGTTCATTTATAAATACGGTGGAAATTGGCTTCAATATTACAAAGAAAAAAGAAATAATACACATAGTAGCATGCAATTTAATCGACACAAATTACACTTGTAGGGACGAGTAATAATAGCAACATAAATTTGTTATTAAGTGTTCATTTGCTATTCTTTATCAAACATTCCGAATCAGCAAAAAGTAATTATTTGAAATTTACTTTTGTTTTTTTGAATAAAATCTTACTTTTGCAATCCCCAAAAAATGGTGAGGTGCCTGAGAGGCCGAAAGGAACAGTTTGCTAAACTGTCGTACGGGTAACTGTACCGAGGGTTCGAATCCCTCCCTCACCGCCAGCGTTCTTAATACATGTTGCACAGCAACCATGCAAGACTATGAGTAAAATCAAAAAGGCTTTGTAAAAGTAAATTAAATGCTTACTTTTGCAGCCCAGTTCTTAAAAAACACCTTCGGGGTGTAGCGTAGCCCGGTATCGCGTCTGCTTTGGGAGCAGAAGGTCGTAGGTTCAAATCCTGCCACCCCGACAAAAAGAAATCCGCTGATGCGGATTTTTTAATTTACACGAAGATGGTCCTATAGCTCAGCTGGATAGAGCAACAGATTTCTAATCTGTAGGTCACAGGTTCGAATCCTGTTGGGATCACAAAAACCCATTATTGTCAAGGTTATGCCTGTAAACTATTAATGTTTTCAGGCCATGATAAAAAAACTAAATTGGGGAGTTGCTTCACTAGTTGCTCCACCCTTTCTAAAAAATCAACTAAAACTCCACCCAAAAACTACAGTGAAAGGGTGTAGTTTTAAAATTATTTGTAAAAAAGAAAAACTCAACAAAAAGGGATTGGCTCCGCTCGCCCTACAGTATTTTATTAGTCGTAAAAAATACGAAATGGGCCTTGGACTATCAATTCCTTCCAACGCTTGGAATGATAAACTCCAACAAATGGATGAAACCATTGATTCTACATTTACAAACTATAACCTTTTAATAGAGCAATTTCGCTCCGATTTTAATAAAACACTTATAGATCTGGCTCTCGAGCAGGTTCCTGTAACTAAAGAGCAAATAACAAATCGACTTGATAATAAAAGTTCGCGACTTGATTTTATTAAATATTATCACGACAAGCATGAAGATAGGTATAATCGAAATCAAATCGACCATGGTACTTATGGACATCATAAAACAATTTACGAAAAATGCAAGCTTTTCAGATCAGAGTGGCTATTTTCTGATATCAATATTCAGTTCATGGAAAAATTTAACAACTGGCATTTAAAATATTTAAAAAGCAATGTAAAAGATAATGGCAAGCCTTTAGTTAATGGAGGACATAATACGGCACAAAAAACACTCAGTACAATTAGGGCATATTTAAACTTGGCCCGGCAGGATGGAATAAGATTTGAGATGCCAAAATTTAAAATTCAGTACCTAGATACGAATAGAGATTTTTGTACCCAAAATGAATTACATTTACTTATCGATGCCTATAATACAGATATGTTTATATATGATAGATTGAAAGTAGGAGCGCTTGAAAAATTTCTGTTTAGCTGTGCTACTGGGCTTCGAATTTCTGATATTCATAAAGTTCGAAAATCTGATATCAAAGATGGTTTTTTATGCTTTATTCCTCATAAGGGGCGCAAGCGTCAGAAAAATATCAACATACCGATAATTGGATTTATTGAAAAAATAATTGAAGGTAAAAAAAATAAAATTTTTGAAAGCTTCAGCGAGCAACCGGTGAATAGAAAATTGAAAGATATTGCAGATGAATTGGGCATTTACAAAAATCTTTCAATGAATGTTGGTCGACACACATTTGCTACATTATTTCTGCAAAATGGAGGCGATTTAAAATCCCTTCAAGATTTGCTTGGACATACTAGTTTAAAAACCACTACCAACTATTTGCATAAGGATATTAGCAACCTTAAAAAACAAATGGAAAAAGCCATGGGTCCATTGTTTAATAAAAAATCTTAAAGTTTGGAAATCTCCTTAACAGAATCTATTCTATTTAAAAACTTATCGTAATCCTGTTGCACAAACTTTGTTTGCGCAACAATGCCGTTCTGCAAGGTATTATTTAAAGTAGAAATACTGCTACTTAACATTAGCACCATTGTTCGCATTTCATCGTTTGATTGTGTGATTTTTGGTACAGATGCACCCGTAGCTCCACCCGATGCATACTGATTAATACTGCCACTTTGTATCATGCTTTGCAAGGCGCCCATTGTATTAGCCATGCGTGGATTTTCGAATAGCCAATTAGGTACTATTAGCTCGGGCTTATTATCCTCGGCTATTAAGGCAAGCGATGTTCTACCGGCTACACCACCTCTGCTAATATCCATTATATTTTCAGGGTAGTAAGTTTTTCCATCCTCGGCACCAGTTACACCACCTCGTTTCATTTGTGGCACCGGTTGGGCAGCTACAATACCAGCCTGCAAAGCCCCTTGTGCTATTACCCAAGCAGAAAGTATTCCTGTTGGGTCGGTTGCCAATGCTTTTACTGCAGCAGCCCCTGTTTCAATAGCAATTTTAAAAATGGCCAATTGTTTTTCCTCTCTGGCTTGTTTTATAAGCAAAACTTTTCGTTTTTTATCGTATTCCTCATTTATGGCACTACGTTGCTCCTCTGTTAATTTACCATTGCTTAGCTTGGCAGTTCTTTCAGTTTCTAAATCATTTTGCAGTAGGGTGTATCTTCTATTTCTTTCTGCACCTATTAATTGCCAGGTAAGTTGATAAACTTCCTGTTGAGCTTGTTTTTTAAGGTCTTTAATTTTTTGTGCAGCTTCTTTCTCCATTTCTATTTTTTGCTGAATAGCTTGGTAACTCTGCTCAATCTCAGCATCGGTCATTTCTTTAGTTGCGTTACTTGTATCTGCAGCTACCGTTTGCACCCAATCGCTGTATATACTTAAAGCATTCTGCAATTCAATTTCACTTGCAGCTTGAGAATCTTTTAAATCGCTTTTAAATTCGCTATCGGCTTGTTTTTTAGCAGCTTTCTGTGCCTTTAATTTTGCAGCCTGTGCCTTTGGATCCGATGCATCAGAAGATGAACTATTAAAACCTGAGCTGCTACTTCCTACTATCTTTTCATTTATCAGATCACTTACCGATTTATTAAATTTTGATTTACTCATATCTTCGTAAATCTCCTCAATCTGCTTTAACTCATCTTTAGCATTATCAATAGCTTGCTGGGTGTTTTGATAATCTATATTAATTAATGTTTTATTTAATTTTAGCTTTTTTAGCTTCTCATCATCACTCTCCAGTTTACTAGCTTGGTCATTTCTTTTATTCGCAACCTCTCTAGCGCTTACGGCTCTTTGTGCCGCCAATAGTTTATTCTGAGCATCTTCTAATTCTTTATTGTAAGTTTTAAGAAAAATACTTTTTTCAAATGAGGCATTTGCTTCCTGCTGTGCTCTATTTATATCTTCGATACTACTTTTTTCCGTTAATAAAAATGGAAGGTAATCGCCATATAATGAATTTACTTCTTTCAGTAAATCTCTGCGTGCTGCATCACTTAAATTTTTATCCTTCAGCACCTCCAAATCAACATTCATATTGGCTTGCAATTGCATCTCATTCATTATCATTCGCTCAAATTCTTTATTAGCAGCATCAGCTTCAGATGTTAAATCCACAAAGCTGTTTACAATATTGTTTACCATTTTTGAGAGCCCACTATTTATTATTTTACCACTAATTACCTTACCCAGTTTTTCCAATTTAGCGGCAAAAGCATCGTTCTTAATATTAAATTCATTTGTTAAACTGGTGCCATCTGCAATAGCTTTGTTAGCAATAGCTTGTTGCTTGGCAACTTCTTCATTATTATTGGCCAAGGCAAGAAAAACACCTGCACTTCTTGCGCCATCTATACCCATTCCATCTAGCGCTCGCGCAAGGTCTACAGTGCCTCCTTTAGTCTTTTTTAAGTTTTCTAAAAATGCCATAAAAGCAGCGTTGGTGCCTTTGGAGTTAAAAATTTCGGTAATCGCTCCTTTTTTCATCCCTGCAATGCCACCAAATTTCTCAACATTCTTTATAAAATCTATAAAAAATTTACTTAAAGCAGTACCGCTTACCTCTGCTGTTTGCCCCATATTTTCTAATGTGGCAGAGTAGCCTAACAAATCGCCTGCAGCTAATTTAGCTGTTGGCCCAGTACCGGCCAATCTATTTAAAAAATCTACTTGAAAAGCTTCTGTAGCGGCAGATTGTGCGCCAATTTCATTTATACCACTACCAATTTCAAGCATAGATACCTTAAATATTTTACTCAATCTACCTATTTGGGTAATTGCTTCTGGGCCTAAATCTTCGCCCAGGGCAACTTTAATTTGGTCGGCTTCTTTTACAAATTTAGCAATAGCATCTTTTCCATCAATACCTAGCTTACCTGCTTCTACTGCAAGCTCGCGCAGTTCTTTTCTACTCGTCCTGGTATCAATACTTCCCAATTGTTTATCCAAGGCTTTTACCCCTTCCATGGTAAGCCCTGTTACTTTTCTAATATTAGCATACTCATCGCTTAAATCGGCCTGCGTGCTTACTAGGCTTTTAATTCCAGATATTATACTTTGAAAGCCTGCAAGCGCTGCATTGCCAGCAATACTGCCCAAAGCCATGGATTTAAAGTTTGACCAAAATTTAGAAGAGGCGCTTTCTAAGTTACGAACCTCATTTTTAGTGTTGCCTAGCTGAGTATTTAATTTTTTAAGATCATTGGTAAGGTCTGTATATTTCTTGCTCCCAGTTTGTTCCTTGTTCCGCTCTCTGTTAAGAGCCGCTACAGCTTTTGTAATTTGATTAATACTAGCCTCGGCTTGTTTGCCATCGGCTATTATTTTTACAACCTTTTCTTCTGTATTACTTGCCATAATTCAAATTTTAACTGAATATGGCAATAAAAAAGGGACGATTTTATCAAATAACTCTGTTATGTTGGGTTATCTGATTGCTCAATTAAGTCGCCACCATCTTTATTTGCTAAATAAAAATAGCAATCTAAAGCACTTATGTAGGTCAAAAAAGCATCAATGGAGTAGTTACCTGTACCTTCTTCAATTGCTTGAATCTGCTGGTAAGTTAAGCCTGTATTGCGCACCATTTGGTTGCGTGACAGTTTTTTAAATTTCCTAATATCAATTAAGTATTGCCCTACTTTACTTCGAGCAATACTAGTTATTTCTTTATTTAGTGCCATTGTTTTGCCAAATCCTTTAAAAAATGATCATTTATTTGCTTTTTTACGTTGAACATAGCTGTTAAATAATTCCATTAATTTAATCGTTTGTGGTGTTTTATCAAACAATCTACTCTTATTATAATCATGATGGTTATATACCGGTGAAGCGTAATAAATACCTGTTTCACCTTCAATAAGAATTTTAAAGTAAGGTGTACCAACAGCTTTGAGAGAATTATTTATCAAATCTCTTATTATACTTGCGTTTGATTTTTTTGAAACATCTAATTTTAAATAGTCACGATTTATTTTTTTTTCAATAATTGATTTAAAATTATTAATTGAGAAATCGCCTACTTTTTTTGTATTTCCGTGAAATCTTAAAGAGCTCCATTGATTGATTTTTTTAACTTCCTCGATTTGTTTTTTACTTAAATTTTTCATATTATTTATCTGATTTGTTGATACAAAATACGTCCAAAAAAACTATACTACAAAATAAACTACTAGTTTATTTTGTAGTATAGTGGTAACTTGTTGAAAATCAATCGCAAAATATTTTTAAAAAGAATAACCTATTCCCAATCCTCCGCTTGCTAATTTCATGTAATAAGCGCTTCTAGCAATATACTTGTGGCTATCTATCATCACTATGATACTAGCCAAAGTAAATCCGCCACCTATTGCTAATGTAACAACCCCCGCATTTTTTGAATTTCCATCCCCATTATAAAGCGATGTGCCAGCTAACCCAAAAAACATTCCTAATCCATAAAGTGCTACACCTGTTTGAAATTGCTTGTGACTTTTTTCCATCTCAACACCTGCTTTAAATAAGCAAAATTTAATTGTATCAGTTTCGGTTTTTAGTGTTTGAGATTTTAAACTAAATGCAATTAGAAAGAAGAGTATAAATATATATTTCATTCAACAAATATATACTTTTTGGCAATTTACCGCTTCATAGCATCTTTTTGCCTTATATAATCTTCAATATTTTTAACCAGGTACATAAAAAAATAATCCTTATCCATTTTACCCACTTGGCTTACGTTGCCAAATACCTGCTTCTCTGCCACACTCATTACTACTTTTTGCCACATAAATGGATCTTCGGCATCTGTACCGGCGGCCGCTTCTGCTTTAGGAAAAAGCAATTTGTTATCTTCTCGGTTTTGAAATTCCTCCCAGGCGCCAGCAAACTGTAAAAAAATGGCTGTTTTTATATCAATACTTAATTTTTTAAATCGCTTGGTTCTTAGCGTAAAAAAGAAATCATTTAATGGCAAACGTTTATCGCCATTGTAATTTTCGCCAAATATGCCTAGCCAATAAAAAGGATTAATAGGTCTGTAAATTAAAGCCAATAGTTTATCTATCCATTCAGTTTCTTGGGTTTGGGTATAATTGCGAAATAACTGATATCCTAAGGTTATTTCATTTACATTTAAGTTTAGTATTTTATCAGGCGGGCCATAATAAGTAATTGCTCGAACCTTTATTTTTCGTATCGGGTAATCTGTAAGCTTAGCCTTATCAAATATCCACCCAAACAGTGTTCTATCGGCTAATAATGTATGCAACCAAATGGCGGGTAATTTGCGCACTTCGTACCATCGTTTTCTACAGCTCCATCGCATGCGCAGGCCTAGCAATTTATATAGGCAGCGCAATTGGTTATTGGGTGTATTATTTACCATCAGTCTGCTTACAGCTTTTAACTGCCCAAGGGTAAGCTCGTTGTAATTGGTGGGTACTGTAAATGTAAAATTGTTTATTTCAATATCTTTCATTACTTGTAACCCTCCACTTTGGTTACCAGTATGCCTCTGGTGTTATGCATTATGGTGGTGCAGCGTTTCCAGTAAAAATCGTTTTTGTTTACATTCCATGGGCCAAGGGGAAAATTGGTAATCTCGCTTAATCCAAAATTCATAAAAATAGTAGGCCCCTTTGCTAGTCTTCTTAGTAAATTATACCATATTTTGTAATACTGAGTATATATCTCGTTAGGAGTAAGCCAAGTGGTGTTAGCCATGGCGTAATACTTACCATTTGTATCGGCTATATTGCCATTATAGTATAAAAAACGCAACCCGAAATCTTTTTTATCGCCATAATTACCTATTACCTGGTTGCGCCTGGGCATTTCGCCATTACCACTAGTACTATTTTTTAAAATTTCGGTATTAAGTATACCTGCACTCGTTTCTTTTGTTTCCCGTGGCTGCATTACATGCTCGGGGTAATTGTTGGCATGATCGCTGAGAAATTGTGTTTCTGAATCTACATCGCTATCATTATCAAAATTTATGCGATAATTAGGTGTGCTGTAAGCCAAACCCTCGTTCTGCTCTAGCTGTAAGTTGCTGTAATTTGGTTTATTGGCGTAGGTTATTAAATCTTTCCTGCGCTCTATAAATACAGTATTACTGCGCTCGTCTAATGTTATACTTAGGTTAAAGAAATTTTTAATAGAGGTAAGAAAATTAGAAACCGTAATATGCGGTAAATGGTAAGCCATCTGCACATCTGCATAAGTTAAATTAAATCCAAAATCGCTTGTTAAAAATTTGCTATCACGTCCGTTAAAGTAATTCCATTGGTCTCTAGGCGCGCCTTTGCTTCTTATATCCATTTCGTTGCCGCTAGCAAAAAAAAGTGTGTAGTATGGATTTTGGGCGGTGTAATCCTCGGTATGCAATGTTGCTCCGGTAGCTACGGCCAGCATTCCATCTCTTAAAAACTTCATAAAATCGGTATAAGTAGCCACATCGGGAGCGGTTGTGGTAATGGAGAATGTAAAAGTATTTACTACAGCGCCTACGGCATCCAGCTCGTAAATATCGAATGAGAAGATAGCACCAGTAGGCACACTAAATGAACTAGGGTTTTGTAAAAAAACAGTATTTTTTTTAACATCCCATGTTACTTTTTCTGATTTAAGAAAACAGCTATTTACCACGTTGGCAATTGGCATTGTACTATTATTTATTATCAGTTTTTTAAAGTAATCATCGGTTTGCAATGTGCTTACCATGGTAAGGTTAAAAACTTTCAATACAGCTTTTATTACAGCCAATAAATAAAAGTGAGGGGTAATTACTTCATTGCCATTGGCAGCCTCGGTATCGCCATTTCTATAATTTTCTATAATAGCGCCCTGGTAACTGCCAGCTAGTCCAAAATTGCCAATATTATCTTCGTTAAAGTTATAAATCTGAGGCCATGCTATATCTACCTCGGGGTACATTTTATTTATATCTGCATTGCGAGCGCTTGCCTCTGCTGCTCCAATATATCTTGGCAAATTTAACTCATCTATATACAAACTGGTATCAAATTCAGTTCTATCCCTGGTTATAGCCACATTAAATTCCGTATCGGTCCAATCTAGCACATTTAGTTGGCCTTTATAAAAATCGTTGCCGCCTATTTTTATAAGGCAAGGCCATGCATACACTTTGTTATTTACAGCCATTTCATCGCTAAAAGCTAGCACATCGCTATTGGCATTTCTATTTATACTGAAGGGGAAACTGTATTTGCTCCTCAAAGCCACATCTTCTTCCCATAGCATATTTTCCTGCACCCATTCTATCTGCTGCTCTTCGCCCAGTTCTATACTTCGTCCGTTGCGTAATAGTATGTTTATAATCCCCATATTAAAACTCGTAGTGTGCCTCTCTCATTTTAAATTGCAAGCAATACATATTATCCGTATCTGCAGGCCAGTTTTTTACACTATCTTTTTCAATTACCACTCTTATTGGCTCCGTTACTCCTGCCTTCATTTTACTATCTGGCAACCAGCGCACTTCATTGCTTTGCCCTAGCTCAATTAAATGATCTATTTCATTTTTATTCTGGCGGTAGCCAGTATTTACATCCCAAGCTAAGCGTGTTTGGCTATTTATGGTTTCTATATTGCCATTGGTATAATCGTTGGCTATAGCTTTTTGTATTTCATCGGCTCGCTGCTCTGGTATTGGGCTTACATTGCCCGTTATCAGCACCGTATCTACCCCGCCAAGCGAGTTATGAAAGAATAAGTAATTCTCGTACTCATTGTAACGTAGATCAATTTTAAAATTAAAAATTTCAGTAATTCTGGTATTCGTATTATCCTCTATCCATACATCGTAGCTTACAGGCTCTAATCCGCTTAGCAGGCTATTTAATCCTAACTGAGTGTAACCAACTGCAGCGCGATTAATAGTTTTTTGAGTTGGCGTTTGTGCTGTTGTGGCGGGTATTGCTACACTTGTGCCATCGCTTAAGTAAAGCATTCCTTTTATATGAAAACTAGTGGGATTGGTTTTCATATAAAAATACAACCAATTTTTCATTACCTGGGTTACCGTGGTTTTTCCGCTTATTTGGGTGGTTAAAAATTTATTGGTGCCACTGTTTATATAATCGGCATAAAAAGTATTGCCAGGCCAAGTTAAAAATGGCATACCGCCCAATATTACTTTTAAATAATTATTAGCTGCAGGGGCGCTAGGCTCCATTACATTGCTATTAATAAGCTCGGGTGTACCGTAGCTTTCTGCTATGCGCACCCAGTAATTTTTCATTACATTGTCGCATCTTTCTATCTCCACATCCGCCATAAGAGGAAAATCGGGCCTAAGTTCGCGCCATTTTTTAAATACATCATTCAAGTTAAACTGGCATATACCTGTATCATCCACACTACTCGCATCTAATTGGCTTATTAGGTTATTATAATTCTGCGCACCAGCTCCGTTTACTTGCCAATAAAGGTCTAATAAGGCTCTAAAATTAGTGCTGTATACTGGCATTATCTGGGCAGTTGGTATACTTGGGGTATATTTTGTACCATCATTGCCAGCAATATTAATGGCAGCAAATGCTTGCCCAAATTGCCTTTGGGTCATATTTACAGTACACTCATAATGCCCGCTTACCAGCGTTACAGTGCTGGTAATTATGTAATATCGCTGTAGATAATAGTTGGCTTTCAAGGCAACTATTAAAGTATCGTAGCCGGTAATAAGAGTTTTGTTGTAGAGGGGCAATTGCATGCCACTATCGTCTGGTGTGGTTTTAAAAGTAAGTACCATGTCAAACTCTTTCCAGCCTATGGTTATAGTTTTATTGTTACTTGTGTTATCTACAAATACAAGGCGTATTACTTGCTTCGTGCCAGCACTCAATAAGTATTTATCTGTGCTTATTTCTACCGGCACTAGGTTATGGCTTAGTACAGCGCCTTCGGGCATTCTATTTTTTGTAATCGTCATATACGGTATTTTCGTTAATTAACTTGGCTTCAATGTATTTTTTGTTGTATGCTTTTATTGGAGGAGTTCCTAAAAATCTAAAACCTCTCTTGTGTGCTTCTAATTTTATCTCTTCTTTGGTTTGAAAATGGACCCCATATTTTTTATAAAAACGCAAAGCGTGTATAGCATTAAAACTCGGCAACTTGTAAAGCTCGCGAATAGCAGCTTGCATTATTTCAAATGTTATTTCAGCACCCCAAACCATAGTTTATTTTAATAAATCGTAAATTTCTTTAGGTATAGGCCAGTATAATTTATCGCCCAAAAAATAGTAATGCATCTTGCATCCATCGTCAAAGCAACTTACTATCCCTCTAAATTTTACTTGTCCATTATCTAGCACAGGTCCATAATGCTCCGTTTTATAAAATTTTACCACACTTGGCAGTGTGAGAGTATCTTTATTGGGAGGCCTTTTTGCTATATTAATTAGCACTCTTGCGCTTACCCCTCTACTAAGTGTATTATTGGCTACATAACTTATTTCTGCAAGTTTTCCGATAAATGTATCGTTGGCGTTTTTATAAATTAGCAAACCTCTGCCATTAATAGTTATAGATCCTACACCAGGCATACTTACCACCTTGCCTGTATCGTAGCTAGTCGTTCGCAACTTCCAGCTAGTTACCTTTAAGTTATTCCCAACATCGTTAGTTAGCACATTATAATTTTTGCTTATTCCTTGCGCAAAATTAATTGTATCATTTACAGGCTTTACCTGCGCATGTGTGGCCAGTGCAGCTAAAAATAAAAAGAGGATGAACAAAATTAATTTTGCAAAATCCTCTGGGTAAAATTTTATATTTTTTGTCATAATTCTCTATTATTTTCTAATAATTCTTCTACTACCAATCCCTCAAACATGTTTGGTCTCACTTTCGAGTCGCGCATTACGAGGTAAGTAATATCAAATCGCCAGCCTACCATATTGTCAGATATTTTACCAATACATTCATCGTTTATCTGCATTATTTTACCTAGCATATAATTTTGAATAAAGAAATCTTTTATAGCAAATACAATATCCAGCCCTGTTTCGTAGCAAATATCCTTGGCGGCTGTTTTGGCTTCTTGGTCGGCTTTGTTTTGCGGTATAGTTACAATAGCGAAAGATGCATTTACCATGCGCATATTCATTCTTGCTTGCCCCTCATCGCTATCGCCATCCATTTCTATTAAAATCATACCGCAATTGGTTTCATTTTGGGTAATGGCTACCTTGGCCGAGGTGCGTAACTTAGAAAAGAAATCGTTTACATCTATATCTGTAAACCCTCGCATAGCAGAGCCCAATGTTACCTCGTAAAAATTCTGCCTTCTATCATTGTTATTAATGTAGATATGCCTATCCGCAAATTCTTTAAAAAATGCGCGGTAGCTTGCCGGTGTGCGTGGAAATACTAATGCCATAATATCTTGTTATCTCTTATAAAATAGTGTGCGTGGTATGGGTTTTCCCCTGAGAAATTACCAATGCTTGGACTAAGTGTTATAGATCCATTATTATTTGTCATTGTCCATTCTCCTTCTTTCAAAGGAGTTATAGTTTTGCATTTACATCCACATGCGCATAAATGAGTTGCAGTTTTATATTTTTCAGAAATATAAAGTTTACCTTCCTCTAATTCATTTGGAATAAAGTCTAAAAAAACTGCGGTTATTTCTGTTAATTTCATAATTAAATTTCAATTATCTCAGGTAGTTTAATAGCTGCCGATCCTTTATTGCCATAAAAAGCCATCATCTCTCTGCTCAATACATTTATACCTCCATACATGGTGCGGCTATACCATTGGTATTGGCGTTTTGGCAAATTCTTAAGCTTTGCGCTTTTCTTTCTGCGCGTGCCCAATAGCCTGCGCTCAAATGCTTGTCCTTTTGTTTCCTCCAGGCTCTTACCGCCAAATACCCCCATATCTACAAACATTCCTTTGAGTTGAAATTTAAAAACAAAAGTTCTTACATCGGTAGCTAATCCATAGGCATTCATTTTTACAGAGTTTTTAAGACCCATGGTGCGCGTAAGTCTTTTGTTGGCAATACTAGCAACAAGGTAGCGCTGCATATCGGTTGCCCAATTCATTAACATAGCCCTTTCGTTTATCTTGCTGTGTAACTTCATAGTTTTAGCTTTTTATAATGGCTGCAATAGCCAGCACTTCCATAATACTCAGTCCTATAAGTTTTGCAATGGTTTTATTTTTGCGCTTCAGTTTTGTTTTTTGGTCAGCGTTCTCATTTTTAAGTGCGCTCATGTTATTTTGCTGCAAAGCAATTATGGCGCTATCGTTACTCATTATAGTGCCTTGCACATTGGTTTTATATTGCAGCTGCTTGGCTATTAGTATAGTTTTTTCGTACACCACATTTAGCTCATCTATATCCTTCTGCAGTATAGCCACCGTTTGCTCGCAATCCTCCAGTGCAATACTATCGTTCCAATCATTCGCGGCACTAATATTATCGGAGTGGGGCTTCCTATATCTATCTAACCCCGTTTGTTTTTCCCAAAGTATAAACAGAGAATCTCTGTCGTGTTTGTTCAGCACTGGCGCATTTACCACATCTTGGTTAATCTGCTCATTGCTTTTTATCAATAGCTTAAGGCTGTCATTTTCCAGCTGCAGTACTTCTATTTTACCGTAGGCTCTTTCTATTAATTGTTCACTGCTAACATTGCAATTTTTAAAACCAAGCAGTATTATAAAACACCCTAGCACCATAGCGCTTACAATTAATAACCGTTTAGTGTCCGTATGCATAATTCAAATATGCAATTGCCATTTTAATAAATTAGGGACACGTTCATCACGACATCTTTGTCGTGATCATAATCAAATCACCAAATTAAAAACTTGCTGTATGAATCAATTTCTTTACCCCATCCTTAATATACCACAACTTTTTACCCATAATTACTCTGTTATTGTAAATATCTGGTAAATCAGCCAGCACAAGTAAGCCTCCAATGCATTTATAAAGTGTGCCTCCATATCCGCCCACAGCTACACCTGTTTCTTCATCGGCTAGTGTAATACTATCATCCAAGCTAAGTGTAGCATCTTTTATAAGGCTATCGCTTAAGGTAATGGCCTCATTTAGTAGTAATTCATAGGCTTTTACTTGAGCATCTGTAAGTGTAACAATATCTGCCAAGGCTTTTTCAATTCCTTTTGCTAGGTTATCAGAAAGTATAATGGTATCGGCAACATTAAGCGCTATATTCTTACTTGTAATAGCATCGGCTAAGCTTAAACTATCGCTTAGTATTAAACTTAGCCCATAGTCTGCAGTTAATACATCTGTAAGTGTTACAATTTCATCTATATATTTTGCAAAATCTTTAAGTATGCTATCGCTTAAGGTTATTGAATCCGCTAAGTTTAAGCCTGCTTCTTTAGTAATTCCATCGCTTAGTATAATAGTATCGAATTTTGTAGTTTGTATATCTTTGCTTGTAGCATCGCTCAGCAATACACTATCTGCGGCATTAGTTTGTATATCCTTACTGCTTGCATCTGTTAATGTAACCAAATCGGCTTGCAATAAGTTTGCATCTTTACTTATTACATCGTTTAGGCTTACGCTGTCTGCAGCGTAAGTTTGCACATCCTTAATATTTGCATCACTTAATGTAACCGAATCAGTTTTATTAACTACAATCTGTTTTTCACTAATACTATCGCTCAATGTAATAGAATCTGATGGCTGTATATTAGCTTCATTACTAATTGCATCGCTTAAGCTTACACTATCGGCTGCATTAGTTTGCACATCCTTGCTATTAGCATCGCTCAGTGTTACAATATCTGTTTTGGTAATTTCTATTTGTTTATCAGTAATACTATCGCTCATAGTTACCGAATCAGAAAGCGACTGAGTAAGAGATCCTCCTCCACCTGCATTTACTTTTAACGCTACTGCAAGTGTTCTCTTACTGTATGATGTTGTAGTTCCATTGGTAGTAATACTAATACCTGTCTGTATAGTATTATATAATTTGTAAGATAAAATACCAACATTGCCCGAATCTATTTGCAATTGAGTAAATCCGCTTGGCGGGGTCCAAGTATCACCTGCGTCTTCCTCCGAGGAAAGCACAAAAATAACCTCATCTGCAGTAGCTGTTGTTATGGCTCCGGTAGTAACAGTTGCGCTGGCTGTGCTTGTTCCCGATGCTGCTACATCAAATGGCGATACTGGTAAACTATTGCATTGTGCCCTGTATATTTGGCTATTGGCTACATTGCCAGAGAAACTAGCAGTAATTACACTACTGGCATTTGCCCCACTTAAATAAATTAACCATGCGCTTAATTCCCTACCATTGGTGCTGGGCAATAATCCTATTCGGGTCATTGCGTTACCATCTATATCTACACCAGTGCAGCTTTCCCCAAAGCTAGTGTTTAAAAAAACTAAATGCCATTTATCTGCCAGCCTATTAAAATTTGGTAGCGCTAAAAATGAAACAAAACCAACACTCGATGCCTTATCCGAATCTATTACGCTAAATGAAGAAGTAGGCGCTGCGGCCTCAAAAAATTCTGATGCTATTAATTGCGAGGCCCCGCCAATTACTTTTTGTATAAAGTCTCCAGACTTTAACCTTCCTGCAGGTATTCGCCTAAAAACATTATTTGCCATACTATGCGCTCGCTATTTCTATTAAAATATCTGGTAATCCAGTACTTGTAGAATCGGCCTGCACAGTTGCTATCAAAGCACTATCTTGGTATATAATTGGTAGCCCAGTGCTTAGCATATCTTGTATTACAGTAGTATTTGCCACTCCAATTCTAGCCTGCGCAAGTGGGCGCAATATTAATACATTAAAGTTTCCTGCTGTCATGGCAGTACCACCGTTGGTTACTATTACGCTTTCAATTTTTTGCACCCCGCTATCGCCAGCTTGCAAGGCTATTTGAAACATTTTACCTTGAGTTAAAGCAGCCGCAGCTTGCGCAGCCGAAATAATACTTGTGCGGGCAGCGGTCCCAGCGCTATTGGTATAAGTTACCTGCACTTGCCATGCGGTACCTGTTGCAAAAGCCGTTGTTACTTCTATCCAAATTTCGGCACCATTGCCAAATACAGTTCCACTACCTGGATAATCTGGGCAACGGCTACTTATTGCAGGCTGTGCACTTAAGGTGGTAGTGCCTGCAGCAAATCCATAAGCCCCTGCTTTAAAGAGCATATCCCACAGCTGTAGGCGAGAAATAACAGTGTTATAAAACTCTAATTTAGAAAGATAACCAACGCCTGTGCTAAAATTTATAATTGGGCAGCCGGTAGTTGCATCGTTTGGCACAACGCCTGCAGATGTGGATGCGCCAGCTAAAGTGCCCGCACCTGGTTGCCCTGCTAAGTCAAAAGTAGAAAATGGCACCAATGCAACACTAGTGCGCGATGCAGATTTAATAAGTGGTAAACGCTGTTTTACAGCAGCAATGTATTGATCTAATGTTGCTATTGCCATGGTTTAAAAAATTAAGCGCCCACACTAGGTGGGCGCATTTTGTTTTAGGTGGTTGTTAAGGTCCAAGTAATTTTTAAAGTGTCGCTTGCTCCTTTATTTATGGCTGCAAAAGAAGCACTCATCCACATGTTTACGGTATTTGCTGTTACCACATCAAATGTGCCAGCTTCGGTAATTGCTCCAGTGCCAGTACCCGCTGCATAATCGCCTACTACGGTTACTACAGCAGATGAGCGAGTTTTGCTAGTAAAAGCAACCCTTGCTGTTTCAGTACCTAATAATGTAGCACCTGGCGAACTAGTACCAATTGCCATCCAACCCATTTTGGCAAGTGTTGGCGATGCCAATACTTGATCTGCAAAGCCTGCCTTACCTGCAGTAGTTACAGTGTTGTGAATAAAGCGCTCATCTTTCTTTTTGCCATTTTTGCCAAAAAGCTCAATGTGCATATTCCATTTGAGGATCGTTTCTTCGTTAAATCCTTTCCCTGTTTCCATGGTTACTTTGTCGATTAATTGTGATTTATCTTTCATAATATTATGCTTCTTCTAAAATATAGATCAATCCATTTTGAAAAACTTTTTCATTCTCAGCTTTCACTTCTGCCTCGGTTAGTTGCACAGGCTCCAATTCTTTTTTCTCTTTGCCGTGTTCCACCCATTTAAAGTTCTTTTCAAGCTTTTCAAAAGTTGGCTCTTGGCCCTCTTCCCGCTTTACGCT
This sequence comes from Bacteroidota bacterium, assembly GCA_025354385.1. GTDB lineage: Bacteria > Bacteroidota > Bacteroidia > NS11-12g > UBA955 > JABMMZ01. The sequence goes on from JANXMZ010000013.1 coordinate 33,128, forward strand.
TACTATCCATTGTTGATACGATTTTTTTGCCATTGTATTTGTATTTTTTATTGTTTAAGGAGTTAATATGATATAAAATTCACCTTCATTTAAAGTAGGAGGCTCGGCTTCTACAACATTAAAGCGAACAAAGTCTGCCCCGTAAACCTTATTTTCTACCACATTTATCTGCTCTACTGCTACCTCCGTTACTACTATTTGTTCTACCATAGTTATTCAGTAATTTTATTGGTAATTGTAAATTTCCCCTTCATTAATGTTTGCACATCCTGGGAACTGGTGTAGGCTATCATATCCCAATAGTAAGTGCCAATTTTTAGCAGCTTAATTACATCCGCATCGCAGTTTATAGTAATTATAGTACCGCTTACAAGTATGCTGCCGTTACTAGTATTAAATTCATGGAGTATTTTGCCGTATTCCTTATCCCTTACCTGGGCTTTTAACGTTTTGCCGAGTAGGGTAAATGGCGAGCTACCTATATCATAACCTCTCTCAAAGTAGTCGCCTCTTACAGCAACAATATCCACAGGAGCAGTGTTATAACTAGGCATCAGAATTAACGGGGTTTCGTTAATTCAAAGTAAATTTATAAAAGAGTATAAAAAAGGGACACAATTAGCGCACTAGCCATGCGCCACTTTCAAAAATATACTCGCTTTTTTGCAGTATATCATTCAGCTCATCTTGCCTTGGCGAGTAGCTTGTTTCTAAAAAACATTGGTGCATTAACTCCATTGTAGTTATAGTATCTTTGGCTTGTGTTAAATTTAAAGCTGCAGGGTGGTTATTCATCCAGTCGGCCATCCAAGTATTAAAAATATTTAATATTAGCTCTTCCTGTGGTTCATCTGCCTGTCCAAATCCTTTTACTATTGTTTTTTTATTCATAATAAAACCCTGTATCATCGACAAGCATCCATTTTGCAATGGAGGAATAGCGGATTTTCACCGCCAGTTACAGGGCTATACAGCCCATTTACTAAAATAAAACAGATGCTTGTCGCTGGCAAATATAAAACAAAAAAGCAATTACATTTATGCAATTGCTTCTCTGCTAATTTAAAATAAAATATGCCTCACAAAATATTTAACATGGCACCGCTTGAAAGTGCATGTAATCGTAGTTTTTTTCCTTACCTAAGCTATGCCATCCATATTTTTCAAAAATATGGATCATTGGTTTATATTCAGGCTTTGCAAATAATGCCAAATCGGCTTTCCACTCTAGCCTGTTTTTATCAGGATGTAAATCTATAGCAATAGCCCAACTGTGTACACTCCAATCATCGCCTCCACGCATTTTCCTAAAATTATAGCATCCTCCAAAAATATCAATACCTAAGGCTTGCAATTTCGCTAAACCATAAGTTTCTAATAGTTCGGAGAAGATAGCAAGTATGCGCTCAGCTTCTTTTTTATGTACTAAAATACTAGTAACAGTATGGCCTAAATCCCATGCAATACGCATAGGGTAAGGTAATTTTATACGCATAAAATTAGAGGTGTTACCTGGTTGCCCATATAAGGCAATTATATCTGCTGTTTTCATTCTTTAGGTTCTACTTCAGTTCCAGTTGTTTGTTTTTTGCTATTCCCAAAAAAGAAATTGTAAATAGTATTTCCTGTTCCAATTAAATAGCCCAATGCAATAAGAGCAAACTCTTTATTTTCACTTGGTATTTTATAAAATGTTACAAGTAATAAGTATAAACTTAAGAAAGTTATACCTAAAAAAGCAAGTATACTCTGCATACTCTGCCTGCGGAAGAATTGTTCAAATTTGCTCATGTTTTTCATTGCGTTTTTTTAACCATCTATTAATGTAATATCCTACCACAGCATATACAATCGAAGCAATCAATCCGCCAATAAATTTCCATCCAAAAAGCTCCATATCGTTAGCTGTCGGTACCGATATTTTTAGGAAAGTTCCCAAGCCTCCAATGGTTGCCATAAATGCAACAATAAATTGTCCAATCATATCAAATTCGTGTGTGTTTTTCATAATAAAAGTATTTTATCCCCAGGCTCATTCATTGGAGCACGGCTAGGTTTGTTCAAAATATATGGAGTATAATATGGCTCGTATTTATCGGACTTAGCGTTGGCATTTAAAAAATCAATTAATCTATTTTTTGCCTTACAAGCCTCGCGCTCAGCCCCAGCTTGCAACATTGCCTTATCTTGTGTTACTTTATCGCTATTGGCAGTAGTAGTGTCAATTTCATTTATAAATAAACCTTCTGCTTCTATACTTATTGGCAAGCTTGTGCATGCCCTCTCAATAGTTGCCTGCGCTACATATCTGCGTATGTATACCATCAGCGCATCGTTATCCGTATCATCAGGCTCCCCAGCCTCAATCCAACTATTCAATACATCAATCATACCTTGGCCAATGTATCGGCTAAGGTCTTCCCACACCATATTCATCTCGGGTAATACAGCCCAGTGTGTACGCCAGTTAGCTATCCTTCTGCCAGCATTTGCCCATTGCTTTATTTCGCTAATTGGGCGGTATTTCAAATTTTTGTATTCTTCGGTATCTAACCATGTTGTAAAATCAACAGAGTTAGCCTGCATATAGGCCCACAGTTCAACCATTCCATTGGCATAATCGGCAAGCCTCTGCCTTTGAAAATTGCGAATCATCCATTGGTAAGGCCTTTTATTCGTCGTGTTTTCTTCGGTTGTATAGCCGGCATCACTAATCTGCATTACACCGGTAGCACTATTTCTATAAAAAGCCATGTTGGCGAGTGGCTTTCTAATTTTATCTATCAATTTATCTTGCCATTCAGTGGTAGTTCCAGCAATATATGCCGATACCAATTCATTTAGCAAAGTATCGCCTGTCATAATTCTAATATCTGCTAAAGAGTTATCTAAATCGCTTCTTAAGCTTCGTATATCAATACTCCCAAATGCCCCACTTAGGTAAGGTTTCATTTGTTCAAATTCCTCAAATAATACGCTGTTATCTTCCATTAGTAATAATATTTTACATCAACTATTTTCACCAATCCAAATAAATAATTTGTAACTCTATCCACATGCGAGTGCCTGTAACTTAATTTTAATTTATGGCACTTATCCGAGGCCATTACTCCAGCTATATCTGAAATTTTATTATCATTCCTAGCCATCGTTAAAAAACTCAACATATCGCACCTGCTTTTAAAGCAAATTGTTTTTTTACCAAACATTATCCACCTACTACCGTTTTCTTCCCAGTCGGATTCTGGTCTAAGGTTTGGCTTACATCAATTTCAATAAATTTAGCATATAAATCTTCAGGGTAACCATTTAAGTCGCCTATAAGCGTTACCATTTTTAAGGTATCAATTCTATCTCTGGTAAGTGTAGCCTGTGCAATTTTTAAACTTTCGCGCTTATCGCTACCACCGCTGCCGTTTAGGTCCTTCCCTCCAGGCATATTCAACCCAAGCAAACTTGGATCAATACCAATAGCGAATAAAATCTCACTGTTCGCAGCTACGTTATTAGGCAAATCATTTGCAGAGTTAAGCTTATTTTCAATAGGCGTAATCTCCACCTTATCATGATCGTCTTTATAAATAGATACAACAGATGCTCCAGCCGCTTCTGCCTTGCTTATCGTTGCTTCAATTTCAGTTTTATAATCAGCAAAAGCTTGTGCCTGCTCAGTAGAGCTCATTTGCTCCCAGCATTTGCTATCCTCGCCTGCAGTCGCTCCGTATTTCATTTCAAACACCGAAATAGGAATACTCACATGGTATTTTAAGGTTGCTTGGTTTTTATAAATATATTTTATAAGCTTCGGCACCTCAATTGCAATATCTACCCAGTTATTATTAAAAGCGGTGAAATAATTTGGTTCTCCGTAGTAAAATCTTCCCCATGTTAAATCTTGTATAAGGTAAACAAACACTTTATTTTTTGCAATAAATGCATCGTGGTTATCCTCATCATATACAGGGTAAGTTACCACTCCAATCTGATTGGCATCATTTTTTAAATGGATATCCTGAGCATAGTATACATTACTAATCTTCCCAGTTATTTTATCTCTAAAACCAACCCGCATACTAGGCGTATCTAATAATTTAATTTTATAAACACCATCTAGCTCATTCAGGGTAAATCTAACGGCGCTTATGTTAAAAGTATGCCTACTTAATATTGCATCGCTCACACCTTTGTCAATACCAGCCTTTAAACTATACTTTCTCCATCCTGCAGGGTTACTAAGCTTATGAGTTAAAGTACTGGTAGCTTCATCTACCACCTCTTTAAACCAACCAATGCCGGTGCCATAGTGCAAATCGCTTTTAATATCTAATCCACTTTTAGCAACACCAAGTTTATCAAGTTTCTCCATTAAAAGTTGAGGCCAGTCATCACCATTACCCCAAATACTCCAACTTTTAGTTTTTATAATATTTAAATTGTCTGCTGGCTCCTTTTCTTTTGCGCCCTTATTTACTCCGCTATTGGTAACCTTTGCTGCTCCAGTTATACGCATTACACTGGAACCCCCAGCAATTACAACATCATCACCAATTAAAGATAAAACTTGTTTGTCCAGCATCGTATTCAAAAATGGTTTTTCCTATTAAATAAAAAAGGGACAGAAATTTAAAATCTCTCAATTTTAAAAGTTAATAATATAATCAATCCCACTAGTTTTTTTTCGCTCTTTTTTTTAAAAAAAGAGCGAAAATTCATAAGCGTTTATACCCGACTATATCCGCTTAAAAATTATTGCGCTGCAATGCTTTGCGTATCTTTACTGTACCATTATAAATATAACTAATGAATACAAAAAATCAAGCAGAAAAAGCCCAAGGGGAAAAGACTGTAAAAACATCAAAAGAGGCTAAAAACCCTATTCAATTGCGTTTAGAGGCCTATGCAACCCTCGAAAAAATGGTCAAGCAACGTAAAAACCTGCAAATCCATTTCGATAAGTTGCAGGAATTGGAAATTACAACTCCTTTAAATGAGTTCGAGGAAACCGAAAGCCAAAGCATCGAGCGTATTAGTTTATCTGTAGGGCATCAGTCCTATAACATAAATAACCTCACGCTTATAAAAATGGTTGCGGAGTTCCTAAAAACTACCCTTATTGCTCGTATGTCCACTTTAGAAAGTGAAATATTAGAAGCTACAATTTAAGTACGAAAAAGGGGGAGTTCTTACCTCCCCCAATTCGTTTAATTATTAACAAATAACAATTAATAAGGATGACAAATTTACAAAAAATCAAGCCATTAAAAAAAATAAAAGTTGGCTTAACCTATACAACCCCCACAAAGTACAAAAACACTTCCTATCCAGTTCCCTCTATTCGAATAAGCGGTAAGTACTTAGAATCTCATGGCTTCAATATCAATGATATATTTGAACTTCTCAGCACCGAACATGGCACTATAGTTTTAAGAAAAATTCACCCTTTAAAAATCACCTTAAAAGAATTATTAAAGCAAAAATTCTTAATAGATGATAATGAAGCAGATGTTTTGATAAGGTATATAAATAGTCAAATTTATTTAGGCATTCACTCTTCAAAAATTCTGCAGGAAGATTTTAATTTATCAGTTGAGCAAATCGAAAATTTAGTAGATAATTAAACTATAGAGAAAAAAACCTTTAACCGTTGAGAATGGTAGAAATATTTTGAAAAATTCAAAATATTTTCCATTCTCAACACGTTAAAGTGACCGCACACTGCGCAAAAAAAAGCAAATTTTAATAGAAAATAATGAAATATGAATGTGGATGTTATAGTATGCATTAAGCAAGGACAGTCCCTATGCGATGGGGCTTGCCCCTAAGCAATAATAGACCCTATTAGAATAGGCCTGCGACTATAGTTGTTGAATCATTGATAAGATAACTAAAGCGACCGTATATAACTTGGTCTAAGGCATCTCCTCCATCAGGCGCCTGCTCTCGATTGGTTTTTAGTTTACGTTCTCCCGTTTTATCTTTACCTATTCTGCTATTGTTGTCAACCGCAGGTGTGTTCTCCATTGACACAACTAATGGCTTACAGTTGATTAGGTTGATGCGGAACACAGGGTACTTACTTCTATTCTCTGTTTTTGGATTCATGATACGAGCGAATAGTAAGTATTTAAGATGGTGCTGGGGATTAGTTTTATTGGTAGCCTTATTGATAACGACCCACTTGCTATCTCTAAGTAGCTTAATTACTTGTTCGTTATATGTTGTTTGACCCTTAATGTTAGCCCTTGGGCTATTCCCCTCTGCATCTGCATAAAAATACACTGTCTTATTCTTGTGGTGTTGGTAGTAAGTGCAGAATTCCTTTATCACATCATCGATGATGAATGGCGATTTAACATAAAATGATTTAATGACATTGTATTGGTTCTGCGTTTGCAGGAACTGTCCTACAACGAGCCAATTAATTTTAGTGCCATAATCTAAACCGATATCAAGCGGCATATTGGAGAGGCAATCTAGATCCTGCAGTGAATTTGTTGCAGCGATTTTTGGCAAATCAAAATCTAAATTATCAATATACGAATAATCGTAAGAGCCTTTATAACCGTGATGGCGAGGATTGAAATTAGCATAGAAAGCATCGGCAATCTTACCAATACGCTTATTTAATATTTCTATGCAAAAAAGCAATTCAGAATCTTTTTGAAGTTGATCTATTATATACTTTAATCCAAGTGCTTTTATATTGTCAAAAGCGTTGTATTCAGAATAATAATTTTGATTTTTGGAGTAAAATTTTATATCCTTTTCAATATCTAAAATTTCAGACCAAAGCTCCATGCGTTCTTGTTTATTTGAAGCTTTGATAAATTCCAATTGCATGTCTACAACCTTGTCGCGCAGATCGAGTGTTCTTAATCCATCTTCTTCGTAGTAATCATTATCTTCGAAAAGAAATGATTCGCCATGGGGCATGGAGGAAAAGTGAAAAATACCTAAGTGCATGGGTACGTTTTTAAATTCTTTTTGATTGGCTCGAATTGTTGGCTTTGTTTCTGTAATAAATTTATCGATATCAAGTAATAAGCTTTCATCGCAGATACAAAAATCTGTATTTGGACCTCTACTGGATGAACGGTCTTGAGAGAATAATTTAAAGCCAACGGAACATCGTGTTTTGCGATTAACTAAAAAAATACAATTAACTGGTGTAAGTGGACATTGGTATGGTAAGTAGAATTCACCTAAACCATGTGGGGGAAATTTATTAACGAAATAATCGATATCTTTTTGATATCCTAGTTTTTCGAGCGCTGCGAATGTACCTGGTAATGTACGGGTGAGTAATTGCTGAAAGGTAGCGCCTTGAATTATACCACAGGCACGAGGCATGCGCTCGGTAATTAAATGCATAAGCCATGCAATGATTGTAGATTTACCAGTACCACGGCCCCAAATTGCCTTGGCATATTTAGTGTATGGAAGATTGAATATAAAATTGAGCTGTGCACGATTGAAATCTAATTTCTGTGGTGCTGCATTTATATCATTTATCGGTTTCATTCTTAATTTCTAAATCGTCGATCATTTTTTCCATAGTTTGTATATCAGCTTCAGGACGATCGATAAGTGTTGCAATTTCTCTCACCTCTTTCATTGGTAATTTTTGCAAATTTGTAATATCGATGTTCTTACTTGTTGCTAGCTCTTTATCTACCAGCATAGTAATTGATAGCTCATATTTGCGCTCGCCTATATTTATATCAATTAAATCTGTGTCGGCTTTATCAATTTGTGTTAGTTGATCTTTGCGCTTTTGTGCATTAATGGCGCTCTTTAAATCGCCACGCGCTAATGCCAAACTGAGAATCATATCATAAGATTGAATGGCTAGCTTTTTTTCGTACAATTTGTTAATGATTGTAGACTCGCCAAATAGGCGCTCGCAGTTGCGTAAATCGGTATAAAATTGTGATTCAGAAAGCTCGTACTTTCTGCGCCATAGCACCAATATTTCTTTGGCGGATTTGCGCGGATAATTTTTTTCTCGTTGCTTATCAATAAAGACCCAACGCTCCAGCACTTGAATATATTTATAATCGAGCCCGAGGTCGTAAATAGACAATTCAGGGTCGGCCGCCAGATAATGGTCGCGAATAATTTCGAAGATGCTTTTTAAACCACTGTTTTCATTTCCCATGGTGCTGTATTGATATCTTTAAATTTTAGCAGGCTCATTTTTTATATCGCAATTGTTTTATTGCCTCTAGCTCGGCAATTTTTAATTCTATTAATATTTTAAGATCATCGGCTTTTGGCCCTAATGGAAGCGCAGCTAATTTGCGTTTAGATTTTGAAATAAAGGAAGGCAGAGTGAGTAATCGTGTTACTATTTCCCATACCTCTAGCTCATCTACATTGAATGTTTCAATCTTCTTCTCATCGCGCAAGGTTTTATTTTTTGCGAAATAATTAAGCTGTTCCCAAATATCTGTTAGTTTATCGGAATCGATAATAATTTGCTGCGCCGCCTGAAGTATTTTAGAGTTATCCAAGCTCACTGGTAACGACCTCCATTCCGTTGTATTCCAAAACTAGCCAAATATGAAATTTTTTAATGTCGCCAGATCCATGTGCAGTAAAGTTACGGGTGCTATTTTTCCAATGATCGGGTTGCGAGCCTTGGTAATGTTTAGGACCTTTGAGCACACGGCTACCGGTGCGATTTATTACTTTTAAAAAACAATTGGTAAACCTTACTACCTCGCCACCTTTGCCTGTGCGCTTACTATAAGTAACGTATGTAATATTAAATGGCTTTAGCCTTTTAAACCTATCGAGTGCGGCCATATCGTTTAGCATATCGGCCATGGTAATTCGTTGGCGCTCGGGGTAAGTTAGTTTGGCTAGCAGTTTTAATTGTTTGCGAGCTTTTAAAATCTGCATAAAAAGAATACTTTTTTCTTTATCTAGGCGTTGCAATTTATCTGGCAATTCTTCGAAAGCTACAGCCTTGCTTTTTACATCTGGAGGGGTAATTACTAAATCATGCTCTGCTGATACTTTTATGTTTAAAAGCTCGGAGTAAAGTTTATCCTGGTAAAAACGTGTTTGTTTGCCAGCAAAGAATTTTTTAAGTGTGCGATTAGTGCCATATTTTTCGTAAATGGCAGCGCCCTGTTGCCAATTGCAACCGCTATCTATCCATTGTTTTATTTCGCCACCTTGGTTCACTTTAACAAAAGTGCAATTGCTTTTTTTATAAAAGAGGGACCAAAAAAAACGCCCTACATAATGGCAGGGCGTTTTTAATATAAAATAAAAAAGTTATTTTTTTCTAATCCAGCTGCAGCCAATTTCAATTAAAGCCTCGGCTTGCTCTGTAGTTAAATTATCTAAATTAAAATTACCAATGCCTGTATTAACATTTATTGGTTTTATGTTCACCAATTGGTAAGCGCCATCTATAATATCGATGGTATTTTCTACTGGTGTAGATTTAGATTTTGCGGGTACAGAAGTTTGTTTAGCCATGACTTAATTAGGTTAACGGTACAACTGATGCAGAATCTAAAACCTCGGCATATTTGCTGAAGGAAACAATTTCGAACTCCCAACCGCGAGGATCGCTAGCAGAAACAGATTTACTATCGTACTTAGCAACTACACGCGCTGGAAAATCTGCATTACCTATAGGTTTGCGTGAGCCATCTGCTTGAGGAATTACAGCAACGATTTCATCGTATTGAACTTGGTTTGCAAAACCATCTACATCGGCTTTACTACCACGAACAAACATTTTACAGCTTGTTTTAAATGGGCCAAATGCGCCACCTGGTCCTTCGTGCATAACGTTAGATACCTCATGATCCAAGGCAACCGGTGTAAATGGTTTACCTGTGGTAATGGTATAATCGCCTGTCATAATACCCAAATCGCTAGCCGAAGCAATTGTTTTTGGAACAGGATAGGTAAGTACATTCTCTCTGCTGTTAATTAAAACAGATGGTTTTAAGCCATTAACGTTTGGCGCTTGGTGGCTTGGTGCTTTTACCGCAGCGTATGGATTAACAGCCATGGGTTGCAAGGCCTCCTAACCAGTATTCTGAAGGGTCGTATAGATAAGCAAACTCAGCTGCTCTATTATAGCGCAGCGTGTCGCCTATTCTTTTCTGCCTGTGTATGTAAGAGCCGGCTAATAACACTCTATTGGATGTACCAAAACCTTGGCATTTTACCCGTATGTATTTAAAATTGCTGCAATAACTGCTTATATTAAATACTTTGTATTGGGCGCCTGCTGTATTGGTAATACTATCTATTACTGTATTATCGCCAAGGGTATGCGATACCCCATTGGTAACATCAAACCAGTTAGCATTATCGTTACTTACTTGTAAGGTAAATTTACAACGGGCATTACCAAAGCTTTTAGTAGCCACCACTATAATACTACCGCCTACAATATCGCCATCGAGGTTAGCAGTTAAGTATTTGGTACCAGTGGCAACTACAGAATCGTTATATCCGGTTAAAAGGCTGTATTCCTTACCATCTGTAAGTGCTTGTGCTTGCGTTGTGTTTGCGGCCAACATCCAGATGGCTAACAAACAGATTATTATCAAATTTTTCATAGTTATTATGCTTCTTCAATTAGGGTTAACATTTTAGCGCCTACCAGTTCAGCAATTAAACTAGCATTGCCTTTAATTTCTTTTGCAGAAAGAATAGTGCCTTTATAATTAAACGAAGGGCAAATGGCTTTATACCCTACACCTTCGTGCAAGTATACATCTGCTTTTAAACCTTCGCTTACCTCGCTTGCAGCTACTAACTCTTCGTTAATTTTTGTAAGCTCGGCTACTTCTTCTATAAGCTCAGCAATTTTACTTGCACTTTCTGCACCAGCTGCAGTAAGTTCTTCAATCTTTTCAGATTGGGTTTGAGCATGAGCTTGAAGTTCCTCCAAGCTCAATGTCAAAATATCGGTTGGGTTTTCACCCGTCATTTTTTTTGCCATGTATTTTTAATTATTAGGTTAAGCTAATTGATTTACATATACATACTCTGGATGCCAGAAACCAAGTGCTTTCCAAAACTTGGCATACAACATTGGTTTGTATGGATTAGCCATAGAGATACCAATTTCTGATTCAGATTTAGGGCGCTTAATATAAGCGGCTCTGTTGGCGCTAAAAGTCATAAACACTCTGTTTTTACCGTTCATAGAAGGTAAGCCAACAATTTGAATTTTATCGTTGTCTTCTAACTTCATTGGGTCGCCTACTTGCTTGTACTCAATGTTGTATTTTAATTTAACACCTCTGCGGTAGCGTTTTGCAAGGGTTTTGCTCATGCAAAGTTTATCTACCATATTTTCAATAACCTGGCGGTTAATTTCAGAAGATGCGCAGCAGTCTTCAATCCAATCTTCAACTTGTGTAACAAATGATACCGGATCGGTATCCCATGTTGCAGGGCCAGCTACTACATTAAAGTTAGCAATATTATCGGCAATGTATTTACCCAAGCCATTATAACCAGCGCCAGAGGCAGAGGCTGTACCTGGTACAATTGCAGCTTTAACACCTGCGTAAACTTCTTTTAATTCAAACTCTTCTCGTCCTTTATTAATCATCAATTCATTAATAACAAACTGTGTGATGGTCCATGATGAACGATCGTTGTTATCCGGATTGGCTAAGAAAGTAAGGTAGCTATCTTCCAAAACATCTGGATCCAATTCAACCTCATATTTAAGGTCTTGCAAATCCATACTGCGCGGCTTTAAGCTAAGCGAAGCAACTGGAGTTGCAGTGGCTTGAAATGCTTGTAAAACTCTGTCCATTTCGGCTTTTGCTCTACGCACTTGCGTTTTATCTGTTGGGGTAAGGCCTCCGAAAGCAAGTTCGGTTTCGCTCATTACCATAAATTGTACATCGATATCTTTTCTCGATGCAGGAGTGCCTATGGCTTTGCCAAAAGCGGTCTTCAAATCTGTTACATCTATTGCCATGATTTTTGGTGGTTTTTTATAGTTTTTTTAAAAATATGTTTATAATCCGGCTTCGGATTTAATTCTTGCGCTCAAGTCTTCGATAAATGTATCTTTATCGCCTTCGGGAATGTTATCGATATTAACAATGGGCTCATTTGCAATGGCTGCAGGAATTTGAGCTAACTTAGCAGTAAGCTCGGATACTTTTGTAATCGCAGCCTCTAGCTCGGTAGTTTTAGTAGCAATGGTATTGTTTGCTGTACTAAGCGAGGCTTCTGCAGTAGCTAATTTATCGTTAGCTGCTTGCAAGGTGCCTAATGCCAATACCTCGATGCCTTCGATTTCGAATTCATCTTTTAATTCTGATTGAATTGCGAATAAATGATCGGCAGTAATTGCAGATGCATCTAAGCCTTTAATGGCTTTTAATGATTTTACTTCTTTTCCTATAAATGACATGGTTTTTGTTTTTTTAAAGTGTTGGTGTATATTTATTAGCACCCATGGCTGGCATTTGTGCTTTAATTTCGTTGGTTATAAATTCTTTTTGCTTGCCTGTAATAAAATAGGCCATGGCTTCTGCCGCATTTTTAAAATCTGCTTTGGCCGCTTTTTTAGTATCTATTACCTCATCTATCAGTTTTGCCTCCAAGGCATCTTGAGATGATAAGGTATGGTCTCTATAATCCATCCATTTAGCTCTTACTTCGGCCTCTGTTAAGCCTGTTTTTTCGGCTATAGTTAAGGCGAGGCTGCCATCTAGCTTATCCATCATTTCTAATGCTCCGCGCAAATCGTTGGCATTGCCCCATACACCGCCACTTACATTGTGTATTAATAAGGTAGTATTTTTAAGCATGGTAATTTTTTTACCTGCTAAAGCAATAATACCACCCATGCTATAGGCTATACCATCTATTTGAGTATTTATATTAAGATCAGATTGGGCTAATAAATTATAAATGGCTATACCTTCAAATACATCGCCCCCTGGTGAGTTAATACGAACTAGTACATCTTTTTCGCCAGCAGATTCAATTGCTTTAAGTTCACGCATTATGGATTTAGCGGTAATACCACCACCTGTCCACCAATCGTAACCTATGCTATCGTAAATAAGGATTTCCTTCATCTGCCTTTTTCTTCAATTTCAAAATTGTAGGCAAAAAGGCTATAAAAAAGGGACGATTATTTTAAAAACCCATTAGGTACTTGAGCATCGCTTTTGCGGTTTTTTATAAACTCTTCCATCACAATATCTTTAGCGGCCTCCTCTTTAGTTACAATATCATCTAAATTTACGGAGTAGCCATCTTTGGTAGGCTTAGTGTCTTCCATGGCTATTATTTTTTTCACCTCTTCGCCATTGGCTATATATATAAGTGTAATGGTACGTTCGTAATAATCTTCAATTCGCATTTTAAGCGAATACTTTTCGGCTACTACTATATCAAGTTTTGAATAGTCGGGTTGAAAATCTTTAGTCACTAAATCTAACTCTTCTATATTATTGTTGCCTTTAAATAGATGAGGAAAATGCTCTAAGCAAAGCGAATCGCAAACCCACTCGCCTTTATTTGTTTGCAAAGGCATAAATATATGTGGGCTTTGAATATAGCCAGTGTATTGGGCTGCAAACTCGGGGGTAATTTTTATATATCTCATTATCTTACGGCTGTTTCTAATGTATCTATTATACTATCAATTATAGATGTTTGGGTATCTGTTATATCGGAGGCAAAATAAATATTACCTATACTGCATTCGGCAGCTCTGGCTATTGGGCCGCTGCCACCAAAAGAAACTGTACTATTGGCAGTAAAGCCAGCAATACCGGATGTATAAAAAGCAGGTGTTGTCGTTTGTACAAGTAATCCATTTATAAATAGTTTAAGTTCTGTTCCATCGCGCTTTACAACATATCGGAATCCGGTATAATCTGGCTCCGGTGCGCCAGGTGAATAAACCGCTGTAGCACCTTGCATGTAATAAGTAATATTACCACTTACAATATTAATTTCAAAGTATGTTCCTGTGCCTGTATATTCAATATCTTGAAAAATTAACTTATTATTACCAAGTGAGCTACCAAGATTACTCGTAAGGGTTACACCTATACTCATATTATAACTATTGGTAAATGACACAACATTAGTGAATGTAAATGCATGGTGAAAACCATCGAAATTACTTAAACCTGATACTCCATGGGTAAGACCAGTAAATAATAAGCGTTGCGCACGGTTATCATCGTAAGGGTATTTAAAATTCCAACGATGACAGCCAGCTGTACCGCCAACATTTGGTATCCATGCTATTATTTTTTTCCAAATATCGGCTGCTATTAAATCGTGTACAGATTGTGTGAGATCAACATTAAACCCTCCCCAACTAGTTTCTCGGCTTAAGGCCAGGGTACTAAAATCGAAAGTATTAAAATCAAAATCGGGCGAAGAGCTACTTAATTCCACATCGGGCATTACTAATCCCCATCTGTCTTTTATACTACTAAAAAATGATGATGGTGCAGGTAAACCGCTATTTGCTGCAGGCGGTGCTGGAAAATAGGTAGCATCATCTACCACTATACTGCTTTCATCGCTTATGTTACTAAACTCTAAGCGGTAGCCATTGCGTGGGTCTATTTCTTTGCTGAAGGAAAACCGTGTTTTTGGATTTACACCTCCTAATATCCAAGTGCGGCCATCAAAATCTTCGTAAAATACTACCATAGGCCTGCGAACCATTTCGTTAAAATAAGATTCGCAGAACTCGTTCCATTTTACAAACAGGCCTTCTATTTTTTTACCGACTAGTGCGCCATGCGAATCTATTTTGGTGTCTTCGGCAATTTTCCAATCGGTTACATCTACATTAAATGGCAATGGGGTAATTCCAATTTGTAGGCTTAGCTCACCTGCTCGCCAGGCGCCATGGCGCGAAAGTGATTTGAGGGCTATAAAATCTGAATACCAAATCCAAAAGACTCTGCGTATTTTTACTATTTCTAATTGGCTGGTATTATTAAGTTGTATATTATCCATTACTAGTATTTATAAGTGTGTTTAAAAAGAGACATTTATAATAAAAATTTAATTTATATGTGTATTTGTGCGATGTATAGAACGAATCAGGTAACGTTGGTAGCTTTTTTTTATATTATCAAACGTCATATACTCTTCGTTCAGTCCATTTTTATACAAATACTCCAGTGCGGCTTCTTTCATTTTAGCCACTACTTTTTTATTTTTATTTACAGATGCTAAATTATATCGCTCTTTAAAATCTAATACACCATCTATGTAGCTAAACATGCGGTGGCGAAATTCTTTTTCTACATGCTCCAGAAAATCTTCAACAGATTTATCGCTTACAAAACAAACACCGTATCGCTGCACCCAAAGATGGGGTACATTTACCTCATAATAAAGGCCATTGTACTTATGGCGCCACTGCTTTATATTATTATTTCTAAAATTAGCCAATATTATACGGCCAAAATAATTACGCTGGTTTACATTAAATGGAGCTGGACCTATAATAGCTGTAAGTAATTTGTATTGCTTATCGCTTACAGGTATTTTTATAGAAAATAACATAGTAGAGTGGTGTGTAATTATAAACGAAAGTAAGAAAATTGCTCTTTTGTGCAAAATTAAATTTATAAACGGTTGCACAAAAGAGCAAAAAATATATTTTTTTCTAAAAATAGAACCCATTTTCTATCTCCACATCTCCACATCGTCCTACACCGTCCTACAATATCCTACGCCATCCACATAGTAGTATATATGTATTTTATTGATTATTAATTACTTAAATACATGTGGTTTTTGTGGACGAAAAAAAACCATTTTCAGCTCTCAGTGATTTTTGTGTTAAATATACATAGTTGGGCATAAAAAAAGCCGAGTGGGTACTCGGCTGGTTAATAAAAAATAATAAGCAGATCTAATTTACTAAAACCTGCGCATATACACCCATTATTGGTAGGATATGCGCGATTGAGTTGCGTGTAGCCATTAGATAGAACGCAACCCTACTCCGAAAAGCAAGCCCTTCGGGACTTCTTTTCCCTCTCCTTCGTTCCGTTCTATCGGGCAGGCTTGGCGTTCCGTATATCCGAACCCTTCGGGCTTCGTCTATCAATGGCTTGGCGCCATTGAAACGGAACGCCAAGCCTGCCCGTTATAA
>JANXMZ010000019.1 GCA_025354385.1 Bacteroidota bacterium
CCCTGAAGTGTAAAACCCTGACAAATCGTAAAATAAAAAACCCCGAACTTTCGTTTAGGGTTTTTAACAGGGCGCGCCCTGAAGTGTAAAACCCTTACAAATCTAAAACAAAAAATCCCGAACATTCGTTCATGTTTTTACCAGAGCGCGCCCTGAAGTGTAAAACCCTGACAAATCATAAAATAAAAAACCCCGAACTTTCGTTTAGGGTTTATAATAGGGCGCGCCCTGAAGTGTAAAACCCTGACAAATCGTAAAATAAAAAACCCCGAACTTTCGTTTAGGGTTTTTCTACTTCAGGGTGCCCAGGACCGGAGTCGAACCGGTACGGTTTCCCACAGGTGTTTGAGACCAGCGCGTCTACCAATTCCGCCACCTGGGCTTTTCCTTAAAAGGAGTGCAAAGTTAAAATTTATTCCGGCTTAAGCAAATAATGTTGCAGAAAATTTATAAGATAAAAATATTTTGATAATCTTTAATTAACATTATAAAGACTTTCTTTGCATTTAAGAATGACAAAAACCAATTGCTACTTATTGCTCAGCATCATGATACTGATTGGAGCCACCTGTAAAAATAAGCAGCAGGGGGGGGCTGAAAATAAGGTGCTTTCTGTTGCTTTTTACAACATTGATAATTTGTACGACGATGTGGACGATGCCGACCATGATGATCAGGATTTTACACCCAATGGACAATACCAATGGACGGTAGAGAGATACCATCAAAAATTGAATAACCTGGCCGTAGTGATTTCTAAAATGATTGAAGGGAATGTGCCAGATGTACTGGGTGTTTGTGAACTAGAAAGCGAAAAGGCATTGCAGGACTTGATTCAAACAGATAAATTGAAAAATATTTATGGAACGGTACACTACGATTCGCCAGATGAAAGGGGTGTTGATGTAGCTTTGCTGTTTAATAAAGAAAAGTTGCAGATTATTGCTTCCGAAAAAGTGACAGTGGTATTGAGTAAAAATTTAACCGACCGCACCCGCGACCAGTTATTTGTTAAAGCACTCTTAAAATCAACGCGAGACACTCTCTTTTTTTATGTCTGCCATTTCCCTTCACGGAGAGAGGGTAAAGATGAAAGTGAAATTAATCGCATGGATGCGGCAAGAACTTGCAAAAATTTTATTAATTCGCACATCAATTTAACCAAACAAAATTTGATCATTATGGGCGATTTTAACGACGAGCCATGGGATAAAAGTATCCATGAAATATTAAAGGCAGAGAATATAAAAAAGGACAATAAAGCAGACCTCCAAAATTTGATGTGGAATTTCAAATCGGAGGGAAGAGGTTCTTATAAATTCAAGAATGAATTGAATACCCTCGATCAATTAATTATAAGCAAGTGTTTAAACGATGGCACTGGATTGGAATACACCGTTAATTCTGCCAATATTTTTGATGCAGAATGGTTAACACAAACAGGGAAATATGCCGGATTTCCATTGCGAACGTTTGGAGGTAATAAATGGTTGAACGGTTACAGTGATCATTATCCTATTTACCTGATTTTAAACAATAAAAATGTAAAGAACTAAACAACATGCCGAAAAAAAAGATAAGTTATATTAATAGAGAAATTAGCTGGTTGGCCTTTAATGATAGGGTTTTGCAAGAAGCCAATGATGTGAATGTGCCATTGCTTGAAAGATTGAAATTTTTGGGTATTTTTTCTTCCAACCTCGATGAGTTTTTCAGAGTCCGTGTGGCTACCAATAAAAGAATGCTGCAAATTAAGAAAGGTAGTTTGGAGCAAATTAATCAGAAAGAGATTAAAACCTTATTGAAAGAAATTCACGACAAAGTAATTATTCAGCAAGCCAAATTTAATTTAATTTATCAAAATTTACTAGAGGAGTTTAAAGCCAAGAATATTTTTTTTATTAACGAAAAACAAATCAATATTCAACAAGTGGCCGAAGTGAGAAAGTATTTTAAAGAAGAAATACTCAACGCTATTTTCCCATTGATTTTAGCTCAAGACAGACCTTTCCCTTTTTTAAGAGATAATACAGTTTACCTCGCTTGTAAATTGAGTAATTCAATTACAGGTGAAAAAAAATACGCTTTAATTCCTTTACCTACAAAAGTAAAGAAACGTTTTTTTCAATTAAAGAAACAAGATGGTAATACCTTCATTATGTTTATTGATGATGTTATTAGAATTAATCTGGATGTCATTTTTTCGAGTTTTGATTTTGATAAATTCGAGGCCTATACTATTAAATTAACAAGAGACGCAGAGATAGATTTAGAAAATGATTTATCTCAGAATTTGGTTGATAAATTGAGTGAAATTTTAAAACAGCGCAAAAAAGGAGTTCCAGTAAGGTTTATTTACGATTCGGAAATTGCGCCCGACTTGTTGAAGTTCATCAATCAAAAACTAAGGGTTAAAAGAGAAGAGCTTATTCCCGGGCAACGCTATCACAATTTTAAAGACTTTATTGCTTTTCCAGATATTAAAAGGCCAGAGTTAAAATACCAAAATATAGAGCCCTTATATATTCCCGAACTAGACAATGCCAAATGTTTGTTCGATGTGATTAAGAAAAGAGATTATTTATTGAGCAATCCCTATCAACCTTTTGGATATGTGGTGCGCTTGCTGCGCGAGGCTGCTATTGATCCAACGGTATTGTCCATTAAAATTACTTTGTACCGTGTGGCCGAAAATTCCAATATTGTTAATGCATTAATTAATGCTGTAAAGAATGGAAAAAAGGTGTTTGTTGTAATGGAATTAAAAGCCCGTTTTGATGAAGAACACAATATATTTTGGAGTACTAAATTAAAAGAGGCAGGTGCCACTGTGATGTTTGGTTTGCCAAAGTATAAAATTCACACCAAAATGTGTTTGATTTATAGAAAGGAACAAAATGGTTTAAATTTATATGCACATTTGGGAACCGGTAATTACAATGGAGAAACAGCTCGAATATACTGCGACCATTCCATTTTTACATGTAATAAAAAAATTACTCAAGACGTTTCCAAAGTGTTTAATCTGATTGAGGATTTTAAAATTAAATCCATCAAGTTTAATCAATTATTGGTGGCCCCAATTAATTTAAAAGAATCGATCCTGAAACAGATAGATATAGAAATAAAAAATAAGAAGGCGGGCAAGGAGGCCTATATCACTATGAAGATGAATAGCTTGGTAGATGCCGAAGTAATTAATAAATTATACGATGCTAGCAATGCTGGTGTAAAAATACAATTGATAATTAGAGGTATTTGCTGCTTGGTGCCAGGCGTTGCCAAACAAAGTGAAAATATTACTGTAATTAGTATTATCGATAAGTTTTTAGAACATGCACGCATTTATGTATTTGGTAATGCGGGCAAAGAAAAAATGTATTTGGGTTCGGCAGATATGATGACCCGCAATTTGGAGAATAGGATAGAAATTTGTTTTCCAATTCTGGATACCAATGTAAAAGAAGAATTAAATATGTTGCTGCAAATTCAGATGAAAGATAATGCTAAGGCCCGTATCATCAATCAATTTTTAACGAATGATTATTTGCCCAAAGCCATACCAAGAATTCGCTCTCAGGAAGAGTTTTATAATTATTTGAAGTTGAGGTATTCTAAATAAATTTCAAAAATGCAGACGGGGACTACAAATAGAAACATGGACAGCTAGTAGTACCAATGATATTTACTTTAAATATGCCAATTTTTTATGTACTGGGCCATTAAATGAGTATAACGGAAGTGGAACAAAAGATTTTATTAGTACGTACGATATGAATGGTTTGAAAATATGGGGATGCTCATTTGTGAATTCATATATTGACAATGATAGAGGCAATCAGATATGGAATTTGCAACACAAAGACCAAATAATCAGATTCAAAAAGAAGTTTTGAATCCTGAAAAAACAATTTATCTTTGTTAAGCTAAGGGATTTATCCAAATCCTACTAATGGCAGTATTTCGCTAATCTTGCCAAATGAATTAAGTAATCAAATTGATGTAACAATTACCAATGCCATGGGAATAAAAGTATTAGAGTTGAAAAATGTGGATATAAATAACCCTATCGATATGAATGTATTGGCTGTTGGTATTTATACCATAACCATCATGCACCAAGGGGCCATGATTTATAATACAAAGGTTTCTAAATTGTGATTTTAACATGATTTTGAATTATAACAATTTCAAACAAACACCTTCCACTTGGAGGGTGTTGTTTGTTTATTTATTATTAAATGTTGTGTCCATAAATGCTCAAAATCAAAACCATTGGGTAGTGCCCAATGTTGCAAGACTCGAATACACATTAGATACAACCGATTTTGCTTATGATTTTGATTTTAATATTGAACCTCCTCGTATCAAAGTAATTCATAATTTTCAAGGGGCGGTAGAAAATCTTATTCGCTCATTCACCTATTCGGATAATTACGGGCAATTGAATTTGTATTCTGATGTCGGATTAGGGTTTTTAAATAGCAAAAACCAAACGATTAATAATAAGTTATGGCTTAGTTCAACTGGAAGTGCTACTGGTTTTGCCCAAATTTTTTCCACCGCTTCAGATTCCCAATTACTGATTGTTTATAGAGAGGATAGTTTGGGTTGGGATAATCAATATATAAAGATGAATAATGATGGTGGAGAGATGATTGTAAAATATGGTCTCTACAACACCAATCAGCAAAAATTTGTATTTTTCAATAAGGAAGTCGATTTTAAGAACCCATACTTTAATCATTTCAAATGGAAATTTGTTTATTCGTCTGTTGGTAGTTATAATTTATTCAACCAATTTATAGATGAGAAAACAGGTAATTATTATTTATTTTTTAATATTGCCGATACAATATTTACCTCTCGGTATAATCCTTCTGACATGACATTTTCAATGCCATATTATAGTGGTTTGAACTGCGAGCGAAACATTCTGAAGAATTCAACTGCACTTCAAATTTCCGAAGATTTTACTATCAATAAACAAGGTACAAAAGCAATTTACTTAAACGAGGGGACCAGAGATAATTTTGTACAATTGAGCAAGAAAGAAACTAACTACGCATTGATTACTCTAGATTTTGATAAAACCACGGGATTGTTCTCAAATGAGCAATTAATTGACTACTTAGGAGATCAACCCCTAAATCAATTATGCATTTCGCCTTCGGATACTATAGTTTATGGAGTTGGACTATATCAAGCGAGTGTATTTAAATATGTTTTCAATAGTCAATATCAACTGCTTAAAAAATATACTATTTCAATCTCCGCCAATACAAATGGTTCCTATCCCATTGATATCAAATTGGCCCCCAATGGTAAAATATTTATGCCGCTTGTTAAAGTTAATGGTAATCAAAAAGATTCTAACGTCCTAGTTTTAGAAGACCCAAATGACATTGACTCAATTTTGAAAATAAATAAAGAACTGAGGTTATATTATTCTGATAAAATCAGGAGTGCTAGAATCATGATGTATAATTTACCAAAAACCTATGGCAGTTATAGACGTGTAGACTTTTCAGCAAAAAGCAACTGTAAAGAAAATGGAATTATACTTACAAATAATTCGGATACATTTTGGTTTAAAAAATTTCGATATTATTTGGGCAATGGCGATAGTTTAGATATAGATTTGCACCAAAGAACATTTGTTTATAATTATAAAAAGCCAGGCAAATATTGGGTAAAACTAAAAGCATTTGGTAATAAAGGTGGTTGGGTGTGGTACAGCGATACAGTGATTGTAAACACTGCACCTATTGCTTATTTTACTAACAAGACAATAAAAGGTTGCCAATACCTTAATTTTCAATTTTTAGATTCAAGCAAAGTGTTTCAATTAAAACAAGATTCATCTGTGCAACACCATTGGCAATTTGGAGATGGAAGTTCTTTCCAATGGCAAACAAAAAATACACAAGAACAAAGAAACCAAAATCATATCTATTATAAAGATGGATTGTATACAGTAAACTATATTGTGAGTGATGGTTATTGCGAAGATACCTTTACAAGGATTAACCAAGTGAATATATTACCAGCTCCAAAACCCGGCATAGTTGCTAGTCCATTAAAAGGATGCTTACCTTTAGATGTAACTTTAAGCGCAAAATATACGGATGTTGTGGACAGTACTCATTGGTACAGCAGCGGTGGACATAATCAATTTAATAAAAATCAAATAGGTGCTACTTTTACGTTTACAAAAGTGGGTAAATACAAAGTGTACCAAACACAATATGGTGCTTCAGGGTGCATTACTCATGATACGGATGATATAGAAGTAATTCAAGGTATTGATAAATTAAGTTCTCCAACTATTATTAAAGCTACTGTAAATAATTCAAATGAAACTTTTATAAATTGGTTTAAAGTGCCCAATGCTCAATTTTATGAACTCTACAGAAATCAGTTAAAAATAGCCTCCTCCCTAACGGATACTTTTTATACGGATAAGAATGTAAATACAAATAATAATAGTTATTTGTATAAGATAAAAGCGATTGATATTTGTGATAATAGTACGCAGTTGAGCAATGGTGGTAAAACTATTTTATTAACTGCCCAAAAGGATAAAAACAATATTTGTGTACTAAGGTGGAGCCCTTACCATGATTGGCAAAATGGGGTGCAAACTTATCAAACATTGCACGTGGATGTTATTGAAAATACGATCATTCAAACTACAGATAGTTCTTTTCAAGATCATACATTTCTGATTAATGGGAAAACAGAAAAATGTTATAAAATAATCGCACTTGAAAAGGGGGGCAATAATGCACAAAGTGAAAGTAACATCATTTGTGTTCCTTATGAAAGTGTGCTTTGGATTCCAACGGCAATAACCATCAATGGCGATGGTATAAATGAAAGTTTTAAGATTAATACTTTTGGAATTCAATCATTCACAATGAGCATTTATACCAGATGGGGCCAAAAGGTTTATGAATCATCATCCATTGATGATGAATGGAAACCCTCATCACAAGAGCAGGGTGTTTATATGTATGTTGTAAAGGCTAAAACGAATGATGGGGATTATATAACTAAAGGGACTGTAACGGTTCTTCGATGATTATTTGCCCAAAGCCATACCAAGAATTCGCTCTCAGGTGAGTTTTATTATTATTTAAAACTCAAGTATTCTAAATAGATTTTAGAAATCCCAAACAGGGTTGTATCGCCTTACTTTAAAATTATACTTGTTTGCAGGTATTTGAAAGGAGACAATTACCTTTTTATTGCGATGGTCTATCATTGTTAAAATTTGATAGGTGCCATTCAGTTTAGCTTCTTTTACTTTAATCATTTTTTCAGCACTTTCCTTTTCATATTCTTCCCAAACAACACAACCTGCTTGCACGATAATCAAACTGTCGTAGGAGAGTGTTTGATAAGGCAATAACCTGTTATATTTATAATACATCGGCTTTAATGTTTCGTAATATCGCGTCAATGAAAAGTAGTCTTCATAATCGTCATAATAATAAGTTGCCAAATCCATTTTTATTTTGTTGTGAAATACTGCTACAGGGAGACTGTCATTCTGATTGAAATAGTACTCACTCAGCATAAACGCTTTCTTTGTTAAATCATAAGATTCATAAATGAAAGTATAGTCACATTTGTTCGTATCAACCCGTTTTTGCAAATGTGCGTGTTTGCGTTTAGTAAGTATTTTTTTAAAAATGGGTTGTTCAATTTTGTTCAATTGATCTAAGTTGGCTTGATAGATAGAGTCAACGACATTATACTTAACTTGCCCAGTGGCACAGTTTAAACAGCTAATCAAGAGTAAAAGTAGGAAAGTTTTCAATTTGAAACTTATTTCTCCAAGAAGGCGCTGTACATCCATACCAATTTTTCTTTTTCGCGAATATAATCACTCATCATAGCATTGGTGCCTTCATCATCGGCTTTGGCAGAGAGTTTCAAAATCTCACGTTCAAGTACCAATAACTGGCAGAAACCATCTACTACCACTTTAACTGCTTTTTTGCCATCACTTAAATTTTTTACGGGTTGTATGGTCGAGGCTTTTAAGTAGTCGCTAAATGAATGGTAAGGTACTTTGTCTAAAGTTAAAATACGCTCGGCTATTTCATCAACTTTCAATAAGGCATCGTTGTAAAGTTCTTCAAATTTCAAATGCAATTCAAAGAATTTCTCGCCTTTGATGTTCCAATGAAAACCACGAGCATTGATGTAAAATAATTGATAATTGGCCAAAAGTATATTGAGTTTATCGGCCAATTTATCGCTAAGTTCTTGGTTAATTCCGATTTTATTAAGTTTTTTCATATTACAATTTTAATCATTAAACAAAACATTTTCATATTAATTTTATGAATAAACGTATAGGGTAGAGGTTTATCGGTTATTAGGTTAATGGTTAATAGGGGAACCTATTCTGGCTTAAATGAAGGAATCTTTCTCGTGGCTATATTTACCGCAAAAGTCACAAAAGATGAGACCCATAAGTCACAAAGAATTTATTTTGCTCACCTTTTTTTGCAAAGCAAAAAAAACTTATATTGATTTTGTGCATTTTTTTTAGTGGTATCAATGCTGCTTCGCGGTGTGTACTTTTTAAAGCACATTGAAGCTCAAAAAGTTGGGATTACCTTTAAACTATTTAGAAATCTTATTGAAAAAACTTTTGTGACTTTTGTGGTAAAAAAAGAACAATGTTATTTAGTATTGCTCCCCTTCGTTTGGAAAATCCTTAGCCTTCACATCGCTTATATACTGCTCAACCCCCGCTTTTATATCCTCGTAAAGGTTCAAATACCTACGCATAAACCTAGGACTGAAATCCTTGTTAATTCCCAACATGTCATGCAATACTAACACCTGCCCATCTACACCGCTACCAGCCCCAATGCCAATAACAGGTATGGTTAATATTTGTGCTACTTGGGCGGCTAGTTCGGCTGGGATTTTTTCTAATACCAATGCAAAACAACCAGCTTCTTCTAAAATTTTAGCGTCTTTTAGTAGTTTATCTGCTTCGTCTTTCTCAACAGCTCTAACAGCATAAGTACCAAATTTATAAATACTTTGAGGGGTAAGACCTAGGTGACCCATCACCGGAACACCGGCGCTGATAATGCGTTTTACAGATTCTGTTACCTCTTCGCCACCTTCCAGTTTAATAGCATGGGCGCCACTTTCTTTCATGATACGTATACTACTATTCAGTGCTTCTTTACTGTTGCCTTGGTAGGAACCAAAGGGTAAATCAACCACTACCAATGCGCGTTTCACTGCTCTGATAACAGATGAAGCGTGGTAAATCATTTGATCCAAGGTAATAGGCAAAGTCGTTTCATGTCCAGCCATGACATTGCTGGCGCTATCGCCCACCAATATCACATCGATATTGGAATCATCCACAATTTTGGCTAGTGAATAATCATAAGCGGTAAGCATACTTATTTTTTCGCCACGTTGCTTCATTTCTTCAAGCGTATGCACTGTTACACGCTTAACGGGTTTGATTGGAGTCACTGACATGGGGTCAAAGGTATTGTAATTTTTAATTATTTTAGTAAGTTCATTTGAACATTATACCCTCCCTATAAAACAAAGATTTGCGTTTCTTTGCAGACAACTTAAATAGTATCTCCTTTATCAATTTATTCAATAAATATTATTGAATAATCAATCCTGTCCTAAACGATTTTGGTCAAGAACATAAGATTCAGATTTTCAGTAAACTTTCACCAAAATAATTCTGTTTTCAGAAAAGAACCCCCTGTATCTGTATTGGAGGTGGTCCGTTGTTGTCTTCAAAAGGCTT